>CALOEA010000001.1:0-53424 GCA_942492185.1 uncultured Alphaproteobacteria bacterium
CCGAGATCATGAACAGAGAGGTCAAGGACAATGCCTGCATCCATGGCCTTTGTTGGGAAAGGCCCTGTGCGATTTATGTCGATTTTATAGATCTTTCCTAGCTCGCCATTGTCAATCCGTGTCTTGAGCTCAATTATGGCCGGATTGAATCTCTCTATATGACCGACCATTAATTTAACATTGTTGTTGTCGGCCTCTAAAATGACCTCTTCCGCACCGCTCTGATCTAGTGTGATGAGTTCTCAAAAGGATATGAATACCGCCGCGAACACAATCCAGTGCAACTTTTTGTGAAGGACTGATGGAACGACGATTGAGCTATATCCACACTCTCGTTGCGAAGCACATGGACATATAGTCTAGATATCCTGCGCATCTGAGTGAGAGTAATGACTCATTTTTTTTTCGTCTATGTCTGCAATAGCTACGAGGTCTACGTTTGGAAGTTCGGAATATACTCTGGCATGGTTTTCCCCATGGACCCACTCCAATAACCACAGCTTTCAAATTAGTTATGATATGATTATTACTGTTTGGCACTCGTTCCACCATTGTGGGATTACCTTCCGTGAGCCGCGGATTGTGCTTTTAAACTGCAAAATAATCAACAAACATCTTTTGAGACCATCATCTCTTTTGAGACCTGTCATTTTCATGAGGAAGGTAAAGAGGATGAATGGGCGCCTGTTTTGAGGGTTGAAACAGGTTAGCTGTCCAGGTTTTCGGCTTTACCGTTACCTGCTTTGTCTGCGGCTACAGCCAGTCCAAAATCGCCTTTTTCTGTATCGTTGATTAATTTAAAGCATCGGCTGAATGTTAAGAACATTGGCGCATCAGCGGGGTCATGTAGAGCAGGTAGGCCATGACCAGCGCGAGAGCGGCGGCGAGCAGCATGGGGACCGGGATGCCGAGGGGCGCGGCGTAGGCCAGGATCTGGCCGAACTGCTTGGGCAGGCCATAGACCGGCATGCCGCCGCTGAGGGTCAGGGCGACGCCGGTGAGGATGGAGAGCATGCCCACGGTCATGATGAAGGGATTGACGCGGAACAGCGCCACGCCGACGCCGTTGACCAGCCCCACCACCGCGCCGGTGGCCAGGCCGCCGGCGATGGCCGCGGCGATCGCCAGGCCGACCGCATCGGGGTCGCCGGCCAGCACGCTCGAGCCGGCCATCGCCGTCGTCACGCTGACCAGCGCGACCGTCGAGCCGACCGACATGTCGATGCCGCGCACCAGCAGGGTGAGCATCTGCCCCAGGCAGACCACGATCAGGTAGCTGCTGTGACGCGCCACGTTGAACAGGTTCTCGTAGCTCAGGAACCGCGGCGCCGCGAGCCCGAAGCCGATGATCGCCACCGCCAGAACCAGCGGCAGGATACCGTTCCCGATGAACCCTCGACGAATGATTTGCAGGACAGCCGGCTTGCCGCCCACCCTGATCGCTTGATCGCTCGAATCCATCAAGGCTCCCCCAGCACGCGACATCCGCGAGCCTCCTCGTCCACGATCCTGTCGTCGGCGACAGGCAAGCCTTCCCCCTTGGGCGCGACGGCCTTGCCGCGCGGCCCTTGCAAGCCGAGACTTGGATCCTGGGGGCGCTCGCTCAGGTGCGCCTACCGCTGTTCTCCTGGGCGATCTCCGTCGCCCTCGGCCGTCGCCGGGACACGACCCGCAGGTCGCAGCCCATCAATGGCAGAAACATTCAACAGGCCGGGAGCGCCATAACTCAAATCGATAATTTTTATGTGCTGATCGATTGAGGTGATGCTCCATCGGCATGACGCGGCGGGACCCCATGAACCTGAGACCCAGTCAATGACAGCGGCGCACACGGCTCGCACGGCGCGGCGCAAGCCCTATCGACGCCTGCCGCCGGATCGACAGCGCGCGCGTCTGGTCGAAGCCACCCTTGCCAGCCTGATCCGTCACGGCGTGGAGCGGACGACCGTCCGGCGCATCGCCGCCGCCGCCGACCTTTCGCCTGGCATGGTCCGGCATCACTTCGGCAGCAAGGATGCCTTGCTGGCCGCGACCTACCGGCACCTCTCGCTGCTCTTGCAGCAGCAGGCGGAGCGCGCGATGGCGGCGGCCGGCGAAGCGCCTGCAGCACGCCTCAGCGCCTTCCTGACCGCCGGCCTGGCGCCGCCGATCCTGCGCGCCGACTACATCCAGGCCCGCTTTCTCTTCTGGGGCCTCAGCCGCACCAACGCGGAGGTGCGGGCCGTGCACGACGAGATCTACGGCGCTTTCGAGGCCCGCGTCGCGGGGCTGCTACGGGCCGCCACCGATCCGGCCGTCGCCCAGGCGGCCGTGCGTCGCCGCACCCAGTTGGTCGTGGCACTGCTGAAGGGCCTGTGGCTGGAGTGGAGCCTCAATCCCACGCGCACCCACCCCCGGCGCCTGTTCCAACAGATCGAGCCGCTGCTCACCCTCGAGCCGCCGGCCTAGCGGCCGTGCAAACCCAGCCTGCTCGTCTTGCAAAGAGTCGGCGAATGATACAATTGTATTATTCCTGAGGCTACGCAAAGGGGCAAAGCACCATGTCACTGCTGTCGCACAAGAGGTTGAACCGCGCCGCCGATGCCCTCGTCGTAGAGCATTTTGCCGTGCGCCCAGGCGAGTCGGTGCTGATCTCCGCGGACACCCACACCGAGGCGGCACTGCTCGACGCCGTAGGTAGCAGCGTGGTGCGCGCCGGTGGCAAGCCGCTGATCGCTGTGGCGCCGCAGATCCCGTTCCAGGGCGGCCTCTCCGACCCCTACGTCTCGGACTCGCTGCGCGCCGCGGCCGTGGCGTCGGACGTTTGGTTCGACTTCTGCTTCCCCTATCACGCCGGTTCTGGCGCGCACGATGCCGCGATGCAGGGCGGCCGCTGCCGCTATGCCCTGCTGGCGCTGGCCACCGCCGAGGCCTTCGAGCGGCTCTACGGCAACGTCGACTTCGGCGCCATGATGGCCTTCAACGTCGCCTTCGCCGACTATCTGGCGGAGAAGGCCGGTCAGACGATGCGCTTCACCTGCCCGCTCGGAACCGACGTCACATTCAACCTGGCCGAGCGTCAGCCGAAGCGCGCCCTGGTCGCCGACAGCCCCGGCATGCACACGGTCCCCGGCACCCAGAGCTTCTATCCCGTCAAGGAAAGCGTCCGCGGCACGATCGTGATCCAGGCGCTGTTCGACGAGTACCATCGTGCGTTGCGGCGCCCGATCTCCATCGAGGTCGATGGCAAGATCAAGAGTTTCACCGGCGGCGGCACCGAGGACCGCCCCAGCTTCGACCGCGCGCTCCGGCGCGCCAGCGGCACCGGCGACTACGGCTACTTCATCCACTTCACCTGCGGCTTCCATCCCGGCACCCTGTTCACCGGGCGGAACTTCATCGAGGACATTCGCATCCCGGGCTCGAACGCCATCGGCATGGGATTGCCCTGGTGGGAGCCGGGCGGCGGCGAGAACCATCCCGACGGCATCGTCTATGACCAGTCGCTTTGGATGGGGAACGAGCAGCTCGTCGAGGATGGCCGCATGGTTGGCCCCGCGCATCTGATGCCGCTGCATGAAGCCATGACCCGCGATCTAGTGTGATTGCTGCCGGCTTGTCCCGCTCTGGTCTTCGAGCAGCTGAGCGCCTTGTTGCGGCACGCCCCGCTGGAAGCCGCCGTCCGCTCTTGACCTGCTCTCCATTGGGGGTCCGGGGCCAGGCGAAGGGAAATCACCTGGTCCCTGCGCTCTGTGATGGATACGGGCGGCCGCTGGCCGAGGGGCGCCACCGATCGGACAAGCTCGCAATCAGCCTATTCTGGCCGCCCCGCCGGTCGCAGCCATCATCGCGTGCCGGCTATGGGTCCTGACCCAAGTTGAGGGGAGGAGCTCAGGCGCCAGCGATTGCGACGAGGGCCCCCGAGTCGAAGTTGCCGCAAGCACTATGCTGCTCTGCGGCCGGGCTGCGCGAACCCAGCAGCTGGTCGGCAGACCTGCAGCGTTAAGAGTGCCTGCGCGCAAAGGAAGCTGGCGGATGGGGAGGGATTCGAACCCTCGATACGGCTCAACACCGTATACACACTTTCCAGGCGTGCGCCTTCAACCACTCGGCCACCCATCCGCAAGGCGGCGGAAGCTAGCCGAAAGGCCCGGCGCAATCAATCACTCCAATCTCTGGCCATAGCGGCGGAAAAAGGGGCTGACGCGGCCACGCCTCGTCGTCGATACTGCCGCCCGGGGGGGCTCCTCATACCTAGGGCGAACGGGGCGCCAGGAAGGAGCCAGATATTGCGTTGGTTTGGCTGGGTCGTCGGCTGGGTCTTGGTCCTGGCCGCAACGGCCGTACTCATCTGGGATCTCGTCGGCCTCGTCGAAGGAGAGGGCTTCGCATGGCGGCCCCTCGGCGCCGTCTGGGCGGCGATCGACCGCGACAGCCTGCTGCTGGTCGAGCCGGCGATCGCGCGGCACGTCTCCGAATGGCTCTGGTCGAGCGTCGTCTTCCCGCTGCTGGAGGCGCCGGCCCTGCTGGTCTTCGGCGCCCCCGGCCTGCTGCTGCTGCTGCTCTGCCGGCGCCGCAAGCAACGCAAGTTCTTCTGATTGCATCGCGCCGCGCCGCAGCGCCGCTCCCCGCTCCGCCGCCGCCTCGCCCTCAGGCCATCTGCAGACGCTTGAGGTCGCGCTCATAGGCGCGCTGGCGGTCGATCTCGCGATAGAGCGCCAGCGTGCGGGCGCACATCTGCTCCTTGGAGAAGAATTCGCGCACATGCGCCAGCGCCTCGCCGGCCAGCACCTGCCGCTGCTCCGCGGTCAGCGCCAGGGCCCGGCGCAGCGCCTGCGCCAGCCCCTCCACGCTGCCCGGCTCGAAGAGGAAGCCGGTGCGGTCGAGCAGGATCTGCTCCGGTGCGCCGCCGTGATTCGCCGCCACCACCGGGCGTCCCAGCGCCTGCCCCTCGGAGACCACCCGCCCGAAGGCCTCGGGATCGGTCGAGGCCGAGACCACCACGTCGGCCAGCTTGTAGGCCGCCGGCATGTCGTCGCACTGGTCCAGCACCACGGCGCGGCCGAT
Organism: uncultured Alphaproteobacteria bacterium; assembly: GCA_942492185.1. Classification (GTDB taxonomy): domain Bacteria; phylum Pseudomonadota; class Alphaproteobacteria; order Kiloniellales; family JACOMY01; genus CALOEA01. The sequence goes on from CALOEA010000001.1 coordinate 5,047, forward strand.
CAGCCGCTTCTCGCGGATCAGCGCCTCCAGTTCGCTGCGGTAGTTGTCGCGACCCTGGTCGGAGCCGACCATCAGGGCGACGCAGTCGAGGTCGGCGAGCTGGGTCATCGCCTCGATCAGCAGGCGCTGCCCCTTCCAGCGGGTGAGGCGCCCCGGCAGCATGATCACCGGCACGCCGTCGGGCAGGCGCCAGCGCTGCGCCAGCGCAACCACGCGCTCGTTCGACACCTTGGCGGGATCGAAGCGGAAGAGGTCGATGCCGCGATGGATGACGCGGATGCGGGTGGGATCGACCGTGTAGTTCTCGCGGATGTGGCGGGAGATGAACTCGGAGTTGGCGATCACCCGCTCGCCCTTGGTCATGATGGCGTTGTATTGCTGCTTCAGCGGCACGCCGCGGTTGTAGGTGCCGTGGAAGGTGGTGACGAAGGGCCGGCCGCGGCGCTTGGCGGCGTAGTAGGCGCTCCAGGCCGGCGCGCGGCTGCGGGCGTGCACGATATCGACGTCGTACTGGTCGATCAGCTGCGGCCAGGCGGCCGACGTTGCGCGCCATGGTCAGCGGGTTCTTGGAGGCCAGCGGCAGCTTCTCGTGCAGCGCGCCCGCGCGCTGCAGCTCCAGTTCCAGCGGCCCCCCCTCGGAGGCGACGATGGCGGTGCCGCCGGCCTCCTGCACCGCCTGGGCGATATCGACGGCCGAGCGCTCGACGCCACCGGTCACCAGCGCCGGCAGCACCTGCAGAATGAGCGGACAAGCCCAGGCTATCGACCGGCTCCAAGGTGACATGGTAGCCCCCGCCTTCCCGACCGCATCGTCTTCCTTGGCCACCGTTCGCCCGATCCAGCCGAGAGGACCACTACCGTATGACCGCCGAGAGCGCCGACATCGCATGCGATCCTATCACTTCCCCGCAGCCTCTTGCCTACCGTTATCGGCGCACGGCGGCGTCGGGCCAGGGATGGTCTTCCTCGGCGGGTTCATGAGCGACATGAGTGGCACCAAGGCCACACATCTGGAGGCCTACGCGCGCCGCGCGCGGCCGCGCCTTCGTGCGCTTCGACTACAGTGGCCACGGCCTTTCCTCGGGACGTTTCGAGGAGGGCTCGATCGGGCACTGGGGCAACGATGCCCTGGCCGTGCTCGATCCTGTGACCGAAGGGCCGCAGGTCCTGGTCGGCTCCTCGATGGGCGGCTGGATCATGCTGCTGGTGGCGCTGGCGCGGCCGGAGCGGGTGGCCGGCCTGGTCGGCATCGCCTCCGCACCCGACTTCACCGAGGACCTGATCTGGGACCAGTTGCCGCCCGACCAGCGCCGCAAGCTGGCGGAGGAGGGACGGCTGGAGCAGCCCTCCGACTACGGCGAGGAGCCCTATGTCATCACCCGCCACCTGATCGAGGAGGGGCGCAACCACCTGCTGCTGCGTCGCCGATCCGCATCGCCTGCCCGGTGCGCCTGCTGCACGGCACCGAGGACAACGACGTGCCCTTCGACCGCTCGCTGGCGCTGATGGACGCGGTGGACCACTCCGACGTCGAGGTGACGCTGGTGAAGCTCGGCGATCACCGGCTGTCGGACGCCCGCGCGCTCAGCCTGCTCGACGCGACGCTCGACCGCCTCTTCGCCGGGCTCGAGGGCGCCTAGGGCCGCAGGGTCTCCAGCAATCCCGCCAGGCCTTCGCGATAGCTCGGATAGCGCAGGCGGTAGCCCAGCTCCTCGGTAAGGCGCCGGTTGCAGACCCGGCGGCACTCGCTCCAGAAGGACAGCGCCATCGCGCTCATATCGCGCGACGCCTCGGCGAAGGGACCTCCGGCGGCGCCGGCAGGCCGAGCAGGCGGCAGGCCTCCTCCATGACCGCCGCGGCCGTGGCCGGCTCGTCGTCGGCGAGATTGTAGACCCGCCCCGGCCGCGGTGCCGCCATCGAGGCCTGCAGCGCTCCGGCGATGTCGGCGACGTGGATCCGGCTGAAGACCTGGTCCGGCTTCACGATGCGCCGCGCCCGGCCTGACAGCCGCTCGCGCAATGCGTTGCGGCCCGGACCGTAGATTCCGGCGAGGCGGAAGAGGTGCACCGGCACGCCGCCGATGCGCCGCAGGTCGCTCCAGGCGCGTTCGGCGGCGCAACGGCGCCGCGAGCGCTCGTTGCCGGGCCGCAGCGGGCTCTCCTCGTCGACCCAGGCACCGGCGCTGTCGCCATAGACGCCGGTGGTGGAGAGATAGCCGGCCCAGGCAAGGCCGCCCTGCGCCGCCAGATCGGCGCCGTGGTGGTCGATCACCGGATCGCCCCACTCGTCCGGCGGGACGCTGGACAGCAGATGCGTGGCGCCGTCCAGGGCCGCCGCCGGGTCCGGCAGCGGCCGCCCGCGGTCGAAGAAGTGGGTCTCGATGCCGGCCACCGCCAGGCGATAGGCCTTGTCCTCGTCGCGGGTGGTGCCGGCGATCCGCCAGCCCAAGGGCTGCAGCTGCGACGCCAGGACGCGGGCACTGTCGCCCAGGCCAAAGATGAAAAGCCGCGGCGGGGCGGCGGGGGGCTCGGTCATGGCGGTCAGCGGGGTCCTCGTTGTCGGGCCGGGGCTTGGCGCCGGCGTGCGGCGGCGCCACTCTAGGGACCGTCATGCCGAACCGACAAGCGCTGCGCGGCCCTCCTCGCCGCACTCCTCTGCCTGCTGCTGTCGCTGTCGCCTCTCGCGCCGGCAAGGGCGGCGACGACCTGGCATTCGCAACGCCATGCCGACTGTCTGCGCGACGTCTCCGAGGATCCGGAGGCGGCGCTCGCCGCGGCGCTGGCCTGGCAGGCCGAGGACGGCGGCGCGGCGGCACAGCACTGCATCGCCGTGGCGCTGATCGGCCTCGGCGCCTACGGCGACGCCGCCCTGCAGCTCGAGGGATTGGTGGAGACGGCACCCGACCGCAGCCCCGAGGGGCGCGCCACGCTGTTCGCCGAGGCCGGCAATGCCTGGGTCCTGGCGGACGACCTGCCGCGCGCCATCGCCGCCTTCGACGCCGCCATCGCGCTGGTGCCCAACGCCCCGAGCCTGCACGTCGACCGGGCGCTGGCGCTGGCGCTGTCCGGCGACCTCTGGGCCGCGGTCGACGACCTCAACCGCGCCGAGGACCTGGAGCCGGACCGCGTCGACGTGCTGATCTACCGCGCCGCCGCCTATCGCTACCTGGAGGCCTACGAGCTGGCGGCGGCCGACCTGGAGCGCGCCATCATGCTCGACCCGCTGAACCCCGGCGCCTTCCTCGAGCGCGGCCAGCTGCACCGCACCCTCGGCGAGATCGCCGCGGCGCGGCTCGACTTCCTGCAGGTCCTGCGGCTGGAGCCGCATGGTCCGACCGGCGACGCCGCCCGTCTGGCGCTCGAGGAGATGGACCTGAAGATCGAGGAGTGACGCGGCGGGCCGGCTAGGCGCCGCCGAGGCCCAGCATGTCCCAGAGGCCGACCAACGCCTCCGGCAGGAAGAGCGCGACGAGCACCAGTCCGCCGACGATCAAGGCCGCCAGCACGAAGCCCGCCAGCACCATCAAACCGTCGTGGCCGAGCACGCCGAGCGCCATCAGGAAGACCGCCAGCGTCGGGGGAAAGTTCATCAGCGGGATCGGCAGGAACAGCACCGCGGCACAGAGCGTGCCGACGACGCCCATGGCCTGCAGCGAGCCGCGGGAACAGAAGACCTTGAGGCGCGGACGCACCAGGCTTTCGGCCCGGCGCAGCAGATCCATGCGGCGATAGAGCCCCTGCGCCAGCGCCTGCTGGTCGAAGGAGCGGCGGCCGAGCCAGCCGGGCAGCGACAGCTGCCGGCGCCCGACCGCCATCTGCGCCGAGAGGATGAAGAGCGGCAGCCCGACCAGGGTCGAGAAGCCCGGCACGATGGAGAAGATCATCGACAGCAGACAGAGCAGGATCATCAGGAAGGCGGGGCCACGGCCCCCCGCCCGCTCCATCAGCTCGTTCAGCGAGAGCCGGCCTTCCGCCTTGGGATTGCCCAGCATGCGCCCGAGCAGCGCGGTCAGCCCGCCGTCGGTTCCGCCCGGATCCTCCGGTGGTGCCGGCTTCGCAGCCTTGGCTGGCTCCCCGCTCATGAGGCGCTGTCCCGACCGGCCTCAGAAATCGAGGTCGGCGTAGTGCTTGGGCGGCGGCGCACCGGGCAGATAGTCGGCCAGCAGCGGCCGCATCGAGGGCCGCGACTTCATCCGGGCGTACCAGTCCTTGGCCGGCTCGTGGTCTGACCAGGGCACGTCGCCCAGGTAGTCCACCGCCGAGACGTGCGCCGCCGCGGCGATGTCGGCGATGGAGAACTCGTCGCCGGCCAGCCAGCGCCGCCGCTCCGCCAGCCAGCCGATGTAGTCGAGGTGGTAGTGGATGTTGGAGTGGCCGGCACGGATCGCCTGGCTGTTCGGCTCGCCCATGCCGAGGAAGCGCTTGAGGATCTTCTCCGACACCAGGTTCTGCGTCACCTCGCGGCCGAACTTCTCGTCGAACCACTGCGCCAGCCGGCGTCCCTCGGCGCGGTCGATCGGCGACTGGCCGATGATCTCGGGGCCCTCGCGGTAGGCCTCGCAGAGATACTCGAGATCTACCCGATGATCGGGGATCACCGTGCCGTCGGCCTCAATCAGCACCGGCACCTCGCCGGCCGGGTTCAGCTTCAGGAAGCCCTCGCGCCGCTCCCAGGTCTTCTCCGCCTTGACCTCGAACTCGAGCGCCTTCTCCTTCAGCAGGATACGGATCTTGCGACAGCCGGCGTCGAGGGGAAGGTGGTAGAGCACGCGCATAGGGAGGATGGTTAGCCCAAGGCCGGCCGCGTGGGAAACGACTTCTTCGCGGGTCGCCCTCTTGCACGGGGCATTTGGCATAATCCGACGGTTGCGATGGCAAGGAGAGCCTTATGGACATCAGCCGGATCCCGGTCGGCCTGGAGCCGCCGGTGGACATCAACGCGGTGATCGAGATCCCGCAGGGCGGCGTACCGGTGAAGTACGAGCTGGACAAGGGTTCCGGAGCGATGTTCGTCGACCGCTTCCTGCACACCGCCATGTACTACCCGGGGAACTACGGCTTCGTGCCGCACACCCTCTCGGCCGACGGCGACCCCTGCGACATCATCGTGGTCGGCCAGGTGCCGGTGGTGCCGGGCTGCGTCATCCGCTGCCGCCCGATCGGCGCGCTGCTGATGGAGGACGAGGCCGGGCCCGACGAGAAGATCGTCGCCGTGCCGGTGGACAAACTGCACCCCTTCTACAGCGGCGTGCAGAGCTACAGCGACCTGCCGCCGATCCTGACCGAGCAGATGGCCCACTTCTTCCAGCACTACAAGGACCTGGAAAAGGGCAAGTGGGTGACCATCACCAACTGGGTCGGCCCGGAAGAGGCGGGCAAGCTGATCCTGGAGGGGATGGCGCGGGCGAAGGCGGCAGGCTGAGCCCGGCCGCCGCCCGCCCCGCCCTCAGGCCCGCTTCTCGCCCTGCTGCTTCAGCGTCACCGGCTCGGCCAGGCGGGTCAGCATCTCCTTCGGCACCACCTGCCAGAGCTGGCGGCGGGTCAGGTGCCAGTCGACCAGCAGGCGCTCGGCATACTTCGACTGGGTCTCGCGCCAGTGGCGCTCGATCAGGTCGCGCACCTGGTCCTCGTAGGTCGGCACCTCGATCCTCTGGTAGATCACGCTCTCGTCGTTGATGCGGATCGGCAGCTCCCCCTCGGGGTCGTAGACATAGGCCATGCCGCCGGTCATGCCGGCGGCGAAGTTCTCGCCCACCGCCCCCAGGATCGCCACCACGCCGCCGGTCATGTACTCGCAGCCGTTGGAGCCGCAGCCCTCGACCACCGCCACGGCGCCGGAGTTGCGGACGCAGAAGCGCTCCCCGGCCTGGCCGGCGGCGAAGAGATAGCCGGCCGTGGCGCCATAGAGCACCGTGTTGCCGATGATGGTGTTGTCCTGCGTCGAGAGCGACGACTTGGTCAGCGGCCGCACCACGATGGTACCGCCCGAGAGGCCCTTGCCGACGTAGTCGTTGGCGTCGCCGAAGACCTCCAGCTTCACCCCCTGCACCGCGAAGGCGCCGAGCGACTGGCCGGCGGATCCCCGCAGCCGCACCGTCAGGTGGCCGGGGGCGAGCCCGGTCATGCCGAACTTCCGCGTGATCTTGGCCGAGAGCCGCGTTCCGATCGCCCGCTGGGTGTTCTGCACGTTGTACTGCAGCTGCATCTTCTCGCCGACCTCGAAGAGGGGCCCGGCGTCGGCGATGATCTGCGCGTCCAGCGTGTCGGGCACCTCGTTGCGGCCCTCGAGCGTGCAGTAGGCCGGGTTCGCCGCCGGAGTCGGCCTTGATCAGCAGCGGGTTGAGATCGAGGTCGTCGAGGTGCGAGGCGCCGCGGGAGACCTGTGCCAGCAGGTCGGTGCGCCCGATCGCCTCGTCGAGCGAACGCAGGCCGAGCTGCGCCAACACCTCGCGAACCTCCTCGGCGACGAAGGAGAAGAGGTTCACCACCTTCTCCGGTGTGCCGGTGAACTTCTTGCGCAGCGCCTCGTCCTGCACGCACACGCCGACGGGGCAGGTGTTGGAATGGCACTGGCGCACCATGATGCAGCCCATGGCGACCAGCGAGGCCGTGCCGACGCCGTACTCCTCGGCGCCCAGCATCGCGGCCACCACCACGTCGCGGCCGGTCTTGATGCCGCCGTCGGTGCGCAGGCGCACGCGGTGGCGCAGATGGTTCAGCGTCAGCACCTGATGGGTCTCGGTGAGGCCCATCTCCCAGGGAATGCCGGCGAACTTGATCGAGGTCTGCGGGCTGGCGCCGGTGCCGCCATTGTGGCCGGAGACCAGGATCACGTCGGCCTTCGCCTTGGCCACGCCGGCGGCGATGGTGCCGATGCCCGAGCGCGCCACCAGCTTCACGCAGACGCGGGCGTCGGGATTGATCTGCTTCAGGTCGTAGATCAGCTGCGCCAGGTCCTCGATCGAGTAGATGTCGTGGTGCGGCGGCGGCGAGATCAGCATCACGCCCGGCGTCGCGTGGCGCAGCTTGGCGATCATCTCGGTGACCTTGAAGCCGGGCAGCTGGCCGCCCTCGCCGGGCTTGGCGCCCTGCGCGACCTTGATCTCGATCTCGCGGCACTTGTTCAGGTACTCGGCGGTGACGCCGAAGCGGCCCGAGGCGATCTGCTTGATCGCCGAGTTGGCATTGTCGCCGTTCGGCGCCGGCAGGTAGCGCTCCGGCACCTCGCCGCCCTCGCCGGAATCCGACTTCGCGCCGATGCGGTTCATCGCGATGTTCAGCGTGCCGTGCGCCTCGGGCGAGAGCGCCCCCAGGCTCATGCCGGGGGTGACGAAGCGCTTGCGGATCGAGGTGATCGACTCGACCTCCTCCAGCGGGATCGGCGTGGCGCCCTCCAGCTTGAAGTCGAGCAGGTCGCGCAGGCTGGTCGGCGCCAGCTGGCGCACGCCCTCGGAGAACTTCTTGTAGGTCGAGTAGCTGTCGGTCGCCACGGCGGACTGCAGCGTGTGGATCAGCGCCGCCTGCCAGGCGTGGCTCTCGCCGCCGCGCCGGTAGCGGTAGTAGCCGCCGATCGGCAGCGCGATCACCTGCTGGTTCCAGGCACGCTCGTGCAGCTCGATCAGGTTCTGCTGGATACCGGTGAGGCCGATGCCGGAGATCCGCGACGGCATGCCGGGGAAGAACTCGTCGACCAGCGTGCGGCTGAGGCCGATGGCCTCGAAGTTGTAGCCGCCGCGATAGGAGGAGAGCACCGAGATGCCCATCTTCGACATGATCTTCAGCAGGCCGTCGTCGATCGCCTTCTTGTAGTTCCTCAGGCAGTCGCCGGTGGAAAGCGTGCCGAAGAGGCCGCGGGCATGGCGGTCGAGGATCGCCTCCTCCGCCAGGTAGGGATTGATCGTGGTCGCGCCGCAGCCGACCAGGACGGCGACGTTGTGCACGTCGAGGCATTCGCCCGACCGCACGTTGACCGAGGTGAAGGTGCGCAGCTTCTGCTTCACCAGGTGCGCATGCACCGCCGCGGTCGCCAGGATCATCGGCAGCGGCGAGCGCGCGCCGTCAGCCCGGTGGTCGGAGAGGATCACGTGCTCGGCGCCGCCGCGCACCGCATCCTCGGCCTCGCGGCGGATGCGGGCCAGCGCCTCGCGCAGCGTGGAATCGCTGCCCAGCCGCATCTCGGCGGTCGGCAGGGTGCAGTCGATCTCCACCGCGCCCGCCCCCATGTGCCGCGTCATGGCACGGAATTCGGCGTTGGTCAGGATCGGGCTGGAGAGCAGCAGGAAGCGGTTCTGCTCGTCGTTCTCGTCGAGAATGTTGCCGAGGTTGCCGAGCCGGGTGTTCAGCGTCATCACCCGACGCTCGCGCAGCGAATCGATCGGCGGGTTGGTTACCTGGCTGAAGTTCTGCCGGAAGAAGTGGTGCAGCGGGCGGGCGTTCTCCGACAGGACGGCCAGCGGCGTGTCGTCGCCCATCGAGCCGACGGCCTCCTTGGCGTCCTCCACCATCGGGTGGAGGATCAGCTCCAGGTCCTCCATCGTGACGTTGTAGGTCAACTGCCGCCGGCGCAGCTCCTCGCGCGCCATCGCCGCTGTCGGGCCGACCTCGGCGGCGGCGTCGCGGCGGACCAGCTCGTCGATGCGGGTGGTGCGCTTCACCCAGTCGCCCCAGGGACGGCGCTTGGCCAGCGTGTCCTTCAGCTCCTTGTCCTTCAGCAGCACGCCTTCCTTCAGGTCGACCGCCAGCATCTGGCCGGGGCCGAGGCGCCCCTTCTCGATGATGCGCGCCTCGTCGATGCGCACCATCCCGGTCTCCGAGCCGGCGAACAGCAGGCCATCGTCGGTGAGGCTGTAGCGCAGCGGTCGCAGCCCGTTGCGGTCCATGCCGGCGACCAGCCATCGGCCGCCATAGCCGCAGATCGCCGCCGGCCCGTCCCAGGGCTCCATGACGGCATTGCAGTAGGCGTAGAAGTCCTTCCAGGACTGCGGGATGGCGCTGTCCTCGCTCCAGGCCTCCGGGATCAGCATCGACTTCACCAGCGGCAGGTCGCGATCGCAGCGCACCAGCAGCTCCATCACCGCGTCGAGCGCCGCGGAGTCGGACGATTCCGGCTGGATGATCGGCTTCAGGTCCTCGACGAAGGGCCCGAAGACCTTCGATTCCAGGCGGCACTCGTGTGCCTTCATCCAGTTCACGTTGCCCTTCAGCGTGTTGATCTCGCCGTTGTGGGCAATGACGCGGAAGGGCTGCGCCAGGCGCCAGGTCGGGAAGGTGTTGGTCGAGTAGCGCTGGTGGAAGATGGCGAAGTTCGAGGTGAAGCGCGGGTCGTTCAGGTCGGGGTAGAAGGCGTCGATCTGCTCGGCCAGGAACATGCCCTTGTAGATGATCGAGCGGCCGGACAGCGAGCAGATGTAGAAGTCCTTGATCGACTCCTCCTCCACCGCCTTCTCGATGCGGCGGCGGATGACGTAGAGGTCGATCTCGAACTGCTGCGCATCCACGCCGCGCGCGTTGGCGATCATGATCTGCTCGATCTCGGGCCGCGTCGCGTTGGCCTTCTCGCCGATCAGCGCGGTGTCGATCGGCACCTGGCGCCAGCCGAAGATCGAGTAGCCGAAGTTCAGGATCTCCCGCTCGACGATGATGCGGCAGCGCTCCTGCGCCGCGAAATCGGTGCGCGGCAAGAAGGTCATGCCGACGCCGATGCGCTCGTCGCCGGGATTGTGGCCGGTGCGGGTGACGTGCTCGTGGAAGAACTCCTGCGGGATCTGCACGTGGATGCCGGCGCCGTCGCCGGTCTTGCCGTCGGCGTCGACCGCACCGCGGTGCCAGATCGCCTTCAGCGCGGCCAGCGCGGCCTCCACCACCTCGCGCCGCGGCGTGCCGTCGATCGAGGCGACCAGGCCGACGCCGCAGGCGTCGTGCTCCTCGCGCGGATCGTAGAGCCCATGCTCGGCCAGACGCCGGGCTTCGCTCTCCTGCCAGCGGACCAGGTCGGCGGCACTCATCGGCTGTGTGTCACGTGGCATGGCGGTCACTCCGAGAACTCTGCCAGCGCCGCCGGCTGCGGCGGGCGATGGGTGATGGCGACGTAGCCGGGGAGCGCCGAGAGGCGCTCGATCCAGGCGCGGATGCGGGGGAAGCGGGCGAGGTCGAAATCGCCCTCGTCGGCGACATGGGTATAGGCATAGAGCGCCAGGTCGGCGATCGAGCAGCTCTGCCCGACGAACCAGTCGCGGTCCGCCAGGTGCCCCTCCATCACCTCGAGGGCGGCATAGCCCTTGGCCTCGAGTTCGGCCATGCGCGCCTCGCGCTCCGGCGTCAGGCCGAAGCCGACGTGCTTCCACGCGCGCAGGACCGCGACATAGGGCTCGTGGCTGTACTGCTCGAAGAACATCCACTGCAGGACCTGCGCCTGCGCGAAGGGATCCTCCGGCCAGAAGGGCGTGCCCTGCGCCAGCCAGAAGAGAATGGCGTCGGATTCCGCCAGGAAGCGCCCATCCTCCAGCTCCAGCAGCGGGATGCGTCCGTTCGGGTTCTTCGAGAGGAAGGCCGGCGTGCGGGTCGCGCCCTGCAGGATGTCGTGCTCCACCAGGCGGTAGGGCCGGCCGGTCAGCGCCAGCAGCAGCCGCGCCTTGAAGCCGTTTCCGCTGTCGAGAAAGTCATGCAGCGTCAGCATCGTCGTCACTCCGCGGCGGCAGCGGGCGCGGCGCCCTTCGCCCTGAGGTAGGCGTCGATCGAGGCGGCGGCGTCGCGGCCATCGCGGATGCCCCAGACCACCAGCGAGGCGCCGCGCACGATGTCGCCGGCGGCGAAGACCCCCGGCAGGCTGGTCTGCAGCGTGCGGTAGTCGGCCTTGATGGTGCCCCAGCGGGTCACCTCCAGGCCCTTTTCGTCGAACAGCTTGGGCAGGTCCTCGGGATCGAAGCCCAGGGCCTTCACCACCAGGTCGGCCTCGACGTTGAAGCCGGAGCCCTCGAGGATCTGCGGTGTCTGGCGGCCGGTGGCGTCGGGCAGGCCGAGATGCACCTTGGCGGCGCGCACGTGGCTGCAGGTGCCGTCGCCCAGCACCGCCTCCGGCGCCGCCAGCCAGATGAACTGCACCCCCTCCTCCTCGGCGTTCGCCACCTCGCGCTGCGAGCCCGGCATGTTGGCGCGGTCGCGGCGATAGAGGCAGCGCACCGCCTTGGCGCCCTGGCGCACGGCGGTGCGCACGCAGTCCATCGCGGTGTCGCCGCCGCCGATCACCACCACCTTCTTGCCGGCGGCGTCGAGGCTGCCGTCCTCGAAGGCCGGGACGCTCTCGCCAAAGCTCTTGCGGTTGGAGGCGGTCAGGAAGTCGATCGCGCGCACGACGCCCCCGGAGCCGACGCCCGGCACCTTGATGTCGCGTGCCTTGTAGACGCCGGTGGCGATGAGGATCGCGTCGTGCCGCTGGCGCAGTTCGGCCAGGGTGATGTCGCGGCCGATCTCGCAGTCCAGCTCGAAGGCGATCTTCGAGCGCACCATCATCTCGGTGCGCCGCGCCACCGTCTCCTTGTCCAGCTTGAAGTTCGGGATGCCATAGATCAGCAGACCGCCGGCGCGGTCATGGCGGTCGTAGATCGTGACCTGCCAGCCCTGCTTGCGCAGCTGCTCGGCCGCCGCCATGCCGGCGGGGCCGGCGCCGATGACGCCGACCGAGCGCTCGCGCTCCACCGGCGGCTCGATCGGCTTGACCCAGCCCTTCTCCCAGGCGGTGTCGGTGATGTAGCGCTCCACCGATCCGATGGTCACCGTGCCGTGGCCGGCCTGCTCGATGACGCAGTTGCCCTCGCACAGACGGTCCTGCGGGCAGATGCGGCCGCAGATCTCCGGGAAGTTGTTGGTCGCCTGGCTGACTTCGTAGGCCTCCTCGAGGCGGCCCTCGGCCGTCAGCATCAACCAGTCGGGGATGTTGTTGTGCACCGGGCAGTGCACCTGACAGAAGGGCACGCCGCACTGCGAGCAGCGGCTGGCCTGCTCGGCCGCGCCCTCGTCGTTGTAATCCTGGTAGATCTCGCCGAAGTCCTGCCGCCGCTGAGCGACATCGCGCTTCGACGGCAGGCGCTGCTCCAGCTTGACGAAGCGCAGCATGCGGTTGGCCATGGCGGCGATCCTTTCTCCTGTCGTCCAATCCCGGCCGCACCGCCCGCGTCGCCTGCCGCTTCCTTGCGGAAGCCACCGCGGGCGCCGTCGTTCGGCCAGGGTCTATCCAGAGCGCGGCTCGGTGAGCGTGGCGGTCGTATCGACCTTCGTTCCTCGGCCTGCGGTTCGCTTCTATGCCGCGAGCCTGCGCACCGCGTTCCTATACGGCAGAAATCGAGCCGATGCACGCAGTTTCTCTCTAATAGGTCAGGAATGATGCCTTTAATTTCGCGGACAAGGTCGCCAGCCGGCAGTCCTCGCATCCGGCTGCCGAGGGGTTCCGCAAAATGGTCTCATATCGGAACCACTTTGCGGTCGATCTTTCGGGCTGGGCGGCGCGCGCGAGGGGCTGCTATAAGCCGCCTGCCGCAGGCGCAGGGGCGGAGGGCAGCGGGCCCCGCGAACCGCCGGCGAAGGGGGGAGACCCGTGCCACTCCTGTTTCTGGCCATTCTGGCACTGGTCCAGGGCCTGACCGAACTGCTGCCGATCTCCTCTTCCGCGCACCTGATCCTGACCTGGGAGGTCTTCGGCCGGCTGGAGCACCCGGTCGACCTCGGCGCCGGGCAGGAGCTGGTGCTCGACATCGCCGGCCATGTCGGCACGCTCCTGGCGATCTGCCTCTATTTCTGGCGCGACATCCTGGGGATGGCGGGCGGCGCGGTGCGGCTGGCAACGGGGCGGCGAGACCGCCGCTCGAAGCTCTTCCTCTTCGTCCTGGTCTCCGCCATCCCGGCCGGCATCGCCGGCTTGCTGCTGCAGGATACCATCGCCGACAATCTGCGGCTGGTCGAGCTGATCGGCTGGACGCAGATCGGCTTCGCGCTGCTGCTTTTCGTCGCCGACCGCGTCGGCCTGACGATCCGCAAGATCGAGCACCTGCGCTACAGCGACGCCATCGTGGTCGGCCTGGCCCAGGCGCTGGCGCTGATCCCCGGCACCAGCCGTGCCGGCATCACCATGACCGCCGGCCGCTTCCTCGGGCTGGAGCGCAGCGAGGCGGCGCGCTTCTCCTTCCTGGTGGCCTTGCCGACCATCGCCGGCGCCGGTCTGCTCGGCGCCTGGGACCTCTACAAGCTGGGCTCGGCCGAACTCGGCCGCGACGCGCTGATCACCGCCAGCCTCTCGTTCTTCTCCTCGCTGGCGGCGCTCGCCTTCCTGATGGCCTGGATCCGGCGGCAGAGCTTCACCGCCTTCGTGGTCTACCGCCTGCTGCTCGGCGGTTTCCTGCTGTGGCTGGTCTACTCCGGCACACTCGCCACCCTGACGTTCTAGGCGGCCGAGCCTCGCCGCTCGGGACCGCTGCAGCGCCCGTCCGGCCTCCCCGCCAGGGAACCCGATGGAACTTTCCCCTTCCGGCAAGCCATTGATAGTTAATGGCAAACACAAGATTGTGAGAATTACCTTCGGTGGTGAACAAAGCCCGGTGCGGGGCGTTGTTCATGGCACGAGGGGCAAGAAACAGCCGTTCAGCGGCGGCCCCCCGGAGCCTTGAACCCCCTAGTACCGAGAGGATCGACACCATGCGACGCACTTCCCTTGCCATTGCTACCGCCCTTCTGCTGAGCGGCACCAGCGCCTTCGCCATGGAGGCCGCGGTCGGGCCGCAGCTCGCCCAGAATGCCGGCGGCGCCGGTGGCGGCGCGGCCGGCAGCGGCACCGCCGGCACGAAGGGCTATCAGGCCCGCGAGCTGCTGGAGATGCACAGCGACGGCCCGATGACGATGGATCAGATGCAGGCCTACAGCGATGAGGCCTTCGTCGGCTATGACGCCGACGGCGACGGCTACATCTCCGGCGATGAATGGATGTTCCGGAGCGAGAGCCTCATGGAGCAGGGCGACACCTCGGCGGAGCTCGACATCGAGACCTACGCCACCGAGAGCCTCGGCATCTATGATATCGACGGCGACGGTCAGGTGAGCCGGGACGAGTGGAACCTGCAGACCGGCAACTACTACCACTCGCTCGACACCAACCAGGACAACGCCCTGGACGAGGCCGAGATCGACGCCGGCCGCAGCACCATGTAGTCCCAGCATCCTGTCGTCCGGCGCCGCCGGCGATCGGCGGGACTGAAGGAGCGGGTAGCCCTCTGCGGGCTACCCGCTTTCGCCGCTTCCGACCGCCGCGGGGCCGCCGCTGTCGTGGACCTCGCAGAGCGCGTGGTCGCCGATGGTCTGCATGACGCGGCAGGCGCCGATCGAGCCGCCTGCGCAAGCCTCGACCATCCGGGCCAGTTCCCGCCGCAGGCGTTCCAGGCTGGCGATGCGCCGTTCCACCGCGGCCAGTTGGCGGCGCGCCAGGGCGTCGGCGTCGTCGCAGGGGGCCCCCGGATGGGCGCCCAGACGCAGCAGCTCGCGGATCGCCGGCAGGTCGAATCCCAGCTCCCTGGCATGGCGGATGAAGGCCAGGCGCTCCGCGGCCGACGCCGGATAGCGGCGCTGGTTGCCCTCGGTCCGCGGCGGCCGCGGTAGCAGGCCGATTTCCTCGTAGTAGCGGATGGTCGGGACCTTCACCCCGCTCTCGCGCGCAAGCTGCCCGATGGCGAATGCGGCCATGATCTTTTCCTCTTGAAGCTCTAGTCGCTAGAGGATTTAGGGTCTGGGGGTCGCGACACAAGGGTCGTGGCGGAAAGGACTTTCGTGAGCGGCCACTGCCATCACCACGACGCGGTCGAGACCTTCAGCGGCGCCGAGCCGCGCTACCGCCGCATTCTCTGGCTGGTCGCCGGGCTGAACGGCGCCATGTTCCTGGTCGAGATGATCGCCGGCCAGGCTGCCGGTTCGCAGGCGCTGCAGGCCGACGCCCTCGATTTCCTCGGCGATTCCCTGACCTATGGGCTCTCCCTCTGGGCGATCTCCCGGCCGCCGTCCTGGCGTGCCCGCACCGCGATGCTGAAGGGCGTGAGCCTGCTGGTGATGGCGCTCTGGGTGCTCGGCAGCACGCTGGCCGAAGCGGTCTCGCCGACCGCCGTTCCAGGGCATGTCACCATGGGCCTGGTCGGCGCCCTGGCGCTGGCGGTCAACCTCGGCAGCGTGCTGCTGCTGATGGCCTGGCGGGACGGCGATGCCAACGTGCGTTCGGTCTGGCTCTGCTCGCGCAACGACGCCATCGGCAACGTGGTGGTGATGCTGGCCGCGCTCGGCGTGTGGGGCAGCGCCACGGCCTGGCCCGACCTCATCGTGGCCGCGCTGATGGCCGGCCTCTTCCTCAGTTCGGCCTGGCAGATCCTGGTGCGGGCGCGCCGGGAACTGCAGGCGCTGGCCTGAGCACCCGCGGCGGCAAGCTCAGGCTTCGGCGCGAATGCGGGCGAAACGGCCACCGGGGCGGTAGCGGTCGAGATAGGTCGGCAGCACCGCCTCGATCGCCTTGGGCGCGATGCCCAGGGCGGCGAAGCCCTCCGCCCCCTCGGCGACCACGTTGTCCTGCTCCAGCATGCGCAGCTGGTCGCGGGTCAGCGGCGGCTTGGGCAGCAGCTCCAGGACGCTGGCCTTCAGCGCCATCAGCCCGCCCGGCAGCGGCAGCAGCAGGCGCCGGCGGTGGATCTCGCGCAGCATGAGCTGCAGCAGCTCCTTGAAGCTGTAGGTCCGCGGGCCGCCGAGCTCGAAGGTGCGGCCGCGGCATCCCGGGTCGGCCAGGACCGCCACGGCAGCGGCGGCGACGTCGTCGACATAGACCGGCTGGAAGCGGGTCTTGCCGCCATCGATCAACGGCAGGACCGGCGACAGCCGGGCCATGACCGCGAAGCGGTTGAAGAAGTCGTCCTCCGGCCCGATCACGATCGAGGGGCGCAAGATGGAGGCCTGCGGGAAGGCTGCCTGCACCGCCGCCTCGCCGGCCGCCTTGGAGCGGGCGTAGTCGGCGCTGGCCTGCGGATCGGCGCCCAGGGCCGAGACCTGCAGCAGCGCCTCGACGCCGGCGGCCGCGCTCAGGCGGGCGATCCGCTCGGCGCCCTCGACATGCAGCGCGCCGAAGGTCTGCTTGCCCTTTTCGTAGAGTACCGCCACCAGGTTCACCACCTGGTCGGCGCCGTCGACGGCGCGCGCGACGCTGGGCTCCGACAGCAGGTCGGCGGCCATCGGCGTGATCTGGCCGACATCGCCCAGCGGCTTGAGGAACTTCGCCTCTTCCGGATGGCGCACGGCAATGCGCAGCACATGTCCCTGCTTCGCCAGGCGGCGCACGATATAGCGCCCGATGAAGCCCGAACCGCCGAACAAGCGTGATGACCTTGGCCGCCATGAGTCGGCCCATCTTCTCCTGCCGCGGTGCTAGCCCGAGAAGGCAGCAGGCCGCGGCGATCGCGTCCGCCGCCCGCGAAGCCGCGGACGCTCGCTTTTTGCCCTTTGCCGACCTTATATACGCACCGGCCGCAAGACGGAAAGCGAACGAATGACCTACAGCCTCTACCAGGGCGACCTGCCCGCCGATCTGGACCTGGGGTCCATTGTCGCCGTGGACACGGAAACCATGGGCCTCAACGTGCCGCGCGACCGGCTCTGCCTGGTGCAGCTCTCCTCCGGCGACGGCAGCGCCCATCTGGTGCAGCTGGCACCGGGACGCTATGACGCACCGAACCTGCGGCGCCTGCTGGGCGACCCGGCGGTGACCAAGCTGTTCCACTTCGCCCGCTTCGACCTCGCCTCCCTCGGCCATTGGCTGGGCACCTGGGCGACGCCGCTCTACTGCACCAAGGTCGCCTCCAAGCTGGTGCGCACCTTCACCGACCGGCACGGCCTGAAGGACCTCTGCCGCGACCTGCTGGGGGTCGACATCGCCAAGCAGCAGCAGTCCTCGGATTGGGGCGCCGCGGAGCTGACCCCGGAACAGCTGACCTACGCTGCCTCGGACGTGCTGCACCTGCACCGCCTGAAGGCGGCGCTGGACGCCATGCTGGCGCGCGAGGGCCGCAGCGAACTGGCGGCCGCCACCTTCGACTATCTGCCGACGCGCGCCCGCCTCGACCTTGCCGGTTGGCCGGAAGTGGATATCTTCGCGCATTGACCCGTAAGGCTTGGAGAGGCGCCAGGCGACCCTGGACCGCCGATCTGCTATGGTGTGCCATAACACCCTGGGCCGGACCCACTCGGACGCCCCGGCGCCGCGGCGAAAACGAAGAAAGAACAACGCGTGAGCGAACGACAGATCCAGGCACGCCCGCATCCCCCGGACTTCGCGCCGGCCGCCGCCAGCGGATCGCGCTCGACGGCTGAGGGCGGCCAGTGCGGCACGCCGCAGGGCGACATCGCCGCCGCCCGCCGGGTGCTGGACCTGGAGGCCGCCGGCCTGGCCGCGCTCAGCCGCGGGCTCGATGCCGGCCTCAGCCGCGCCCTCGACCTTCTGGCGGCCACCGAAGGCCGGGTGATCGTCACCGGCATGGGCAAGAGCGGCCACATGGCGCGCAAGATCGCCGCCACGCTCTCCTCCACCGGTACGCCGGCGCTCTTCGTCCACCCCGGCGAAGCGAGCCATGGCGACCTCGGCATGATCACGGCCAAGGATGCGGTCATGGCGCTCTCCAACTCCGGCAACACCGCCGAACTCGCCGACATCATCGCCTACACCCGCCGCTTCGCGATCCCGCTGATCGCCATCACCGGCAAGGCCGGCAGCCAGCTCGCCAGCGAGGCCGAGGCGACGCTGCTGTTGCCGGAAGCACCCGAGGCCTGCCCCCTGGGGCTGGCGCCGACCACCTCGACGGCGATGATGCTGGGGCTGGGCGACGCGCTCGCCGTTGCCCTGCTGGAGCGCCGCGGCTTCTCGGCGCAGGACTTCCAGGTGCTGCATCCCGGCGGCGCGCTCGGCGCCAAGCTGCTGCGGGTGAAGGACCTGATGCACGGCCCCGAGCGGCTGCCGCTGACCGGCGCCGACACGCCGATGAGCGAAGCCATCCTGGCGATGAGCTCGCGCCCCTTCGGCTGCGTCGGCATCGTCGACGGCAAGGGCGGCCTGGTCGGGATCGTCACCGACGGCGACCTGCGCCGCCACATGGGGCCGAACCTGCTCAGCCTGCCGGCCCGCGCGGTCATGACCCCGTCGCCGAAGACCATCCGGCCGCAGGCACTGGCGGCGGAGGCCGTCGGCTATCTCAACGCCAACCGCATCCTCAGCCTCTTCGTGGTCGAGGACGAGCGCCCGATCGGCCTGGTCCAGCTCTACGACTGCCTCCGGGCAGGCGTGGCCTAGGGCGCCGCATGGCGATCACCAGCCAAACCGCACAGCGGCGCAAGGGCCCCGCCCCGCGTTGGTCGGGGCTGAACGCCTACTCGAACTTTGTCGCCCTGCTGAAGGTCACCCTGCCGGTGGTGGCGATCTGCCTGGTCGGCCTGATCGTCTTCTGGCGCGATATCATTCCGAACCCGAAGCTGATCGCACCGGGCATCTCCTCGCTTTCGGGCGAGCTGGCGCAGAACCTCTCGATGGTCAATCCGCGCTACAACGGGATCGACGAGTACGGCCGCCCCTACACCCTGACGGCCGACAGCGCGAAGCAGGCCGGGAAGAGCGACAACCTCATCGAGCTGGTGAACCCGAACGCCGACATCACGCTCGAAGACGGCGCCTGGATCTCGCTCTCCGCCGAACGCGGGCGCTACAATCGCAAACAGGAGCGGCTGTTGCTGATCGACGACGTGAAGTTCTTCCACGACCAGGGCTTCGAGCTGCGCACGCCCTTCGCCGAACTGGACTTCCGGCGCGGCTACGCCCGTGGCGACCGCGGCATCGAGGGCCAGGGCCCGCAAGGCATGCTCGAGGCGGAAGGCTTCAAGTTCGAGCAGAACAGCAATGTCATCTACTTCACTGGCAACAGCCACCTGACGGTGTTCCCCGACGACGACGCGGACGCGACGCTCGGCGGAGCCCCCGCCAACGAGGATCGCTCATGAGCCGCCCCGCGTTGCCCGCCGTCCGCCCACTCCTGCTGGCCGCCCTGCTGGCGATGCCCCTGCTCGGCAGCGCCGTGGCCCAGTCTCCGCTCGGCGGCAGCGACAAGCCGCTGGAGATCTATGCCGACGACGGCATCGAGTGGCGGCGGGACGAGCAGGTCTACATCGCCAACGGCAACGCCAAGGCGATCCAGGACGACACCGAGATCCGCGCCGACCAGCTGCGGGCCTACTACACCAGCGGCGCCAACAGCAGCGGTGACATCTACAAGGTCGAGGCGATCGGCCACGTCATCATCACCTCGCCGGGCGGCCAGGCCTTCGGCGATCACGGCACCTACGACGTGAACAACCAGGTGGCGGTGCTGACCGGCAAGGATCTCAAGCTGGTGACCGAGACCGACGTGGTGACCGCCGAGGACAGCCTGGAGTACTGGCAGGCCAAGGACATGGCGGTCGCGCGGGGCAATGCCGAGGCGACCAGGGTGGACACGAAGGACGGCAGCACCAGCATCATCCGGGCCGACATCATGACGGCGAACTTTGCCGAGACCAGTGCCGGCAAGCAGGAGCTTCAGGTGGTCGACGCCTACGATTCGGTCGAGATCCTGACGGCGTGCGAGTACCTCACCGGCGACCGCGGACACTACATGGTGCCCGAGCAGATCGCCTATCTCACCGGCAACGTGAAGATCACGCGCGGCGTTAATCAGTTGAACGGCGACAAGGCGGAGGTCAATCTGGCCACGGGTGTCTCGACCCTGACCGGTGATCGCGTCCAGGGCCTGCTGATACCGAAGCAGGGCGACAAGGGGCCGGCCGGCCCCTGCGATTGAGACGCCGCTCGCCGCCGACCGGCAAGGACGCCGGCTGAAGGCGGCAGGCGAAGGTCAAGGAGAGAAGATGGAGCGCAGCGAAGATCCCTTGCGCAACCGCGAACGCCAGGAACTCGAACGCCGGCCGCGCCTGGTCGCCGACCGCAGCGGCCTGATGGCGGTCAGCCTCGGCAAGTCCTTCAAGAAGCGCCCGGTGCTCCGCGACGTATCGGTCGGCCTCCAGCGCGGCGAGGTCGTCGGCCTGCTGGGCCCCAACGGCGCCGGCAAGACCACCTGCTTCTACATCGTCACCGGGCTGCTGCAGCCCGACTACGGCTGGGTCACGCTGGACGGCCACGACATCACCGACCTGCCGATGTACCGCCGCGCCCGCCTCGGCATCGGCTACCTGCCGCAGGAAGCCTCGATCTTCCGCGGGCTGACGGTGGAGCAGAACATCCGCTCGGTGCTCGAGGTGGTGGAGCCGGACCGCGCCCGCCGCAACGCCCAGCTCGACGAGCTGCTGGCCGAGTTCTCCATCACCCATCTTCGCCGCACCCCGGCGATGGCACTGTCCGGCGGCGAGCGACGCCGCGCGGAGATTGCCCGCGCCCTGGCCTCGCGTCCCAGCTTCATGCTGCTGGACGAACCGCTGGCCGGCATCGACCCGATCGCGGTGGCGGACATCCGCAACCTGGTCTCCCATCTGCGCGATCGCGGGATCGGCGTGCTGATCACCGACCACAACGTGCGCGAGACGCTGGAGATCGTCGACCGCGCCTACATCATCCACGAGGGTCACGTGATGATGGAGGGCAAGCCGCAGGACATCGTCGACAACGACGACGTGCGGCGGGTCTACCTGGGCGAAAGCTTCTCGCTCTAGGGTCGGCGGCAGGCCAGCGCCATGGCGGTCCGCCAGAAGCTCAGCCTCAGGCAATCGCAGAACCTTGCGCTGACCCCGGGCCTGCGCCAGTCGATCGAACTGATGCTGTTGTCGGCGCAGGATCTCGTGCAGCTGGTGGCCGGCAAGCTGGAGGAGAACCCCTTCCTGGAGCGGGACGGTCTGCCCGGCGAGGGCCCGGACAGGCCCGACCGGGATGGCGCCCCGGCCGAGTTCCTTGCCGAGCCGGCCTTTGCCGGCGGCTGGGAGAACGAGGGTGCCGGCTTCGGCACCGGCAGCGACCTGGAGGCCGCCGCGCCCTCCATGGAGGTCCACCTCGAGCAGGAGGCCCGCCTCGCCTTCACCGACCCGCGGATGCTCGCCATCGCCCTGGCCCTCATCGCCGAGATCGACGAAGCCGGCTACCTGCCGGCGGAACCGCTCGGCGGCCGGGTGCCGGCGGCACGGCTCGAGCCCGTGCTCGCGCGGCTGCAGAGCCTGGGGGTCCCGGGCCTCTTCGCCCGCTCCCTGGCGGAATGCCTGGCACTGCAGCTCGCCGACCGCGGGCTGCTCGACCCGCCTTTCCGCGCCCTGCTGGACAACCTGCCGCTGGTCGCAGCCGGCGAGGCCAGCCGTCTGCAGCGGCTGACCGGCCTCGACGCCGCGGCCCTCGATCTCCGCCTGGCGCAACTCCGCGGCCTCGATCCCAAGCCCGGGCTCTCCTTCAGCCCACCCGACGCAGCGCCAGTGATTCCCGACCTGTTGATCAGCCTGGACGAGCGCGGGCGGCCGCTGGCGCAGCTGAACCGCGAGGCCCTGCCCCGCCTGCGGCTGAACCGGCAGCAGCGCCAGGCCCTGCAGCCCGGCCTGAAGCGCAGCGAGGACAAGCGCTATGTCGCGGAGCGCAGCGCCGAGGCCGGTTGGCTGGTGCGCTCGCTCGCCCGCCGCGGCCAGTCGCTCCTGGCCCTGGGGCAGGAACTAGCGGCGCGCCAGGAGGACTTCTTCCGCGGCGGCGGCTTCCCTGCCCTGCGGCCGCTGACCCGGCGCACCCTGGCGGAGGCGCTGCAGCTCTCCGAATCCAGCATCAGCCGCCTGGTGGCCAACAAGTACCTCGCCGCGCCGCAGGGAGTGCTGCCGCTGTCCCGCTTCTTCTCGCCGCCGGTCGGTGGCGGGCGAAGCAGCCAGGCCGCGGCGACGGCACGCCTGGCCCAGCTGATCGCCGGCGAATCCCCGGAGGCCCCGCTCTCGGATCGCCTCCTGGCCGCGAAACTGGGTGCCGACGGCCTGGTCCTGGCCCGCCGGACGGTCGCTAAGTATCGGGAATCTCTTAACATACCAGGCACGGCCGAGCGCCGCCGCCAGGCCCGGCTGGGGCCGCGGCGGGCACCTTGACACCCGCAGGGGCCGCCACTATGGTCCGCGCGCTTTTCGCGGCAGCCCCGGGGCAAGACGCCGACGGCAACGGGCCAAAGATGGCTTGGCAAGGCCGACATCAGCCGCCATATCTGCTAGACAAGGTACTATGAAGCTCACTGTCACAGGCAAGCAGCTTGACGTCGGCGATGCGTTCCGTACGCACATCGACGAGCGCCTCAAGGCTGCACTCGCAAAATACTTCGGCGATGCGATCGAAGTCACGGTCACGGTCGGTCGCGACGGGCAGCGCTATCGCGCCGCCATCTCGGCTCACGTGGGGCGGAACATCGAGCTCTTCGCCGAGAGCGAAGCGCACGATCCCTATCCGGCCTTCGACGCCGCGGCGGAGCATCTGGCCAAGCGCCTGCGGCGCCACAAGCGGCGGCTGCGCGACCACCACAAGCCGAGCGACGCCGAGGCCGGCCTGCCGGCGCAGGCCTACGTGCTGCGCCACGACGACGGCGGCAGCGAGGAGAGCCAGGGAGAAG
The DNA here is from genome assembly GCA_942492185.1 of uncultured Alphaproteobacteria bacterium. Lineage (GTDB taxonomy): Bacteria > Pseudomonadota > Alphaproteobacteria > Kiloniellales > JACOMY01 > CALOEA01. The sequence goes on from CALOEA010000001.1 coordinate 27,698, forward strand.
AGGCCGCGGACATCGCCGGCGACTCGCCCCCGGTCGTGGCCGAGACCGCGACCGAGATCGCCACCCTGACGGTCGGCGGGGCCGTGATGCGACTGGACCTCAGCCGCGAGCCGGCCCTGATGTTCCGCAATTCGGCGCACGGCGGCCTCAACATGGTCTATCGTCGTTCCGACGGCACTATCGGTTGGGTCGACCCGCGTGGCGATCGCGGCGGCCGGGCTTGAGTCGGCGGACGCGATGGATATGAACGAACTCTTTTCGGCGCGTGGCGTTCTGGCCAACCTGCGCGTCTCGTCGAAGAAGCAGGCACTGCAGGAGATGTCGCGCCGCGCCGCCGAGATCACCGGCGAGAGCGAGCGCTCGATCTTCGAGGTCCTGCTGGAGCGGGAGCGCCTCGGCACCACCGGTGTCGGCAACGGCATCGCCATTCCGCACGGCAAGCTGGCCAGCCTGCCACGGCTCTATGCCCTCTTCGCCAAGCTCGAGCAGCCGATCGACTTCGACTCCATCGACGAGCAGCCGGTCGACCTGATCTGCCTGCTGCTGGCGCCACAGACCGCCGGGGCCGACCATCTGAAGGCGCTGGCCCAGGTCTCCCGCCTGCTGCGCGACCGCGCGGTCTGCGAGAAGCTGCGCGGCGCCTCGACGCCCGAGGCGATCTACTCGCTGCTGACCGAGGCCCCCGCCAGCCACGCCGCCTAGCGGCCCCGCTAAAGGTCGGCGAAGCGGCGCAAGACGTTCTCCAGCATGCGCGAGACGCCATTGCGTCCGCCGGCGTGATTCAGGCTGCCGCAGAAGGTGATCGAACCGACGGCGAAGACGGCGCCGCCGTTCGGGCGCGGCGCCAGCACGATCTCGCCGCGGATCAGGGCGGCCGGCGGCTCCCCCGAGACCGTGCCGATGTGCGAGAGCAGTTCCTCCGGCACCACCACGAAGTTGGCGCTGTGGCCCTCGCTGCGGGCCAGGATCAGCGTGCCCTCCGGCGTGCCGAGATCGCGATCGGCGCGATCCAGCTCGAAGCCGGCGGCGCCGCCGCCGCTCAGCCCATAGTCGCCGAGCCGCTCCTCCTCCACCCCCTCGAAGATCCAGGCCGCCTCCGGTCGCTCGGAGTCCGGCAGGCGGCGGTAATAGGACCCCTCGAACAGGCCCTGCGAGGAGAAGCCGACGCCGGCCAGGCGCTGCGGCGGGCGGCCGTTGCGCCGCCACAGGCCGCCGTAGTTGCCGTCGAGCTGATGATAGGCCTCGCCGGGCTCGGCCGCCCAGGCGCGGATGCCGCCTTCGGCACGGCGCAGCTCGATGACGCCGGGCAGGCGCGGCGAGCGGGCCACCCGCCAGTAGAAGCCGTTGCCGCCGAGGTAGACCAGCTTGCCGCCGGCGGCGGTGTAGGCCTCCAGGGCGTCGAGCGTGCCGGCGGTGTGATACTCCGGATGCGAGCCGGTGAGAACGGCTCCATAGCCGGCGAGCAGCTCAGGCCCCTCGTCGTCGAGATCCTCGTCCGTCACCACGTCGTAGGCCAGGCCGCGCGCCTCCAGCCAGTACAGCAGGTGGGTGTCGGCGGAGAAGTGCCGCAGGCCGGAGCCGGCGGCGTCGGGGAAGGTCAGGAAGTTCGGACGGATGGTGAGCGTCGGGCGCAGCCGCGAGGAGAAGGCCGTGCCGCTGCCGTCGGGATGGAAATTGTAGGTCGAGGCGCCGTAGAGCGGATAGTCGTCGGGGTTGTTCGGCGTGGCGCCCCACTCCGTCATGCGGGCGCGCAGCGTGGCGTCGAGATTGCCGCGCGCGTGATTGGCGTAGGCCTGGTAGGTGAAGCTGGAGGCGAGGAAGCAGAGCTTCGCACCGCGCCGGCCCTTCGGTGGCAGCACGTAGAATGGCAGCACGTCTTCCGCCTCACCCTGGCGCAGCCGCAGGCCATAGACGCCGCTGGGCGTGCCGGGCGGAATCTCCAGCAGGAAATCGGTCCGCCAGCCACAGTCGTAGAGGTCGTCCTCGTGGAAATGGATTGCCGCGTAGTGCCGCGGCGCCTCGCCCCAGGCCATGGCGCTGCCGTCCCAGCGCGCGCCGCAGACCGCGCGGGTCGGCAGGTTCACCAGCCGTCCGCCAAGGCCGCTCGGGCCGCGCTCCACGATGGCCTGGCTGTCGATGGCGAGCGAGAAGTCCCACCAGGCCAGCAGCGAGCCGGCCGGTGTGTCGGTTGGAAGCGGCGGGCCGCTCTCTCCGGTCGGACCGCGATAGAGCGCTGGGTCCTCCAGCCGCCCGTTGAAATGGCAGCGGGAGGTCGGGGCGTCCCGCCGCGCGGCGAAACTCAGCGGCAGCACCGCAGGGAGCGGCCGCAGCGTCGCCTCCTGCAGGGCAAAGCCGCCATCCTGGCCGCCCTCCAGCGGCGCGCAGCCGACCCAGAGCCGCCCGGCTGTGCGCTCGTAGCCGGCCCAGAGGCGATACCAGCGGCGCCGGCGCAGGGCCAGCGGCAGGTCGACGGACTGCTCCTGGCCGTCGTCGCGCAGTACAGGAAGCGCAGCGCCGTGGCCGTGGCCTCGAGGCGCCAGCCCCGCCCCTCGGGGTCGAGCGCGGCGGCCAGAACGGAGGGCTCCTCGCGCAGCAGCCAGGGTTGCGCCAGCAGGCCGAGCGAGAGGCTGTCGGCGGCAAAGAGCGCCGCCGGCGGCACCAGCGCGTAGGACCCGCGGTCGACCGCCTGGGCGCGTGCCGGGTAGCGTCCGGCGAGGCCGAAGTCGACCGCCCGGTAGTCGAGGCCGGGCCCGGCCGGATTGGGGTCGCCGCAGACGATGCGCACCACCTCGGCGGCGTAGTCGCCGGCAGATTGAGCGCTGACCTTCACCTCCAGCCGCCCGCCCGGGCGCGCCGAGAGACGGTCGAGATAGCCGGTGATCGGCAGCGCGCGCAGGATCGATCGCTCCGTCATGTCGCGCCTCAAGCGAGCACGCCGGCGGCGGCAAGCTCGGCCTGGTAGCGCCCCAGGGCGTTCTCCAGGCCCTGCGCGATCTCCTCGACCTCCGCCTCGGTGACGATCAGCGGCGGCGAGACCATCAGCCAGTCGCCATAGGCGCCGTAGCTGGTGCGACGGCAATAGACCGCCAGCCCCAACTCCATGGCGATGGCCTGGAAGCGCGCCGGTGCCTGCAGTTCCAGCGGGATCGGCGTCTTGTTCGCCTTGTCGGCGACCAGCTCCATCGCCAGCAGGAGGCCGCGCCCGCGCACGTCGCCGACGATGGCCGAGCGCGCGGCGATCTCCTCCAGCCGCGCCTTCAGCTGCCGGCCGCGCAGGGCCGCCTGCTCGATCAGCTTGCGGTCGACCACCTCGCGCAACACGGCGTGGCCGATGGCACAGGACAGCGGATTGGAGAAGTAGGTGAAGCCGTTCATGAAGCCGCCGGCCTCGGCGACCGCCGCGACGATGTGGTTCGGCGCCAGCAGGCAGCCCATCGGCGTGTAGCCAGCGGCAATGCCCTTGGCCAGGATCACCAGGTCGGGCCGGGCATCGGGCCAGTGGTCGGCGGCCAGGAACTTGCCGGTGCGTCCGGCGCCGCTCATCACCTCGTCGAAGATCAGCAGGATGCCGTGGCGGGTGCAGATCTCGCGCACCAGGGAGAAATAGATGTCCTCGGCTACCAGGGCGCCGGTCGCCAGCCCGCCGACCGGCTCCATGATGAAGGCCAGGATGGTGTCCGCGCCCTCGTCGAGGATCGCCTGCTCCAGCGCCTGGGCGCAGTGGCGCGCATAGCTGTCGCGGCTGTGGTTGGGCGGCAGGCGGTAGGTGAAGGGCGTCGGCACCTTGGGCATCGCCCGCAGCAGCGGTCCGAAGACCTCGTGCTGGTGCTCGTCGCCGGTGATCGCCAAGGCGCCCATGGTACCGCCGTGGTAGCCCGGCTCGCGGCCGATCACCTTGCAGCGCTTCGGTTCGCCCTTGGCCAGGGCGTACTGCCGGCAGAGCTTGATCGCCGATTCGCTGGCCTCGCTGCCGCCGGACACGAAGAAGGCGCGATCCAGGCCCGGGCCGGCCAGCTCGGTCAGGAGGTCGGCCAGCTGCACGTTGGCTTCGCTCTCGAACATGCCGGGAAAGGCGAAGGCCACGGCCTCGGCCTGCCGCCGCATCGCCTCCAGCACCCGCGGGTTGCCGCTGCCGAGATTGTTCGCCACCGGCCCCGACGAGACGTCGATGTAGCGCTTCCCGCCGTCGTCCCAGAGATAGATGCCCTCGGCGCGGGCGATGCGCGGGCGCCGGGGCGTGCCGGGCTTGGAGAAGAAGACCTGGATCGGGCCGCCACGCGAGTCTTGACCCAAGGGCGCTGCAGGGCTTTCGGCGTTCATCGTCTCTCTCACTTCCACTGGGATCGGGTTGGGCGCGCGGCTCAGCGCGCGGCCGGGATATCTTCGGTCGCCGTGCAGATCGGCGCATAGAGGTCCGGGCGGCGGTCCCGGAACATCGGCTTCTCGCGCCTTGCCATGAAGACCGCCTGGCGGGTGAGCGTGGCATCGAGAATGGCCTCACCTTCGGCCGGCGCCTCAGCGGCAACCTCGCCGAAGGGATCGACGATCATCGATTGCCCGCCGAAGGTCCAGTCGCCCTCCGGGCCGACCTTGTTGGTCGGCGCCAGCCAGACGCCGTTCTCGAAGGCGCGGGCGATCATGACCGAGCGCCAGGGGCCGACTTTGGGCGCGGCGAAGGGAATCACGACCAGCTCGGCGCCGTTCAGCGCGGCGCAGCGCGCCGATTCCGGGAAGAAGGTGTCGTAGCAGATGATCGCACCGACCTTGAGGCCGCGCAGCGTCGCCACCGGGAAGTGCGAGCCGTAGCGGAAATAGATCTTCTCCAGGCTCTGCACCGCGGCCGGGTGGGCCTTGCGGTACTTCGCGACCACGCTGCCGTCGCTCTCGATCATGAAGGCGGTGTCGTAGTAGAGCCCGGCCGCCTCCTCCTCGAAGATCGTCGCCACCAGCGCGATGCCGTGCTGCCTGGCCAGCTTGCGCATCAGGGTGATCGTCGGCCCGTCGGCCGGCTCGGCGCGATCGATGTGGGCGTAGTCGCGCCACTGGAAGACGTAGGGGATGTTGAAGAACTCCGGCACGACCACCAGCTCGGCGCCGCGCTCCGTCACCGCCTGCTCGATCATCGCCTCGGCCTTCGCGAGGTTGTCCTTGGTGTCCTCGACGCTATTCATCTGGATCGTCGCCAAGCGAACTTCACAGTCGTTCATCTATCGCCTCCCGAGATTGGAGTCCGGCCGCGGCCGGCACTGCTAGAAGCCAAAGAGGTGGGGCAGCATCAGGCTGAGATCGGGCACGTAGGTCACCAGCAGCAGCGTGACGAACAGCGGGACCAGCAACGGCAGGGTCGCCCGCAGCACATCCTGGAACGGCACCTTGCCGACCGAGCTCAGCATGAAGAGCACCAGGCCGATGGGCGGCGTCAGCAGGCCCATGGTGAGGTTGAGGATGACGATGATCCCCAGGTGGACCGGATCGACGCCGAACTGGATCGCCACCGGCAGGAACACCGGCACGGTGACCAGCAGCGCCGAGGCCGGCTCCAGGATCATGCCCACCAGCAGCAGGACGACGTTCAGCAACAGCAGGAAGACCAGCGGGTCGGAGGTGAGCTGCAGCAGGGCGTCGGCGATCTGCTGCGGCACCGCCTCGCGTGCCAGGACGTAGGAGAAGAGCCCTCCGGCGGCCGCGATCAACATCACGCGGCCGGTGGTCGCGGCGGACTGCCGAAAGGCGGTGAAGAGCTTGCGGAAGGTCATCCAGCGCGCCGCCAGGCTGATCAGGATGAGATAGACCACGGTGATGCCCGAGGCCTCGGTCGGGGTGAAGATGCCCCCGAGGATGCCGCCGAGCAGGATCACCGGGGCGACCAGGATCGGCAGCGCGGTGGCGATGGCCCGCAGCGTCTGGGCCCGGCTCTGCTTCTCGACCACCAGGCCTTCGCGCCGGCGCACGTAGAAGAAGATGTAGATCGTCAGCGAGAAGAAGATCACCAGCGCCGGCAGGACGCCGGCGAGGAACATCGCGGCGATCGAGGAGCCGGAGAGCACGGCGTAGATCACCGCGGCGATCGAGGGCGGCATCACCGGGCCGATGGTCGAGGAGGCGGCCGTCACGGCGGCGGCAAAGGCCGGGTCGTAGCCGTTGCGCCGCATCGCGGGGATCAGCACCGAGCCCATCGCCGCCGCATCGGCCATCGCCGAGCCGCTCATCCAGGAGAACACCAGGCTGGCATTCACGTTGACGTAGGCGAGGCTGCCGCGCACCCGCCCCATCACGGCCAGCAGCGCATTGATCAGGCGGTCGGCCAGGCCCGCCACGTTGGCCACGAAGCCGACCAGGATGAAGAGCGGCACGGCCAGCAGCGGGAAGGAATCGAGCAGCGCCGTCACCCGCTGCAGCGCGATCCCCAGTGTGATGTGCGGCTCCAGCTCGACATAGACCAGCGAGGGCAGCAGCAGGGCGAAGGCGACCGGGACGCGGATCGCGAGGAGCAGCAGGACGCCGCCTAGGAGCCAGAGGATGATCATCGCGCTGCTACTCGAAACTTTCTTCGGCCACCGGGTCGAGCTTGCCCGAGACCACGAGGACGAGGTTGTAGAGGGCGTGCAGCGCCATCAGGCCAAAGGAGAGCCAGACCACGCCGTAGAGCCAGACCAGCGGCATGCGCAGCGCCGGCGACGTCGGACGGATGTTGGTGAGCAGCCAGTCCCAGCTGCCCTGCACCAGGAAGGCGCAGGTGCCGATCACGATGACCGTCGCCAGGATCTCGACCCCGCGTTGCGCGCGCGCGCCGAGGAAGCGGTTGATCAGGTCGATGCGGATGTGGCCGCGCCGGCCGACCAGAGCGATGCTGGCGATGAAGGAGAGCCAGACGTAGCAGTAGCGCCCCATCTCGTCGCTCCAGAACAGCGGCGCCGCGAAGACGTAGCGGGCCACCACCTGGACGAACATGAGGCCGAGCACCACCGCCAGGAGCAGGACGCTGGTGGTCTCTTCGATGACCACCAGCGCCCGCTCGAGGCGCGCGGTCCAGTGACGGGGCCCACCGGCCCCGCCCTGGGAGTGGATCGGCTCCACCGCCGTCGGCCCTGTTGCCTGGCGGCGCCTACTGGGCGAGTTCGACCAGCAGGGCCTTGTAGGTGTCGCTCCAGGGGAAGTTCTCGGAGAAGAAGGCACGGCTCTGCGCCCGCAGCGCATCGAGATCGACATCGTCGACGATCTCGATGTCGCCGCTCTCCTCCCAGGCCGCGTAGGCCGCCGCGTCGGCAGTCTCGACGCAGTCGCGGATCCGCTGCGCGGCCGCCGCGGTGGCCTCGTTGAGGGCGGTCTGCTGTTCCGCCGACATCGAGTCGTAGAGGCCGGCGTTGATGTAGAGCGGTGCCGCGGTGATCAGGTGGCTGGTCTTGTTGAAGTAGGCCGCCGGCTCATAGAAGGACTCGGCGAAGACCACGGAGGCCGGCGCCTCGGCGGCATCGACGATGCCCTGCTGCAGGGCCAGGTAGAGCTCGGAGTAGGCCGTCGGCGTCGGGCTGGCGCCGAGCGACTGCGCGCCGGCGATGGAGACGCTGGTCTGCGGCACGCGCATCTTCAGGCCGGCGAAGTCCGCCGGCGTGCGCAGCGGCTTGTTGCCGAAGACGTGACGCTCGCCGTAGAGCCACGGCAGGCCGAGCACCTGGATGTCGGCCACGTCCCGCAGCTCGGCGAAGAGCTCCTTGGCAATGTCGGTCTCATAGACGGCGAAGGCCTGATCGACATTGTCGTAGAGATAGTAGGTCTCGAAGACCGAGAGGTCCTCCACCCAGGAGGCGAGGATCGAGGAGGCCGAGACGCTCATCTCGAGCTGGCCGGAGGAGACCTGCTGCGCCATGTCGTTCTCGCCCCCGAGCTGGGCGGAGTGGATCAGGGTGATGTTCAGCCCCAGGTCCTTCAGCCCCTGGTCCTCGATCATCGGCATGACGCCGCACTGAATGATCGGGACGGTCGGGGTGTAGATGAGGCCCAGCCTCAGGTCGTAATCCTCGGCCTGCGCGGCGGCGCCTAGAAGGCCGAAGGTGCCGGCGACCGCTGCCGCGCCGATCAGCGCCCGGCGGAGTCCGCGCACCGAATTGCCAGTGGTTGTCTTATGCATGGTCAGTCTACCTCCTCTGTTCGCCGCCTTTGGCGGTCGCTTACAAACATCATGATATTTAGGCTGATATAGACTGTCCATAGGCTAGAATGACAATTGCCGGCGGCGCGCCCGCGGGCGCCGCGACCCTGCCGCACGGAAGGGGAGGAATTCCGCGGGATATCATCTACAAGGGTCGGGACAGGGAGGTGCGACGCGACATGAGACGGGGTGCAGGGCCGTTGGCGGAAGCCGGTACGCTTGGGGATCAGCCGGACTCCGGAGCCGCATCGCCGCCCGCCAACGAGGCCGCGGAGTTCAACTTCGATACCCGGCGGCTGCGCCGCCCGAAGAAGGCCGAGCTGATCGCCGACGAGATCCGCCGCTCGATCGTGCGCAAGCACCTCAACCCCGGCGACCGCCTGCCCAACGAACGGCAGATGATCGACCAGCTGCACAGCAGCCGCGGCACGGTCCGCGAAGCGCTGAAGATCCTGGAGGCGCAGGGCCTGATCGAGGTGACGCCCGGCGTGAAGGGCGGCGCCCGGGTGGCCAGCATCAGCTACGAGGCGGCCAGCTTCCACCTCAAGAGCTTCTTCTACTTCCAGCCGCTCTCCTGGGCGCAGGTCTACGACTTCCGCGAGCAGGTCGAGCCGCGCGCCGCCGCGCTGGCGACGCCGCACCTGACGGAGGCTGACCTGCGCGCCCTCGAGGACACCATCGAGCGCTGCCGCCAGGGCATGAAGGGCGAGATCCCCTTGAGCGAGCACCGGGTCGAGGAGGGGCGCTTCCACCGCATCATCGCCTACCGCTGCCCCAACCCGATGCTGCGCTTCGGCACCATCTTCGTGAACGACATGCTGGTCGACTTCACGCAGTTCCGGAACGTGATCGGCAACGAGACCCACGCCTTCGCCTGCGAATGCCTCGATTCCCACCTGGAGATCCTGGCCGCGCTCCGGGCGCACGACGCCGAAGGCGTGGCGGCCCGCCTGCTGGTGCATATCCGGACCTTGAAGGACTTCCTGAGCAGCCGCGAGCAGATCGTCGATCCCGACATGCTGCTGTCGCGGCAGGAGAACCCCGACCACTACGACCCCTCCGGCGAGTCGCGCCGCCAGGGTTAGCGCGGTTTCGTCCTCGCCGCGCGGCGGCCGCGCGCAGGGCGGCAAGGATGGCCGCGCAGCCTGGTCGGTCCTGAAGAGGCCCCGGTCCCGCGCCGCCGCCGGCCGGCTAGGGCCGTCTAGTGGGCGGCCGTCTTGGCGCCCGCCCTGAGAACGTAGCGGCGATCGCAGTAGCCGCATTCGATCCAGCCGCGGCCGTGCATGTTGAGATAGACCTTCGGATGCCCCAGGGCGCCGCCGCCGTCGCAGGCGACCACCTCGCTGTCGACTTCGATCACCTCGGGTGCGGCCGTATCGCGCGGCGCGTCGTTCTGGGCCATGGGGCCTGCCACCTGACTGCTGGTCTCGGAAGGATGCCGATCATAGCGGCCGCGTCGCGGCGGGCAAGAGCGATAGCCGCCAGCCGGGCCGGCCGGCTTGCCACGCCGACCGCGACGGAGTAGGCAATGCAGCCCCCCGCAGCGATATCGGCCTCCATGTCCCCTCCCGCCACCGCCACACCTTCGCCCGCCGCACCCGATCTCGGCGCCCTGCCCGATGCAGCGGTCGAGATCAAGGGCTTGGAGAAGACCTATGGCGGGCGCGGCAAGAGCCCGGCGAAGCACGCTCTGAAGGCGGTCGACCTGACGATCCCGCGCGGCGTCATCTTCGGCCTGCTCGGGCCGAACGGGGCCGGCAAGTCGACCCTGATCAACATCATGGCCGGCCTGGTGCTGAAGAGCGCCGGCAGCGTCGCGCTCTGGGGCTACGACATCGACCGCCATGCCCGCCAGGCCCGCGCCACCATCGGCGTGGTGCCGCAGGAACTCAACATCGACCCCTTCTTCACGCCGCGCGCGCTGCTCGAGCTGCAGGCCGGGCTCTACGGAGTGCCGCCGCGCGAACGGCGGACCATGGAGATCCTCGGGCTGCTGGGACTGGCCGACAAGGCCGAGGCCTATGCGCGCACCCTGTCGGGCGGCATGCGCCGGCGCCTGATGGTGGCCAAGGCGATGGTGCACGATCCGCCGATCCTGGTGCTGGACGAGCCGACCGCCGGGGTCGACATCGAGCTGCGGCAGCAGCTCTGGGGGCAGGTGCGCGAACTCAATCGCCGCGGCGTGACGGTGCTGCTCACCACGCACTACCTGGAAGAGGCGGAGGAGCTCTGCGATTCCATCGCCATCATCGACCACGGCCAGGTGATCGCGCACGACAGCACCGCCGGCCTGATGGCGCGGCTCGACAACAAGGAACTCGTGCTGACGGTCGACCGCGATCTCGCCGCCGTACCGCCGGCGCTGGCGCAGTACCACGCCGAGCTGACCCACCCGCGCCGCCTGGTGTTCCGCTACCGGGCCAGCGAGAGCCCGGTGACCGGCGTATTGCGGACCGTCGCCGCGCTCGGTCTCTCGGTGGTCGACGTCTCCACCACCGAGACCGACCTGGAGGACATCTTCCTGCAGTTGACGCGCCGGTCGCGCGATGTCGCCAGCTAGGCACCTCCTCGTCGTGCTGTTGTTCGCTCCCTGGCTCGCGGCCTGCGCGCCGATGCTCGCCCCTGCCGGTTCGCAGGCGGTGGAGCCGGCGATCGTCGAGCTGCCGATCCAGCAGCTGCGGCTGCGCACCTCCGACGGCTACGAGTTGCTGCTGCGCTCCTGGATGCCGGCCGGCGAGCCGCAGGCGGTCATCCTCGCGCTGCACGGCTTCAACGACCACTCCCGCTTCATCGAGGGGGCGGCGAAGGCCTGGGCGGCCGACGGCTTCGCCACCTACGCCTTCGACCAGCGCGGGTTCGGCACCTCACCCAACCGCGGCCTCTGGGCCGGCACCGACAGCTACACCGCCGACGCCGCCGACGCCCTCACGCTGCTGGCGGCGCGGCACCCCGGGATACCGCTCTATCTCCTGGGTGAGTCGATGGGCGGAGCCGTCGGCCTGACCACTCTCGTGCGGCGGCCCGATCTGCCGGTGGCCGGCACGATCCTGGCCGCGCCGGCCGTCTGGTCGCGCGAGACCATGCCCGTCTATCAGCGCGTCAGCCTCCTGCTCGCGAGCTACTCGGTGCCCTGGCTGCCGCTGACGGGCTCCGGCCTCGACATCCAGGCCTCGGACAACATCGCGGTGCTGCGCGCCCTCGGCGCCGACCCGCTGGTGATCAAGGAAACCCGGGTCGACGCGGTGCACGGCCTGGCCGACCTGATGGACGAGACCCTGGCGGCGGCGCCGCGCTTCGGATCGCCGGCGCTGCTGCTCTATGGCGCCAAGGACGAACTGGTGCCCGAGGAACCGATGCTGCGGCTCTGGCGCCGCCTGCCGCCGGAGGCGCAGCAGCACCAGCGCCAGGTGCTCTACGAGAACGGCTGGCACCTGCTGTTCCGCGACCTGGAGGCCGAGCGCGTGATCGCCGACGTCGCCGCCTGGATCCGCGACCCGGCGGCGCCGCTGCCCTCGGGCGCCGACCTCGCCGCCGTCGAGCGGCTGACGGCAGAGGCGGAATAGGATTCGGCCGGGGCGCGGACGGGCAAACCCCGCCGTCGGGGCCTTTCGCGATCGGGCGGTCGCGCAGGCCGGCAAAATGCCACCGCGGCTTTTGGCCCAGCCATCTTCCTACGGCCTCCCGCTGTAGCCGCCCGCCGGCCAATTCGCTAGCATCGCCGGACTTTCGGTGGGGATAGCAGACAGAGGCGCAGCGACGATGAGCAAGCTGAAGCTCAGGATCTTCCTGTCGTCGCCCGGCGACGTGGGCGACGAGCGGCGCATGGCGCTCAGGGTTATGGAGCGGCTGCAGGGCGAATTCGCCGCCGTCCTGGCGCTCGAGCCGATCGTCTGGGAACACGAACCGGTCCGCGCCAGCGCGACCTTCCAGCAGCAGATTCCCGAGCCGGCGAAGTCGGACATCCTGGTCTGCGTGCTCTGGTCGCGGCTCGGCACCCGCCTGCCGGGCGATTTCACCCGCGCCGACGGCACGGTCTACGACAGCGGCACGGCCTTCGAGCTGGAGACCGCGCTGGCCGCCTTCAAGGATCACGGCCATCCCGACATCCTGGTCTACCGCAAGACCGCGCCGCCGCTGTTCGACGTCTCCAACCGCGCCGAGCGCGAGCTGCGCAGCAGCCAGTGGGACCAGCTCTCCGACTACCTGAAGGCCTGGTTCTTCAACCCCGACGGCTCGTTCAAGGCCGGCTTCTCGCAGTTCTCCCGCCTCGACGAGTTCGAGGAGGCGCTGGAGCGCCACCTGAGGCGCCTCTTCGAGGAGCGCCTGAAGGAAGAGAACATCCAGGTCACGCAGAGCGGCCAGGCCCTGCCGACCTGGCTGAAGGGCTCGCCCTTCCGCGGCCTCGCCGCCTTCGACGTCGAGCATGCCGAGATCTTCCACGGCCGGACCCGCGCCATCGCCGAGGCCAAGGACCGGATCGCGCGGCGCGCCGCGGAGAGCGTCGGCGACGACGGCAAGACCAAGCGCGGCACCGCCTTCCTCCTGATCACCGGCATGTCCGGCTCGGGCAAGTCCTCCCTGGCGCGCGCCGGTCTGATCCCGGCGATCGCCACGCCCGGCGCGGTCGAGGGCATCGGCCTCTGGCGCCATGCGATCTTCCGCCCGGCCGAGGCGGCCGACCCGCTGAGCGCGCTGGTCGGCAAGCTCTTCGCCCGCGGCGCCCTGCCCGAGCTGGGTCAGGGCGACTTCACGCCGGAGAGCCTGGCCGACCTGCTGGGCCGCATGCCGGAGCAGGGCATCTCGCCGATCCGCCGCGCCCTGGAGCGCGCCGCCGACGCCGTGATGCAGCAGGAGAAGCTGGCGAAGCCGCCGGAGGCGCGGCTGCTGATCCTGGTCGACCAGCTGGAGGAGCTCTTCACCGACGAGCGCTTCGACGAGGCGACCCGCGCCGCCTTCTGTGCCGCGCTCGAGGCCCTGGCCACCTCCGGCGTCGTCTGGGTGCTGGCGACCCTGCGCAGCGATTTCTACCACCGCTGCCAGGAGATCCCGACGCTGTCGCGGCTGAAGGACGGCACCGGCACCTACGACCTGCTGCCGCCGCAGGGGCCGGAGATCGCCCAGATGATCCGCAATCCCGCCCGCGCGGCCGGCCTCTCCTTCGAGGAAAGCGGCGCCGAGGGCGGCCTCGACGACGTGCTGCAGCAGGCGGCCTCGCGCAATCCCTCCTCGCTGCCGCTGCTCTCCTTCGTGCTGGACGAGCTCTATGCCGCCAGCGGCAGCAGCCGGCGCCTGGGCTTCCAGTCCTACCACGCGCTGGGCGGCCTGGAGGGCGCCATCGCCAAGCGTGCCGACGACGTGGTGAACGCGCTGCCGAAGGATGTGCAGGCCGCCCTGCCGGCGCTGCTGCGCGCCTTGATCACGCTCGACCGCGACGACGGCGTGGCGACCGCGCGCACGGTGCTGAAGCGCCAGGCGGTGCATGGCCCGGCGGCCGAGAAGCTGGTGACCGCGCTGATCGACGCCCGCCTGCTGGTGACCGGCGGCGAGGGCGACGACACGGTCCTGCGTGTCGCCCATGAGGCACTGCTGACCCGCTGGCCCCGCGCCCGCCAGATCGTCGTCGACAACCGCGAGTTCCTGCAGGCGCGCGCGCGCGTGCAGCAGGACGCCGACCGCTGGCAGGAGGAGAACCGCAACGCCGAGGAGCTGCTGCCCGCCGGCAAGCGGCTGATCGAAGCGCGCGAGGTCCTGCTGGTCCGCCGCGACGAGCTCGAGGAGGGCCTGGTCGCCTACGTCGAGGCCTCGCTGGAGGCCGAGCGGGCCCGCGAAGCCGCCAAGCAGGCGGACGCCCGGCGCAAGCTGAGGCGCACCCAGCTGGTTGCGGCGATCGGGCTGGCGCTGGCCATCGTCGCCGGCTTCGGCGCCTGGTACGGCATCACCGGCCAGCAGGAGGCCGAGCGCCAGGCGGCGGTCGCGCTGGAGCAGCAGCAGATCGCCGAGCAGCAGGCCGAGGCGGCGCAGAAGGCGGAGGCCCTGGCGGACGAGCAGCGCGCCCTGGCCGAGGAGCAGCGCGGCCTCGCCGAGGAGCAGCGCGGACTGGCCGAGGAGCAGCGCGGACTCGCCGAGGCGCGGGCCGAAGAGGCGCGGCGGAACCTGCAGGAGGTCCTGCGCTTCCAGTCGAAGACGCTGGCACTGGAATCGCAGCGCCAGACCAAGGCCGGCAACGCCATCCTGGGCGAGCTCCTGGCGCTGGAGGCCCTGCCGAAGCCCGGCGACACCACCGAGCGGCCCTATGTCGACGAGGCGGAGGCAGCCCTGAAGGTCGCCATCGCCGGCCAGAGCGGCCTCGCCACCTTCGCGCACTACGAGGCGGTCAACGAGGTCGCGATCAGCCCCGACGGCAAGACCCTGCTGAGCGCCTCGAACGACAACACCGGGCGGCTCTGGGATCTCTTCGGAGGCCAGGAGCTCCATACCCTCATGGGGCACACCGACCGCCTGGTGACGGCCGACTTCAGCCCCGACGGCCGCCTGGCCGCGACCGGCAGCGACGACGGCACGGCGCGCCTGTGGGACACCGCCAGCGGCGAGGAGCTCTTCGCCCTCACCGGCCACGAGGGCACCGTCTGGCTGGTCGCCTTCTCGCCCGACGGCAGCCTGTTGCTGACCTTCGGCGACGACAACACGGCGCGGGTCTACGATACCGCCAGGGGCACGCAGGTCGCGGTCCATGCCGAGCACAAGGGCGAGATCGGCCATGCCGCCTTCTCGCCGGACGGCACCAAGGTCGCCACCGCCTCCTTCGACGGCTTCGCGCACATCTGGGATGCCCGCAGCGGCAAGACGCTGGTCTCGGTCGGCGGCGACTACACCGGCGGCATCGAGTGGGTGTCCTGGGACAGCGACGGCAGCCGGATCGTCACCGGCGACGACGGCGGCGCCGCCGAGGTCTGGGACGCCGTCAGCGGCGAATTCCTCTTCGGGCTCTATGGCCGCAGCGACAGCCGCGTCACCCGCGTCGCCTTCAGCCCGGGCGACGAGTACCTCGCCACCGGCGACCTCGACGGCAAGGTACACCTGTGGAACGGCAAGAGCGGCCGCCACATCTTCGAGATGAAGGGCCACGGCTGCGATGCGGCGGAAGACGGCACGCCGCTCTGCGCCATCTGGGCGGTGGAGTTCTCCCCGGACGGCAGGTACCTGGCCACCCTGGGCCGCGACAAGACGGTGCACCTCTGGGACACCTTCTCGCGCGAATCCCTGACGGTGATGCAGCACGGCGAGCAGAAGCCGGTGCTCTCCTCGGTCGCCTTTTCGCCCGACTCGCGCTACCTGGTGACCGCCGCCTGGGACGGCACCGTGCGCCTCTGGGCCGTCGGCGCCGGCCCGGCCAAGGCGGTGGTCGGCAGCCGCGCCGCCTGGATGACCGAGGTCGCCTTCTCGCCCGATGGCAAGACCGTCGCCATCGGCTCCGGCAACGAAGGCATCGTCATGCTGTTCGACGCCGCCAGCGGCGACTGGATCGACACGCTGCCCTACCACCTCGACGAGATCACCCACCTCGAGTTCAGCCCCGACGGCAACCGCCTGCTCTCCACCTCCTACGACTGGGCGGCGGCGATCTGGAAGCTCGACGCACCGGAGGTCGAGGACGAGCCGGTCTATGCCATGCGCGCGGTCTTCCACGAGGCGGAGGTGCTGGACGGCGCCTTCTCGCCGGACGGCAGCCGCTTCGCCACCTCCTCGATCGACGGCACCGCGACGATCAGCGAGACCGAGAGCGGCAAGCTGCTGTGGCAGCTGAAGGATCACAGCCAGCGCGTCAACTCGATCAACTGGAGCCCCGATGGCAGCAGGGTGGTGACCGCGTCGGACGACGACACCGCGATCATCTGGGACGCCAATACCGGCCAGGCGCTGCACCGCCTTGAGGGCCACACCAACTGGGTGAACTACGCCGAGTTCGCGCCCGACGGCCTGACGGTGATCACCGCCTCCTCCGACGGCACCGTGACCCTCTGGGACAGCGGCACCGGCGAGTCGCTCGGCAGCGTCCAGGCCTTCGACTACGACGTCTGGCACGCCACCTTCAATGCCGACAACACCCGCCTCGCCGCCTCCGGGCCGACCGGCACGGTGCTCTACAACCTGACCGATGGCGAGGAGCTGGCGCGCATTGATACCGGCTCGCGCACCGACTACGTCGAGTTCTCGCCCGACGGCAGCCGCTTGCTGACCATCGACGAGTCGGGCACCGGTGGCATCTGGTCGGCCAAGGACGGCAAGCAGATCGTCGAGCTGATCGGCCACAGCGCGCCGATCTACTACGGCACCTGGAGCCCCGACGGCTCGCAGGTCGCCACGGTCTCCGAGGACGGCACGGCCAAGCTGTGGAACCCGCTCTCCGGCGAGGCGATCCAGACCATCGTCAACTTCCCCGACGAGTTCTGGGACGTGAGCTTCAGCCCCGATGGCCGCTGGATGACCGGCGGCGGCTACGTGAACCTGAACGTCTGGAGTACCGAGACCGGCCGGCGCGAGCGTCTGCTGACCGGCCACCACCAGGCCATCGTGCGGGCGATCTTCAGCCCGGACGGCGAGCGGCTGATCTCCGCCGCGCTCGACGGCACGGCGATCCTGCGCGACACCGAGAGCTTCGACGAGGTCTCCACCATCTCGCACTACAACCCGGTCTACGACGCGCAGTTCAGCCTCGATTCGCAGCGCCTCGTGACGGTCGACCGCGACGGCCAGGTGGCGGTGTGGGACGGCAAGACGGCCGACCTGATCTCGCTGCTCAACGGCCATACCGACCGGGTGAACTCCGGCCGCTTCGACCCGACCGACAACACGCGGCTGGTCACGGCCTCCGACGACCACACCGCGATCGTCTGGGACACCAGTTCCGGCAAGGCGCTGATGACGCTGCGCGGCCACGAGGACTGGGTGAACGAAGCGCTCTACAGCCCCGACGGCACGGTGATCGCCACCGCCTCCTCCGACGGCACCGCCCGGCTCTGGGACGCCAAGACCGGCGACCAGCTCCGGGTCTTCGAGGGCCACCTGAAGGATCTCTGGGACGCCGACATCTCGCCGAACGGCCGGCTGCTGGCCACCGCCTCCTCCGACGGCACCGCCAGGGTCTGGGACATCGCCACCGGCGATCAGCTCTTCGTGCTGCCGAGCCGGGCGGCGACGGTCAACCGCGTGACCTTCAGCCCGCAGGGCGACCACATCGTCACCGTCTCCTCCGACCGCACGGCGCGGGTCTGGGACGTGAAGACCGGCATCCTGGTGGCGACGCTCGAGGGCCACACCGACTCGATCTACGACGCCGAGTTCGCCCCGGACGGCCGCAGCCTGGTGACCGGCGGCAAGGACGGCCGCGCCCGCCTCTGGCGGGTCTTCACCGGCAACGACCTGGTCGCGATGGCGCGCAGCACCGTGCCGCGCCAGCTGACCGCCGAGGAGCGCGAGCGCTTCTCGCTGCCGCCGGCGGAATAGGCCCGCCCAGGACCGGGCCGCGGCGGCGCAAAGTCCAGTTTACCGCCGCCATCGCTTCCTCTATGGTCCCGCCGTCCGCCGGGCCGGCCCTGCCGCCTGGCCGCGAGGACCCGTAGCTCAGCTGGATAGAGCGCTGCCCTCCGAAGGCAGAGGTCACAGGTTCGAATCCTGTCGGGTCCGCCACTTATCTTGTTGATTTCCCCGCCTCCTCCCCTGGCTCTCTGGGCAGTGCCCCCTGGCGATCGAGTCGCCGGTCGAGCCCATGCGCCAGCACCGCCGCAAGGGCCGGGTGACCTGCTCTCGCCGGAGCTCATGCCGCATGGGCGGCCGCTGCGGCTTCGGAGGGGCGGCTTCAGAGGAGAGGGGGACCTGAGTTGTGAGCGTCGGCGGTCGAGCTGACCGTGCCGTGCTAGCCGGGCGATGATGGCTTGCGCCTGCGAACCTCAGACAGGGCCGTTTCGAGGGCGCTTTCGACCTCGTCCCGCTCGGTCCCCTCGAGGCCGGCGAGCTCGACGTGAAGCTGCAGATGGTCGGTCTTGCGTTCGATGATGCCGGCCTCCCCGGCGGCGGCGTCGTGAATCCCTTCGACGACGAACGGCACGATCTCGCGGCTGATCCCCTTCAGCGTGATCGGCGCGAGCGCGCGGGCCCGGATGCGGTTCTGGGCGAGCGCATAGGTTTCGTAGCTCATGACGATGCCACCCGGTTCGGCGATCGATTCCAGCCGCGCCGCGAGGTTCGCCTCGGCGCCGATAATGGTGTAGTCCATGCGGTCGGCGCTGCCGAAATTGCCGACATTGCAATAGCCGGTATTGATCCCCATCCGCGCCTGGAAGGGGGTTTCGATGCCACGGCGACGCCACTCCCTGTTGAGGTCCCGCATCCGCCGCTGCATCGCGATCGCCATGTCGACGCAGGCCTGGGCATCGCCTGCCGTGCCCTTCGTTTCGGGGTCGCCGAAGAATGCCAGGATCGCGTCTCCGATAAATTTGTCGACAGTCGCGCCATGGTCGTGCGCGATCTTCGCCATCTCGGTAAAGTATTCATTGAGCAGACGGGTCAGCTCCTCCGGCTGCAATCTCTCGGACGTGTTGGCGAAGTCCTTGATGTCGGAGAAGAAGATGGTCAGTTTCTTGCGCTCGGTGGCGATGACGGCGTCGCGGGCACCGCTGAAGATCGACTTGTAGACCTGCGGCGACAGGTACTTGGAAATCTTCATCGAGATGGACGCCAGAAAGGAGTTCGCCTCCTTGAGCTCGCTGTTCATCTGCCCGAACTGCATGGCCTGCCGCCACTGCAGCACCGCGAACACCAGGCCGAAGGTTCCGGCGAGCAGCAGGTAGACCAGAAGATACTTGAACGAGAAGAGATTGGTTGCGATCGGCTCCGATAGCGAAATCGACTGGATGCCGCGCACGTCGCCCACCTTCCAGTCGGTTTTCGGGCTCAGGACATGGGCGTTGTGGCAGGAGACGCAGCCCTCCTCCAAGATGATCGGCACGGCCATGCGGATCTGCCGGTCGAACAGCGAGCCCGCAATTCTGGTCACCTTCGCGTCGGGATTTCGCTCTTCGCGCAGAGTTCTCAGAGCCGAGGTCTCGAACTCGTCGAGATTGTGATCCGCGCGGCCGACGAACGGCATATCGGAGACGAAGCGGTAGCTGATGTTGTCGTCGGTCGCGCCAATCACGTCGCCAAGTTCGATGGACAGCGTGGCAGGAATGGGAATCCCGCCATCGACCTCCCGGTAGTTGTGCGAAGGCGTGACGACGCCGTTGCTGGCGAGGATGCGGCTAACGACATTGCTGGAATAGTAGCTGCGTATCTTGGTCATCATGTCGTTCAACTCGACCGCCTGCCGGTTCAGCGATGCTTTCGACAGGTCCCGCAGATCGAGCCAGACCGCCACGGGAAGCATCGTGAGTGCGAGCAGGACGAGCAGGCTGAACCAGATCGGCCGTCCCATCAGAGCCTGGCCGACCCGGTCGAGCGAGTGCCAGAGGCCGGCCTTACCGAGTCGCTGTGCGTCGGCGGGGCTTTTCGCGTTCGGTCATGACTGTCGGTCTCTCCCGTCGTTCCGGCGGGTGCCACAGGCCCTCGGGGCGAGCGACCTGGCGGTATCATAGCCCGAAAGGGTCCCAAACCCCGTCATCGTCAGACGACGCCCTATGCGGCTGCGATCGCTTGCGATTCAGACCGCATAATCAATGCGTTGATCCAGCAGGTCCTGGATTGCCGCGGCTGCGCCAACCCGATGCCGCCGACCGGGGTCACCGCCTTGCCCGCGGGACGGCGGGTCCAGGCAGCCAGATTGTCCGGGCCGCCGTCGACGGCCGCTTCCCGGAAACGCCGCGCGCTGGAGCCTGGCCATGAATCCACGCGGGCCTGGCCGCTGACGGCGCCCAGCCGCGTGTCGCAGTGCCTCAGTGGCTCGCAGGCGGGATGACGCACGATCCACTATGAGGCAATGGGCGCGGACGGCCCGCACGGCCGCCGGATGGGCCCCGGAGCGCACTGGCAGGAGTGTCAAGAATGTATCTTCCAGCAGCAAACAGTTCGTGTAAACTGGAATTCCAATATGGAATGTGTGTGCCTGCGGCATGGATCACACGAAGCGCCGGCGGGCCGGAACAGAGCGGCGAATGGCCGAAACCCTGAACCAATCGGCCACGCTGGACGGCAGGGCTTCTTGCCAGGTTGACGTTCTAGAAACTGGGGGATGTCGTAGTGAAAACAAGGCGATACAGTCCCGCCCATATGCGCGGCGCATTCGAAGAGGTGCGGAACGGCTCGTCGGTGCGCGACGCCTGCCGCAAGTTTGGCATCTCACCGCCCACGTTCTATCGCTGGAAGCGACGGCTCGAGGAGGCGGGTGTGGATCAAGCCGCTGGTAAGGAGCAGGGCGACTTCGCTCCACCCAAGGAGCCCGTATCGTTGCGCCGCTCCGGCACACAATCCGAGACCGATACGATCGAGCAATTGAAGGACGAGAATGCTCGGCTGAAGCAGATGATCGTCGACCTGATGCTCGGCAAGACACTCTCCTGAAGCGCCGGCACGGCTCCTGGTCATCGCCCTGGCGCGGCCGGCCGGTGCGGCGCGGCTCAGGGACACTGGCGCTGGCCGCCTAGCATGCGTCCCGCCGCGAAGCGCAAGCGGCACTCTGGCGCGCGATAATGCGCTCTGCCACCTGTTCGAAACTGCAGCGCTCGCCGCTGGCCGGGTCGAGGTAGCGCGCGTAGAGGAGATAGCTCGCCGCAACGATCTCCACCAGGCTCCGCTGGCGGCCCCGCCGCGGCGGTCGGATACGGTCGTCGGTCACCCCCCAGCCGGCATAGAAGGGCACACCGAAGCAGACCACCGGCAGCCCGGCCATCAGCGCCTCCAGCCCGAGCTGGCTCGATACAGTGTAAACGCGCGTCACCAAGGGAAACAGGGTCCAGGGGCTGACGTCACAGGACAGGAGCCGGACGCGGCGGTCCCGGTGCTCCGCCCGGGCCAGATGGCCCTGCCGCTTGCCGGCCAGGACATCAGGATGCTGCTTCACCAGCACCTCGGCGGCGGGGTTCTCCGAGAGGGCCGCCGCCAGCATGCGGGAGAAGCTCCGCGATCGCGCCAGGCCACCGGCGATCGAACTGTCTCCCTTCACCTGATCGACGACAAGGACGCGGTCGCGGCCGTCAACCGCCAGTTTCAAGCGGCTCGGTAACACCTCCGGCGAGACGTTATACTTCGTGAGACGGTTCCGCCGCAGCAGCTCGAGCGTCCGGCGACCGCGATCGAGCAGGGTCGGCGTTTCCCAGCCGCCGTTCTGCAGAAGCAGTTCCAGGTCGCTCGGTCGCCGCGCATCGTAGTAGATGCCGCGCTCGTCCAGCACCAGGCTCTCCGGCGGCACGCCGTCCTTGCCGAGACCGACCGAGCGGAGGAAGCCGTCCTCCAGCCGCAGGTAAGGGCGCCCCAGGACCCAGGCCAGTGCGCGCGCCAACCTGAAGGCCGGCTTGTGGCCCCAGCCGAGGATCGCGTGGCTGTCCCGCAAGGCGGCCAGCGACAAGGGGACCACCTCGGCTTCGCCGCGCAGTGCCATGGCCGCGGCCCGGCGATGGACGGGATGGCGAGAGCAGCAGAGCACGCGCCCATAGTGTCTCGGCCTCGCCGGCTCAGCGTTCATCCCGCCCCGCCGCGAAAGTCGCATCGACGTGGGCCGGCAGCGCGAATTGAGTGTTGTAAGCGTAACATCGTTATGCTCTCATATCGTTACTAACGAAACACTATCGTGACTCTCGGCGACTGTCACCCGAATGCTCCGGAAACGTCGGCGGCCGTGGCGTTCCCATGGAGACCCCCTGGCATGCACGATGGAAGCCTGCTCACCGACGAACTCCGCCTCTCCGCCGATCCCCTGCCGTCGAGCGCGGCCGCGCCGCCGCGGCGCTACCTCCTGTTACAAGGGCCCGTCGGGCCGTTCTTCCGCCAGCTGTCCCGCCAGTTGCGGCGCCAGGGCCAGCAGGTGAGGAGGGTCGCGCTCTGGGGCGGCGATCTCATCGACGGGCCGGGCTCCCTCCCCTACCGGGGAGACCTGGACCGCTGGCCGCAGTGGCTCGCCCAGCAGCTCCGCCGCTTCGCCATCACCGATCTGGTGATGTTTGGCGACGAGCGCCCCTATCACCGCGCCGCGCGTCCGGTCGCGCGAGAGGCGGGTGTCAGGGTGCATGTCTTCGAAGAGGGCTACATACGGCCGAATTTCATTACACTGGAACAGGGAGGCGTTAACGCCAACTCGATGCTCGGGCGCGCGATCAGTCAGGTTCTCTCGTCGCGCGCCCTGCCCGAGGAGCTGCCGCCGTCTCGCGAAGAGGTCGTCGGCCGCTGGATCCCGGCGGCGGTGCACTACGTCATTCGCCACTATCTCGCCGGCCTGCTGCTTTGGCCCTGCTTCGCCTCCTATCAGCATCATCGCCGCCGCGGCATCTTCGCCGAAGCGCTCGGCTTCACCCGGCACTGGCTGTCCCGCCCGTCGCGCCGGCGCGATGCCGAGCTGCGGCAGGCCGAGTTGGCGGGCTTGCGGGCCATGAGCGGCCGGCGGTTCTTCTTTCCCCTCCAACTGGAGAACGACGCTCAGCTTCGCGTCCACTCCACCTTTGCATCGGTCGAAGCGACGATGAGGCATACGGTCGGTTCCTTCGCCTCGCATGCGCCACCCGATGCGCAGCTGATCGTGAAGCCGCATCCCTTCGACATGAACTGGCGGCACCACCGAGCGCTGCTGCGCGAGCTCGCCGCCGCCCACCGGGTCTCCGGGCGGGTCCATTGGGTGCATTACCTGGCAAGCAAGGACCTCGTGCTGCACTCGCAGGGCGTCGTGACCGTCAACTCCACAACCGGGCTGCAGGCGCTCTATCACGGCCGGCCGGTGAAGGCGCTCGGTAGCGCGCTCTGGGACTGCCCCGGCCTTACCCACGCCGGTGGCCTCGATGGCTTCTGGCAGGCTGCCGACTGGCCCGACGTGACGGCGGCACGGCGCTTCCGCCACTGGCTGTGGCGGCAGAGCCAGATCAACGGGAACTTCTATTCGGCACGCGGGCGGCAGCTGGCACTCGCCGCCGCGGCGCAAACGCTGTCGAGCGGGCCCGCCGTGCGCCAGGCGACGGAGCAATGGGTGATCGGCCACGGCCGACGAGGGGCCGCCTTCCTGTCGCCGGCGGTGCGCACATGAAGCCATCGACCCGCAGACCGAGCGAGCCGGCGATGCGCCTGGTCATCCTGCTCGCGCTCCTTCCCCTGGGCGCCTGCAGCGCCCTTCAAGGGGCCTTGCGGCAAGGCACCGACTGCAGCCCGGATGTGGCCGCCAACCCGGCCGCGATCGATGTCCGTTCCCAGTCGGCCGGCGTCGCCGCCGCGACGGCAGGACGGCTGCAGGCCTATGTCGGGAGCACGCCCTGGCCAGGACAGTCGCTGGAAACCTACCAGGCGGCGAGCGGCCGGCAGTGTGAACGCGTCGCCTTCCAGGCCCCGAACGGCATAGCCTCGACCGAGCGCGTGATCTGCCAGTCCGCCAGCGGCTGGTATCTGGTCGAACCGCTGCGCGCGGCGCCGGGCGCGCCGCAACTGACCCTGCGGTCCTCGACCGCGAGCAGCGGAGCCGGCGCCACCTACGCCAGCGCGAAGAACACGGATGACAAGTGCGGCAAACCGCAAGCGCATTGACGACGCAGCTTCGCGTCCTGCGCTCTCTCCTGGTGCGCGAGGCGAAGGCGCGCTTCGGCCGGCACTATCTCGGCCTCCTGTGGGAGTACCTGAGAGTAGGGCTGCTGATCGCGATCTTCGCCCTGATTCGCGACGCCGTCGCCGGAGGGGGTGCACCGCGGAATGCCGATCCTGCCCTTCGTGGCAACCGGCGTGATTCCCTTCTGGGCCTTCCGCACGACGGTCAGCAGCGTGCAGAGCGCCGGCACGAAGAACCGCGGCCTTCTACAGTTTCCAAGCGTCACACCGCTGGATGCGGCCATGGCCTGCTGGCTGCTGGAAGCCGCGGTATTCCTGTCGCTGGCCCTGGTGTTCTCGCTGGCAATGACCCTCTTCCTGGATGCCGCTCCGGCAGCGGATCTCCCGGTGTTTCTGCTGGTCGTCCTCTTCGCGACCTGCTTCGGCCTCTCCATCGGGTTGGTCTTCGGATCGCTGATCCTCTACTGGCCGTCCTTCCGCCACGTCAGCAACCTGATCCTGCGCTCCCTGGTCTTCGTCAGCGGCGTCTTCTATGTCTTGAGCGAGCTGCCGATCGCCGTGCGCGAGCCGCTGCAGTACAACCCCTTGATCCACATCACCGAGCTCGGCCGCGCTGCCTATTTCCAGGTGTTCGCCGCCGATCGCGCCTGGCCCGGCTACCTGGCGCTGTGGAGCGTCGCGGCCCTGACGCTGGCGCTCGTGCTGGAGCGCTCCTCCCGCCAAAGACTGGGCCATCTCGCATGATCCAGCTGTCCGACGTCGTGAAGCACTATCCCGCGCGCGGCGGCAGGCACACGGTCCTTGCCGGCATCTCGGCGACCTTTCCGCTCGGCCGCAACGTAGGGATCCTGGGACGCAACGGCTCCGGCAAATCGACCCTCATCCGGCTGATGGCCAAGGCCGAGTTTCCGACACGCGGCAGGGTGCGCCATCAGGGCCGCGTCTCCTGGCCCCTCGGCTTCGCCGGCGGCTTCCAGCCAAGCATGACGGCGCGCGACAACATCGTCTTCGTCGCCGGGATCTATGGCGCCCCCCCGCGATCGACCATCGACCGGGTCGAGGCCTTCGCCGGGCTCGGGCGCTATCTCGAGATGCCGGTCCAGACCCTGTCGAGCGGCATGCGCGCCCGCCTCGCCTTCGGCCTCTCGCTGGCCATCGAGTTCGACTTCTATCTCATGGACGAGCTTTCAGCCGTCGGCGACGAACGCTTCCGCGCCCGCTCGCAGGCCGCGCTGCAGGAGCTGCGCGGCCGCTCCACCTTCATCATCGTCTCGCACCAGATGGGACAGATCAAACGGTTCTGCGACACGGCCTACGTGCTGGAAAAGGGGCAACTTCTGGATTTCGACCATGTCGATCAAGCCATCGCCGCCTACCAAGCTCTCTGACCCGCCGGCCCTTCGGCTCACGGTCGACAAGGACTTCCAGGGCGAAGAGCGGCCGCCTGCGCCGGCGCCGCGTCGGCGCCACGCCCTGCTCGTCGGCAGCCTGCTTGCGCTGGTCCTGCCGAGCGCGGTGGCGGCTTGGTACCTCTATGCGGTCGCTTCCGACATCTATGTCACGCAGACGAGCTTCGCCTGGTGATGCCGTACCGGCGAGATCGAAACCGCCGCTGGAACTCGCCGACGAACAACAGCAGGGCCGCGGCCACGAACTGGCGCTGGCCGCCAACCTGTTCGCGGCGATGGCGATGGCCGCCGATATCCCGCGGCTGCGCGGTGGTGGCAGGTGCAGTCGGTGGACTGGCTGAACCGCTTGTCGCAGACCGCCGGAAGCGAAGACCTCTACGAACTCTACGAGTCCCGCGTGCAGGCCTACTACGACGAGGAGCAATACGCAACTGAACGCTTAA
>CALOEA010000002.1:0-50471 GCA_942492185.1 uncultured Alphaproteobacteria bacterium
CCCCGCTCCGACGGCCCCTGGAGAGGCCGCAGAGAACCTATCGCGTTAGTTGAGTGATTAGAAATTGCCGCCGTTGGCGAGAAGTCAGGAAAAGGCTGCCTCGTTGCGGATAAAGTCTGAACTTGGCAGCGATTTTCATGGTCCTGCATGCTATGGGAATAATTCCAATGGTTGAAGATCAAAATGCACGGCCGGCCGAGCGGCGGGCGCTGATCGTGACCCTGATGCCGGGCGGCGGCGTCGGCGCGCTGGCCGAGGTTGCCGCCGCTTGGCTGCGCGCGCAGGGCTTCAGCGTCGCGCTGGCCTGGTACGAATCCTATCGTCGCCGTCCCGACCTTTCGGTGCCGCTGTGGCGCTTCCCATGCCGCCGGCCGCGACGAGACAGCGAGCGGCGCGCCGACGGTGTCACCCTGCATCGCGTCGGCGTGCGCCTGCCGGAGCTGGAGGCCTGGCGATACCGGCCGGCAGGGCCCTGGCGCGACCTGCTCGCCGAATACGACCTCGCCGGACCGGATATCGCCCTGGCCGTCTGCGGCTCGGTGTTGCAGGCCGGCGTGCTGGCGCACCCCGGGCGGCCGGTTCTGGCCTGGGTCTCCACCGCTTTCGATGACGATCGCGCGGCGCGCAGGCGGCGATTCTCCTGGCCGCGCCGCCTGCTCGACCGGCTGCTCGATGCGCCGCTCTGCCGCCGGGCCGAGCGCCGCCTGCTGCGCGATGTCGAACTGCTGCCGGTCAGCCGGGCGACGGCGCGCGCTCTCGCCGCCCGGCAGCCGGCCCTCAAGGTGCGCACGCTGCTGCCCTGGCCCTTGGCCGCCGACCTGGCGCCGGCGCCCTGGCCCGGCGATCCCCAAGGACTGCGGCGCATCGGCTTCGCTGGCCGGCTGAACGATCCGCGCAAGAACGTCGCGCTGCTGCTCGAAGCTTTCGCCGAGCTGCGCGGCGAACGCCCCTGGCTGCGCCTGACCCTGGCGGGCGAGGCGCCCGGGCGGGCTCTGCTGACCTCGGCCGAGCGCCTCGGCCTCGGCGAGGCCGTCGAGTGGCGCGGGCAGCTTTCGCGCGCGGACCTGCTGGAGTTCTATGGCGCGCTGGAGATCTTCGTCATTCCCACGCGGCAGGAAGGCCTGGCGATCGTTGGGCTGGAGGCGATGGCGTGCGGCCGGCCGGTGGTCTCGACCCGCTGCGGCGGCCCGGAGGAGTTCGTGCGGCCGGGCGAGACCGGCTGGTTGACAGCCGGCGAGCCGGCGGCGCTCGCGGCCACGCTGGGCAGCCTGCTCGACGACCCGGCTGCGGCCGCCGCGATGGGCGCGCGCGCCGCCGCCTTCGTCCGCCGGTCCTACGGCGAAGCGGCGCTGGTCCGCCGTTTCCGCGAGGCCTGCGACGGCGTTCTGGCAAGGGGCCTTGCGGGGCGCCGGTCCTCATGAGCGCGCCGCCGCCCGATCTGCTGGCGATCGACCACCCCTCGGCCCTGGCGGCCAATCGCGGCATCTATCGCAGGCTGCAGGCGATGGGGTTGGCGGTCGAGGTGGTGATCCCGCAACGCCTGCCGCACCTGGCCGGGCGCCCGGAAGCGGAGCCCGACCAGCCGGGCGACCCGCCGCTGCATCGCCTGCCCTTCGCCGGCCGCCGGCTGCGCTACCTGCGGATCGAGGGGCTGGAGGCGCTGCTGCAAGCGCGCCGGCCGCGGGCGCTGCACTGGAACAACGAGCCCGACACCCCGGGCGCCTTCCGCCTCGGCGGCTGGTGCCGCGCCAACGGCGCGCTGCTGACCGCCCAGTCGGCCGACAGCGAGCTCTTTCCGCTGGCGCAGTCGCTGCGCGCCGGCGCGTGGCGGCATCTCCTGCGCGGCCTGCGCACCCGGGCGTGCTTGCCGCTGACGGCGCCGCGGATCGATCGCATCTTCTGCCTGTCGCAGCAGATCGCCACCGGCTGGGGACATCTCGGCCTGGGCGACAAGACGCTCGTCATGCCGCTCGGCGTCGACTGCGCCCGCTTCCGGCCCGATGGCGCCCGGCGGGCGGAGTGGCGTGCGCGGCTCGGACTCACGGAGCCGACCGTTGCCTTCTTCGGGCGCTTGGCGCCGCGGAAGGGCGTGCACGAACTGGTGGCGGCGCTCTGCCGGCTGGCGGACAGCCGCTGGCAGTTCCTGGTGAACGACTACGCCCCGGAAGGGAGCTATGCCGAGGGCCTCTTCGCGCCGCTCGAGGCCCTCGGACTGGCGTCGCGCCGCGTCGTCTTCCGCGCCCGCCACCTCGAGGTGGCGGACTACATGCGCGCTGCCGACCTCGTCGTCGTCCCCTCGCTCTGGGAGGAGCAGTACGGCCGCGTCGCCGCCGAGGCGATGGCCTGCGGCACCGCCGTCGTCGCCTATCGCCGCGGCGCGCTGCCGGAGGTCCTGAGCGAGGCCGGCTGCCTGCTGCCGGCCGGCGACGTTGCCGGTCTGGCGTCGGCCATCAACTGCCTGCTGGCCGACGCGTCGGCGCTGCGGCGGCTCGGCGATGCCGGCCGTCGCCGCGCCCTGGCCGCCCTCAGCCTGGAGCGCCAGGCGGCGGTGATGGCCGGCGCGCTGCGGGCCCTCTGGCAGGCGCGGGAGCGCCGGCAATGATCCGCGACGTCGTCCGGACCGCCGGGGTGCAGTTCGTCCAGTTCGTCGGCGGCGTCGCTGCCCTGGCCCTGACGGCACGCCTGCTCGGGCCCGAGGGGCGGGGCACCTTCGCGACGGTGGTGGTGCTGACGGGCCTCTTCGCCGGCTGTGCTGGCTGCAGCCTGGATTCGGTGGTGCTGAACCGCGCCAGCCGCAGCCGCGATGCGGCCTGGTTCGCGCCGCTGCTGGGCAGCGTGCTGCGGCTCTACCTGCTGCTGCTGCTGGCCTGCACCGCGGTGGCGCTGCTGCTGTTCCGGCTGCTGCGCGAGCAGCTCTTCGGTGGCCTGCCGGCCTCCGCGTTGCTGGCCGGCCTGCTGCTGTTGCCGGCGCTGCTGTGGGCTCGCTACCAGGGCGCCCTGCTGCTGGCGCTCGGGCGCCTCGATCTGGTGAATGGCGGCGTGCTGCTGAGCTGGGCGGCGACGCTGGGCGGGCTCGGCCTGTTCGTCTGGCTGCTCGGCTGGGACCTCTATGGCGCGCTGCTGGCGCATGGCCTGGGGGCGCTGCTGCTGGCGCTCTGGGGGCTGCGGGCGCTGCTGCGGGCCTCGGCCGGCGGCGCCGCGCCGCCGCCCGGGACCACGACGGCGCTGCTGCGCGACGGTCTGAAGGTGCACAGCGCCGCGGTCGGGCACACGCTCTACGGCTCGGTCGACGTGGTCGCGCTGAACAGCATCGCCGGCCCCGCCGCGGTCGGCTGGTACCAGCTGGGCCTGCGGCTGGCGACGGTGGGCGTGGCGCTGGCGGCGGCGGTGGCGACGGTGTTTCGCGCCCGCATGACGGGGCGGACGCCGCGTGCCGCCTGGGCCGAGCAGCGTCGCCCGGTAGCCTGGACCGTGGCGGCGACCCTGGCCGGTGGCGCCCTCGGCTGGTGGCTGGCGCCCTGGCTGGTGCCGCTGGTAGCGGGCGAGGCGTTCCTGCCGTCGGTGGCGCTCTTCCGGGCGCTGCTGCCGATCCTGCTGGCCCGCGCGCTGGAGCAGCTGATCGTGCCGCAGATCTTTGCCCGCGGCCTGTTCCTGACCGGCTCGCTGATCGCCATTGCGATGGCGACGGCGAGTGCAGGGCTCTTCCTCTGGCTGGTGCCGCTGGCGGGCCTGTCGGGGGCGGTCACCGCGGCGTTGATCGCCTTCGCCGCGCTGCCGATCGCCGTCTATGCCGTCTGGATTCTCTGGCTGGAGCGCGATCTCCACCGCCAAGAGGCGGTGGCATGAGCCCGCCCAGCGTGACGCTGGCCGTGATGACCTGCAACCAGGCGGACTTCCTGGCGGCCAGCCTGGAGAGCGCGCTGGCGCAGGACCACCGGCCGCTGCGGCTGCAGATCTTCGACAATGGCTCGCAGGACGCGACGCCGGCCATCATCGCCGCCTTCCACAACCGGCAGGTGGCGGGCGTCGCGATCGAGAGCCATCGCTTCGACTACCTCGGCGGCCCGGCGGCGCTGCTCAATGCCATGGCGCCGATGCTGCGGGACGATCTGGTGGTCCTGCAGGCCGGGGACGACCTGGCCGAGGTGGCGCGCGTGCGCCGGCTGCTGCCGCTCTTCGCCGCCGACCCGGCGGTGCTGCTGGCGCACTCCGCGGTGCGCGTGATCGACGCCGAAGGCCGGCTGCTCGAGCGCATCGACTATCCGCCGCCGCCACCGGCGGCACAGGCGGCGCACTATGGCCGGGTACAGGGCCATGTGCTCGGCGCCGGCCTGGCGATCCACCGCCGGCTGCTGTCGCTCTTTCCGCCGCTCGACGACCGCGCCTTCGAGGACCAGCAGCTTCCCTTCCGCGCCGCCCTGGCCGGGCGGATCGCCTACGCGCCGGAGCCGCTGCTGCGCTACCGCCGCCATGCCGGGAACGTCACCCATGCGCTGCACAGCCTGGCCTCGCCGGCCGCCACGCGTGCCGCGCGCGGCGCGGCGCTGCTTCGGCTGGAGGCGCTGGCGGAGATTCGGAGCGGCGACCTGGCGTATCACCTGACAACGCGGCCCGAGCAGGCCGGGCGCCTTGCCGCCCTGCCGCAGGTGATCGCCGACTCGCTGGCCCTGGCGCGCGACGAGACCGCGCTCTGGGATGCCATGCCCGGCCGCCGTTTCGCCGCCTGGTGGCGGCTGCGGGCGCGGCAGGGCAGCGGCCTGCGGGCCCTGGCGACGACGGCGCTGACGGCGCTTTGGCCGGCGCTGGCGCTCTATCGTCGCCGCCGGGCGCAGCGCCGCCGCTGGCGCGCCGCGCCGCGCCGATGACCCGGCGGTGGGCGATCGCCGCAGAGGCCGCGGCCACGGTGTCGCTGGTGGCGCTCGGCAGCTGGCAGGCGGCGCGGTGGCTGCCGCACCCCGATGTCGCCTACTATCTCACCGCGGCGCGCGAGCTTTCGGCGGGCGCGGTGCTCTATCGCGACATCGGCGACGTCAACGCCCCGACGATCTACTGGCTGCATCGCGCCGCGCTGGCGCTGGCCGAGCGGCTGGGCCTCGCGGATCGGCTGGCCCTGATCCTCCTCTTCGCCGCGGCCACGCTGGCGGTCCT
Organism: uncultured Alphaproteobacteria bacterium; assembly: GCA_942492185.1. Taxonomy (GTDB): domain Bacteria; phylum Pseudomonadota; class Alphaproteobacteria; order Kiloniellales; family JACOMY01; genus CALOEA01. The sequence goes on from CALOEA010000002.1 coordinate 5,149, forward strand.
CGCCTGGCTGCGGGCCCTGCTCCGCCGCGCCGCCGCGCCAGGCAAGCCGACCGTGCTGCTGCTATCCGCGCTGGCCTTCCTGCTCTACTTCCCCGCCTTCTCGGGCTTCGCCGAGCGGGAGCATTGGGCCTGCCTGCTGCTGCTGCCGCACCTCACCGCGCTGGCGGCTGCCGCCAGCAGCCGGACGGCGGTCGCCGGCAGCGCCGCGGCGGCGATCCTGGCCGGCCTTGCCTGCCTGTTGAAGCCGCCCTTCCTGCTCTTGGCGGTGCTGCTGCCGGAGCTCTGGCTGGCGGTGCGGCGCCGGCGCCTGGCGTCGCTCTGGCGCCGCGACGCTCTGCTGGCGGCAGCGGCGTTCCTGGGCGGCTCGGCTCTGCTGCTGCTGCTGCCTCCGGCCTACCTCTCGCGGGTGCTGCCCGAGGCGCTGCGCTACTATGCGGCGCTCGATGGCGACCGCGGCGCGCTGCTGGCGCGGCGCGGCGTGTGGCTGCCGCTGCTGCTGGTGCTGCTGACCCTGCTGGCGGCGCGGCGGCCGCTGGTCGAGGGGTCGCTGCCGGCGGCCCTGGCCGGTGCCTTCGCTGCCGCCGCGCTCGGCTTCGCGCTGGCCTACCTGCTGCAGGCGAAGGGGTTCGACTACCAGTGGCTGCCGGTGGTGGTCCTGGGTGCGGCGGCCGCCCTGGCGGCCCTCTGCGGCGTCAGCGGATGGCGGCGCAGGCCGCTGCTGCCGCTGGCCCTGCTGCCGCTGACCCTGCTGCCGCTCTGGGCGCTCTTCCTCGCCTGGCAGCTGCTGGCGGCGCGCGAGGCCGCCTGGCCGCAGAGTCGCGCCTTCGAGCGGCGCCTGGCGAGCGAGCAGGCGAGCCTCGGCCGGCCGCTCACGGTCTATGCGTTGGCGCCCGAACTCTATCCGCTGTTTCCCGCCGTTACCCTGGCGGGGGCGCAGTGGGCGATGGCGGAGCCCCATCTCTGGCAGCTCGACGGCCTCTATCGGCTGCGTCCGGCCACCGGAGAGCCGGGCGGCTTCCGGCCGCCGGATCGGCAGGATGCCGAGGAGGCCGGCCTGCGCCGCCGCCTGCTCCAGGCGTTTCTCGCGGCGCCGGCCGATCTCGTCGCCGTCTTCGACGGCGGGCCCGCGACGATCGGCGGCAGCGGCTTCTCCTATCTCGACTACATGCGCGCGGACCGCGAATTCGCCGAGGCTTGGGAGGGCTATCGGCCGGCGGGGCGAATCGGCGACTATCTGCTCTTCCTGCGCCGCTCGCCGCGGGACGCCGGCAAGGCCCGAGGCTCGGGGGGCCTGGTGGACCTGCAGATCGTGATACCGCTGTTCAACGACTGGGAGAGCGCCGCACGCCTGCTGCGGGAGCTGGCGGCCGTCGGCCAGGAGCGCAGTCTGGCGCTGGCGGTGCTGCTGGTCGACGACGGCTCCGACCTGCCGTGTCCCTTCGCCGAAGCCCCGCCGGAAGGCCTGGAGCGGCTCGAACTGCTGACCCTGACGGTCAACCAGGGGCATGTGCGCGCCATCGCCATCGGTCTCTCGGCGATCGCGGCGCGCGAGGAGTCGATAGCGGTGGTGGTGATGGACGGCGATGGCGAGGATCGCGCCGCCGACGTGCCGCGCCTGGAGGCGCCGCCGGGCAGCCGGCGGCACGGCCACGCGTCGTGGTGGCGGAGCGGCGGCGCACGGCAGCGACCGCTGGGCTTCCGGCTCTTCTACGCCCTCTACAAGCTGCTCTTCCGCCTGCTGACCGGCCGGCGCATCTCCTTCGGCAACTTCTGCCTGATTCCGGCCGCCGTGGCGCGGCGGCTGGCGCATCGCGCCGAGCTCTGGAACCATCTGGCCGGCACCCTGCTCGCCGGGCGCTGGCCTCTCGACCGCCTGCCGACCGATCGCGGCCAGCGCTACGCCGGCCCTCGAAGATGAACCTGCCGGCGCTGATCCAGCACGGCCTGGGGGCCATCGCCGTCGATCTCGACCGCGTGCTGATCCGCGTCCTGCTGCTTCTCGGGCGTGCTGATCGCTGTGCTCGGCGTGATGCTGACCGCCATTGTGGCGGTGAAGGCACTGTCCACCGTGGCGATCCCGGGCTGGGCCACCACGGCCTTCGGGCTGACCGCGGTGCTGCTGCTGCAGTCGATCGTCTTCGCCTTCCTGCTGCTCTTCATCTCGCTGCGCACCCGCGGGCTGCATCAGGTGGTGCCGGCCAAGGTCTGGCGCGACTACGTGCTGCGGCAGGTCGTGCTGGCACCGGCCAAACGCGGCGATGGCTGAGGGCGGCCCGCCGCCGGCGTCCGACGCGCGGCACTACCTGGGCATCGAACTCGACCTCTTCGTCGCGGCGCATCCGCTGGCGCCGCTACTGGACGGGAAGATCGCGCCCAGCCTCGGCCGGCGGGTACTCGAGGTGGGGGCCGGCATCGGCTCCAGCACCCTGGCGCTCTGGCATCCCGGGATCGAGCACTGGCAGGCGGTGGAGCCGGACCCGTACCTGGCCCGGCGGCTGCAGGACCGCGTGGCGGACCTGCGGCCACGGGTCGCGATTCATCGCGGTACGCTGGCCAGCCTGCCGCCGCAGCCACTCTTCGACACGCTGATCTACGTGGACGTGCTGGAGCACCTGCAGGACGATGCCGAGCGAACTGGCCCGCGCCTGCCGCGGCTGGCGCCGGGCGGCCGGCTGATCGTGCTCTCGCCGGCGCACCCCCTGGCTCTACAGCCCCTTCGACCAGGCCATCGGCCACTATCGGCGCTACACGCCCCGCCAGCCTCGCGGCGATGCTCTTGGCGCAGCCTGGTCGTCGAGCGCGCGTTCCAGCTCGACATCCGGCGGCATCCTGCTGTCGCTGGGCAACCGGCTGCTGCTGAACCGGCGCGAGCCGACGCGCCGGCAGATCGCCTTCTGGAACGGCGTCGTGGTGCTGCTGTCGCGCCTGGCCGATCCGCTACTGCTGCACCGCCTCGGCCGCAGCGTGGTGGTGATCGCCCGCAAGCCGCCATGAGCCGACCCGCCCCCTGCGTCGAGATCGGCAATCCCGGCGCCATGCACTTCACCTACGCGCTGGTGGCGGCGGTGCAGGCGTTGGGCTACGCCGGGCGCTTCCACACCAGCTTCTACTATCGCCCGGCCGACTGGCGACCCTGGCTCGCCCTGCTGCCGCCGGCGGCCTGGCAGCCGGCTGAACGGCAGCTTCGAGCGGCGGCGCCATGCCGGCGTCGATGGCGCCCGCGTGTCGCTGGCGCCGGGCCGGGAGGGGCTGCGCCTGCTCGGCGGCCGGCTGGGCCTGGCAGGGGGCGTCGGCAGCGCCTGCTGCTGGCGCCATCGCGCCGCCGATCGCGATCTGGCGCGCCGCATCGCCGCCACCCCGCCGCGCGGCGGTCATCGCGCACGACACCGCGGCGCTGCGCACCATGCAGGCCGCCGCCGCGGCCGGCTGCGTCGGCATGCTGAACCAGGTGGTGGCGCATCGGGTGCCGGCGGAGCGGATCCTGGGGGCGGAGGCGGAGCGTCATCCGGCGCTCGCCGCCTGCCGCTGGTTTCCGCCCCGACCAGCGCTGACCGAGTCCTGCCGCCGCGAGGCGCTGGCGGCCGACCACATCCTCGCACCCTCTCCCTACGTGGTGGACAGCCTGACCGAGATCGGCGTGCCGCCGGCGCGCATATCGCTGCTGCCCTACGGCGTCGATCTCGACCGCTTCCGGCCGCGCGACCTCGATGCTGGCGGGTGCGGCGAGCGGTTGCGGCTGCTCTTCGTCGGCCAGCTCTCCCAGCGCAAGGGGCTGTTCTACCTGCTTGAGGCGCTGCGGGCCCTGCCGCCCGGGCTCTGCCGCGCCACGCTGGTCGGCCCGCTGGTGTGCGAGCGCGCCCAGCTGGCGCGCTATGCGACGCTGTTCGAGCATCGGGCGGCGGTGCCCCACCACGAGGTGCACCGGCTCTTCGCCGCGGCCGATCTCTTCGTCTACCCCTCGCTGCACGAGGGCTCCGCCCTGGCGATCTATGAAGCGCTGGCCAGCGGCCTGCCGGTGATCGCCACGCCGAACAGCGGCGCGGTGCTGCGCCATGGCCGCGAAGGCCTGCTGGTCCCCGCGGCCGAGAGCGAAGCGCTGGCCGTGGCGATCCGCGCGTTGGCCGACGACGAGCCGCGGCGCCGGGCGATGGCGCTCGCCGCGCGCCGGAGGGCGGAGGACTTCAGCTGGCAGCACTATCGCGCGCGGCTGGGCGTCATCCTGAGCCGCGTGATCGGGCCGCCGGGCTAGACTGCCCCTCCGCGGAAGCCGCGTTCTCGCGTGGTGCGTCAATAGCCGCGGTGACGGGACCACCCTTGGCCGCAAAGTGCGCCTGGCCAGCCTCCGAACCGCGCTTTCCGTTGGGGGCATCGTCACCGGCGGCTAGACTGCGGGCGGCCTTGACGGCTGCCGGCCGCGCGGCGTGCAGGATGGCCCGGCGGCCCCTCGGGGGAGGATGCCGGCCGTGCTGCAGGTCCTGCCATTTCTGTTGGGATGCTCGCCTGCGCATCCTCTTGCGCTGGCAACTGCTGCTGGCGGCGTTGCTGCTCTTCCTGCCGCTGGTCGGCGCGCTGATCTTGTGGTCGAACCAGGATCCGCTCTTCCTGCTGGCCAAGGACATCCTCTACCTGGTGCCGCTCTACATCGCCGTGTTCCTGCTGCGGCCGAACCTGCTGCAGGGCTCGCCGCTGCCCTCGTGGCTGACGCTGACGGTGATGGTGCTGAGCCTCGTGGTCTTCCTGCAGATGATGAACCCCGGCGTGGTCAGCATCGGCATGGCGCTGATCGGCGCCAAGGTCTGGCTGTTCTACATCCCGCTGGCCTATGTCGTCGGCGCCCTGGTGCGCGAGCGCGAGGATCTCGTGCGATTCCTGCGCCTGCTGGTGGTCGTCGCGCCGATCCCCTGCGCCGTCGGCCTGCTGCAGTGGAGCCTGAGCGAAGCCTACGGCTACCGCGAGGCACTGACCGATTTCTACGGCGATGCGGCGCGCGGCGCGACGCAGAACTTCACCCAGTTCGATCTCGGCGGCACCTTCCGCCGCCTGCCCTCGACCTTTTCCAACGCGCCGTCCTACTACGTCTACACGCTGGTCACGCTGGCCGCCGCCCTGGCGCTGGTATCGCTGGACCGCGCCCGCGCCTGGCAGGCACTCGGCTGACGGTGGTGATCCTGGCGCTCTTCGCCGGCCTCTTCTCCGGGATGCGGGCGGCCTTCATCTTCTCGCCGCTGCTGCTCGCCTTCTACGTCGTGCTGGGCAGCCGCGGCAGCAGCGCGCTGGTCGGCGTCGCGGTGCTGCTGCTGGTCTCGATCGGCTTCTTCTCCGTCTCCGGCCTCGATGCCGACGAGGCCTTCGAGGCCCTGGCCGAGCACACCGAGCGCTACCAGAACGCCGATTTCACCTGGGTGCAGTTCTCCTACGCGATCGACACCTCGCCCTTCGGCTTCGGCACCGGCACCAACACTGTCTCGGCGCGCTACGCGGCCGACGGCCTGTCGCCGGCCGAGCGCGGCTCGCTCGGCGGCTACGAGGTGCAGTTCGCCAAGACGGTGCACGAGCTGGGGGTCTTCGGCCTCGTACCCTTCCTGTCATCCTGATCGGCGGCGTGCTCTGCCGCGCGCTGGTCGGCAGCCTGCGCATGGTCGATGCCCGCCTGCGCCGGGCGCACGCCGCCTTCGGCGCCTTCCTGGCGATCGTGTTCCTCTACTTCTTCAAGGCCTGGGTGATCGATGTCGATCCCGGCGAACGTCTTGTTCTGGCTCTATGTCGGCCTGCTCTAGCGCATTGGCGACTTCGGCGGCATGGCGCGCCGCGCGCGCAGGACCGGTCGCAGGGCCAGCTCCTGGGCGTGTTGCGCCCGCCGGCGCGGCGGCCGGCCACGAGCCTGCCGCGGCGCTAGCCGTTGCGCTCGGCCCAGCCGCCGCGGCCCAGCCGGCGGGCGACCGAGATTGCGCGGCAGTCCGCGGGCCAGGCGGTAGGGGCGACGCAGATAGAACCGCTGGAGGGCGTCGAGCGGCAGGCGGGCGGCATTGACGAAGAGCAGGTCGGAGTTGTCGCGACTCATGCGGAAGACGGCGAAACCGAGACCGGCCAGGCGGGCCGTCGCCCGCTCGACCGTCGGCGCCAGCGCGGGGTCGAGGAAGTCGTGGAACTCGACCGAGATCTGCCCGATCGCCCGCAGCAGCTCGGCCGGTGCGGCCAGCAGCAGGTCGCTCTCCGGCCCCTCGATGTCGAGCTTCAGCAGTGCCATGTCGTCGAGCACCCAGACGCTCCCGCACCAGGTCGGTCAGCGACAGGGTCGGCACGCTGGATCTCGCCGACCTGGTCGTCGCGCTGGCAGGGCATGGAGGCTGGGGCAGGTGCCGCGGTAGAGCCAGCACCGCCGCGCCGGCGTCGGCCGCGAGCGCTACCTCGACCACCGCGAAGCCCTGGCGCTCCAGGGCCGGCGGCCAGCGCCGGCAGGGGCTCCACGCAGACCACGCGGGAGCCGTGGCGCGCCTGTCAGCGGCAGGGCGAAGGCCCCGAGGTTGGCCCCGCCGTCGATCACCGTTGCGCCGGCCAGCCCCCGCGTCAGGAAACTGTGTCCGGCGACGCGGGCGACATGCGGCAGCACAGGTCCTGCCTCAGATGGCCGAGGGAAGAGAGGACATGCCGGCCAGCAGTGCGCGGAAATAGTCGACTGTCCGCTCCAGCCCCTGCGCCAGCGGGATCGTCGGCTCCCAGTCGAGCAGCCGCTTCGCCATGGCGATGTCGGGGCGGCGCTGCAGCGGGTCGTCTTCCGGCAGCGGCTGGAAGACCAGCTCGGCGGTGGAGCCGGTCATGGCGCGGATCTGCTCCGCCAGCTCCCGGATGGTGAATTCCCCCGGATTGCCGAGATTGATCGGGCCGGTGACGGCGTCCGGCGCATCCATCAGGCGGATCAGGCCCTCGACCAGGTCGTCGACGTAGCAGAAGGAGCGGGTCTGCCTGCCCTCGCCGTAGATGGTGATCGGTTCGTTGCGCAGTGCCTGCACGATGAAGTTGGAGACCACGCGCCCGTCGTTGGGATGCATGCGCGGGCCATAGGTGTTGAAGATGCGGGCCACGCGGATGCGCGAGCGGTGCTGGCGGTGGTAGTCGAAGAACAGCGTCTCGGCGCAGCGCTTGCCCTCGTCGTAGCAGGCGCGCGGGCCGATGGTATTGACGTTGCCACGGTAGTCCTCGGTCTGCGGATGCACCGTCGGGTCGCCGTAGACCTCGCTGGTCGAGGCCTGGAGGATCTTCGCGCCGGTGCGCTTGGCGAGCCCGAGCAGGTTGATCGCGCCGTGCACCGAGGTCTTGGTGGTCTGCACCGGGTCGTACTGGTAGTGCACCGGCGAGGCCGGGCAGGCGAGGTTGTAGATCTCGTCGACCTCGACATAGAGCGGGAAGGTGACGTCGTGGCGGATCACCTCGAAGTGGGTGGCGCCCATCAGGTGGGCGATGTTGTCCTTGGTGCCGGTATAGAAGTTGTCGACGCAGATGACGTCGTCGCCGCGCGCCAGTAGGCGCTCGCAGAGATGCGAGCCGAGAAACCCGGCGCCGCCGGTCACCAGCACCCGATTGCGCTGCATCGTCGCTCCCCTGATTGCCTTGGTCCGCGGCGCGGCGCGGGACCCCGCCGCTACCCTGACCGCAGGCGCCACGCTGTCAAGCATGGCCCTCATAGGGCAGGCCGCAGCAGGCCGCCGAGCCGGCGGGCGTTGCGTTGGGCGGCGACGCGCCAGTGCGCCGGCCCGGCGCGCCTCCCGCCACAGGCCAAGCCAGGGAGCGCGGCGGCGGCTCGAACAGGCCCTCCCAGGTCGGCGGAGCAGGGCGACGGGCCGGCCCGTCCCGGCGGCCGGCTGGGCAGCTGCGCGCCGCGATAGCCCAGGCCGCCCAGCAGGAAGCCGACGGTGGCGAGCGGCCGGGTGAGGCCGGCGCGGCCGGCGAGGCTGCGCAGGCGCGCCGCCTCGACCTCGCCGGTCCGCAGCAGCCACAGCGACGTCGAGCAGCTTGCGCAGCGCCAGGGGGCCGAACTTGTCCTTGGCCAGGTTGCATGAGAGACCGCCAGCAGCAGCGCCTCGGTCGCCGGCAGGGTCCGCAGCTCGAGTTCGCCGGCGCGGAAGGCCAGGGAGCGCGCGAAGCAGGCGGCCGAGGGCAGCGCGCGGGCGAAGGGCCATTCGTCTGCCTCGCGATGCAGGTCGATGGAGGTCGCGTGATCGGGCGAGGCCAGCGGCGGCAGACTGACGCGCGCGGTGCGGCCCCAGCGCGGCGGCGGCGGCCCGGCGAAGCGCCAGCCGCGGCCGGTCAGCTGCAGCACGGCGCGCTGCAGCTCCGCCTCCGGCACCAGCACGTCGACATCGTTGCCGATGCGCTCCAGCGGATCGCCGCCGGCACGATGGGCGAGGGCGAAGCCCTTGAGCACCAGGACGGGAATGGCGGCCTCCTGCAGCCGCCGCAACGCGGAGGTCTGGTGATGGCAGGCTTGGCGCGCCAGCAGGCGGGCCTGCGACACGCGCTGCGCCGACAGCGGGGCGGGGCGGCCGGCGAGCGCCGGCCGCAAGAGGGCGGCAGCCTGCACCGGGCCGAGGAGGGCGGCCAGGCGCTCCGCGAAGTCGGCCAGATCCGCCGAGGACAGGGCAGGGGCCGCCGCGGGATCGGTGAGCAGTCGCCAGGCGGCTGCGCGCCGGGCCGGCTCAGGCCTGGAGGAAGCGCTGCTCATCTCCGTCGAGCACCAGGGCCGTCAGCTTGCCGCCGAAGCAGGCGCCGGTATCGATGCCGATCCGATTGGCCCGCCGCTCCGGATTGGCGCAGGGCGTATGGCCATGCACCACCACCTTGCCGAAGTCCTGCCGCGAGGAGAGGAAGGGCTCGCGCATCCACAGCAGGTCCTGCTCGTCCTGCCGTTCCAGCGCGCTCGCCGGGTCGACGCCGGCGTGGCAGAAGAAGTATCCCCCCTCCACGTGCTGCAGGACGAGGCGGCGCAGGAAGGCGAGGTGGCTGTCGGGCAGGGCGGCGCGGAGCGAGCGGCGCATCCACTCGAGCAGGTCGTCGCAGCCATCCGGCGGGGCCGTCGGCTCGATGCCGTAGGAGCGCAGGGTCTGGTCGCCGCCGTTGCTGAGCCAGGGGACCAGCACGGACTTGTCGGTCAGCGCCTGCAGCATGAAGTCCTCGTGGTTGCCCTTGAGGAAAACACGCTCGAAGGGGCCGGCAGTATCCGCCAGCGGCGCCGTCACCAGGTCCTCGATGACGCCGCGGGAGTCCTCGCCCCGGTCGAGATAGTCGCCGAGATAGACCAGCAGGCGACGCCCGGCCAGCGACGCGGCATCGGCGAGGATGGCCGCGTGCAGCGCGCGCAGGCGCTCGCGGCAGCCGTGCACGTCGCCGATCGCATAGACCCGCAGCCCTTCGGGCAGCCGGGCTCCGGTGCGTTTGCGCTGGAACAGCCTCAAGGGTTTCATCGCCGCGGAGCGGGTCCTTCTGGAGTGGTCCGTTGCTTCCCGCGGACCCTAAGGGAAGCGAGACCGCGGCGGCAACGCAGAGCCGGGGCGAGCGATGGACCACGGCAACAAATCCTTTCGCGACGATGAGCTCAGCCGGAAAAAGGAAGCGAAGTTCTCCAAAGAAATAAGCGTTTCTCGTTTGTTGCCGACACCTGAGATGGCCGGTTATCTATTGTAGTATGACACAGGTGGTGCCGCCCCCGGCAACGGACAAGGAAGCGCTCCTCGCAGGATTGCTGCGCGTCGGCGACGCTGCCTGGACGGCGGCCAGCGGCTATCTGGCGCATGGCGTCTGGATTGGATTTTTTCCTATTTCTTCCAATTATTTACTGTCTTTCTTCCTGGCCTCTCTGCTGACCCTCAACGGCATGACCCTGGCCGGCGCCTACCGGGCGGAGCGGGTGCGCCGGCCACTGCGGCGTTTTGGCCGTGCCCTGGCGTCCTGGGGCATGGTGGCCGCTTCTCTGGCGCTTCTCTCAGTAATACTCAAGACAACAGACAGTTATTCTCGTGTTTGGTTCTTCGTTTGGTTGGTATTGGGCGGCGTAGGGCTTTTCCTGCTGCGCCTCGGCGTCGCCCTGCTGGTGGCCCGCTGGCGCGAGACCGGTCAGGCGTTGAAGCGCGTCATCCTCGTTGGCGATGGCGCCCGCCTGGCGGCTCTCGCCCGGCACCTGCAGGAGGTGGAGGGGCCCGATCTGTCGATCGTGGGCAGCGTGGCCTTGAGCGGCGGCCTTCAGCCTGTCGGGCGCACAGCGGGAGGCCGCTGCGGCGACCTGACGGACCTGCCGGATCTGGTCCGCCAGGAACATGCCGAGGAGGTCATCGTCGCCGCCGGCCGCGAGGACGCGGCGGCCCTGCGCCGGCTGCTGCCGCTGCTGCGCCGCCTGCCGGTCACCGTGCGGCTGACGCTGGAGCCGCCGGACATCGACCTGCCGCTGCGCGGCGTCAGCGAGATCGGCGGCCTGCCGATGCTGGACATCTGGCGCCGCCCGCTCAGCCGCTTCGACCTGGCGGTCAAGGCGGCGGAGGACCGCGTCCTGGCAACCCTGCTGCTGCTGGCGGCGGCGCCGGTGATGCTGCTGATCGCCCTGTTGATCAAGCTGGACAGCCCCGGCCCGCTGCTGTTCCGCCAGCAGCGCGCGGGCTTCAGCAACGATACCTTCGAGATGCTGAAGTTTCGCACTATGCAGCAGGAGGCAGCGTCGGTGGCGCGGGTGCCGCAGGCACGGCGCAACGATCCGCGGGTCACCCGGGTCGGCGCCTTCCTGCGCCGCAGCAGCCTCGACGAGCTGCCGCAGCTGCTCAACGTCCTGCGTGGCGAGATGTCCCTGGTCGGGCCGCGGCCGCATGCCTTGGCGCACGACCAGCACTTCGCCGCGCTGATCGACGACTACCTGGCGCGGCAGCGGGTGAAGCCTGGGATGACCGGCTGGGCGCAGGTCAACGGCCTGCGCGGCGAGACCGACACGCCGGAGAAAATGCGCCGCCGCGTGCAGTACGACCTGCACTACATCGACAGCTGGTCGGTGTTCTTCGACCTGAAGATCCTGGTGCTGACGCTGTTCGTCGGCTTCGTCCACCGGAACGCCTACTAGGTGCGCGCGGGGTGGCGGGGGTCCTCTTCTGGCTGTTCACGGCCACGGTCTGCCTGGCGCCGCTGCCGTTCGGCGGCAACCAGCCCTGGGCCTGGAGCCTGCTGGCCGTGGCGGTCGGCCTGCTCTGCCTGCTCTGGGGGGGCGCGGCCCTGGCCGACCGCAGTCTGGTGACGGTGCGCCGACGGCGGAGCCTGCCGTACCTCTGCCTCTTCCTGCTGCTCATCCTCTGGTACCTGCTGCAGGCTGTGAGCCTGACCCCCGCCGCGTGGCATCACCCGGCCTGGCCGGAAGCGGCGGCGGCGCTCGGCCAGCCGCTGCCGGGCGCCATCTCGCTGACCCCCGACCGCACGCTGACGACCGCCATGCGGCTGATGAGCTACGGCGGCACCTTCTGGGTCGCGCTGCACCTGCTGCGCAGCCGCCGCCGCGCCCGCCAGTTCCTCTGGGCCCTCTGCCTGGCCGGCGCCGCCTATGGCGTCTATGGCCTGGCCGCGCAGCTCGGCGGCAGCAACCTGGTGCTCTGGATGGAGAAGTTCTCCTATCGCGAGGCGGTCACCAGCAGCTTCGTCAACCGCAACAGCTATGCCGCCTATTGCGGACTGGGCCTGCTGCTGACGCTCGGGCTGCTGCTCGACCGCCTGACGGCCATCCGCCTGCCGCACTACCTGGGCTGGCGCAGCCGGCTGGTGATGGGGCTGGATGCCCTGGGTTTCGGCACCTGGCTGCTGGTGGCGATTTTCCTGCTGCTGCTGGCGGCGCTCTTTCTCACCGGCTCGCGCGGCGGGATGGCGACGACGCTGGCCAGCCTGCCACTGCTCGTCCTGCTGTTGCCGCGCCGCGCCGGCGGGCGCCGGCGATTGCTGCTGGCGGGCGCCGGCCTTGCGGCCATCGCGGTGTTGATCGCGGCGCAGTCGGGCGGCCTGCTGGAGCAGCGCCTGAGCAGCGATGCACTGCTGCCGGCCGAAGGCGACGGCGACCGCATCGCGCTCTACGGCCTGGCGATGCGGCTGATCGCGGAGCGGCCGCTGGGCGGCAGTGGCCTCGGCAGTTTCGCCGCGATCTTTCTCGAGCGGCGCGACGCGCTGTTCGGCCTTGCCACGCTCAACCAGGTCCGCGTGCACAACAGCTACCTCGAGGTGCTGCTCGAGGCCGGGCTGCCGGCAGGCCTGGCACAGATCGGCCTGCTGGCGGCCATGTTGGCGGTCATCTGGCGGGGGCGGCGGACCGCGACGGTGCCCGGGCCCTTTCCGGCCATCGTCCTCGCCGTCGCGCTGCAGCTCGCGTTGCACTCGCTGATCGACTTTCCGCTGCAGATGCCGGCCATTGCCATCACCTTCGCCGCCCTCCTGGGCCTCGGCGTCGCCCAGGCCTATCCGCACGAACGCGCGCGCGCCCTCTAGCGGCGCTCCACGGCCACGGCCTGCAGCAGCTCGGGGCGCGGCAGCAGCAGGTCCTGCAGGATGCCCCAGAGCGCCGGACTGGGCACCGCCCTGGCGAGGGCACGCGGGTCGCTGGCGGCGGCGACCAGCGCCTCGTCGGCGATGCGGGAGCGCTGCGTGGCGTCGAGCAGCGTCCAGTTGCGCAGACCGAGGCCGGTGCGCAGCACGGCGAGGCGCGGCTGCAGCGGCGCCCGCGCGAAGGATGCGAAAAGGGCGGCCACGCTGCGGGCCGAGGCGCCGGAGAGCGCCTCCTCGGCGATGGCGAGCTGCACCCAGCCATAGGGCTGCGCCGGGTTGCCGGCGAGGGCGAGACGGTTGTTGTCGCGCGAGCGCTCCAGGTAGAGCCGCCCGCTGTCGCTGGAGAAGCCGAGCTCCCGCGCGATGGCGTAGTTCAAGGTCGCCAGGTCGGCGCGTTCGTTCGCCTCCTCGATCCAGCCGAGGGCCGCCTCGAAATCGGCGGCGGCGCGCACCAGGGTCTCGCCACCAACCGGCCGACCGGCGGCCAGATCGCGAAACAGGCGGTCGTAGCCCTCGATTTTCAGACCGGAGAGCAGCCGCGGCGTCGCCATCGTCAGCAGCAGCAGGCCGAGCAGCAGCCCGCCAAGCGGCGCCCAGGGCGGCCGCCGCCTCGCGAGCTCGACCTGCGGCCCGCGCGGCGTCATCGGCTACTTGGCGCCGTAGTACTTGCGGTAGGCCTTGGCGTAGTAGCGGCCGCTGTCGGCGTAGCTGTACTGCGCATGCTTTCTGACGTCGACGTAGGAGAGCACGATCCCCGCCATGCTGGCGCCGGCCTCCAGCGCGGTCTTGATGCCCAGCTTGGCGGTGTCGCGTGGCGTCTTGCCCCAGCGCACCAGGAAGACGGTGGCGTCCGCCTGCCGCAGCAGCAGGAGCGCATCGGAGACCGCCAGCAGCGGCGGAGTGTCCAGCACGACCAGATGGTAGCTCTGCGCCAGGGCGTTGATCAGGCTGCGCATGCGCGCCGAGCCGAGCAGCTCGACCGGCGGGTCTGCGCGGGTGCCGGCGCCGATGAAGTGAACCCCGGTGCGTTCGTCGACCCCGATGATGTCCGACAGGTCGGCGTCGTCGGCGAGGAATTCCGACAGCCCGGGATGGTTCGGGTGGCCGAGCGAGGCGTCGATGCTGGCCTGCCGCATGTCGCAGTCGACGATGATGCAGCGGCGGCCGGTCTGCACCGTCTGTGCGGCGATCGAGAGCACCGTCGTCGTCTTGCCCTCATTCGGCATCGACGAGGTTACCAGCGCGACGCGTGGCGGCTTCTCGCGATGCGAGAGCATCAGGTTCGTTCGCACCGTTCTGATCGCCTCGGCGAAGATCGACCCGTGCCGCGCGGTGGCGAAGTTGTGCGGCAGGTCGCGGCGGCCCTTCATCGCGATCATCGGCACCATGCCGAGTGTCGGCAGGCCGGTCTGCGTCTCGATCTGACCCAGCGACCGGAAGCCGGAATCGAGGAACTCGAGGCCGATGGCGAGGACCAGGCCGAGCACTGCCGCCGCCGCCGCCGCCATGCCGAGGATGGTGTTCTTGCGCGGGTAGAAGGCGGTGGCCGGCGGCCGCGCCTGGGCGATCACCTCGGCGTCGGGGCGGTTGTCGCCGCCCTCCTGCACCGAGATCTCGTTGTAGCGTTGCAGCATGGCGTCGTACTGCTTGCGCTTGGCCTCGACCTCGGCGCCCAGCGCGCTGAGCTCGACCTGGGAATCGCCGAGCGAGGCCAGCTCGCGCTTGAGCCGCTCGACCTCCTCCTCCAGGTTTGCGACCTGGCCGCGGGCGATCTCCAGCTCGTTCTTCAACAGCCCGGCGGTCTTGCGGATTTCCGACCAGATCTTCGCCTGCAGCTCCTTCTGGCGGGCCCGGACCTCGATCATTTTCGGGTGGCCGTCGCGGTACTTCGTCGAGAGCTCGGCGATCTGCCGGTTGTTCTCGATCTCCTCGACCCGCAGCGTCTGGATCATCGGCGATTCCATCACCGCGAAGGCGGACTCGACGCTTCCCTTGCCGTTCAGCATGCCCTCGACCTGCTCGTAGCGCACCAGCTTCTCGGTCAGGTTGTTGCGCGCCTTCACCAGATCGGTGCTGAGGCCGGAGAGCTGCTGGGCCTGCAGCGACGAGCCGTTGACCTCGGTGAGGCCGTTCTGGGCGCGATAGGACTCCAATCGCCGCTCGGCCGCGACCAGTTCCGTTTCCATCTCCTTCAGCTTGCCTTCCACCAGCGTGGCAGCCCGGCTGGTCTCGCCACCGATGGCCTCGATCTGGCCTTCGATATAGGAGAGCGCGACCGCGTTGGCGGCCAGGGCGGCGAAGATCGGATCGGTCGAGACATACTGGATGGTGATGAGCCGGCTGCGTTCGCCCAGATAGACCGAGAGACCGGACATGAAGCGCGCGGTCATCTGCTCGCGCAGCAGCTCCGGGTCGGTGACCAGTGTGCGCGGCGCCAGCGGGTCCGGCGGCGCCTCGTCGCGCAGACCGAGGAAGACCAGCGTGTCGTTGAACAGGGAGCGAAAGGAGAAGCCACGCTCGGTCATCGGCGGCGGCGCCAGGTTGGGGTTGAAGCGCGCATCCTTCTCCAGCTCCAGGCGATCGACGGCGCGCAGGCTGACGGCGCGCGAACTGATCCGCGCGGTCTCGGTCTGCAGAGTGAGGAAGTCGCCGGGCAGATCGCCGACCACGGCGTCGACCTTGAGCACCTTGGTTCGGTCCGGCTCGACCACGACGACGGCTTCGGCGCGATAGAGCGGGGTCAGCTGCGCGGCGTAGAGGCTGGCGCCGACCAGCGCCAGCAGGACGAGGCCGAGGATCAGGTACTTGCGTCGCCGCAGGATCGAGAGCAGCGAGCGCAGGTCGAGCAGGGTGCCGCCACCGGCGTAGTCGGCGGTGCTGGCGCCGTAGACGTAGGGATAGCCCGGCGGCTCGCCACCCCCTTGGCCGCCTCCCTGGCCGCCCCCCTGGCCTCTGCCCTGCTCGCTCTCGTGGCGGCTCTCGCCGCCGTGCTCGGCGGGAGGCGGTCCGCCCTGGCGGCGCGCGCGCGCCTGGTCGAGATCGGCGGGCCTGGGGGCGGCGCCGAAGGCGCTCCGCGCTTCAGGTTTCATGGCTAGCCGAACCTTGGGGCCGCGCGGCGGCGGGACGCATCGGCTCTGCGGCGAATCTCGCTGGGGTTTGGGTCATGGCTAGAGGAACCGCCGCTCGATCTCGATGGTGTCGCCCGGCAGCAGCGGGCTGTCCTCCGAAAGCTCGATCTCCACAGAGCCGCCGCTGCCGTCCTGGCGGATCACGTTCATGGAGGAGGTCGAGGCGCGGCGCGTGTAGCCGCCGGCCAGCGCGACGGCCTGGCGAACGGTCATCCCGGAGCTGTAGGGATAGCTGCCGGGCGCGTTGACCTGGCCGATGACGAAGATCGGGCGGAAGTTCAGGACCTCCACGCTGACCTTGGGGTCGACCAGGTAGTCGCGGTCGAGCTGGGTGGTCAGGTCGCGCTTCAGTTCGTCGACCGTCAGGCCGGCGGCGCGGACCTGACCGACCAGGGGGAAGGAGATGTTGCCCGCGGCATCGACCTGGTACTCGCCGGAGATGTCGGCATTGTCGAAGACCTTGATCTTCAGTTCGTCACCGGCAGCGAGGCGGTAGGCCGCGCTGTCGGCCGCGGCCGGCCCGCTCGCCCAGGCGACGAACAGAACCAGCAGGAGGGCATTCCGGAACCTTTGCATGGTAACGCGACCTCTCGAATGCGGCGGTACCCCCCGGCTTCCCGCCGAGGCCTTGCCGCCTGTCCAAGCCCCCGACCTCTTCCCCTGTCTCGCTTCGTCCCTGCCGTCTCGGCGCAGCCTCTGCCGCTCCGCCGCGTGCCGCTCCGCTAGAGCTGCGTGCGCAGCGTCAGCAGGATGGTGTTGTCGTTGAAGTCCTGGCCGGCGGCGCTCGAGTTGCGTGTCGTGAAGGTGTAGTCGGTGCGCAGCTGGAAGAACTCGTTCACCAGGAAGATCAAACCGGCGCTGGCCTGCCAGATGCGGTCGCGGCGATCGCTGAAGCCGGGTGCCGGCTCGTAGTTCACCGTGCTGTAGACGGCGTCGCTGGTGAACAGGAGGTTCTCGGCAAGCTCGTAGTCGAAGCCGATGCCTCCGTAGATCTGGCGTGCGCCGGACGCGCCCTCCAGCGTGGTCTCGTTGATCATCGTTCCGGCCGCGCCGCGCACCGTCAGGAGGTCGGTTGGATTCCAGATGATGTCGCCGTTGATCGCGAAGCCGCTGTCATTGCCGAAGCGGGGATCCTCGTAGTTCTGCTGGCGGTAGCCTGCGCCGATCTCGGCGAAGAGGACGCCGGTCACGTCGTAGCTGAAGCCGCCGGCCACTTCCCAGCCCTGGGAGTTGCGCTCGTAGCCGAAATCGTCGGTGGGCTCGTCGTAGAGACGCCAGTTGTAGCCCCCCTCGACGAAGAGCACGACGCCGGGCTGGAACTCGTAGCCGAGCCGCGAGCTGACGTCGTACTGCGTGCGGTCGCGGTCCTGCTGGTTGGCGCCGTTGTTGACGTAGTTGGAGCGATGCCGCTCGCCAAGGAGCGAGAACTGGAAGTCGCCGAAGGCGGTCTCCAGGCCCACCAGCTGGGTGTTGTCCCAGTGCGCGACCAGGTCGTTGGAGCCGGCATTGTCGACGTCGTCGCGGCCGTCGACGAAGCGGCCGTAGGACCCGCCGCCGAACACCCGCGTGTCCAAGCCGACGTCGAGGAAGCCCTGGCCGTCGACCTCGAAAGCCGTGACGTTGTTCTGGCCGAACTGCTCGTAGCGCGCGATGTCGGCGCGCGCGCCCAGCGAAAGCCCGTGGTTGTCCCAGTCGGACTCCAGCGTGACCTCGGGCGAGAGCAGCAGGAAGAAGTCGCTGTCTGGACCGCTCTCCTCGCGGAACACGTTGTCGTCCCAGCCGCCGGAGACCTCCAGCGAGGGGTAGAGGACGAAGGGCGAACCGGGATCGGTCGGCGAGGCGAAGAGGTCGATCCCGATCGGATCGTAGTCCGGCCGCGGCCGGCCCAGCACCGAATCGCCCAAGGCGTCCTGCGCCTGCAGCCCGCCGGTCGGAAGGCCGCAGGCCAGCAGGCCGCTCGAAAGCGCAGTGAAGACCGCCAGCGTCCTCCTGCGCACTATGTGACGTACCATCGCTCGCTCCCCCAGCTTCGCTTCGGTCCTCCACTGTCGCCGCGGCCCCCCCGGATCGCGCCTGCCGCTCATCGTGTCCATCCCCCGGTCCGCCCCACCGCGCCTGGAGCCGCGCCGGCCCGTGCGTGCGGCGCGGTCATGTCGCACCGCTCGGGCTGGGATCGTCGGGATCGTCGATCGGGCACGCGCCGGCGATGCAGCCGCCGTCGGTCGGCGGCAGGACGGGCGGATCGCGGTCGCGCCCGCCATCCTCCAGCAACGCCCGGATAGCCTCCCGCTGGGCGCGGTCCCACCGCAGGCAGTCCTCCTCGTCGAGGTCGGGGCCGACATCCTCGTCGAACAGCACCAGTTCCAGGCTGGCGAAGGGCAGACCACCCGGCAGCGCGTCGAAATCGATGCTGGCGGTGCCGTCGGCGACCCGAAGCGGCAGGGAGAGCTTGCCGGCGACGCCGCCGACCGGCACGCGGGCCGGGGATAGCCCGGCCGGGACCAGGAGCGGCGCCCCCAGGGGCCAGTCGCGCGCCGGGGTCCAGGCGATCCAGTGGTCCATGCCGTTCACGCGGACGCGGAAGACTTCGCCTTGGCCGCCGACGGCAGTCAGCAGGATCAGGATGTAGCGGCCGTTCGGCACGCGCAGGACGATCCTGTCGATGCCGGCGATGCCGTCGAACAGCAGCGCGCCGCTGCCGAGGCCCTCGAGGTCGACCGGCTGTCCCCCGACGAACATGCCGCTGAGCGGCGTGGCCAGGGTGAAGCCGCTGGCAAGCTGCGAGGCCGGGCCGCCGAAATCGAAGGGATGGGTGGAGAGCCGCGGCACATAGCCCTCGACGACGTCACTGCGCACGAAGCGGGCCGAGCAGACGACCTCGGAGGCGACCTCGAGCAGGATGCGGATCAAAGCGTCGCGGGTCTCCGGCTCGGCGATGGCGCGGCGGCTGTCGAGGATGCCGCGCGCCAGGATGACGGCGCGCCGGGCGCGCTCGCCGGGTGCCGGCGGCCCGTCGGACAGGAAGATCGCCATCGGCCGGCGGGCGTCGGCCGGATCGTCGTAGAGGCTCTCCACCAGGGCTTGCGGCGGGCGCTCGCCCTCGGTCGAGCGCAGCAGCTGCTGCACCAGCGCCTGCTCGGCGGCGAAGGGATCGCCCGGCGGCGCGGCGGCGGCGGCGGGTGGCGGCAGCACCAGAACCGGCGGCTGCGCCTGGGCCAACTGCGCCTGGGCCAACTGCGCCTGGGCCAACTGCGCCTGGAGCGCCGGAGGTTCGCTCGCACGCTGGACCGCGCGGTCGCTATCGGCCGCGCTCGCCGGGCCGCCGGACAACCCGCCGGCGATGGCAAGCGAGAGCGCGCCGGCGAGGATCCTGATCAGGCGGCCAGGCCCGCGCCTCGCATTCCTAAGATCTGCCGTGGTTGCTCGCATGCTCGATAGTCCCCCAAGCCACCGCCCCGCCGACGGCACGCGCGCTCACATCAAGCAGTCCCCGCGCGACCCTTCACGAAGCGCCTCAAAACCCTCCTGCGACCGGATCCGCCAACCCGGTGCGGCGGCACCGTCCGCTCGGCTCGTCGCAAAACCCTCCTTCGACAAGCGGCCATCCCCGCGGGACGGGGTCGGCACATACAGTGGCATGATTAAAAACATGAAGCCGTCAATGCTGTCAATTTACTTTCCCGCTACCGGGCGTTATCTTACGAAATTCGTTCAATCCTGCCGAGTCATTTGTTCTGTACTTCGCGTATTCGCTCAGATTACTGGAGAGGATATTTGCGCAATAGGCGAGAAAGGTCCGCATCCGGCAGGTCTCCCCGTGGCTATCCGGCGCGCGGTGCCTGATGGGCGGGCATCCGCAAAGGCGTGGCGGCCAGGGTGAGGAGCCGGACCGCGAGGCGGTCGACCGGCCGGCCGGACCGCACGACGACGGGAGCGCGCAGCGGCTACCCGCCCGTCATCGCACCCGGCTGCCCCAGCCCCTGCCGAGCGACAGCCTGCTGCGCTGTCTGGTGCGGCTGTCCTACGAGGCCGGCCGGCCGCTGAGCGAGGCCGAGATCAGGTCGACGGTACCGATCGCCGGCGGCGCCATGACGGTCGAGCAGTTCTGCCGGGCTGCCGGCAGGCTGGAGTTTCAGCTGCGTCGCGAGCGGCGCCCGTCCGCCGCCGCGCTGGCGGAGATGCCGGCGCCGCTGGTGCTGATCGGCCGACGCGGCGCACCGGCCCGCCTGGCGCTCGGCCATCAGGACGAAGGACTGGCGCTCTTCGACGGCGGCACCGGCGAAACCATCGAACTGCCCTATGCGTCCGCCGCGGCCGTCTGCGAGGAGGCCATCCTGGTGAAGCGGGTTCCGGCGCCGGCCCAGGCCGGGACCGACTGGCGGGCTCTGGGCGGCCGGCGCGTGCGCGGCGTGCTGCGCGAACTGCTGCTGGCCTCGCTGGTCATCAACGTGCTGTCGCTGGCGCTGCCGCTCTTCACCATGACGGTCTTCAACAAGGTGGTCGGCCAGCAGGCGCTGGACACCTTGACGGTGCTGGCGATCGGCATGATGGTGGTCTTCGCCTTCGAGGCGACCCTGCGCGTCGTGCGCGGCTATGTCGCCTCGCACACCGGGGCGCGGCTCGACTCGCTGATCGGCAGCGAGGTGATGCACCACTTCCTGGCGCTTCCCTTCAGTCGTTTCGAGACCCAGTCGGCCGGCACGATGGGCGAGCGGATCCGCCAGCTCGACACCATTCGGGCCTTCTTCACCGGCCAGATGCCGATGCACGTGGTCGACCTCTGCTTCACGCTGCTGTTCCTGCTGGTGCTCTTCTTCATCCACCCGCTGATCGCCGGGGTCACCCTGGCCATCGCGCCCTGCATGGTGGCCATCGCGGCGCTGCTGCACCGCCGCCAGCTCAAGGTCATCAACGAAACCTTCGAGGCGCAGTCGGCGAAGTCCTCGGCCCTGCACGAGACCATCAGCAATGCGCTGACGGTGAAGTCGCTGGCGCTGGAGCCCGAGATGGAGCGGCGCTGGGAAAGCCGCCTGACCGCCGCCGCCTACAGCTCCTACCGGGCCGGCAATCTTGCCAACATCGGCACGGTGGCCGGCCACATGCTGCAGATGCTGGCATCGCTCTGCATCCTCTCGCTGGGCGCCGTCCTGGCGATCCGCGGCGAGATGACGGTCGGCGCGCTGATCGCCTCCAACATGCTCGCCAGCCGGGTGCTGGTGCCGCTGCGCATCGTCGCCAGCGCCTGGCACCAGGTGCAGGAGACCAGGGCCGCCTTCCGGCGCATCGACCAGATCATGGAGCAGCCGGCGGAAAGCCCGCCGGGCAGCGCCTCGCCGATCGATGATCTGCAGGGCCACCTGCAGCTCGAGGGGGTGGCGTTCGCCTTCGCGCCGGATCTGCCGCCGGTCCTGCACGCGCTCGACCTGACGGTGGAGCGCAGCAGCGTGATCGGCATCATCGGACCCTCCGGCTCGGGCAAGTCGACCATCGGCAAGCTGCTGCAGGGGCTCTACAAGCCGACGGCCGGGCGGGTCACGATCGACGAGACCGACGTGCAGCACATGGCGATGGCGGCGCTGCGCCAGCAGATCGGCGTCGTGCCGCAGGAATGCCAGCTCTTCTCCGGCACGGTGCGGGAGAACATCGCCATGGGGACCGACGGCCGCGATCCCGACCGCGTCGTCGCGGTGGCGCGCTTCGTCGGCGCCCATGCCTTCATCCAGCGGCTGCCGAAGGGCTACGAGACTCCGCTGGGCGAGCGCGGCACCGGGCTTTCGAGCGGCCAGCGGCAGCTGCTCTGCCTCGCTCGCGCGCTGATCCGCAATCCGCGCATCCTGATCCTCGACGAGGCGACCAGCGATCTCGACCCGGTGGCGGAGGACTTCTTCCTGCGCAACCTGCAGCGCGCCGCGCGTGGACGCACCGTGGTGATCATCACCCATCGCCTGGCGCCGCTGGCCATCGCCGACCGCGTCGCGCTGGTGATCGACGGACGCATCGAGCGCGTCGGGCCGCCGGCGGAAGTGATCGCCTTCGCCAAGACCCGCATGGCGGAAGCCGCCATGCCGCGCTGATGGCCGCTCCGCAGCGACAGCCCGACGCGGCGGCCGGCCGCGCCCTGGCGCGCCTGGACAGCGAGGCAGCGCTCGCCGGGCCGCCGGTGGCGCGCCATGGCCTGCCGGTGCCGCAGCGCATCTCGGAGCGGGCGCGCCGGCGCTACGCCGACTTCCTGCCGGAGAGCCAGGCGGTGGTCGAGCGCGGCCACTCGCCGATGGCCCGGCGGCTGACCTACATCCTGGCCCTGCTGGTCGCCGCCCTGGTGCTCTACATCTCGCTCGCCGAGGTCGATCAGGTGGTGTCGGCCCAGGGCGTGGTGCGGCCGGACGGCCGGGTGAAGGTGGTGAACCATCCCGAGGGCGGACGTGTCTCCGCGATCCGGGTGCGCGAGGGCGATCGTGTCGTCGCCGGCGAGATCCTGGTCGAGCTCGACCGGGCCCTCATGAGCGACGAGGTCGGCAAGCGCCGGGCCGAGTGGATCGGCGCCGAGCTGCAGGTGGCCCGACTGCTGGCCGAGGCCGAGGGGCGGCCGCCGGCCTTCCCCGCCGACCTCGCCGCCGAGCGCCCGGATCTGGTGGCGGCGGAAGCCGCGCTCTACGAAGCACGCGCCAGCGCCGTCGCCAGCCGGCGCGCGCAGGCCGAGGAGATCGTCCGCCAGCGCGAGCAGGACATTGCCGCGCTGGAGGGCCGCCTGAAGCAGCAGGAATCCGGGCTGGAGATCCTGCGCGAGCAGGTCGCCGCGCTGCGCAGGCTGAAGGAGCAGGGCTACTTCCCCGAGCTGCGCTTCCTGACGGTGCTGCGCGAGCTGAACGACGCCGAGGGCCAGTACGAGGAAACCAGATCGCAGCTCGCCTCGGCGCGCGCCGCGCTGAGCGAGGCGCAGAGCCGCCGGCAGTCGGTCGACCAGGACTGGCAGGCGCAGGTGCAGGGCGAGCTCGCCCAGGCCCTGTCGCGCCGCGACCAGGCCCGCAGCAGCCTGGCGCAGAGCGACACCGCGATGAAGAACCTCCTGGTGGTGGCGCCGGCCGACGGCGTGGTGCAGGAGCTGAAGGTGAACAACCTCGGCCAGGCGGTGGCGCCGAACCAGGAAATGATGAAGATCGTACCGGTCGGCGACACGCTGATCGTCGAGACGCGCGTCGCCAACGCCGATATCGGTGCGGTCCAGCTCGGCCAGGAGGCGCGGGTGAAAATCACCACCTACAACTATGTCCGCTATGGCGTGCTCGAGGGTGCGGTGGCGCAGATCTCGCCCGATGCCACCAAGGACGAGCGCAGCGGGGTGCTCACCTTTGCGGTGTGGGTGCGCACGCAGAAGGCCTTCATGGGCGAGGACCCCGAGCGCTTCGCGGTGACGCCGGGCATGACCGCCGAGGTCGACCTGGTGATCGGCAAGCGGACCATCCTCTCCTATCTCACCGATCGCCTGCGGCAGACGGCGACCGAAGCCTTCGGCGAGAACTGAGCCAGCGATGGCGAAGGCAGCGCAGCAGGAGATCGACGGCGCGACGCTGGTCGAGCAGCTCCGCGTCCTGGGGGTTCAGCCGGGTGGGGTGTTGATGGTGCATGCCTCCTTCCGCGCGCTGCGGCCGGTGGCCGGCGGGCCGGCGGGCACGATCGCCGCCCTCCGCGAGGCGCTCGGCCCGGCGGGCACCCTGGTCATGCCCTCCTGGACGGGCGACGATGACACGCCATTCGCGCCTGCTTCCAGCCCCGCCGACCCTGAGCTGGGCGCGCTCTGCGACTGCTTCTGGCGGCTGCCGGACGTCAGGCGCGGCAACCACCCGATGGCGCTGGCTGCCGTGGGCCCCGAGGCGCGGGGGATCGTCGAAGGCCCCTATCCGCTGCCGCCGCACGGTCCCGGAAGCCCGGTCGACCGCCTCTACGAACGCGACGCGCAGATCCTGCTCCTGGGCGTGAACCACGATTCCGACACCATGATTCACTTGGCGGAGTTGAAAGCCGGCGTGCGCTACCGCCGGCGGAAGCACCTCACCCTGTTGCAGGACGGCGTGCCGAGGCGGATCGACTACGGCGAGAACGACCACTGCTGCGAGCGCTTCCTGCTGGTCGATAGCTGGCTGCGCGCGACGGGGCTGCAGGCGGAAGGGCCGGTCGGCCATGCACATGCCCGCCTCTGTCGTGCGCGCGACGTCGTTGCGGTGGCGCGCGAGCGTCTGTCGGCCGAGCCGCTGCTCTTCCTGCACCCGGCGGGCGCGGGCTGCGACGCCTGCGACGACGCCCGGCGCAGCCTGCTGCCCTGATCTGCGTGGCCGCGGAGCCGGGGTGGCGTTGACTTGCCGCCGCCCGGGGGCTATCTCCTGAAAAACACCATATTGCAGCGCACAGAATCGCCGCACGGAGAGATCGGGCAACGCAATGGCTGGCAATATCGACCGCGCGGGGCGTCCGCTTTCCCCGCATCTGCAGATCTATCGCTGGCAGTGGACCATGGCGCTGTCGATCCTGCACCGCGCCACCGGGATCGCGCTCGCCGCCGGCTCCTTGCTGCTGATCTATTGGCTGGCCGCAGCGGCCTACGGTCCTGAGACCTTCGCCGCGGCACAGTCCTTCATGGGCTCGATCTTCGGCCGCCTGCTGCTGTTCGGCTGGTCGCTGGCGCTCTTCTTCCATCTCGCCAACGGCATCCGCCACATGATCTGGGACAGCGGTCGCTGGTTCGACCTGAAAAGCGCGCGCCTCTCCGGTCTCTGTGCGCTCGCCGTGGCGCTCCTGCTCACCCTGGCCGCCTGGGGCGCGGCCTACCTGGTTCGCTGAGGAGAGGCGCGATGGCAGACAATCCCTCCGGCCGCGACTACCGCTCGCCGCTCAGCCAGGCCCGCGGCCTCGGCTCGGCCACGGAGGGGGTGCAGCATTGGTGGCTGCAGCGTCTGACCGCGCTGGCGCTGGTGCCGCTGACCTTCTGGTTCGTCTTCTCCGTCATCGTGCTACAGGGCGCCACCCACGCCGAGATCGTGGCCTGGCTCGCCTCGCCCTTCTCGGCCGGGCTGATGATCCTCTTCATTCTCGCGACCTTCTGGCACGCCGCGCTCGGCCTGCAGGTGGTGATCGAGGACTATGTTCATCGCGAGGGCTGCAAGCTGGCGATGCTGCTGCTGGTGAAGGGCCTCTGCGTCCTGCTGGCCGCCGCCGGCGTGCTGGCCGTCGTCAAGTTGATGCAGGGCTAGGAAGGCCATGGCGGAGAACAGCGGCAACGGATCGGGCAACGGCAAGGCGGCACCCGCCTACCAGATCGTCGATCACAGCTATGACGTGGTGGTGCTGGGGGCCGGCGGCGCCGGCCTGCGCGCGACCCTGGGGCTCGCCGAGGCGGGGCTGAAGACCGCCTGCGTCACCAAGGTCTTCCCGACGCGCAGCCACACGGTGGCGGCGCAGGGCGGCATCTCGGCGGCGCTCGGCAACATGGGCGCCGACGACTGGCGCTACCACATGTACGACACGGTCAAGGGCTCCGACTGGCTGGGCGACCAGGATGCCATCGAGTACATGACCAAGGAGGCCATCCCGGCGATCATCGAGCTGGAGCACTACGGCGTGCCCTTCAGCCGCACGCCGCAGGGGACGATCTACCAGCGGCCCTTCGGCGGCATGACCACCGAGTACGGCAAGGGCATCGCGCAGCGCACCTGCGCCGCTGCCGACCGCACCGGCCACGCCATTCTGCACACGCTCTACCAGCAGTCGCTCCGCCGCCACGCCGAGTTCTTCATCGAGTACTTCGCCATCGACCTGATGATGGAGGACGGCGTCTGCCGCGGCCTGGTCGCCTGGAACCTCGCGGACGGCACGATCCACCGCTTCCGCGCGCACCAGACGATCATCGCCACCGGCGGCTACGGCCGGGTCTACTTCTCCTGCACCGGCGCCCATACCCAGACCGGCGACGGCAACGCCATGGTGCTGCGCGCCGGCCTGCCGCTGCAGGACATGGAGTTCGTGCAGTTCCACCCGACCGGGATCTACGGCGCCGGCTGCCTCATCACCGAGGGCTCGCGCGGCGAGGGCGGCTATCTCACCAACTCCGAGGGCGAGCGCTTCATGGAGCGCTATGCCCCCTCGGCCAAGGATCTCGCCAGCCGCGACGTGGTCAGCCGCGCCATGACGATGGAGATCCGCGAGGGCCGCGGCGTCGGCGAGAAGAAGGATCACATCCACCTGCACCTCGAGCATCTCGATCCGGCGATTCTCGACGAGCGCCTGCCCGGCATCTCCGAGAGCGCGCGCATCTTCGCCGGCGTCGACGTGCACAAGGAGCCGATCCCGGTCATCCCGACCTGCCACTACAACATGGGCGGCATCCCGGCGCGCTATACCGGCGAGGTGGTGACGGCCAAGGACGGCGACAGCAACGTCGTGGTCCCCGGCCTGATGGCCTCCGGCGAGGCCGCCTGCGTCTCGGTGCACGGCGCCAACCGCCTCGGCTCCAACTCGCTGCTCGACCTCGTGGTCTTTGGCCGCGCCGCGGCGCTGCGGGCGGCGGAGATGGTGAAGCCGAATGCGCCGCACCGGCCGCTCTCCTCGACCGCCGACGCGCTGGCGATGGATCGCCTGGACCGCCTGCGCCACGCCAAGGGCGGCACCTCGACCGCCAGCCTGCGCGCGGAGATGCAGCACGTCATGCAGGGCCATGCCGCGGTTTTCCGCACCGGCGAGACTCTCGACCAGGGCGTGTCCGGCCTGGCCAAGGTCTGGGGCGGCATGCCGGATATCGCGGTCACCGACCGCTCGATGGTCTGGAACTCCGACCTGGTCGAGACGATGGAGCTGGACAACCTCATGTACCAGGCCGTCGCCACCATGTCCTCGGCGGCCAACCGCACCGAGAGCCGCGGCGCGCACGCGCGCGAGGATCATCCCGACCGCGACGACGTGAACTGGATGAAGCACACGCTCTGCTGGGTGAACGAAAAGGGCGAAGCCTCCTTCGCCGACCGCCCGGTCAATCTCAACACCATGACCAACGACGTGCAGTCCTTCCCGCCGAAGGCGCGGGTGTACTGAGGCGCCAGAGGAACGACGATGGCCGAGTTCAAGCTGCCCGCCAACTCGACGGTGAAGACCGGCAAGACCTGGAAGGCGCCGGCCGGCGCCACCAAGGTCAAGACCTTCAAGGTCTATCGCTACGATCCCGACAGCGGCGAGAACCCGCGCCTGGATACCTTCGAGGTCGACCTCGACGCCTGCGGGCCGATGGTCCTGGACGCGCTGATCAAGATCAAGAACGAGGTCGACCCGACGCTGACCTTCCGGCGCTCCTGCCGCGAAGGGGTCTGCGGCTCCTGCGCCTTCAACATCGACGGCACCAACACGCTGGCCTGCACCAAGTACATCGGCGACATGAAGGGCGAGGTGAAGGTCTATCCGCTGCCGCACATGCCGGTGGTGAAGGACCTGGTGCCCGACCTGACCCATGCCTATGCGCAGTACGCCTCGATCGAGCCCTGGCTGAAGAGCGAGACGCCGCCGCCGGAGCGCGAGCGGCCGCAGAGCCACGAGGAGCGCGCGGCGCTCGACGGGCTGTGGGAGTGCATCCTCTGCTTCTGCTGCACCACCTCCTGCCCGAGCTACTGGTGGAACGGCGACCGCTACCTCGGCCCGGCCGTGCTGCTGCAGGCCTATCGCTGGATCGCCGACAGCCGCGACGAGGCGACCGGCGAGCGGCTGGACGCGCTGGAGGACCCCTTCCGGCTCTACCGCTGCCACACCATCATGAACTGCGCGCAGACCTGCCCGAAGAGCCTGAACCCGGCCAAGGCCATCGCCGAGATCAAGAAGCTGATGGTGGCGCGGCGCTGACCTTGCCGCGACCGCGCTTCACGCGCTCGCGCAGCGTCTGCAGCAGGAAGTAGAGCACCGGCACCAGCACCACGCCGATGACGATCGCCGCCACCATGCCGCCGAAGATCGCGCCGCCCAGGGCGCGGCGGCTGGCGGCGCCGGCGCCGCTGGCCACCAGCAGCGGCAGGGTGCCCAGCACGAAGGACAGCGCCGTCATCATCACCGCGCGGAAGCGCAGCGAGGCCGCGTTGCTCGCCGCCTCGCGGATGGAGCGGCCGGCGGCGCGTTCCTGCATCGCGAACTCGACGATCAGGATGGCGTTCTTGCTGGCCAGTCCGATCAGCAGCACCAGGCCGATCTGCGTATAGAGGTTCACGTCCATCTGGCCGATGGCGACGGCCGCCAGCGCGCCGAGAATCGCCACCGGGACCGAGAGGATGATCGCCATCGGGATGGTCCAGCTCTCGTACTGCGCCACCATGAAGAGATAGGCGAAGAGCAGCGCCAGGACGAAGACGATGGCGGTCTGCCCGCCGGCCTGCAGCTCCTGGTAGGTCATGCCGGTCCACTCGAAGGCATAGCCGTCGGGCAGCGTGGCGCCGGCGACGCGCTCCATTGCCGCGATCGCCTCGCCGGAGGAGCGGCCGGGCGCCGGGCTGCCGCTGACCGAGGCGGCGCCGAAGAGGTTGTAGCGGTGCAGTAGCTCGGCGCCGAGCTGGGTCTTCAGCGAGATCAGCGTGCGCAGCGGCACCATGGTGCCGCTGGCGCTGCGCACATGCAGCCGGTCGACGTCGCTGCGGGCGTCGCGATAGGCCATGTCGGCCTGGACCAGGACCTTGTAGACCCGGCCGAAGAGGTTGAAGTCGTTGACCGTGTAGGACCCGAGGTTGGCCTGCAGCGTGGTGAAGACGTCGGCGACCGAGACGCCCAGCACCTCGGCCTTGTCGCGGTCGAGCTCGACGAAGAGCTGCGGGACGTTGGCGCGGTAGGTGGAGAAGACGTTGCCCAGTTCCGGTGCCTGGTTGGCATTGTAGATCAGGGCGCTGAGGACCGACGCCAGCTCCTGCGCCGAGCGGCCGCCGAGATCCTGCAGCTCGAACTCGAAGCCGCCGGCGGTGCCGAGGCCGGGGATGGCCGGTGGATTGAAGGCGATGACCTTGGCGCTCGGCAGGGCGAAGAGGACCGGCCGCAGGCGGGCCAGCAGACCGTCGACCGTCAGGGCCGGCTCCGTCCGCTCCGCCCAAGGTTGCAGCACGACGATCGCCAGACCGCTGTTCGAGGTCGCGGCGCCGCTCAGCAGGCTGTAGCCGGTGGCGGTGATGACCGACTTCACGCCCGGCGCCTGCTGCAGCGTCTCGCGTACCTGGTCGACCACCGCCTGGGTGCGCGGCAGCGCCGCGCCGTCCGGCAGCTGCAGGTCGACCATGAAGTAGCCCTGGTCCTCGTCGGGAATGAAGCCCGAGGGCAGCGATTTGAAGAGATAGGCGGTGCCGCCGATCGAGGCGGCCAGGACCAGCAGCGCGATGATGGCGCGCCGCAGCAGGCCGTTGACCAGGCCGGTATAGCCGCCGCGCAGCCTCTCGAAGCCGCGGTTGAAGAGCGCCAGGGGGCCGCGCCTGGACAGCTCGCTGCCCGGCTTCAGCAGGACGGCGCAGAGCGCCGGGCTGAGGGTCAGGGCATTGAGCGAGGAGATGCCGACGGCGAAGGAGATGGTAATGGCGAACTGGGTATAGAGCCGCCCGACGATGCCGGGGATGAAGGCGGTCGGCACGAAGACCGCCAGCAGGACCAGGGTGGTGGCGATCACCGGACCGCTGATCTCCTTCATCGCCTTGCGCGTGGCCTCGCGCGGCGGCAGCTTCTCGTCCTTCATCAGCCGCTCGACGTTCTCCACCACCACGATGGCGTCGTCGACCACGATGCCGATGGCGAGGATCAGCCCGAACAGCGAGATGGTGTTGATCGAGAAGCCCATCAGCAGCATGGCGGCGAAGGTGCCGATGAGGGAGACCGGGATGGCGATCGCCGGGATCAGCGTGGTGCGCCAGCTCTGCAGGAAGACGAAGACCACCAGCACCACCAGGGCGATGGCGATGAAGAGCGTCTGGATGACCTCGCTGATCGAGGCATTGATGAAGTCGGTGGTGTCGAAGTCGATGCGGTAGGCGATGTCGTCGGGGAAGCGCTCCGACAGGCGGTCCAACTCGCTGCGCACGCCGGCGGCCGCCGCGACCGCGTTGGCGCCCGGCGCCTGGTTCACCATGATCATCGCCGCCGGCGCGCCGTCGAGCTGGGCATAGGCGGAATAGGACTGCGCGCCGAGCTCCAGGCGGGCGATGTCGCGCACCCGGACCAGCGCGCCGCCGGGATCGGCGCGCACCACGATGGCGCCGAACTCGGCGGTCGAGGTCAGGCGCCCCTTGGCCACCAGGGTATACTGGAACTGCTGCCCCGGCGGGCTGGGCGAGGCGCCGATCTGGCCGGCCGAGGCCTGCAGGTTCTGCGCCCGGATGGCGGCGATCACCTCGGTCACCGTGAGCCCCAGCGCGGTCATGCGGTCGGGGTCGAGCCAGATCCGCATCGAGTAGTCTTCGCGGCCGACCAGCGAGGCGTCGCCGATGCCGTCGATGCGGACCAGCGCGTCGCGCAGGTTGATGCTGGCGTAGTTCGAGAGGAAGAGGCCGTCGTAGGTGCCGTTCGGCGAGATGAGGTTGACCACCATCAGCAGGCTGGAGGACTTCTTCTTCACCGAGATGCCCTGCTGGGTCACCTCGGCCGGCAGCTTGGCCTGGGCCAGCGCGACGCGGTTCTGCACGTTGACCGAGGCGATGTCGGGGTCGGTGCCGACGGCGAAGGTGACGGTCAGCGTGTAGGTCCCGTCGGACGACATGCTGGAGGAGAGATAGAGCATGTCGTCGACGCCGTTGATCTCGCTCTCCAGCGGCGCGGCGACCGAATCCTGCAGGATCTGGGCATTGGCGCCGGGATAGCGCGCCGTCACCGAGACCTGCGGCGGCGTGATCTCGGGAAACTGGGCGACCGGCAGCGCCTGGATCGCGAGCAGGCCGGCCAGGGTGATGAGGATCGAGATGACGAAGGCGAACTTCGGGCGCTCGATGAAGAAGGCGGAGAACATGCGCTGGCCTCCGTCAGCCGGAGGTGGCTTGCATGACCGGCGCGACCGTGACGCCGGGGCGCACCTTCTGCGCGCCCTCGACGATCACCAGATCGCCGGGCTGCAGCCCCTCGGTCACCACCCAGAAGGTCTCGTACTGGGCGCCCAGCGTGACCGGACGCGGCGTCGCCCGCTGGTCGGCATCGACCACCAGCACGAAGGTCCCGGTCTGGTCCTCCTGCACCGCGACCTGCGGCACGACCAGCTGCTGCGCGACCTCCTTGCCGCGCAGCTCGACCGTGACGAACTGGCCGGGCAGGAGCAGGCGCCCGGGGTTGGCGACGATCAGGCGTACCGGCACGGTGCCGCTGGTCGGATCGATCGCGTTGCCGACGAAGTCGATGATCCCGATCTCCGGGTGCAGCTCGCCGTCGGGCAGCCGGACATAGGCATCCACCTGGCTGCCGTCGCCGCCGGTGCCGCCGTCCAGGCGCTGGCGTTGCAGGGCGACGTAGTCCCGCTCGCTCAACTGGAAGACCACGTGCACGCTGTCCAGCCGGGTTACGGTCACCAGCCCGCCGGTCTGCGGCCCGATCAGCTCGCCGCGGCTGACCTGGGAGGCGCCGATCCGGCCGTCCAGCGGCGAGACGATGGCGGTGTAGCCGAGTTGTATCTCGGCCTGGCGCAGCTCGGCCTGGCGCGCCGCCAGGTCGGCGGCCGCGCCGGCGTGCGCCGCGAAGGCCTCGTCATAGGCGGCCTGGCTGGTGTTGCCGCGCTCCAGCAGCTTGGCCTGGCGGTCGAGCGCCTTCTCGGTCTCGTCGGAGGTCGCCTGGGCGCGCGCGACCGTGGCCTGCGCGAGCGCCACAGCGGCCTCGTAGACCTCCGGTTCGATGCGGAAGAGCAGCTGGCCCTCCGAGACGTCCTGGCCGTCGTCGAAGGGGCGCTCCAGGACGAAGCCCTCGACCCGGGCCTGCAGCTCGATCTCCTCGATCGCCTGCACGCGGCCGATGAAGCTGTATTCCGTCGCGACATCGGCGTAGCCGACGCTGGCCACCGTCACGCTGGGCGGTGGCGGCGGCGCGGCATTGCCGGTCGGTGCGTCGTCGCAGCCGGCCGTGCCCGCCAGCAGCAAACAGAGAACGATCGGACGTACAAGTTTCATGATGGCCCCCTCTGAGGGGGCGATCCTAGTGCAACGCCCGTCGCGTGCTAAGCGGAATTGGCTAGCACTTCCCCTTCGCCCTCATCGAGAGCGCGCGGGAGCCGTCCGTTCAGCTCGCCGTGGCGGTCTTCTCGCGCGCGGGCCGCAGCAGCGTGGAGCCATAGACCGAGCGGCTGCCACCGGCGTTGCCGCCGCGCGACCAGAAGAGCTGGCCGGTGACGATGGTCTTCCAGGCCCGCGAGGCCAGCGCGTCGTCCGGCATCTTCACCATCGGACGGTACTTGTGGTGCTCCTGACCCTCGGCGACGAAGGGGCTGTTGGCCACGGTGTTGTAGCTCATGTGCAGCAGCGTGCGCGGCCGGTCCGAGACATTGGGGCCGGAGGCATGCAGCGTGTTGGCATGAAAAAACACCACGTCGCCCGGCTCCATGACGCAGGAGACCACCTCATGCTGCCGCTCGATCAGCGCCAGACGCTCCGGATCGACGCCGGTCGCCTTGCCGAGCTTGCCGTGCTCGATGCGGCCGATGCGGTTGGAGCCGCGCACCAGCTTCAGGCAGCCGTTGTCCTCGTCGCAGCGGTCGAGAGCAACGGTGGCCGTCAGCATGTCGGGATAGAGGCAGCCCTCATGGTACCAGTAGGCATAGTCCTGGTGCCAATCCCAGCGGCCGGAACTGCCCGGCCGCTTCATCGAGAGCTTGGAGTGCCAGTGGTAGACAGGGGCCTCCAGAAGCGTCTCGACCGCGTCCACCACGCGCTCGAGGCGGATGATCTGGCTGAGGTACTCGTCCTCCACCAGATCGGTCCAGGTGACCACTTCCTGCAGGTTGCCGTCGCTGTCGGCGATGCCGACCAGCGCGCCGTCGACGTCCGGATCGGTCAGGCAGGCCTGCATCAGCGGATCGATCTCGGCTGCGGAGAAGAAGCCTTTGCGCAGCACGAAGCCGTCGCGGGCGAAGGCGGTCTGCTCCGCCGGCGTGAGGGCAGAGGGAGAGACGGAAGGCGGGGCACTGTCGCGGTCGGAGGAAGTCATGGGCATTCCTTACGGCGAGAGATGGCCCAGCAAGGGTCCTGCCGCGTTCGCCTTTCGGTCAAGCGCTTTAGAACACAACCCAGAACCGTGCGAAGCGACTGGCTTGCCTATCGTATGGGCAGCGCCCCTCGGTCGGCTGGCAGATCCGTCGCCCCGCCGACCGCGGTTGCTCGCTTCTGCTGCGCAAGGAGGCAATTTTGATCGCAACGGCAAGGCGGGCGCAGTAGCGTCCGGTCCCATGAAGACATTCCGCCACGGCCTGTTGGCCCTCGCTCTCTCGCTTTTCCTGCTGCCGACCGGCGCCGCCCGGGCGCAGGAGGGAACGGTCCTCACGGTGCTGGAGCAGATCCCGGCGGCGCCCGAGCTCTATGGCAAGCTGCGGATGGTGGACGTGCTAGACATCGCCGCGCTGCGCCAGGCCACCGGGCTGCCGCAGGGCCTGCGCCTCAGCGACCTCAAGTCGATGCCGGAGGCGGCGCAAGCGCTGGTCAGGCAGCTCCTCCGCCGCATGATGATCACGGCCAACTTCGTGCGCTATCTCGCGGTGGGCACGGACGACTGGCCGAGGATGATGGGCTTCGACCTGCTGGAGGCCGACTGGGTCAGTCAGCCGGGAACGCCGCCCAACCTGCTCCTGATGTTCGGCGGCGAAGCGGTGCCGCGCGGCGAGGGCCTGGCGGTGCTGGCCGCGGCCGGCCTGGCGCCGCAGGAGCACGCGGGAGTCACGGTCTGGGTGAAGGGCGCGGAGGACAACGCCCTCGACATGAAGGATCGCAACCCGGCCTTCCCCTTCTGGGGCGAGCTCGGCTCCAGCGTGCGGCTCTATCGCGGCGAGGCGGCGCTGGTCGGCGCGCGCGCCTGGCCGGTGCTCGATCTCGCCCTGGCGGTCGAGCGGGGCGAGGCCGAGAGCCTCGCGGACCTGCCGTCCTTCCGTCTCGCGGCGGCGGCGGCGGGCGATCCCGCGCTCTCGGCCGGGCCGGTCATGCAGATGGCGTTCTTCGAGGTCGCCTTCGGCGAAGGCATGACGCTGGCCGAGCCGGTCGCCGGCGGCCTGCCGCCCTACGACCTTTATGCCTTTGCCGACCGCGAGGACGCCAGCGGCCAGCAGGTGGTGCTGGTGCTGACCTACGACGACCCGCTGGTGGCGAAGCAGGCGGCGAGCAAGCTGGCGAACGACCTGCTGGCCTTCCGCGGCCGCGACGGGGCGTCGCTGGCCGAGCGCTTCCCCGGGCTCGAGGCCAGCCCCTCGGTCTGGCGCAGCGACGAGGGCGTCGCCGCCGTGGTTCGCCTTTCGACGCCGCCGGAGCCGGGGGTCGACAAGAACGGCCGGATCCAGAACCGTTCCCGCCTCTATGGCGAGCTCTACCGGGCCATCATGATGCGCGACGCCGGCTTTCTGGCACCGGCAGGTTAGGGCGGCGGCCGAACGGCTTCGAGCTATTTGATCGCGGGGTTTGCGGGCGGCGAGCAGCGTCGGGGCCATGCGGAATCATCGTCTCGGCCTCTTCGCCCTCGCCCTTGCCCTCGCCTGGGCGGCGCCTGTCGTCCGGGCGGAGACCTCGACCGTCCTGACCGCCTTGCCGCAGATGCCGGCGGCCGATGAGATCTACGGTGAGCGGCGAACGGTCGACCTCAGGCGTTGACAGGGGCTGCCGCCTGGCTGCGGCTTCGGCCTGACCGGCGCCCGGCGTCACGGAGATTTCCGTTGACCCCCGGGTCCAGGGCGGCTAGGTCCGCGCCCCTATGCACGGCGGTCCCGGACCGGCCGTGCTGGCAGCGCATTGGCACGAGGAGGTCTCCCCCCATGGCCCAAAAGACTGAGTTCTCCGGCAATCTGGTGATGGTCGGCTTCGGCTCGATCGGCAAGGGCGTGCTGCCGCTGCTGCTGAAACACATCACCCTGACGCCGGAGCGCCTGCGCATCGTCACCAAGGACACCGCCGGCCTGGAGCAGGCCGCGGAGGTCGGTGTCGCGACGCAGCTCGAGACCTTGACGCCGGAGAACTACCGCCAGGTGCTGCAGCCGCTGCTGAAATCCGGCGACATGCTGCTGAACCTCTCGGTCGACGTCTCCTCGCTGGCGCTGGTCGAGCTGGCCGCCGAACTCGGCTGCCTCTATCTCGACACCTGCATCGAGCCCTGGCCCGGTGGCTACACCGATGCCTCGCTGCATCCCTCGCTGCGCTCCAACTACGGCCTGTGGAACAAGGCGCGCGACCTGCGGGCGAAGCTCGGTGCCGACGCGCCGACGGCGGTGATGACGCACGGCGCCAACCCGGGGCTGGTCAGCCACTTCGTGAAGCAGGCCCTGCTGAACCTCGCCAGCGACCTGGGCGGCAGCGTCACCGCGCCGGCCGACCGGGCCGGCTGGGCGGCGCTGGCGCAGCGCCTGGGCGTCAAGGTCATCCACATCGCCGAGCGCGACACCCAGGTCTCGCCCAAGCCGAAGGAGGTCGGCGAGTTCGTCAACACCTGGTCGATCGACGGCTTCATCAGCGAGGGCTGCCAGCCGGCCGAGCTCGGCTGGGGCACGCACGAACGCCACCTGCCGGCGGACGGCGGCCGGCACGACTTCGGCCCCGGCCAGGCGGTCTACCTGAACCGCCCCGGCGCCGCGACCCGGGTGCGCACCTGGACCCCGATCGAGGGTCCCTTCCACGCCTGGCTCATCACCCACGGCGAGTCGATCTCGATCCCGCACTATCTCTCGGTCGAGGAGGGCGGCGAGGTGGTCTATCGGCCGACGGTGCACTACGCCTACCACCCCTGCGACGCGGCGATCCTGTCGATGCACGAGATCGTCGGCAAGAACTTCAGCGAGCAGAAGAAGAAGCGTCTGATCGACCGGACGAGATCGCCCAGGGCATCGACGAGCTCGGCGTCCTGCTGGCCGGCCACGAGCGCGGCGCCTACTGGTTTGGCTCGCAGCTCTCGAACGACGAGGCCAAGACCCTGGCGCCGCACAACAGCGCCACCTCGATGCAGGTCACCTCGCCGACCATGGCCGGGGTCTGCTGGGCGATCGAGAACCCGAAGCGCGGTATGGTGGACCCCGACGAGATGGACTATGCCCGCATCCTGGAACTCTGCATGCCCTACCTGGGGCCGGTGGTCGGAGTCTACAGCGACTGGACGCCGCTGCAGGACCGCGAACGGCTCTTCCCGGAAGACCTCGACCGGGAGGACCCCTGGCAGTTCAAGAATGTCCGCGTCGTTTGAATGACCGGCAGGGCCTCTGGCGGCAGGATCGCATGCCGGGCCGAAACACCGTCCGAAGCCATAGAGCGAAAGGGCCACGGTACATGATGCCGACCGCCAAGATTGCCGCCGCGTCCGCGCTAGCGTCGCTGCTGCTGGCCGCGCCAGCGGCAGCGGAGCCCGTGGCACTGCCCTTCGGAACGCTCGAGATCGCGTTGCCCGACGGTTACTGCGCGCTCGACCCGAACGATCCCATCGAGGCCGAGGTGATCGCCTTCGTGGTTTCGATGCAGGAGGGCCAGAACGTCGTGGTGAGCCAGTTCGTCGAGTGCGCCGAGCTGGCGCTTTGGCGCGCCGGCACCGCCGAGGAGTTCTTCCGCTTCGGCCAGGTGATGCTGCCGCTGTCCGATGGACAGGTGCTGCCGCTGCCCTTCGACCGGGCGACGTTCCTGCAGGAGATGGTGGGTTACCTGCCGGCGGTGGACGACGCCATGGTCAAGGAAGTGGTCGAGCAGATCAACGACAACAGCCAGGGGATCGGCGTCGAGGACGTGCAGTTCCTCGGCCTGATGGACCGGGACGAGGCGGGCATCTATGTCGGCATGCTGAGCCGCCCCACCTTCGAGGGGGAAGGCAGCGGCTTCCAGGCCGGCCTGATGAGCATGACCTTGATCCAGCGGGTCGTCGTATCGACCTATCTCTATCGGGTCTACGAGGACGAAGAAGATTTCGATCGGCTCATCGTCGAGCAGAAGGCCTATCTGGCGGACCTGATCGCGGCCAATCCCTAGGGGCGCGGCCTGCCGCTTTCCTGCCTCCGTTCGGCGCTAGGCTGCTGCCGGCCGGCCGGATAACCGGTCGCCGCGCGCCCAGCCGGGAGCGCAATGCGGGGGCTTTCGCCCGAGGGAGTGTGCCATGCGTCTGCCAGCCACCATTGCCGCCTGTGCCGCCCTGCTGCTGCCGGCCGTGCCCGCCGCGGCGCTCGACGCCGACAGCCTCAAGCGCGACCTCGAAGCCTATGCCGAGGAGCTGCGGCTGGAGGTCCCCCGCGGCGGACTGCAGTTCGGCGAGATCGCCGTGGCGGAGGAGGGCGATGGCCTGCGGGTCTCGGTCCCCGACATCGTGATCGGCAATCCTCTGGAGAACGAGCAGGTCGAGGTGGGCACGCTCTCGTTCCTGGTGGCCGAACCCGAGCCGGGCTCCTATGCCTTCTCCGATGTCGTGGTTCCGGAGGAGCTGGCCATCCTGGGGCCGGGCGGCGAGGAGCGCGGCTCGCTGCGCTTCCGGCTGGAGCGCCTGAGCGGCATCTTCGATTCCGACCTCGGTGAGCTCACCGCTCTCGATTTCCTGCTGCGCGGTCTGGAGCTGCGGATCCCGCGCGAGGCCCTGGTGATCGGCTTCGCCGATGCCAGCGGCTTCATCGAGACCCTGCCGGAGAGTGCTGCGCTCGACAGCCGCTATCGCCAGAGCCAGAGCTTCCGCATCGCCGACCTGGTGGTCTCGGGCGCCGCGGCCACGGTGGAGTTCGGCGAGATTGCGGCCGAGGCCGAGATCGCCGGCCTCGATCTGCAGGTCTATGGCGCCTTCATGGCGATCCTGGATGACCTGGAGACCGCCGCCGAGCAGGGCGACGTGAAGCGCCTGGAGGCGCTGCGTCAGGCGATGGCGGGTGTTTCGCATCTCGCCGTGACGCTGGATCAGCGGGTCGTCCTGCGCGACATCGCCGCCTTCGGTCCAGGCGGTCGCGACGCCATGACCCTGGACGAACTGGAGTTCGGCCTCGACGTCGGCGCACCGCTGGAGAGCGACGTCGGGTCCGCCAGCTTCCGCTTCGCCGGGCGCGGGTTTCGTCCGGGCACGGTGATGCAGGAGGATGCCGGCGACTACCTCGACCTGATTCCGCGCGACTGGAGCCTGCCCTTCACCATCGAGAAGGTGCCGCTGTCCGATCTCTCCAGCGCCTTCGTCGATCTGGTCTTCGGCCTCTCGCTCGATCCCTTCTCGCGGATCCCGCTGGAGAGCGCCGGGAGCAGCCTGCTGGCGGCCATGGGCAAGGCCGGCACGCTGCTGATCGTGCGCGACCTCTTCATCGAGGCGCCGCTCGGCCGCACCGATGCCAAGGCCTCGCTCTCCTTCGCGCCGGATACGCCCCTGGGTGTCGTCGGCATGGCCGAGTTCGTGATGACCGGCCTCGACAAGATCCTGGTCTATGCCGAGGGGCTGTCGGATCCCGAGGCCAAGCGCTGGATCTCCACCGCCGTGCTCGGCCTGATGGGCATGGGCAAGGCGACCGCCCTGCCCGACGGGCGGGTCGGCTATGGCTTCACCTTCTTCTTCTCGCCCGAGGGCGAGGTCTCGATGAACGGCTTCGGCTTCGGCGACATGCTGAACGAAGCGATCCCGCAGTAGCCGCCTGACGGTGGGCAAGCAGACGCGCCGGCGGCTCTCGCCGCTCACCCGCGGCACCCTGGCCGTCACCCTGGCCCTGCTGGCCCTGGCGGCCTGGCTCTATCTCGTGCCCAAGGGAGAGGCGCCGCCGACGGAGGCCGGGGCGCCGGCGGCCGAGGCGGCAGCCGGGGCCGGGGCGTTCGAACTACTGGCGCATCGCGGCGGGCGGGGACTGTTCCCGGAGAACTCGCTGCCAGCGATCGCCGGCGCGTTGGCGCTCGGCGTCACCACGCTGGAGCTCGACCTGGCGATCACCGCCGACGAGGTCTTCGTGCTGCATCACGACCTGCGGCTCGACCCCGACCGCACGCGCGGGCCCGGTGGCGCCTGGATCGCGGCGCCGCTGCCGCTGATCGACCTGCTGGCGGACGAACTTGCGCTCTACGACATCGGCAGAGCGAAGCCCGGCGGTGCGGTGGCGAAGCGCTTCCCCGGGCAGCTCGCCGTGGAGGGCACCCGCATTCCCCGTCTTTCCGCCGCCGTGGCTCTCGCCGAGCGGCAGGGCGGTGACGACGTGCGCTATTCGCTGGAGATGAAACGCAGCCCCCTGGAGCCGGAGCTGGCCCCGCCGGCCGGCTACGCGGCCGGGCAGCTGGCGGCCGAGCTGCGCCGCCTCGGCCTTGTCGGGCGGGTGACACTGCAGTCATTCGACTGGGGCTTCCTGGCCGCCTTCCAGGCAGCGCTTCCCGAGGTCCCGACGGTCTATCTCAGCAGCGAGCAGTCGGGCTTCGACACAGTCGGGCGCTATGATGCACAGCCGTCGCCCTGGCTGGCCGGCGCCGACCTCAAGGCGGCGGAGGGCTCGGTGCCGGCGCTGGTCGCAGCGGCCGGCGGGGCGATCTGGTCGCCGAACTACCGCGACCTGCGCGCGGTGGATCTCGAAGAGGCCCATCGCCTCGGCCTGCGGGTGGTGGTCTGGACGGTGAACGACCCCGCCGACATGGCCTCGCTGCTGGACCTCGGCGTCGACGGCATCGTCACCGACTATCCCGACCGCCTGCGCGATGCCATGGCCGCCGCGGGGATGGACTTGCCCCCGGGCCACGCGGCGCTAGAGTAGCCTCCCCCTGACCGACCGCTCTCCGCCCTGGAGTTCCGATGCAGCTTTCGCCCGACGAGATCGACCGTTTCCATCGCGACGGCTTCCTCTTCTATCCGCAGCTCTTCTCGGCCGGCGAGATCGGGCTGCTGCGGCAGGACCTGCCCGCGCTGCTCGGGCGGCCCGGCCCCGAGGTGGTGCGCGAGAAGGGCGCGGCGGAGGCGATCCGCCTGGTCTACGGCGCGCATGCCTTCCACGAGTCCTTCCGCCGGATGAGCCTGCATCCCCGCCTGCTGGAACCGGTGGCGCAGCTGCTGGAGGAGCCGGCCTACATCCACCAGACCCGGCTGAACCCGAAGCAGGATTTCGGTGGCGCCACCTGGGACTGGCACCAGGACTTCGGGACCTGGCACCGGGCCGACGCCATGCCGGAGCCGCGGACCATCATGGTGGCGGTCTTCCTCGACGAGGCCTCGGCGGTCAATGCGCCGCTGCTGATCGTCCCCGGCTCGCAGCACCACGGCATGGTGGAGCAGGTCGAGCAGGACGACGTGAAGGGCTACGTGCTGCATGTGATCGACCGCGCCGCCATCGCCGGGCTGACGGCCGAGCAGGACATCGTCGCCTTGACCGGCCCGGCCGGATCGGTCGCTTTCCTGCACTGCAACATCGTGCACGGCTCGGCCAACAACATCACGCCCTACCGCCGGGCGATCTGGTACGTGAACTACAACGCCGTCTCCAACGCCTGCCTGGGCGGCGGGCGCGACTGGCACCACGACAACCGCGATTTCACGCCACTCGAGCCGCTGGCCGACGACTGCCTGATCGAACTGCTGGCCGCCGCCGCCGAGTAACGCAGGAACGTGTCCGGCGCCGGCCTGGGGTGCCGGCCGCCGGAAAGGATCCCTCTCCCCCATGCCCCATCCCATCGGCGTCTTCGACAGCGGCCACGGCGGCCTGACGGTCCTGCGCGGCCTGCAGCGGCGCTTGCCCGGCGAGCACTTCCTCTATCTCGGCGACCACGCCGCCGCCCCCTATGGCGAGCGTACGCCGGAGGAGATCTATCGGCGTACGCAGGGCGGCGTCGAGCTGCTCTTCGCCCTCGGCTGCCGGCTCGTCGTGCTGGCCTGCAACACGGCGGCCGCGGTGGCGCTGCGCCGGCTGCAGCAGGGCTGGCTGGCCGCGACCTATCCGGAGAAGCGGGTGCTGGGGGTGCTGGTGCCGATGGTGGAGGCGCTCTCCGGCCGGCTGTGGAGCGACGAGGAACCACCACCGCCGCCGCATCCGGCGCCGCTGACGGTCGCGCTCTTCGCCACGCCGCGCACGGTCGAGAGCGGCGCCTATCCGCTCGAGGTCGGCCGTCGGGCGCCCTGGGTCAGGCTGGAGCAGCAGCCCTGTCCGGCCTTGGCCGGCGCCATCGAGCGCAACCTGCCGGCGGTCGAGCTGCGCCATCTCGTGCGCCATGCCGCCGCCACTCTGCTCGACCGTCTCGCCGGGCAGCCGCTCGAGGCCGCGGTGCTCGGCTGTACGCACTACCCCCTCGTGGAGGCGTACTTCCGCGAGTGCCTGCCCAACGTACGCCTGCTGTCGCAACCGGATCTCAGCGCCGCCAGCCTGGCCGACTACCTCGCCCGGCGGCCCGACTTCCGGTCCGGCGCCGCGGAGACGCGCTATCTCACCACCGGCGATCCGGCCTATGTGACGCCGCTGGCCGAGCGATTCCTCGGCCGGCCGGCGGCCTTCCGCGCCGTCCCGGGCTGAGGCGGGGCATGAGCGGCCTCCGTGAGGTTGGCCCTTGACTCTTTCGCCCGCTGCGCGTTAATTGCATTCAGAATTCAATAATGGATCTGTCCATGCAACCGCTCGGCGCCCGTCCGATCCTGATCGACCAGGCCTACCAGGCGATCCTCTCGGCCATCGCCGACGGTCGCCTGAAGCCGGGCGAGCGCCTGGCGCAGGAAAGCCTGGCCGACATGCTGCAGGTCTCCCGCCAGCCGATCAGCCATGCCCTGGCCCTGCTGAAGCAGGAGGGCTTCGTCGTCGATGCCGGCCCCGGCCGCCGCGGCGCCCGGGGCGTGGCCGTCGCGCCGCTCGACCCCGACTATCTGCGCGCGCTCTACGAGGTGCGGGCGGCGCTGGACAGCACCGCCGCCCGGCTTGCCGCCGCGCGGGTGGCCGCCGACCGGGCCGCCGACCGGCCGCTGATCGCCGCCGAGCTGGCCGGCCTGCGCACCACCCTCGAGGCTGGGCGCCGCGCCGTCGCCTTCGGCGACCGCCCGGCGATGGCCGGCAGCGACATGGCCTTCCACCAGGGGATCAATCGCCTCTCCGGCAACCCCGTCATCGTTCAATCGGCTGAGCGCCAGTGGGGCCATGTCCGCCGTGCCATGGGCGCGGTCCTGGAGGACCGCGAACTGGCGCTGGTGGCCTGGCAGGAGCACGGCGCCGTGTTCGATGCGGTGGCCGGCGGCCGGCCCGAGATCGCCGAGCGCCTGGCCCGGGCCCATGCCGAGCGGGCCGGGCGCAGCGCCTATCAGCGGCTGGTCACCCTGCAGACATCGGCCGCCGCCGTTTGAACTTTGGATCGACCGACACCCGTTCACCCCCCAGAACCGTCATTGCGACGGGCGGAGACAGCGATGCGTTTGACCGACGAGCAGATCGAGACCTTCGACCGCGAGGGCTGGCTTTTCTTCCCCGAGGCCTTCTCGCAGGAGGAGACCAATCTTCTGGCTGACGAGGCCAAGGCCATCTTCAAGCTGGACCGCGAGGAGGTCTGGCGCGAGAAGTCCGGCGTCGCCCGCACGGCCTTCGGCGCCCACAGCTACAACGAGGCGCACCGCCGCCTCGGCGCGCATCCGCGCCTGGTCACGCCGATCGAGCAGCTGCTCCGCGGCAAGCTCTACATGCACCAGTACAAGATCAACGCCAAGGCGGCCTTCGACGGCGAGGTCTGGCAGTGGCACCAGGACTTCGGCACCTGGCACCGCGACGACGAGATGCCGGAGCCGCGGGCGATGAACATCGCCGTCTTCCTGGACGAGGTC
Organism: uncultured Alphaproteobacteria bacterium; assembly: GCA_942492185.1. Taxonomy (GTDB): domain Bacteria; phylum Pseudomonadota; class Alphaproteobacteria; order Kiloniellales; family JACOMY01; genus CALOEA01. The sequence continues at coordinate 47,730 of CALOEA010000002.1, forward strand.
ACGGCCTACAACGGCCCGCTGTTCCTGATCCCGGCAGAGCCACAAGGCCGGCGTCCTGGAGGCCGGCCACGACCTGGAGACCACCTCCTATCCGCTCTGGACCCTGGATCGCGAGAAGGTCCGCGCCTTGGCCGACGAGGGCGGCATCGTGGCGCCCTGCGGCAAGCCCGGCTCGCATCCTGATGTTCCACTGCAACATGGTACACGCCAGCCCGCCGAACATCAGCCCCTGGGACCGGCGCATCGTCTATCTCTCGCTCTGCGAGACCGACAACCACATCCGCAAGTTCAGCCGCAAGCCCTGGATCGCGCACCGCGACTTCACGCCGATCGAGGCGCTGTCCGACGACTGCCTGCTGGATCTGGTCCGCCAGCGCCGGCAGCAGGCGGCGGAGTAGGCGCGATGAACCTCTATTCCCTGCTGCAGCAGCGCCTGGAGAACGGCGGCAAGCCGGTCGGCGTCGGTTTGATCGGTGCCGGCAAGTTCGGCTCCATGTTCCTGGCCCAGATCCCCAAGACGCCGGGATTGAAGCTGGCCGCCCTGGCCGATCTGAACGGCGCGCGGGCCCGCAAGGCGCTGGAGACCACGGGCTGGAACGGTTCGAGGCCATCGCCGAGACGGCGACCTTCGTCACCGACGACCTTGCCACGGTGCTTGGTGCGACGAGCGCGTCGAGGTGGTGATCGAGGCGACCGGCGATCCGGCGGTCGGCATCCGCCACGCCCTGGCGGCCGCCAAGAACGGCAAGCACATCGTCATGGTCAATGTCGAGGCCGACGTGCTGGCCGGCCCGCTGCTGGCCAGAAAGGCGGCCGCAAGGCCGGCGTGGTCTACTCCATGGCCTACGGCGACCAGCCGGCGCTGGTGGCCGAGATGGTCGACTGGGCGCGCGCCTGCGGCCTGACGGTGGTCGCCGCCGGCAAGGGCACCAAGTACCTGCCGGTCTATCACGCCTCCACCCCCGATACGGTCTGGCCCTACTACGGCCTGACGCCGGAGGCAGGCGGCGGCCGCCGGCATGAACCCGCAGATGTTCAACTCCTTCCTCGACGGCACCAAGTCGGCGCTGGAGATGGCGGCGATCGCCAATGCCACCGGCCTGACGCCGCACCCGAGGGCCTCTCCTTCCCGCCTTGCGGCGTCGACGACCTGCCGCATGTGCTGCGGCCCAGGTCTGACGGCGGTCAGCTTGAAGGGAAAGGCATGGTCGAGGTGATCTCCTGCGTCGAGCGCGACGGCCGGCCGGTCTTCAAGGACCTGCGCTGGGGCGTCTATGTCGTCTTCGAGGCGCCGAGGGCCTGGGCGGGCGATTATGCGGCGGCCTGCTTCCGCCAGTACGGCCTGGTGACCGATTCCAGCGGGCGCTATGCGGCCATGTACAAGCCCTATCACCTGATCGGGCTGGAACTGGGCATCTCGGTGCTCTCGGTCGCCCTGCGCGGCGAGCCGACCGGCAGACGCAAGGCAGTTCCAGGGCGATGTCGCCGCGACCGCCAAGCGCGACCTGAAGGCCGGCGAGATGCTGGACGGCGAGGGCGGCTACTGCGTCTGGGGCAAGCTGATGCCGGCGGCCGACAGCCTGACCGCCGGCGGTCTGCCGATCGGCCTGGCGCACGGCGTGACGCTGACCCGTCCGGTGAAGGCCGGCCAGGCGGTCACCTTCGCCGACGTCGCGGCCACGCCCGGCAGCAACAGCGACTGGGACGAGGCGCACCGGGTCCGTCGCCAGATGGAGGAGGCCTACGCCGCCCCGGCGGCGGCGGCGTCCTGAGCGGCCTGCGCGCAGGAGGGGACGCGGACGGGTTGGCAGCGAGTCGGTTCGCGGCGGACGCCCGCTAGCGCCCCTCGGCGGCGCTGCGCGCACGGCGTGCGGCCAGCAGGCGCTCGGCATAGCCGCTGCCGTGGGCGGGATCGAGCCCCTCGGGCCGGTTCAGCCGCCAATCCATCGGATAGCCGAGGCGCGCCAGCAGCGGGTCGAGCTGAGGCCGCAGCGCGGCCACGTCGCTCGCGGTCAGCCAGTTGCGCCAGTCGCCGGAGCCGGCGGTGCGCCGCACGCGGGCGAGGTCGGCGCTCTCGCCCCGCGCGGGCTGCAGGGCGACGCCGAGGTAGTCGCTGAGCGGCTGCAGGCGCCCGGCCACCAGCTCCTCGTAGGGGAAGCGGTAGAGGCTGGCGCCCTGCTGTTCGAGAAAGCGCAGGACGAGACGCGCGCCGCTGGCGCAGTGGCTGAAGAAATCATGCCCGCCCTGCTCCTTCACCCAGGCCGAGAGCGCCGCGAAGTCGAGGCTGTCGGGCGCGTCCTCCTTCTGCCGCAGCAGCGTCAGGAAGGCCTCGCAGGTCGCCGGTTCGGCGGCGAAGGCGGCATGATAGAGCTGGTAGAAGAAGCTGGAGATCAAGCGGTCGCGGGGGTCGCGCAGCAGGAGCACGCGGCGGTCGAAGCCGCCGATCGCCGGCCGCAGCTCGGGCAGCCGCCGGCCGTCGACCAGTGCCTTGACGATCAAGGGCCGCGTCGCCGGGTCGATCCGGCTCGGCCACCGCGGCTCGAACAGCGCCGGTACGTAGGGCAGCGCCTGGCGCACGGCATAGAACAGCGCCGTGGTTCCGGTCTTCGGCTGTCCGAGGATCAGGATCCGCTCCCGGCAGCGCCGCGAGGGCGCGTGCAGCAGCCGGCCGAAACCGCAGCGCAGCCGCTCCCGGGCGCTCACGGTCGGCGGCAGCTTCAGGGCGGTGCGAGAGAGGAGCCG
>CALOEA010000003.1:0-43861 GCA_942492185.1 uncultured Alphaproteobacteria bacterium
GATCGACTTCAAGGCGACGCTGATCGACGGTGCCTACCACGACGTGGACTCCAGCGTGCTGGCCTTCGAGATCGCCGCGCGCGCCGCCTTCCGCGAGGGCATCCCCAAGTGCGGTCCGGTGCTGCTCGAGCCGATGATGCGGGTCGAGGTGGTGACGCCGGAGGACTACATGGGCGACATCATCGGCGACCTGAATTCCCGGCGCGGCCAGATCCAGTCGATGGACGCCCGTGGCAATGCCCAGGTGATCAACGCCATGGTGCCGCTGGCCAACATGTTCGGCTACGTCAACACCCTGCGCTCGATGAGCCAGGGCCGGGCGCAGTACACGATGCACTTTGACCACTACGAGCGCGTGCCGCAGGCCGTCGCCGACGAAGTGGTCGCCAAGATGGCCTAGGGACGCACGAGCGTACCCTGGCGAGACGAGATTTGAGACGGAGAGGTAGCCATGTCGAAGGCGAAGTTTGAGCGGAACAAGCCGCACTGCAACATCGGAACGATTGGTCACGTTGACCATGGCAAGACGTCTTTGACGGCAGCGATCACGAAGATCCTGGCGGAGACGGGAGGGGCGACCTTCACGGCCTACGACCAGATCGACAAGGCGCCGGAGGAGAAGGCGCGCGGGATCACGATTTCGACGGCGCACGTCGAGTACGAGACGGAGAACCGTCACTACGCGCACGTGGACTGCCCGGGGCACGCGGACTACGTGAAGAACATGATCACGGGCGCGGCGCAGATGGACGGGGCGATCCTGGTGGTCTCTGCGGCGGACGGCCCGATGCCGCAGACGCGCGAGCACATCCTGCTGGCGCGCCAGGTGGGCGTCCCGGCGATCGTGGTGTTCCTGAACAAGTGCGACATGGTTGACGACCCGGAGCTGCTCGACCTGGTGGAGCTCGAGGTTCGCGAGCTGCTGTCGAGCTACCAGTTCCCCGGGGACGACATCCCGGTGGTGCGCGGCTCTGCGCTGGCGGCGCTGGAGGACAGCAACGAGACGCTGGGCAAGGCGGCGGTGCTGGAGCTGATGGCGGCGGTTGACAGCTACATCCCGCAGCCTGAGCGTCCGAAGGACATGCCGTTCCTGATGCCGATCGAGGACGTGTTCTCGATCTCGGGCCGCGGGACGGTGGTGACGGGCCGCGTTGAGCGCGGCATCGTCAAGGTGGGCGAGGAAGTGGAGATCGTCGGCCTGAAGGACACCGCGAAGACGGTGGTGACCGGTGTCGAGATGTTCCGCAAGCTGCTGGACCAGGGCGAGGCGGGCGACAACATCGGCGCGCTGCTGCGCGGCGTGGGCCGCGAGGACGTGGAGCGCGGGCAAGTGCTGTCGAAGCCGGGCTCGATCACGCCGCACACGAACTTCACGGCGGAGGCCTACATCCTGACGAAGGAAGAGGGTGGCCGGCACACGCCGTTCTTCACCAACTACCGGCCGCAGTTCTACTTCCGCACGACGGACGTCACCGGTGTGGTTGACGCTGCCGGAGGGCACGGAGATGGTGATGCCGGGCGACAACACCACCATGCAGGTGGAGCTGATCGCGCCGATCGCCATGGACGAGGGCCTGCGCTTCGCCATCCGCGAGGGTGGACGCACCGTCGGCGCCGGCGTCGTCGCCAAGATCGTAAAGTAGGGAAGGACGGACGCGCCGTTCCCCGCCGGGGAATTGGTTCGCCGCATGAGGCCAGCTCATGGATAGCCAGAACATTCGGATCCGCCTGAAGGCCTTCGACCATCGGGTGCTCGACCAGTCGACCAGCGAGATCGTGTCGACGGCCAAGCGCACCGGGGCGCAGGTTCGCGGTCCCATCCCGTTGCCGACGCGTATTGAGCGTTTCACCGTGAACCGCTCGCCGCACGTCGACAAGAAGAGCCGCGAGCAGTTCGAGATCCGCACCCACAAGCGGCTGCTCGATATCGTCGATCCGACCCCGCAGACCGTGGACGCGCTGATGAAGCTCGACCTCGCCGCCGGCGTCGACGTCGAGATCAAGCTGAAGGGCTAGATCCATGCGTACCGGTCTCATCGCACAGAAGCTTGGGATGACTCGCGTCTTCGACGCCGAGGGCACCCATATCCCGGTCACCGTGCTGAAGGTCGACACCTGCGAGGTCGTCGCCGTCCGCACCGAGGAGAAGGATGGCTACGACGCCGTCCAGCTCGGCATCGGCAAGGCCAAGGTGAAGAACGTCACCAAGGCGCAGCGCGGCCACTTCGCCAAGGCGAAGGTGGAGCCCAAGCGCAAGCTGGTCGAGTTCCGCGTGGCGAAGGACGCCCTGCTGGACGTCGGCGTCGAGCTCTCGCCCGAGCACTTCGTCATCGGCCAGAAGGTCGATGTCAGCGGCACGTCGATCGGCAAGGGCTTTGCCGGCGTCATGAAGCGCCACAACTTCGGCGGCCTGCGCGCCACCCACGGCGTCTCGGTCTCGCACCGTTCGCACGGTTCGACCGGTCAGCGCCAGGATCCCGGCAAGGTCTTCAAGAACAAGAAGATGGCCGGCCACATGGGTGACGTGCGGGTGACCACGCAGAACCTGACTGTGGTTCGCACCGACGTCGAGCGTGGCCTGCTCTTCATTCGCGGCGCCGTTCCCGGCGCCGAGGGCGGCTACGTGCTGGTGCGCGACGCCGTGAAGGGCACCAAGAAGGACGATCTGCCGTTTCCGGCCGCGCTGAAGTCCGCGCCGGCCGCCACGGCACCCGCGACCGCTGAGGTCGCGGCTGAGGAGCAGAAGGACGCCTGATCCATGAAAGCGACCGTCCACAGCCTCGACAATCAGGCAGTCGGTGATATCGATCTCGCCGATGAGATCTTCGCACTGCCTGTGCGCAAGGACCTGCTGGCGCGTGCGGTGAACTACCAGCTCGCCAAGCGGCGCGCCGGCACCCACAAGACCAAGACTCGCGGCGAGGTCGCCGGTTCGACCCGCAAGCTCTACAAGCAGAAGGGCACCGGCCGTGCCCGTCCGGGCAACCTGCGCACGCCGATCCGCCGCGGTGGCGGCAAGGCGCACGGCCCGGTGGTGCGCGACCACGCACACGACCTGCCGAAGAAGGTGCGGGCGCTGGCGCTGAAGATCGCGCTCTCGTCCAAGGCCGCCGACGGCCGCCTTTTCGTGCTGGACGACGCCAAGCTGACCGAGGCCAAGACCAAGGCCCTCCGCACCAAGCTCGAGAGCTTCGGTTGGGACTCGGTGCTCTTCATCAACGGTGCCGATGCCGACGAGGGCTTCCGGCGCGCCGCCCGGAACCTGCCTCTGGTCGACGTGCTGCCGAGCGAGGGCGCCAACGTCTATGACATTCTGCGCCGCGACACGCTGGTCTTGACCCGCGACGCCGTGGCCCAGCTGGAGGCGCGCCTGAAATGAGCTGGAAGTACGCCCGCCGTTCCGCGGCGACCAAAGTCTCGAGCGAGCGCATGTACGAGCTGATCCGTCGCCCCGTGGTGACCGAGAAGTCGACCCGTGCGTCCGAGCACAACCAGGTGGTCTTCGTCGTGCCGACCGACGCCTCCAAGCCGGAGATCAAGGCCGCCGTCGAGGGCATCTTCAAGGTCAAGGTGATGGCGGTGAACACGCTGCTCGCCAAGGGCAAGGAGAAGCGCTTCCGCGGTCGTCCGGGCCAGCGTCCGGACGTCAAGAAGGCCTACGTGACCCTGGAGCAGGGCCACTCGATCGACGTGACGACGGGAGTCTGACGCCATGGCGCTCAAGACCTTCAACCCCACGACCCCCGGCCGCCGGCAGCTTGTGCTGGTGGACCGCTCCGAGCTCTACAAGGGCAAGCCCGTAAAGGGCCTGACCGTTGGCAAGAAGCGCAGCGGGGGACGCAACAATCACGGCCACATCACCACCCGCCACGTCGGCGGTGGCCACAAGCAGCGCTATCGCGTTGTCGATTTCAAGCGCCGCAAGTTCGACGTCGTCGGCACGGTCGAGCGCCTGGAGTACGATCCCAACCGGACGGCCTTCATCGCGCTGATCGGCTACGAGGACGGCGAGAAGGCCTACATTCTGGCCCCGCAGCGCCTGGCGGTCGGCGACAAGGTGGTTGCCGGCACGCGCGTCGACGTGAAGCCGGGCAACGCCATGCCGCTGGCCTCCATCCCGGTGGGCACGATCGTGCACAACGTGGAGCTGAAGATCGGCAAGGGCGGCCAGCTGGCCCGCTCCGCCGGCGCCTACGTCCAGTTGGTCGGCCGCGACACCGGCAACGCCCTGCTGCGCCTGGCCTCCGGCGAGGTGCGCATGGTGCGCCAGGAGTGCATGGCCTCGATCGGCGCGGTTTCCAATCCCGATCACTCCAACGAGTCGATCGGCAAGGCCGGCCGCAAGCGCTGGATGGGTGTCCGCCCGACGGTACGTGGCATCGCCATGAACCCGGTCGACCATCCGCACGGCGGTGGCGAGGGACGCACCAAGGGCGGCCGTCATCCGGTCACCCCCTGGGGCGTGCCGACCAAGGGCTACAAGACCCGTAACAACAAGCGCACGGACCGTCTGATCGTCCGTCGCGCGAACGCGAAGAAGTAGGGAGGGCAGAGCGATGGCTCGCTCCGTTTGGAAGGGTCCGTTTGTCGACGGCTATCTGCTGAAGAAGGCAGAGGTGTCGCGCGGATCCAGCCGCAACGAGATCATCAAGACCTGGTCGCGCCGCTCGACCATCCTGCCGCAGTTCGTCGGCCTGACCTTCGGTGTCTACAACGGGCATAAGTTCCTGCCCGTTCTGGTCACCGAGAACATGGTCGGCCACAAGCTCGGCGAATTTGCACCGACCCGGACGTTCCACGGCCATGCGGCCGACAAGAAGTCGGATCGCAGGTAGTCGCGGGAGATCTGAAGTCATGGGCAAGCCCAAGTTCGAATCCAAGCGCGCCGAGAACGAGGCGACGGCGATGACGCGGAATCTCCGCACCAGCCCGCGCAAGCTCAATCTCGTGTGTCAGCAGATCCGCGGCATGAAGGCCGATCGGGCGCTGGCCGAGCTCACCTTCTCCAAGCGCCGCATCGCCGGCGCCGTGAAGAAGGCGCTGCAGTCGGCGATCGCCAATGCCGAGAACAACCATCAACTTGACGTCGATCGGCTGTACGTGGCCGAGGCGCATGTCGGCAAGTCCTTCATGATGAAGCGCTTCCACGCCCGCGCACGCGGTCGTTCGGCAAGCATCGTGAAGCCTTGGAGCCGCGTCACCCTCGTGGTGCGCGAGCAGATAGAAAAGAAGGCCTGAGGAGTCCTCATAGGATGGGTCAAAAAGTCAATCCGATCGGACTCAGGGTGGGCATCAACCGCACCTGGGACTCCCGCTGGTTCGCCGACGGCGACTACGCGAAGCTGTTGCACGAGGACTTGCAGCTCAGGAAGTTCCTGCGCACGCGCCTCGAGCAGGCCGGCATCTCGAAGATCATCATCGAGCGCCCGGCCAAGCGTGCCCGCGTGACGCTGCACTCCGCCCGGCCGGGCGTGGTGATCGGCAAGAAGGGCGCGGACATCGAGAAGCTCCGCCTCGACCTGCAGAAGCTGGCCGGTGCGGAAGTCGCCCTCAATATCGTCGAGGTGCGCAAGCCGGAGATCGACGCGCTGCTGGTGGCCGAGAACATCGCCCAGCAGCTCGAGCGCCGGGTCGCCTTCCGCCGCGCCATGAAGCGCGCGGTGCAGAATGCGATGCGCCTGGGCGCCGAGGGCATCCGGATCAACTGCGCCGGACGGCTCGGCGGCGCCGAGATCGCCCGCATGGAGTGGTACCGCGAGGGCCGCGTGCCGCTGCACACCCTGCGGGCCGACGTCGACTACGGCGAGGCGACGGCGAAGACCACCTACGGCACCTGCGGTGTGAAGGTCTGGATTTTCAAGGGCGAGATCCTGGCGCACGACCCGATGGCGCAGGACAAGCGCATGGCGGAGATGCAGGCCGGCGGTCCCTCGGGCCCGTCGCGTGATCGCGAGCAGCGCCGCCCCCGGTCGCGGACCCCCCGGGGTCCCGGTCGCGAGCGCGGGGGTGCGGAGGAGTAAATCATGCTGCAGCCGAAGCGGACCAAGTACAGGAAGGCCCATAAGGGCCGCATCCACGGCGCCTCCAAGGGGGCGACGCAGCTCAATTTCGGTGCCTACGGCCTGAAGGCCCTGGAGCCTGGGCGCATCTCGGCCCGCCAGATCGAGGCGGCCCGTCGCGCCATCACCCGGCACATGAAGCGTGTCGGCAAGCTCTGGATCCGGGTGTTCCCGGATGTGCCGATCTCGTCGAAGCCGGCGGAAGTGCGCATGGGCTCCGGCAAGGGTGCGCCGGAGTGGTGGGCGGCCCGGGTGAAGCCTGGCCGTGTCATGTTCGAACTCGACGGTGTCAGCCGCCAGGTGGCCGAGGAGGCCTTTACCCTGGCCGCCGCGAAGCTGCCGCTGGCGACGAAGTTCATCGTCCGCCTCGGCGAGGAGGTCTGAAGCCATGAAAGCTCAGGAAGCGCGCGCCAAGACCGGCGACGAACTGAAGGACGAGCTGATCCAGCTGCGCAAGGAGGCGTTCAATCTCCGCTTCCAGCGCGCCTCTGGCCAGCTCGAGAACACCGCCCGCGTGCGCCAGGTGCGCCGCGACATTGCGCGAATCAAGACCATCCTGCGTGACAAGACGCAGGCAGCGAACTGACGGAAGGGGACGGCCTATGCCGCGCCGGATACTGCAGGGTGTCGTTGTGAGCGACAAAATGGACAAGACCATCACGGTTCTCGTCGAGCGTCGCGTCATGCACCCGATCTACAAGAAGTTTATTCGCCAATCGAAGAAGTACCACGCGCATGACGACGCCAATGTCTGCAAGGTCGGCGACGTCGTTCAGATCGAAGAGTGCCGTCCGCTTTCCAAGTCGAAGAGCTGGCGCGTACTCGCCGCCGGCGAAGGCGCGAGCTGAGGCACATGCGGGAAACGAGGGGAGTGCATAGGTCATGATCCAGATGCAGACCAACCTCGAGGTCGCCGACAATTCCGGCGCCCGCAGGGTCCAGTGCATCAAGGTACTGGGCGGTTCCAAGCGGAAGTATGCCGGCATCGGCGACATCATTGTCGTCTCGGTGAAGGAAGCCATTCCGCGGGGCCGGGTGAAGAAGGGCGACGTGCATCGTGCCGTCGTCGTGAGGACTGCCAAGGACATCTCGCGGACCGACGGGACGGTGATCCGTTTCGACCGCAACGCGGCGGTGCTCATCAACAAGCAGGGCGAGCCCATCGGCACGCGCATCTTCGGACCGGTCACGCGCGAGCTGCGTGGCAAGAAGTTCATGAAGATCGTCTCGCTGGCGCCGGAAGTGCTCTGAGGAAGCCCAAGACATGTCGAAGCTGAAGATCAAAAAGGGCGACAAGGTCGTCGTCATCACCGGCAGGGACAAGGGGAAGACCGGAGAGGTCGTCCGTGTCCTGCCGAAGGAGATGCGCCTGGTGGTCCAGGGCGTGAACCTGGTGAAGCGTCACCAGCGTCAGTCCCAGACCCAGCAGGGCGGCATCATCGAGAAGGAGGCGACGATCCACATCTCGAACGTCGCCCACATCGACCCGCAGTCCGACAAGCCGACCCGCGTCGGCTTCAAGGTCCAGGACGACGGTCGGAAGATTCGCGTCGCAAAGCGCTCCGGCGCTCCGATCGATGCTTGAGGATGCCGCCATGAAGCCGCGTATGCAGGAGCACTACGAGAAGGTTGTCCGCCAGAAGCTGGTGGAGGCCTTCGGCTACAAGAATCTTCACGAGGTCCCGCGCCTCGATAAGATCGTCGTCAACATGGGCGTCGGAGAAGCCGTCACCGACAGCAAGAAGATGCAGCAGGCCGTGAACGAGCTCGCCGCGATCACCGGGCAGAAGCCGGTGGTCAACAAGGCGCGCAAGTCGATCGCCACCTTCAAGGTGCGCGAGGGCATGCCGCTCGGCTGCAAGGTGACGCTGCGGCGCGAGCGAATGTACGAGTTTCTCGACCGTCTGATCACGATCGCCCTGCCGCGCGTGCGCGACTTCCGCGGCGTGAAGGCGAATTCCTTCGACGGTCGCGGCAACTACGCGCTTGGTCTCAAGGAGCAGCTCGTGTTCCCCGAGATCGACTATGACAAGGTGGACGAAGTCCGCGGTATGGACATCGTGATCTGCACCACCGCGAAGACCGACAAGGAGGCCAAAGACCTCCTCAAGGCCTTCGAAATGCCCTTCGCGTCCTGACGGCGCGGCGAGGAGAGAGATATGGCGAAGAAAAGCTCCATCGAGAAGAACAACCGTCGAGCCAGGATGGCCAAGCAGTACGAGGGCAAGCGGCAGCGTCTGAAGGACGTCGCCCGCGATCGCTCGCTGCCGCCGGAGGAGCGCTTCCAGGCGTTCCTCAAGCTGGCCGAACTGCCGCGAAATGCCTCGAAGGTGCGCGTTCGCAACCGCTGCGCCCTGACTGGGCGTCCCCGTGCTTATTACCGCAAGTTCGCGCTCTCCCGCATCGCGCTGCGTGATCTGGCCTCGGTTGGCCAGGTCCCCGGCGTGGTGAAGGCGAGCTGGTAAGGAAGGAGAGAGCCTAAGATGGCGCTCAACGATCCGCTCGGAGATCTCTTGACCCGCATCCGCAATGGACAGCAGGCGGGCAAGAGCAAGATCTCCACGCCGGCCTCCAAGCTGCGGGTGAATGTGCTCGACGTGCTCAAGCGCGAGGGCTACATCCGTGATTTCCAGATGACGGAGATGGACGGCTTTCCGGCTGTCGAGGTCGAGCTCAAGTATCATGACGGACTGCCGGTAATCCGGGAGATCGCCCGGGTGTCGAAGCCCGGTCGCCGCGTCTACTCGAAGATCAAGGAGCTGCCGCGCTTCTACAACGGGCTCGGCATCCAGATCCTCTCGACGCCGCGCGGCGTGCTCTCCGACAACGAGGCCCGCGCTGCCAACGTCGGCGGCGAAGTCCTCTGTCGCGTCTACTGACGAAGCGAAACGGAAGGCTGAACCATGTCGCGCGTCGGCAAGAACCCGGTGACCATCCCTAAGGGTGTGGTGGTCGCCATCGAAGACCAGAAGCTGAAGGCGAAGGGTGAGCTCGGCGAGCTCGAGTACGCCCTGCCCGAAGAGGTCGTGGTCAAGAGCGAGGACGGAAACGTCACGGTGACGCCGGTCGACGAGAGCAAGCGTGCGCGCTCGCTCTGGGGTACGGCGCGGGCGAACATCAACAACATGCTGACCGGGGTTTCGGCCGGCTTCGTGCGCAACCTGGAGATCAACGGCGTCGGCTACCGCGCGGCGGTGGCCGGCCAGAAGCTGACCCTCCAGCTCGGTTACAGCCACGATGTCGTGTTCGACATTCCCGAGGGCATCACCATCAAGTGCGAGCGTCCGACCGCGATCCAGATCGCCGGCCGGGACAAGCAGAAGGTGGGCCAGGTCGCAGCGGTCATCCGGGGTTACCGTCCGCCGGAGCCCTACAAGGGCAAGGGCATCAAGTACGCGGAAGAGACGGTCCTGCGCAAGGAAGGCAAGAAGAAGTAACGGCCATGAAGAACACCAAGGAACTCTATGCGAGGCGCGCTCGGCGGCAGCGCTACCGCCTTCGCCAGCGGGCCCACGGTCGGATGCGGCTTTCGGTCTTCCGCTCGTCGCAGCACATCTATGCCCAGGTGATCGACGACACCAGCGGCGTGACGCTGGCGGCCGCCTCCACGCTGGAGAAGGACGTCAAGGGCGGCCTGAAGACCGGCGCCGATCAGACAGCGGCCACCGCCGTCGGCAAGCTGCTGGCCGAGCGGGCGAAGCAGGCCGGCGTCACCAAGGTCATCTTCGACCGTGGCGGCTATCTCTACCATGGCCGCGTCAAGGCGCTGGCCGAGGCCGCGCGCGAAGCCGGCCTCGAGTTCTGAGGAAGAGGGAAGCGATAATGGCGAGAGCACCGCGTGATGATCGTCGTCCGCGCGACCGTGACAGGCGACGAGCCGGAGCTGATCGAGAAGCTGGTCGGCATCAACCGCGTCGCCAAGGTGGTGAAGGGTGGCCGTCGCTTCGGCTTCGCGGCGCTCGTGGTCGTCGGCGACGGCAAGGGCCGCGTCGGTCACGGTCACGGCAAGGCGCGCGAAGTGCCGGAGGCGATCCGCAAGGCGACCGAGCAGGCCAAGCGTGGCATGGTCCGCGTGCCGCTGCGCGAGGGTCGTACGCTGCACCACGACGTCTTCGGCCACTATGGCGCCGGCAAGGTGGTGATGCGCAGCGCGCCGGCCGGTACCGGCATCATCGCCGGCGGCCCGATGCGCGCCGTCTTCGAGGCGCTCGGCGTGCAGGACGTGGTGGCGAAGTCCACCGGCACGCAGAACCCGCACAACATGATCAAGGCGACCTTCGATGGCCTGAAGGCCTGTTCCAGCCCGCGCATGGTGGCGCAGCGCCGGAACAAGAAGGTCGCGGAGATCTTCGGCCGCCAGGATGGCGAGCTGGCGGCAGCCCAGGAGTAACGCACGATGGCCGAGAAGAAGACGCCCGGTGACGGCAAGGCGACCCTGCGGGTGACGCAGGTGCGCAGCCCGTCGGGCCGGACCCAGGACCAGCACGCGACCCTGAAGGGGCTGGGCCTCTACAAGATCAACCGAACCCGCGAGCTGGAGGATACGCCCTCGGTTCGCGGCATGATCCACAAGGTCCAGCACCTGGTCCGGATCGAGGAATGACGCGTGACGGCCGTGCCCGACCGGGGATGGCCGACGCCGCGAGCTTTGAGGGAACGATAGGACCATGCGTCTCAACGAACTGAACGATAACGAAGGCTCCCGCCGCCCGCGCAAGCGCGTCGGTCGCGGCATCGGCTCCGGCCTGGGCAAGACCAGCGGCAAGGGCGTGAAGGGCCAGAAGGCGCGGTCCGGCGTTGCCGTGAAGGGCTTCGAGGGTGGCCAGATGCCGCTGCATCGCCGCTTGCCGAAGCGCGGCTTCACCAATCCGACGCGGGCCGACAACGTCGAGCTGTCGCTCGGCCGCCTGCAGGGCGCGCTGGAGAGCGGCAAGCTGGACGCCAGCAAGCCGGTCGACGCCGCGGCCCTGAAGGCCGCCGGCGTGTTCAAGTCGACGCGCGATGGCGTGCGCCTCTTGGCAATGGGCGAGCTGAAGACCAAATGTCAGCTGGTTCTGGCAGGGGCCTCCAAGGCGGCGGTTGCCGCCGTGGAGCAGGCCGGCGGGTCGGTCGAGATCCTGCAGAAGAAGGTCTATGAGCCGGTCAGTGCGCGCGGCAAGGCCAAGCGCGCCGAGCCGAAGTCGAAGAAAAAGGCCGCGGCCGAGGTTTAAGTCTCTGCCGCGCGACGCCGGGGGCGGCGCCGTCGCCCCCGTCCGGAAGGAAGGGTCATGGCCTCAGCTGCCGAACAGCTAGCATCGAATTTCTCGCTTGGCGCCTTCTCCAAGGCGACCGAGCTCAAAAAGCGCCTCTGGTTCACGCTCGGGGCGCTCCTCGTCTATCGCCTGGGGACCTTCATTCCGATCCCCGGGATCGACACCGCCGTGTTCGCGCAGGTCTACAACCAGATCTCCGGCGGCGTGCTGGACATGTTCAATCTGTTCACCGGCGGTGCGCTCGAGCGCATGACGATCTTCGCCCTGAACATCCTGCCCTACATCTCCGCCTCCATCATCATGCAGCTGATGACGGCGGTCTCGCCGAAGCTCTCGGCCTTGAAGAAAGAGGGCGAGTCCGGCCGCAAGAAGATCAATCAGTACACCCGCATGGGTACCGTGCTGCTGGCGGCCGCGCAGGCCTATGGCATCGCCGTCGGCCTGTCGGGGACCAGCGGGCCGAGCGGCTCCGTGGTGCTGAATCCGGGCTTCGTCTTCATCGTTTCCACCGTCATCACGCTGACCGGCGGCACCATCTTCCTGATGTGGCTGGGCGAGCAGATCACCGCACGCGGTGTCGGCAACGGCATCTCGCTGATCATCTTCTCGGGCATCGTGGCCAATCTGCCGGCCGCTCTGGTGCAACTCTTCGAGCTGGGAGCCGAGGGCTCCTTCGCCGGCTCGGCCATCGGCTCGGGCCTGATCACGATCCTGCTGCTGGCGATGACCGCCGGGGTGATCGCCTTCGTGGTCTTCATGGAGCGCGCGCAGCGCCGCATCGTGGTGCAGTATCCCAAGCGCCAGATGGGCAATCGCATGATCGGCGGCGAGTCCTCGCACCTGCCGCTGCGGCTCAATCCGGCCGGCGTCATCCCGCCGATCTTCGCCTCCTCGCTGCTGCTGATGCCGCTGACGGTCGCCGGCTTCTCGGCCGACGGCGGGCCGGAGTGGCTGACCTGGATCACGGTCTACCTGGGCCACGGCCAGCCGCTCTACATGCTGCTCTACGCCGGCCTGATCATCTTCTTCGCCTTCTTCTATACCTCGGTGGTGTTCAATCCGGCGGAGACGGCCGACAATCTGAAGAAATACGGCGGCTTCGTGCCGGGTATCCGGCCGGGCAAGAACACGGCCGACTACATCGAGCACATCACCACGCGCCTGGTGGCGATCGGATCGCTCTACCTGGCCCTGGTCTGCATGCTGCCGGAGTTCCTCATCGCCAACTTCTCGGTCCCCTTCTACTTCGGCGGAACGAGCCTGCTGATCATCGTGTCGGTGACCATGGACACGGTCGGGCAGATCCACTCGCACCTGCTGGCGCACCAGTACGAAGGGCTGATCAAGAAGTCCAAGCTCAAGGGCAAGCGTGGC
The DNA here is from genome assembly GCA_942492185.1 of uncultured Alphaproteobacteria bacterium. Lineage (GTDB taxonomy): Bacteria > Pseudomonadota > Alphaproteobacteria > Kiloniellales > JACOMY01 > CALOEA01. The sequence goes on from CALOEA010000003.1 coordinate 12,686, forward strand.
TAGTCCGGCGGACGGTCGCGAGAGGGGGAGGGAGCGGCGATGAACATCATCCTTCTGGGCCCGCCGGGCGCCGGCAAGGGGACCCAGGCCAAGCGGCTCGAAGAGCTGCACGGCCTGAAGCAGCTCTCCACCGGCGACATGCTGCGCGCGCTGGTGGCTTCGGGCAGCCCGCTGGGGCAGGAGGCGAAGCGCATCATGGATCAGGGCCTGCTGATGCCCGACGCCCTGATGCTCGATATGATCGGCGAGCGCATCGATGCGCCGGACTGCGCCAAGGGCTTCATCCTCGACGGCTTCCCGCGCACGGTGCCGCAGGCCGAGGGCCTCGACGCCATGCTGGCGTCCAAGGGCATGCGGCTGGACGCCATCATCGAGGTGAAGGTGGACGACGCGATCCTGGTCGGGCGGATCGAGACCCGCGCCAAGGAGACGGGCGGCGCCCGGTCCGACGACAACGTCGAGACCTTGAACAAGCGGCTGGCGGTCTATCACGAGCAGACCGCGCCGATCCTGCCCTACTACCGGGCAAAGGGTATGCTCGCCACGGTCGACGGCACCGCCTCGATCGAGCAGGTGGCGGCAGAAATCGAGGCCATCCTGGCGAAAGCCGGAGGCCGAGACTGAGGCGGTCGTCGGCGCAAGCCGGCGGTCGCGACGGAGAGCCGGCCGGTGCGGGAGAAACCTGCGCCGCGGGCATTGACAGCAGGGCCGGGGCGACTATAATCCGCGCTCCCCGGCGCCGGTGCGTTCCGGCTGCTTTGTCGCGCCTGGGCTCTAGGGTTGAGTGATCGCGTCCTGGGTTCCTGGGCAAAGCCTTGGAGCCAAAGGGTTTTTTGGTTGGTGGACTGAAGGCATTTCGGCGGATCTCCCTCGGGAGGCCGCGCTTTCGAGGAGAGATTAGGTGGCCCGAATCGCTGGCGTCAACATCCCGACGCAGAAGCGCGTCCTCATCGCGCTGCAGTACATCCATGGCATCGGGGGCCGGAAGGCCCTGGAGATCTGCGACAAGGTCGGCATTCCTCTGGAGCGCCGCGTGTCGCAGCTCACTGACGACGAGGTGGTCCGCATCCGCGAGACCATCGACCGCGATTTCGTGGTCGAGGGCGACCTGCGCCGGGAGACCTCGATGAACATCAAGCGCCTGATGGACCTCGGCTGCTACCGCGGCCTGCGCCACCGCAAGGGCCTGCCGGTCCACGGCCAGCGGACCCACACCAATGCTCGTACCCGCAAGGGCCCGGCCAAGGCGATCGCCGGCAAGAAGAAGTAAAGCCGGGAAAAGGAAGAACAGAATATGGCAAAGCCTGCCCAGGCGCGCGTTCGCCGCCGCGAGAAAAAGAACATCACGTCTGGTGTTGCCCACGTCAACGCCAGCTTCAACAACACCGTCATCACCATCACCGACGTGCAGGGCAACACCATCGCCTGGTCCTCGTCGGGCACCCAGGGCTTCAAGGGCTCGCGCAAGTCGACGCCCTATGCTGCACAGGTTGCCGCCGAGGACGCCGGCCGCAAGGCGCAGGAGCATGGCATGCGGGTGCTCGAGGTGAACGTGAAGGGACCGGGGTCGGGCCGCGAGTCCGCACTCAGGGCGCTGCAGGCGGTCGGCTTTCAGATCACCGCGATCCGCGATGTGACGCCGATCCCGCACAACGGCTGCCGCCCGCCCAAGCGCCGTCGCGTTTGACGCGACGGCAGACATTTGTCGCTGCGTAGGCCGCAGCGGGGCCGTGAGGTCCCTGCGGCCCGCACCTATTAGGAAACAGTCATGAGGGCCTCCGCCGTGCTGCAATCCAACTGGACCGCGCTCATCAAGCCGTCGAAGCTCGATGTCCAGCCCGGCCACGACCCCAAGCGCATCGCCAAGGTCGTCGCCGAGCCGCTGGAACGGGGCTTCGGCCTGACCCTGGGCAACGCGCTTCGCCGCGTGCTTCTCTCGTCGCTGCAGGGGGCCGCGGTCACCTCGATCCAGATCGATGGCGTGCTGCACGAGTTCTCCTCGATCGCCGGCGTCCGCGAGGACGTCACCGACATCGTGCTGAACATCAAGACGCTGGCGTTGAAGATGCACGGCGAGGGTCCGAAGCGCATTCGCCTGCGTGCCGAAGGCCCCGGCGAGGTGCTGGCCAAGCTGATCGAGACCGGCCCGGACATCGAGGTGATGAACCCCGACCTGGTCATCTGCACGCTGGACGACGGCGCGCGGATCGACATGGAAATGACGGTCGCCAACGGCAAGGGCTACGTGCCCGGCTCGCAGAACCGCCCCGAGGACGCGCCGATCGGCCTGATCCCGGTGGACGCGGTCTTCTCGCCGGTCCGCAAGATCGCCTACAAGGTGGACAACACCCGCGTGGGCCAGGTGACCGACTACGACAAGCTGACCATGGACATCGAGACCAACGGCGCCATCACGCCGGACGACGCGGTCGCGCTGGCCGCTCGCATCCTGCAGGACCAGTTGCAGCTCTTCATCAACTTCGAGGAGCCGCAGACCCGCGAGGTGAAGGAGGAGAAGTCCGATGTCCCCTTCAATCGCAACCTGCTGCGCAAGGTCGACGAGCTGGAGCTCTCGGTCCGTTCGGCCAACTGCCTGAAGAACGACAACATCGTCTACATCGGCGATCTGGTGCAGAAGACCGAGGCGGAGATGCTGCGGACCCCGAACTTCGGCCGCAAGTCGCTGAACGAGATCAAGGAAGTGCTGTCCCAGATGGGCCTCCACCTCGGCATGGAGATCACCAACTGGCCGCCGGAGAACATCGAGGAACTGGCGAAGAAGCTGGAAGAGCCCTACTGAGGCTCGCCGGCCGACGCCAGCTTCGCTGGTACTAGCTAGCCTGGGGCCGTCTTGGCCCCACCCGGCCTGATCCTCTCCACCCGCAACGGCGGGCGAGGCGGCAGGCGCGGTTCTCACCATCGGTCTCGTGCGCGAGGCCACGACGAAAGGGGACGATGAGATGCGTCACGGTATGGGACAACGCAAGCTTGGCCGCACCAGCGAGCACCGCAAGGCGCTCTTCGCCAACATGGCGGTCGCGCTGATCAAGCACGAGCAGATCAAGACGACGCTGCCGAAGGCCAAGGAACTCCGCCCCGTCGTCGAGAAGCTGATCACGCTGGGCAAGCGGGGCGGCCTGCATGCCCGCCGCCAGGCGATCGCGCAGATCCGCGACCAGAAGATGGTGGACAAGCTCTTCACCACCCTGGCCGAGCGCTACAAGGGCCGCCAGGGCGGCTACAGCCGGGTCCTGAAGGCCGGCTTCCGCTATGGCGACATGGCGCCGCTGGCCCTGATCGAGCTGGTCGACCGCGACATCTCTGCCAAGGGCCTCGACTCCGGCCCGGTGCAGGAGGTCGAGGAGGACGAGGACGGCGACGAGGACTAGGCGCCCGCGGCCGCTCCTGGAGCGGCCCGGCCAGACGACGATCGCAGGGCGGCGGGAAGGACTTTCCCGCCGCCTTTTCGTTGCGCGTCCGCTCGCCGCAGCGACCGCTCCGGCAACGGCGTCCCCTTAACCGCCCGCGATGGCCGCTCTATAGTTCGGCCATGGTTAGACATTTCCCCGCTCTCTGCGCCCTCCTGGCGCTGCTCGTATTCCCTATCGCCGCGCCTGCCGATGAGGCCGTTCCGGTCAGCGAGGGCGAGATCACGCTGACGTTCGCGCCGGTCGTCAGGCACGTCGCGCCGGCCGTGGTCAACGTCTTCACCACCGCGCACGTCTCGGCCACACCCTTCGACGACCCGGTGCTGCGCGAACTCTTCGGCGACCGCTTCGGGCCGGGGTTCGGCGGGCAGCGGGAGACCAATTCCCTGGGCTCCGGCGTCATCGTGGCCGCCGACGGCCTGATCGTGACCAACGACCATGTGGTGGCCGGCGCCGAGCAGGTGACGGTGATCCTGGCCGACAGCCGGGAGTTTCCGGCCGAGGTCGTGCTGACCGACGAGCGCACCGACCTTGCCGTGCTGCGCATCGACCCGGGCGAGGAGAGCCTGCCTTACGTGCCGCTGCGCGATTCCGACCAGCTCGAGGTCGGCGACCTGGTGCTCGCGATCGGCAATCCCTTCGGCGTCGGCCAGACCGTCACGCTGGGAATCGTCTCGGCCCTGGCGAGGACGCAGGTCGGGATCTCCGACTACAGTTTCTTCATCCAGACCGACGCGGCGATCAATCCCGGCAACTCCGGCGGTGCCCTGGTGACGGCGGACGGGCGGCTCGTCGGCATCAACACGGCGATCTACTCGCGCAGCGGCGGTTCGATCGGCATCGGCTTCTCGATCCCCTCCAACATGGTGCAGACGGTGATCAATGCCGCCGTCGCCGGCGGCCCCTTCAAGCGCCCCTGGAGCGGGCTCAAGGGGCGCGCGGTGACGGCCGAACTGGCGCACAGCCTGGGGCTCGCCAAGCCGGGCGGTGTCGTGGTGGCCGAGCTCTTTCCCGGCGGTCCGGCGGAGCGCGCCGGGCTGCGCGCCGGCGACGTCATCCTGGCCGTAGGCGGGCAGTCGATCCTCGACACCAAGGCTCTGAACTTCCGCCTCGCGACGCTCGGCGTCGGCGCCGACGCACCGCTCTCCGTCTGGCGCAAGCAGCAGGCGATCTCGCTGTCGCTGGCGCTGGAACCGGCGCCTGAAGAACCGGAGGCCGACCCGCGGCTGCTGAGCGGCCGGCAGCCTCTCGCCGGGGCGACTGTGGCCAATCTCTCGCCGGCGCTGGCGGACGAACTGGGCCTCGAGGGCGTCTGGCTGGGTGTGATGGTGGTGAAGGTCGAGCACACGGCGACAGCGCGCCGCTTCGGCTTCCGGGCGGGCGACCGCGTGGTGAGCCTGAACGGCTCGAAGATCCTCTCCACCGAGCAGCTCGAGCAGCTGCTGCTGGAGCCGGTGCCGGTCTGGGCCTTCGATGTCGAGCGCGATGGCCGGCTGCATCACTTCGAGGTCAATTCGTGAGCTCACTCTTCGAGAGTCAGGCCCCGCGGCCCCTGGCCGACCGCTTGCGGCCGACGAATCTCAGGGAGGTGGTGGGGCAGGAGCATCTGCTGGCGCCCGAGGCGCCGATCGGACGGATGGTGGCGGCGCGCCGGCTGGTCTCGATGCTGCTGTGGGGGCCGCCCGGCTGCGGCAAGACCACCATCGCCCGCCTGCTGGCGGAGGTCAGCGATCTCGCCTTCGAGCCGCTGTCGGCCGTGTTCTCCGGTGTTGCCGACCTGCGCAAGATCTTCGAGAAGGCGAAGGAGCGGCGGCGCATGGGGCAGGGCACCCTGCTGTTCATCGACGAGATCCACCGCTTCAACCGCGCGCAGCAGGACGGCTTTCTGCCCTATGTCGAGGACGGGACGGTGGTGCTGATCGGCGCCACCACCGAGAATCCCTCCTTCGAGTTGAACGCCGCCCTGCTGTCGCGCTGCCAGGTCTTCGTGCTGCGCCGCCTCGACGAGACCGCCCTGGGCAGCCTGTTGCAGCGTGCCGAGACGGTGGAGGGTCGCTCGCTGCCGCTGAGCGACGACGCCCGCCAGGCCTTGCTGGCGCTGGCCGACGGCGACGGTCGCTACCTGTTGAACCTGGCGGAGGCGCTCTTCGCCCTCGGCGCGGTCGCGCCGCTCGACACCCAGAGCCTGCTGACCCAGGTGCAGAAGCGCGCGCCGCTCTACGACAAGAGCCAGGAGGGCCACTACAATCTGATCTCCGCGCTGCACAAGTCGCTGCGCGGCTCGGACGCCGACGCCGCGCTCTACTGGCTGGCCCGCATGCTGGCCGGCGGCGAGGACCCGCTCTACATCGTGCGCCGCCTGGTGCGCTTCGCGGTGGAGGACGTCGGCCTGGCCGATCCTCAGGCCCTGCCGCAGACGCTGGCGGCCTGGGACGCCTACGAGCGTCTGGGCAGCCCGGAGGGCGAGCTGGCGATTGCCCAGGCGGTGCTCTATCTCGGCACGGCCCCGAAGTCGAACGCCGCCTACATGGCTTACAAGGGGTCGATGCGGGCGGCGAAGGAGACCGGATCGCTGATGCCGCCGATGCATATTCTCAACGCGCCGACCAAGCTGATGAAACAACTCGGCTACGGCCAGGACTATGCCTATGATCACGACGCGGCGGAGGGCTTCTCGGGGCAGAACTACTTTCCCGAGGGACTTGCACGCCAGGAATTCTACCGCCCGGTCGAGCGCGGCTTCGAGCGCGAGGTGCGCAAGAGGCTCGACTACTGGTCGCGCCTGCGCGCCGAAAGGACGCAGGGAGCATGACGTCACCCTGGAGCGGTGCGGCGGCCAGGCGCAAGCGGACAGCTTTGCGTCGTCCGTGACCCTGTCATGACCGCCCCCCGCTTGCTGCCTGCTGTCAGGGGCGTATTTGTAACGACACAAGCGCCTTAACCCGTCACGCGCTCGAAGCGGAGCTCCAATACATGCCCGACTACACGCTGCCCCAACGCAGCAAGGTTGCGCTCCTGACCATCAACGCGCAGCGCGATTTCACCCAGAAGGGCTCCCCGCTTCGAACCAGCGGCGTGACCCAGGCCATCGGCGGCGTCACCAAGCTGGTGCAGGGTTTCCGCCAGTACGACCTGCCGATCATCCATGCCCTGAGGCTCTATCGACCCGACGGATCGAATGTCGATATCTGCCGGCGGCAGATGGTCGAGGAGGGTCTGCGGGTCCTGATGCCCGGCACCCAGGGCGCCGAGCTGATCGACGAGCTGCGGGTGGACAGGAACCAGCGCCTCGACGCCGAGGGCCTGCTGGAGGGCGAATTCCAGTCGCTGGCGAAGCACGAGTGGGCCTTCTACCGGCCGCGCTGGGGTGCTTTCTACGGCACCAAGCTGGAAGAGCATCTGCGCGGCCTGGGCGTCAGCACCATCGTCGTCTGCGGCTTCAACTTCACCACCAGCGGCCGGGCGACGATCTACGACGCCGGCGCCCGCGATTTCCGCGTCGTCCTGGCCAGCGACGCCATCTCCAACGCCAGCGAGGACGGCCTGAAGGAACTGGGCCGCATCGGCGTCTACCTGATGACGGTGGAGAACTGCCTGGGCTGGGTCGGCGGCCCGGGCTCCAGCAACGTCGAGGCGGCCTGAGGCCGCCCGCCGCGCTTCCCTCTGGCGCTTCCCTCTGGCGCTGCACCGGCGCCTTCGCCTAGTTTCCTCCCCATGCAGACACTTCTCGCCGTCATGGCCGGTGGCGCCATCGGTGCCGGCCTGCGCTTCCTGGTCGCCACCCAGGTGATGCGCTGGCTGGGCGCCGCTTTTCCCTGGGGCACCTTGACGGTGAACGTCGCGGGCTCGGCCGCGATGGGCCTGCTGGTCGGGCTGTTCGCGCAGGTCTGGTCGCTGGGCGACCCCTGGCGCGCCTTCCTGACGGTCGGCCTGCTCGGCGGCTTCACCACCTTCTCGGCCTTCTCGCTGGAGGTGGTGCTGCTGTACGAGCGCGGGCAGCCCTGGCTGGCCCTGCTCTACGCCCTGGCGTCGGTGATCTTCTGTGCCGCGGCGCTCTTCGCGGCGCTGCTGCTGGCCCGGGCCTTCGCCTGATGGCCGCCAGTCAGGTGACCATTGCCGCCGCCGAGGCCGACCAGCGTCTGGATCGCTGGCTGCGCAAGCGCTTTCCCGGGCTGACACAAGGCGCGGTGCAACGCCTGCTGCGCAGCGGCGAGATCCGTGTCGATGGCAAGCGCGCGGACGCCGCACTGCGCCTGGTCGCCGGCCAGGAGGTGCGCCTGCCGCCGCAGATCGAGGCGCTGGCCGCCGCCGGCGGCTCGCCGGCCGGGCGGGAACGGGCCGGCGCCAAGGCCGTGAGCCCGGAGGAGGCCGCGGCGCTGCGCGAGCGTGTGCTCTTCCGCGACGACTGGGTGATCGCGCTGGACAAGCCGGCCGGCCTCGCGGTGCAGGGCGGCAGCGGCCAGACCCGGCCGCTCGACCATCTCCTGGCCGGTCTGGTGCCCGCCGGCGCCGAGACGCCGCGGCTGACACACCGGCTCGACCGCGACACCTCCGGCGTGCTGCTGCTGGCACTCAGCGCCGCCGCGGCCAGATCGCTCACCGCCGCCTTCCGCGACCGCCAGGCACGCAAGCTCTATTGGGCCATCGTCGCCGGCCGGCCGGAGCGCCGCGCCGGCCGCATCGACCTGCCGCTGTCGAAGGGCGGCGAGCGGCAGGAGCGCATGGAGGTCGACCGGCGGAACGGCGAGCCGGCGGAGACGCTCTACGCCATCGCCGCCAGCCGGCCGGACCGCGCCGCCAGCTTCATGGTGCTGGCGCCCCTGACCGGGCGCACCCACCAGCTCCGCGTCCACATGGCGGCCCTCGGCCATCCCATCCTCGGCGACGGCAAGTATGGCGGCCGCAGCGCGCATCCGGCGTTGCGCGGCCTGCCCGGCAGCCTGCTGCTGCATGCCGCCGAGATCGCCGTGCCGCACCCCGAGGACGGCACCACCCTGCGGGTGGCGGCGCCACCGCCGCCGGCCTTCCTGGCGGCGCTGGCGGCCCTGGGGCTGAACCCCAAGACCAGCGACAACGCGGTCGAGGAATTGATGAAGCGGGGCGCCTGATGCGGCTGGTCGTCTTCGACTACGACGGCACGCTGGTCGACAGCCAGGCCGCCATCGTCGGCACCATGCAGGCGGCCTTCACCGAACTCGGCCAGGCGGCACCCGCCGCGGCGGCGGTGCGTGGCATCATCGGGCTGGCCCTGGAGCACGCGATTGCCTGCCTCGCGGCCCCGCCGGGCGAGGCGCCGGAGTCCTTCGACCCGGCCCTGGTGATGGCGCTGGCGGCAGGCTATCGCCGCCGCTTCCTGGAGATGCGGACCCAGCGGGGCGCCGCCATCGAGCCGCTGTTCGCCGGCATGCGCGAGGCCGTGAGCGCCTTCCAGCGCCCCGAGCGGCTGCTGGCGATCGCCACGGGCAAGAACCGCCGCGGTCTGCTGCACGGCCTGGCGGTGCACGAGCTGGCGGCGCACTTCTCGATTCTCAAGACTGCCGATGACGGCCCCTCGAAGCCGCACCCGGCGATCCTGCTGCAGGCCATCGTGGAGGCCGGGGTGACGCCGGAGGAGACGCTGATGATCGGCGACACCAGCTTCGACATGCAGATGGCGCGCGATGCCGGCGCCCATGCATTGGGGGTCGCCTGGGGCTATCATGGCGTTGACGAGCTGATGGCCGCCGGCGCGCGGGGCATCGCGGCGGCGCCCGGCGACCTCGTCGGCCTGGTGGAGGAGATGGCATGCGCAAGCTGAAGTGGATCCTGGGCGGCCTCTTCGCCTTCGTCGCGGCCCTGCTGGTCACCGGCTACGCCATCATCGTCAACTACCCGGTGGAGGACGTGAAGCGCCTGATCCAGGAGGAGGCGAAGGCGCTCACCGGACGCGAACTGAAGATCCTCGGCGCCGTCGAGATGGAGGTCTCGCTGACCCCCTCCATCGTGCTGGAGGACGTGCATTTCCAGGATGCCGACTGGGCCGGCGGCGACGATATGGTCTCGATGAGCCGCTTCGAGGTCCAGGTCGAGCTCTGGCCGCTGATCTCCGGCGAGATCGCCATCAAGCGGTTCGTCATGATCGATCCGGTGATCGTTCTGCGGCGCGATGCGAAGGGGCTCGGCAACTGGGAGCTGGAGGATCGGGCGAAGGCCGCCGAGGCGGCTGAGAAGGCCACGGACGGCCTCGCCAACATGCCCTCCTTCCAGTCGGTCAGCTTCCGCAATGCCCAGGTCACCTTCATCGACGCGGCGAACGGCGACAGCCGCAAGCTCACCCTCGAGAGCCTGGATGCGACCGGCAGCGATCTCGAGAGCCCGATCGATGTGACGGCGAAGGGCGCCCTGGAGCAGCTGCCCTTCGACCTGGCCATCACCTTGGCGAGCGTGCGCCGGATGGCGTCCGGCGAGGCTTTCCCGGCGAAGCTCGAAGGGCGGTTCGCCGGCGCCAGTCTGCGCCTCGACGGCGTGGTCGGGCCGCCGGCTGGCGCCGGGAACGACTTTCGCCTCTGGCTCGACGGCGACGACCTCCAGGCCTTAGGCACGGCGGCCGGTATCGCCGACCTGCCCGCCGGGGCGTTCTCCTTGGAGGCGCTGGTGCAGCAGAAGGGGCCGAAGGTCCTCTCGCTGCCGGTGTTCAAGGGCTCGCTGCCGGGAGTCGACTTCAGCTCGACCCTCGTCGTCGACCTGGAGCGAGCGCGGCCGCACCTTACCGGAGACCTCCATGCCGGCCATCTGGTCTTGCCCGCCGCTGCCTCGGACAACGCTGGCGGCGCGGCCGGCGGCAGCCTGTTCCCCAGCGCTCCCCTGCCGCTCGCATCGCTCACCCTGCTCGATGCGACGCTGTCGCTCACCGTCGATAGGCTGACGTCGGGCGATCTCGAACTGTCCGACATCGTGACCTCGCTGTCGCTGGACGGCGGCCGCCTCAAGCTCGACCCACTCTCCCTGCGCTACCGCGACGCGACGGTCGACGGCAGCCTCGAACTCGACGGCGCGGCCAAGCCGCCGGCCCTGGCGCTCAAGCTGCAAGGCAAGGGCTTCGACCTGGCCGAGGCGAGCGACGGAGCCCTGACCGGCAGCCTCGCCATCGACCTCGATTTGCGGGCACGCGGGGACAGCCCCAAGGCCATGGCAGCGTCGCTGAGCGGGCGCAGCGCGCTGTCGTCCGGCAGCGGCAAGGTGGCTGACAGCCTGGCCAGCGCCGCCGCCCTGCCTCTGGCCAACCTGCTGGGACCGCTGTTCGGCGACGAGAAGGAGGTGCGGTTGAACTGCCTGGTCAATCACCTGGCCTGGAAGGACGGCATCGGCAGCAACAAGGGCACTGCGCTGGACGCCTCGACCTTTTCGGTGGTCGGCAACGGCACCATCGACCTGCGGAGCGAGACGATCGATTTCTACATCGACGCGCTCAGCAAGCATGCGGCGCTGGTCGGTGTCACCGTGCCGGTCACCGTCACCGGGCCGCTGGCATCGCCGTCGATCCGGCCCGACCCTGCCGGCACCGCGCTCGGCCTGGCGAAGACCGCCGGGCTGATCGTCTTTCCGCCCGCCGGCCTGGCGGCGATCATCGGCGACCACAAGCACGTGGAGGGCGACAACGCCTGCGTCGCCGCGGTGCAGGCGGTGGAGAAGAAGGGGGGGCCGGCGTCCTTCTTCGAAGAGGTCGGCAAGGCTACCGGCGATGCGGTGGACGGACTGATTCACGGTGCCGGAGAGGCGGTGGAGGACACCGGCGAGGCCATCGGCGAGGGGATTCAAGATGCCACCGACGGCATCAAGAGCCTCTTCGGCAACTGATCGACAGGCGGGCAGGTGGCTTGAAGCGCTTCTGGAAGACGGTGACGACGGCAACCGATGCCGCAGGCAGTCAGGTGCTGCTCGACGGGCGCCCGGTCGCGACGCCGGCCAAGCGGCCCCTGCTGCTGCCCAGCCCGCCGCTGGCCGCGGCCATCGCTGCCGAGTGGGAGGCCTGCGGCACGGAGGTGCGTCCGGGCGAGATGCCGCTGACGCAGCTCTGCTGCACGACGCTCGACCTCGTGCTGCCCCGCGAGGCCGATCTGCGCCGGCAGCTCGCGGCCTACGGCGCCACCGACCTGCTCTGCTACTGGGCCGAACAGCCGCCGCTCCTGGCCGAACGGCAGGCGCGCTGCTGGGGACCGCTGCTCGACTGGGCGGTAGAGCGCTTCGGTGCCCGGCTGGTGGTCACCAACGCCCTGGCGGCGGTCGAGCAGCCGGCCGAGAGCCTGGCGGCGCTGGCGGCGCCGATCGAGGACTATCACGGCTTCGCCCTCACCGCGCTGGCACAGCTGGTGCAGGGCTGCGGCTCGCTGCTGCTGGGGCTCGCCGCGGCGGAAGGCCGCCTGACGCCGGGAGAGGCCTTCGAGGCGGCCGAGATCGACGCCACCTTCCAGCTGGAACTCTGGGGCGAGGATGCCGAGGCCCTGGAGCGGCGGCGGGGGCTGCTGGCCGACCTCGAGGCTGCGCATCGGCTGCTGGTGCTGAGCCGGCCGCAGTAGCGCGCTTGGTCGTCGGCTGCTAAGAGCAGGAACGTCATTGGAGGAGGGGCCGTAGGCATGAAGGACATCGTTCAGGCACTGGAGGTGAAGCGGGCGGGCGCGCGGCTGGGCGGCGGCGAGAAACGCGTCGCCGCGCAGCACGGCAAGGGCAAGCTGACGGCGCGCGAACGCATCCTCCTGCTGCTCGATGCCGGGCTCCTTCGAGGAGTGGGACATGTTCGTCGAGCATCGCAGCCACGACTTCGGCATGAGCGAGCAGACCGTTCCCGGCGACGGCGTGGTGACCGGGCATGGGCTGGTGAACGGCCGCCTGGTCTTCGTCTTCAGCCAGGATTTCACCGTCTTCGGCGGCTCGCTGTCCGAGGCCCACGCCGAGAAGATCTGCAAGGTCATGGACCAGGCGATGAAGGTCGGGGCGCCGGTGATCGGGCTGAACGATTCCGGCGGCGCGCGCATCCAGGAGGGCGTCGCCTCGCTTGCCGGCTATGCCGAGGTCTTCCAGCGCAACGTGATGGCCTCCGGCGTGGTGCCGCAGATCTCCATGATCATGGGCCCCTGTGCCGGCGGCGCGGTCTACTCGCCGGCGATGACCGACTTCATCTTCATGGTGAAAGACAGCTCCTACATGTTCGTCACCGGGCCCGACGTGGTGAAGACCGTGACGCACGAGAGCGTCACGCACGAGGAGCTGGGCGGCGCCATCACCCACACCACCAAGTCCGGCGTCGCCGACCTGGCCTTCGAGAACGACGTCGAGGCGATCCTGGAGCTCCGGCGATTCATCGACTTCCTGCCGGCCTCGAACCGAGAGAAGCCGCCGGCCCGCGCCACGCTCGATCCGGCCACGCGCGACGAGCTCTCGCTCGATACGCTGGTGCCGCCGAACCCGAACAAGCCCTATGACATGAAGGAGCTGATTACCAAGATCGCCGACGAGGGCGACTTCTTCGAGCTGCAGCCCGCCTATGCCGGCAACATCATCACCGGCTTCGCCCGCATCGAGGGGCAGACGGTCGGCATCGTCGCCAACCAGCCGATGGTACTGGCCGGCTGCCTCGACATCGACTCGGCGATCAAGGGCGCGCGCTTCGTGCGCTTCTGCGACTGCTTCAACATCCCCATCGTCACACTGGTCGACGTGCCGGGCTTCCTGCCAGGGACGGCGCAGGAGTTCAACGGCATCATCAAGCACGGCGCCAAGCTGCTGTTTGCCTTCGCCGAGGCCACGGTGCCGAAGGTGACGGTGATCACCCGCAAGGCCTACGGCGGCGCCTACGACGTCATGAGCTCAAAGCATCTGCGCGGCGACGTGAACTATGCCTGGCCGACCGCCGAGATCGCGGTGATGGGGCCGAAGGGGGCGGTGGAGATCATCTTCCGTGCCGACGCCGGCGACCCGCAGAAGATCGAGCAGCGCACCGAGGAGTACCGCGCCAAGTTCGCCAATCCCTTCGTCGCCGCCTCGCGCGGCTTCATCGACGACGTGATCATGCCGCACGGCACCCGTCGCCGCGTCGCCCAGGCACTGCGGATGCTGGCCAACAAGAAGCTCGAGAATCCCTGGAAGAAGCACGACAACCTGCCGCTTTGAGGCGAGCGCTCAGCTCGAGGGTCCCGCCGGCAGGCTGCCGTCCCAGCCGCCGCCCAGGGCCTTCGCCAGGTCGACGGTGCTGGCGAGCTTCGAGAGGCGCGCCTGGACCAGGCTGTCCTGCGCGTTGAGCAGCTGCCGCTGGGTGTCGAGCAGGCTCAGCAGGTCGATGGCGCCCGCACTGTACTGCAGCGAGGCGAGGTCGAAAGCGCGCTGCGCCTGCACCGCGGACTGCCGCAGCGCCTCTTCCTGCAGCATCGCCGACTGCTGGCCGATCAGCGCGTCCTCCACCTCGCGATAGGCGGTCAGGGCGGTCTGGCGGTAGTTCTCCACCAGCTCGGCCTTGCGCGCTTCGGAGATCTCCAGGTTGGCCTCGCGCAGGCCGCCGTCGAACAGCGGCGCCGCCAGCGAGGCGGCGAGGCTGTAGATCAGGCTCTCGGGCTTCAGGAAGGCGGCGAGGGCGGCCGAGGCAATCCCGCCATCGGCGGTCAGCGACAGCGAGGGGTAGAAGGCGGCGCGGGCCTGGCCGATATCGGCGTTGGCGGCCATCAGCGCCGCCTCCGACGAGCGGACGTCGGGCCGCCGCGCCAGCAGCGCGGCCGGCAGTCCCGGCGCGATCTGCGGCTGGACGAGATCCGCGAACTGCCCGCCGATCGGCGGCAGCTGGTCGGGCGTGAGGCCGAGCAGCAGGGCCAGGCCGTTCTCGGTCAGGCGGCGGTTGCCCTCGAGCAGCGGCAGCTGCGCCGTGATCGAGGCGATCTGCTGGCGCTGCTGCGCCAGTTCCAGGCCGGAGACGGCGCCGGTCGCGTACTGCAGCTCGACCAGCGCCAGGGTGCTCTGGGCCGCCTCCAGGTTGCGCCGCGCCACGGCCAGACGGGCATCGAAGGCGAGGACCTGGAGATAGGCCGTCACCACGTCGCCCTGCAGCACCAGATCGAGCGCGACGTAGTCGTACTGGCTGCCTGCCAGGTTGGCCTCGGCGCCGCTGACGCCGGCGGCATTGGCGCCCCAGAGGTCGACCTCGTAGCCGGCCTGCAGCGACCCGCGGAAGGACTCGCTGGTGGGCTGCTGCCAGGCACCGTTGCGGCCGGCCGAGCCGCCGGCGTCGAGCGTGGGATAGAGCGCCGCGCTCGCCGACTTGATCTGCGCGCGGGCCTGGGCGATGCGCTGCAGGGCGGCGGCGAGGTTGCGGTTGTTCTGCCGCGCGATGGTCATCAGCCCGTCGAGCTCGCTGCTGCCGAAATCCTCCCACCAGGCGCCGCCGGGGGCGTCGCCGGGCAGCAGTGTGCTTCCCGGCGCGCCCTGCGGCAGCATCGCCTGCTGCTCGGCCCGCCAGGCGGCCGGCGTGCTGGTTTCCGGCTGCTCGTAGGCCGGGGTGAGCTCGCAGGCGCCGAGCAGCAGGGCGGCCAGGGGGGCGAGCAGGCGGAGGTGGCGGCGGGGCGTCGTCATGGCATGACCTATTCCGAGGAGAGGGCGACGACCGGGTCGAGGCGCGCCGCCTTGCGGGCCGGCAGGAAGCCGAAGATCAGCCCGGTGAGGCAGGCGCAGCCGACCGCGAGCAGCGCGGGGGTGGCGGAGAGCAGCATCGGGGCACCGAGCGACTCGGCGAAGAGCGCGGCGCCGAGCCCGAGCCCGAGGCCGAGCGCGCCGCCCAGGCAGCAGACCACCACGGCCTCGGTATTGAACTGCAGGAGGATGTCGCGCATGCGCGCGCCGGCGGCCATGCGCAGGCCGATCTCGCGCGTCCGCTCGGTGACGCTGACCAGCATGATGTTCATCACCCCGATGCCGCCGACGAAGAGCGAGATGGCGGCGATCGAGCCCAGCAGGATGGTCAGCGTCGAGGCGGTCTCGGTCGCGGTATCGAGGATCGAGGCCATGTTGCGCACCTGGAAGTCCTCGGCCAGGTGGCGCTCGATCAACAGGGCGGTGATCGCCTGCTGCACGGCGTCGATCTCCTCGACCGCGCCGACCTGGACCGTGATGCTGCGCAGGTACTGCTGGCCGAAGAGCCGCATGAAGCCGGTGGAGAGCGGCACGAAGGCGACGTCGTCCTGGTCGGAGCCATAGGGGCTGGCGCCCTTGCCGCCGAGCACGCCGATGACCTCGAAGGGAATGTTCTTCACCAGCAGGTAGCGGCCGACCGGGTCGCTGCCGTCGGGGAAGAGGTTCTTCGCCACGGTCTGGCCGATGACGATCACCGGGGCGTAGCTCGTCAGGTCCTGCGCCGTGAAGAAGCTGCCGGCAACCAGCGTCCAGTCCCGCGCCGGCACCATGTCCGGCCAGGTGCCGGTGACGGTGGTGGCATAGTCGGTGGAGCCGTGGCGCAGGGTGACGCCGCTGCTGCGTTCCGGCACCACGGCGGTGACGCCTGCCAGGGCGGCGATGGCGGCGGCATCCGCCGGGGTCAGGCTCGCGTTGTCGCCGCTGTTGCGCACGCCGGGCGCGCCCGGCCGTATCAGCAGCAGGTCGGTGCCCATGGCGGAGATGCGGTCGATCACCGACTGCTTGGCGCCGTCGCCGATCGCCAGCATGGCGACCACCGAGGCGACGCCGATGACGATGCCCAGCAGGGTCAGCGAGGTGCGGAAGAGATTGGCGCCGAGCGAGCGCAGGGCCATCTTCACGGCATCGAGCAGGTCGGCGGTGGCGCGCACGGCCAGCGGCGCCTCGTCGCCGGCGGTCGCCGGCAGTGGCGGCTTCGCGCCGCTGTCCTCGACGATTTCGCCGTCGTGGATGCGGATCAGGCGGTCGGCCTCCTTGGCGACCTCCGGATCGTGCGTGATGAGCAGGATGGTGCGGCCCTCGGCGTTCATCTGCCGCAGCAGCGCGAGCACCTCCTGGCCGCTGGCGCTGTCCAGCGCGCCGGTCGGCTCGTCGGCCAGGATCACCTCGGCGCCGTTCGCCAGCGCCCGGGCGATCGACACCCGCTGCTGCTGGCCGCCGGAGAGCTGGCCCGGGCGATGTTCCAGCCGGTCGCCGAGGCCGAGCTTCTGCAGCAGGCCGGCGGCGCGATGGCTGCGCTCGCGGCGCCCCATGCCGGCATAGATCGCCGGCATCTCGACGTTCTCCAGCGCGCTCGCGGTGCCGAGCAGGTTGTAGCGCTGGAAGACGAAGCCGAAGACGTCGCGGCGCAGCGCGGCCAGGCCGTCGGCATCGAGCGTCGCGACGTCCACGCCGGCGACGCGGTAGGACCCGCCGGTGGGGCGGTCGAGGCAGCCGAGGATGTTCATCAAGGTGGTCTTGCCCGACCCCGACTGCCCCATGATGGCGACATACTCGCCGCGCCGGATGGTGAGCGAGACGGACTTCAGCGCGGCAACGGCGCCGCCGCCGGCGGGGTAGAGCTTGGAGACCCCGGCCAACTCGAGGATCGGATCGTTCGCCACGCTGCCGGCCCCGCCTAGAAGAGGCCGGGGCGGGAGAAGCCGCCGCCCCGCGCGACCGCGCCGGCGGCGGCGTCCGGCAGCAGCACCAGGTCGCCCTCGGCGAGGCCGTCCAGCACCTCGGCGCGGCTGCGGTCGCTCAGGCCGACCGTGATCGTGCGCTCGATCGGGCCGGTCGGCCCCTGCAGTAGCACGAGGTGGGGCGTGCCTCCCGCGACGGTTGGCTTGCTGCCGGCGGGGGCCGCGCGCAACGCGCCGCGCGGTACCAGCAGTGCATCCTGCGCGCTGGCGACCTCGAAGAAGACCTGCGCCGTCATCTGCGTCATCAGGCGGTGGTCCTCGTTGTCGACATCGACCAGCACGTTGTAGAGCACCACCTCGTTGACCACCTCGGGCGTCGGCAGGATCTGCCGGACGGTGCCGCGCCAGGCACGGTCGGGCTCGCCCAGCGTGGTGAAGTGGACCGGCATGGCCTCGCCGATCTTCACGACGTCCGCCTCGGCGACCTCGGCCCAGACCGTCATGGTGTCGAGGTTGGCGATACGCAGGATGATCGGCGCCGACTGGTTGGCGTTCAGCGTCTGCCCCAGGCGGGCGTCGATGGAGACCACCGTGCCGTCCATCGGCGCGTAGATCTTGGTGTAGTCGAGATTGGCCAGGTCGCCCTCCAGCGTCGAGCGCGCCTGCTCGATCTGCGCCTCGAGCTGGGCGATGGCGGCTTCGGCGACGGCGACGTTGGCGGCGCTGGTCTGGAACAGGTCCTCGCTCACCGCCTTCTTGTCGAACAGGCGGGTATTGCGGACATGCTGCTGCTGGGCGAGCTCCAGCTCGGCGCGGCGCTGCAGCAGCTGCGCCTCGAGGATCTTCAGCTGCGCGCGGTCGGAATCGACCCTGGCGCTGTAGACCTTCGGATCGATCTCGGCCAGGAGGTCGCCCTGCGCCACGTCGGAGCCATAGGTCACGTGGATGGCCAAGACCTGCCCGGAGACCTGGGTGCCGACATCGACGTAGTCGCGCGGCTGCAGCGAGCCGAGCGAGGAGAGGGTGATCTCCAGGTCGCCGCGCGTGACGGCGGCGGTGGCCGGCGGCGTCAGCGTGTCGGCCTTGCCGGCGAAGTACCAGCTGCCGCCGGCGGCGAGGCCGAGCAGCACCAGGAGGCCCAGCAGCCAGGAGCGGCGCCGGCGGGACGGGCGGGGCGCCAGTGGCGCGGAGGGGGAGGGAGCGCTCATGTCTGGTTCTACGCCGGCCGGCGGGGCGCTATCCCTGCCTAGGGCGCTATTGTCTCGGGGCGGCCGGCCCTTTCGCCGAACGAGAAACGGCGGCCCCGCGGCCGCCGCTTCCCCTGTACCCGACCGCTGCGGGAGGGCTCATCCAGCGGCGGTCACTCCCACCAGGGGGTGCCGATGTCGAAATCCTCCGAGTCGGTGAGGCCGCCGACGGCGGCGCCGACGCCGGCACCGATCAGGGTGCCGACCCCCAGGGTCATGCCGGTCAGCGCGCCGACGGCGAGGCCGCCGACCGCTCCGATGCCGGCACCGGACAGCGCACGGTCGCCGGTGCTGCTGCCGCAGGCCCCGAGGAAGGCGACCAGGGTGGCCGCCGTGATGGCTTTGATCGACTTGCTCATCGAGGTCTCCTTGCCTTGCGCGCTCCCGCCGGTCTTCTGCCGATAGGGAGCTCTTGATCCCGACTCGATAGCTTGTCGTCCTGTACGGCCGGCGCCGGCCTCGCGTTCCCCGGACGAGGTCCAGGGACGCCGCCGCGCGCCGATTGTCCGCCTGGAATCATGAAGACCCGCCATTGCGGCAGCTTTGGGGCAAGGCTATGAAAGGCAGTCCTAATCCACGCTGCCCCACCCGAGTGGGCGGGGTACCCGGCTGGAGCTGAAAACGGGGGGCCGAGCGCTGTTCGAGAAGATCCTCATCGCCAATCGCGGCGAGATCGCCTGTCGCATCATCAAGACCTGCCGGCGGCTCGGTATCGCCACCGTGGCGGTCTATTCCGACGCCGATGCCGGCAGCCTGGCGGTCGAGATGGCCGACGAGGCGGTGCACATCGGCCCGGCGCCCTCGGCCGAGAGCTACCTGCGCGCCGAGCGGATCATCGAGGCCTGCCGCACCACCGGCGCCCAGGCGGTCCATCCCGGGTTCGGCTTTCTCTCCGAGAACCGCGGCTTCGCCGAGGCCCTGGAGGCCGCCGGCATCGTCTTCATCGGACCGCCGGTGAAAGCGATCGAGGCGATGGGCGACAAGATCGCCTCCAAGCTCCTCGCCAAGCAGGCCGGCGTCTCGACGGTCCCCGGCCATCTCGAGGCCATTCCCGACGCCGAACGCGCGGTCGAGATCGCCCGCGGCGTCGGCTACCCGGTGATGATCAAGGCCTCGGCCGGCGGCGGCGGCAAGGGCATGCGCATCGCCCGCTCCGACGAGGAGGCCCGCGAGGGCTTCCGCTCGGCGACCAACGAGGCGCGCTCCTCCTTCGGCGACGAGCGGGTGTTCGTCGAGAAGTACATCGAGGAGCCGCGCCACATCGAGATCCAGGTGCTGGGCGACAAGCAGGGCAACGTCGTCTACCTCGGCGAGCGCGAATGCTCGATCCAGCGGCGCCACCAGAAGGTGCTGGAGGAGGCGCCCTCGCCCTTCATCGACCCCGAGACCCGGGCAAGGATGGGCCAGCAGGCGATCCAGCTCTCGCGCGCGGTGGGCTACTACTCCGCCGGCACCGTGGAGTTCATCGTCGACAAGCACCGCAACTTCTACTTCCTGGAGATGAACACCCGGCTGCAGGTGGAACACCCGGTCACCGAGATGGTCACCGGCCTCGATCTGGTCGAGCAGATGATCCGCGTCGCCGACGGCGAGACCCTGGGCTTCGGGCAGAAGGAACTGCGGCTCGACGGCTGGGCGATCGAGGCGCGCGTCTATGCCGAGGACCCGGCGCGCGGCTTCCTGCCGTCGGTCGGCCGCCTGGTGCGCTATCTCGAGCCGCGGCAGTCGGCCAGCGTGCGGATCGACACCGGCGTGACCGAGGGCTCGGAGATCTCGATCTACTACGATCCGATGATCGCCAAGCTGGTGGCCCACGGTCCGGACCGGGCCGCCGCCATCGCCACGCTGCGGCAGGCGCTCGACGCCTACTATATCCGCGGCATCAATCACAACACGGCGTTCCTCTCGGCCATGCTGGCCCACCCGCGCTTCCAGGCCGGGCGCCTGACCACCAACTTCATCGCCGAGGAGTTCCCCGAGGGCTACCAGCCGGCGATCCCCGACCAGGCGGCGCGACGCGCCCTGGTCTTCGCCGCCGCCTTCATCCAGCGCCGCAGCGCCGAGCGCGAGGCCAGCGTCGGCGGTCATGGCGTGGCCTATCGGGCGCTGCCCGATTGGGTCGTGCTGCTGGCGCGCGAAGAGTACCCGGTCAGCTTGAAGCCGCACTCTTCCGGCTTCATGGTGAGCTCCGAGCTCGGTGACGGCACCTTCGAGAGCGACTGGTCGCCGGGCGAGGCGCTGCTGCACGCACAGCTCGACGGCAAGCCGGTGGTGGTGCAGGTCGACCGCAAGGGGCCGCGCTGGCTGTTGACCCACGGCGGTGCCCAGGTCGACGCCCTGGTGCTGGAGCCGCCGGCCGCGGCGCTCTTCCGCCACATGCCGGTGAAGGCGCCGCCGGACCTCTCGCGCTTCCTGCTTTCGCCGATGCCCGGCCTGCTGGTCTCGGTCGCCGTGGCCGAAGGACAGGAGGTCAAGGCCGGCGAGGAACTGGCGGTGGTCGAGGCGATGAAGATGGAGAACGTGCTGCGTGCCACCTCGGACGGGGTGGTGAAGACGCTGCACTGCCAGCCGGGCGACAGCCTCGCCGTCGATCAGGCGATCCTCGAGTTCGACTGAGGCCGCCGATGCCGGACGGGCGGCCATGATCGAGCTGCTGGAGTACCCGGGGGAGGCGGAGTGGGACGAGCGGCGGCTGTGGCTGGCGGCCGAGGAGCAGCGCTATGCGGCCCGTGGCGCGGCCGCGCTGTCCGAACAGGCGACCGCGCTGACGGTCGAGCTGCAGCGCTGCTACTGCGCCGGTGCCTGGGTGGCGGTGGTGATCCTGGCCGGCGCCGTGGTCGATGCCCAGGCGCTCTATGGCGGCTTCCCCGCCGATGACCTGGCCGAGGAGCGCAGCTGGCTGCGCGGTCTGCGCAACCGCCTGATGCACGAGAACCGCATCGATCCGGCGGTGACGCTGGAAGACCAGTGGCTGAAGGGACCGGAGTGGCAGCGCGCGGCGAAGCGGGCCACCCGCCTGACGCTCGCCTCGCTCTACCGCCGGGCCGACTGAGCCCCTAGTCGCCCTGCGCGGCCGCCTTGGCCTTGGCCTTCTCCTGGTAGCGCCGCCGCAGGCGGAAGGCGTTCGGCGCGAGCACCACCACCAGGAAGATGCGGGCGATATGGTGCGTGGCGACGAAGGCTGCGTCCAGCGCCAGGGCCAGGGCGACCAGGCTCATTTCCGCCAGCCCGCCGGGCGCGTAGGCCAGCACCAGCGAGGGGGTCGGCAGGTCGGTCATGGCATGCAGCGCCAGGGCGAAGCCCAGGCTCAGCAGCAGCAGCAGGATGGTGAGGCCGGCGGCGGCGGTGACGACGCGCAGCACGAAGTAGACGCGGGTGCCGGCGAAGCGGCAGCCGATGGCGGTTCCGATCACCACCTGCGAGACCGCGACCAGCTCTGCCGGCGGTGTCGCCTGCGTCCAGCCCAGCAGATGTATGGCGGCCGAGCAGAGCATCGGCCCGACCAGCTGCGAGGCCGGCAGGCGGGCGGCGCGGGCGGCGAAATAGCCGACGATGCCGGCGCCGATGAGCATGCCGATGTCGCGCAGCCCCTCCTCGGCCATCGGTGGGCCGCTGGCCGGCCGGTTGACCGGGTCATAGCCGAACAACACCTGGAAGGCGAAGGGCAGAATGAGGATGACGATGAGGATGCGCGAGGCATGCATCAGCGCGATGACGCGGGCGTCGCCGCCCATCGCCGAGCCCACCAGGATCATCTCCGAGAGCCCGCCGGGCATGGCGGAGAAGTAGGAGGTGACGCCGTCGTAGCCGCCGAAGCGCCGCAGGTAGGCCATGCCGATCAGGCCCGCCACGATCGTGTAGAAGACCAGCCCGCCGAGCGAGACCGACCATTCGCCGAGCTGCTGCAGGATCTCGGGACGGAAGCGCGAGCCCAGCATGACTCCCAGCACCGCGATGAAGAGGGTGCGCAGCCAGGAGGGCAGGGTGACCGGCAGGCCGCCGATCGCCCCCGCGGTGCTGGCCAGCATGGCGCCGATCATCCAGGCGAGCGGCAGGTGCAGCGAATGCGCCAGCCACCCGCCGGCCGCACCGATGGCCAAGGCCAGCAGCGTGCGCTGCCAGCGTTTATCAAAATTGGGGAATCGCATCTTCGGATCGCCAGTCTAGGCCTCGGGCGGCGACTGGCTACCCTCAATCCTGCGGGTCTGGTCCGCAGCCGGCGGCAAATCCGGCAGGCCGGCGATCTCCTCCAGCAGCCAGGCGGTGAAGCGCGCCACTTTCGGCCAGGTGGCCTTCTCCGGCGTCGTCAGCAGGCGATAGGCGTTCTGCAGCTTCAGCACCGGGCCGAAGGGCTGGACCAGCCGGCCGGCCGCGAGGTCGTCGAGGCAGAGCGACCGGCGGGCCAGCCCGACCCCTTCACCGGCGATGGCGGCCAGCACCACGAAGGAGGAGTCGCTGAACTTCGGCCCGCGCGTGTGGTCGATTCGCGACAGGCCGGCGGCGGCCAGCCACCCCATCCAGTCGATCCCCTGTTCGTAGGGGCCGATCTCGTCGTGCAGCAGGGTGTGCTCCGCCAGGTCTTCCGGCCGCAGCAGCGGCGGCCGCGGCGGGTCGCCCTGGCCGCGCAGCAGCGAGGGCGCGCAGACCGGCAGGACCGCGTCGACCATCAGGAAGGTCTCGGCCAGGTCGGGATAGCGCCCGACGCCGAAGCGGATCGCCACGTCGAACTCTTCGCCGTGCAGGTCCACCCGCTCGGGCGAGGCCGAGATCATCAGGTCGAGTTCCGGCGCCGCGCGGCGCAGTGCCGGCAGGCGCGGCAAGAGCCACTTGGTCGCGAAGGAGGGCATGGTGGAGAGCTTCAGCGGGCCGCCGCTGCGATCGCGCCCCAGGCGGCGGGTCGCGTCGGCGATGCGGTCGAAGGCCTCGCTGACGGCCGGCAGATAGTCGAGGCCGGCCGGCAGCAGTTCCAGACGCCGGTTCAGCCGCTTGAAGAGCTGCTGGCCAAGCTGCTCCTCCAGCGCCTGCACCTGATGGCTGACCGCCCCCTGGGTCACGTTGAGCTCTGCCGCGGCCTTGGTGAAGGAGAGGTGGCGGGCGGCCGCTTCAAAGGCCTTGAGAGCGTTCAGGTTGGGCAGGCGGCGGGCCATCATTCGTATGAGAAAAGATAATCCGAAGGCGGAGATAACATGCTTTGTCGCGCCACGCAAGAAACAGCATCTTCTCTGCATGACAGCGGGATACGACGGGCCTGAGAGGCCAGCTCCCGCCACCAGGATCAAGGAGATCAGCCATGAACCAGTCTCTTGCCATTCGCCCCGCGAACCCGACCGCACGGCAGACGGCCGGCCGGACCCTCGATCGCCTGCTGGCGGTGCTGGTGCGCTGGCAGCAGCGGTCGCAGGAGCGCCGCCAGCTGGCGACGCTCAGCGACCGCAACCTGAAGGATGTCGGCCTGTCGCGGGCCGATATCGCCCCGGAGATCCACAAGCCTTTCTGGCGCGCCTGAACGGTCCTGCCCTGGAGCGCGGTCTCGCCGGCGTCCGACGCCGGCGAGACCGTCGCCCGCCCCGACGAGGGCTAGGAGTCCGAGCAGGGCGAAGAGCGCCGCCGCCACCGCGTGGATCGTCTTGAGCGGCAGACGCTCGGCGGCGAAGCCGGCCAGGAGGACCGCCGGTACGTTGGCCAGCAGCATGCCGAGCGTGGTGCCGAGCGTCACCACCAGGGGAGCGTCGAACTTCGCCGACAGGGCGACGGTCGCGACCTGGGTCTTGTCGCCGATCTCCACCAGGAAGAAGGCGAAGAGGGTGGCCAGGAACGGGCCGAGCCGCCCGGTCAGCCGCGGCTCCCCCTCCAGGCTGTCAGGCACCAGCATCCAGGCGGCCATCGCCAGGAAGGAAACGCCCAGGATCCAGCGCAGGGCCTCCGGCCCCAGCCAGTCGGCCAGCGAGGCGCCGAGCAGCGCGGCCAGCGCATGGTTGGCCAGGGTGGCCAGGAGGATGCCGAGGATGATCGGCAGCGGCGCGCGGTAGCGGGCCGCCAGCAGCAGCGCGAGGATCTGCGTCTTGTCGCCGATCTCGGCGACGGCGACGACGGCGGCGGAGATGAGGAAGGAGTCCATCGGGCGGCAACCGGCGGGGGCGGGCGGACATGACCAATGGCTCGCCGCCCCACCCAGCCCCCTGGACAGACGGTCGAAGCCAAAGGTCTCGCCAAGCGCTTGCCGGATGCACCATGGGCGGCGGCAGCGATGCCGGGCCCAAGTCTGTTGGCGCACCCCCCTCTGAACGGCGAGGGCGGCTACTCCCCAATGACGCGAAGGGTTCTAGTCGTCCGGCCGCGATCCTGCAAGCCCGGCGGTCAGGGCGTGAACTGCTCCAGCAGGATGCGCTCCTCGAGGTCATGGTCGGGGTCGAACAGCAGGGTGACCGGCTTGCCGTGGTCCTGCAGCACCTCGACCCGCGCCACGTCGCGCACCTCGGTGGAGTCGGCGGTGGCGGAAACCGGCCGCTTTCCCGGTTCCAGCACCTCGAAGATGACCTTCGCGCTGTCGTTCAGCAGGGCGCCGCGCCAGCGCCGGGGGCGGAAGGCAGAGATCGGCGTCAGGCAGAGCATCTTGGCACCGATCGGCAGGATCGGCCCATGGGCCGAGAGATTGTAGGCGGTCGAGCCGGCCGGCGTCGCCACCAGCACGCCGTCGCAGACCAGTTCCTCCAGGCGCACCTTGCCGTCGACCGTGATGCGGATCTTCGCCGCCTGGCGGCTCTCGCGCAGCAGCGAGACCTCGTTGTAGGCAATGTCCTCGACCAGGCTGCCGTCGGCGCGGGTGGCGCGCATGACCAGGGGGTGCAGATGGATCGGCAGTGCCTTTGCCAGGCGCCCGGCCAGGTCCTCCTCGCGGAAGCGGTTCAGCAGGAATCCGACGGTGCCGCAGTTCATGCCGTAGATCGGCCGCCGCCGCTGCGGGTCGGCGTGCAGCGTCTCCAGCATGAAGCCGTCGCCGCCGAGGGCGACGATCACCTCGGCATCGGCCAGCGGGCAGTGGCCGTAGGCATCGCGCAGCCGCTGCAGGGCGGACTGCGCTTCCTCGGTGTCGGCGGCGGCAAAGGCGACCTTGGGCAGGTCCGGCATCGCGGGCTCCGGGCCAGGGGAGGGGATGAAGCGGCGGCGAGCATAGCAGGCGCGCGGCGACAGGAAAGCCGAGGCCTTCCGCCCCGCCAGGGGGAAGCTGCTATTGTGGCCGCGACCACAGCGGAGTCGCGCGCCCGGTCGGCGGCGCCCCCGCGCCCTGTGCGAGAGGACCGGTATCCTGCCCAGCCTGGCCATAGCCCCCCGCCGCCGTTCGGCGCCGCAGCTCCGACCCGCGCGCCTCGCCGATCTCGATCAGCTGGTGGCGCTCGAGGAGCGCTGCTTCACCCTCGACCGCATCTCCCGCCGGTCCTTCCGCCACCTGCTGACGAAGGGCCATGCCGCCTGCATCGTCGCCGAGGCGGAGGGCCGGATCGCCGGCTATGCGCTGCTGCTCTTCAGCAAGGGCACGGCGCTCGCGCGACTCTACTCCATCGCGGTCGATCCGCAGGATCGCCGGCGCGGCTTCGGCAGCGCCTTGCTGGCCGCGGCCGAGCAGGCCGCGCTGGACGCCGGCGCGGTCGAGCTGCGCCTGGAGGTCAGGCCCGACAACGAGGGCGCGGTCGCGCAGTATCGTGCCGCCGGCTACCGTCCCTTCGGCTCGATCCAGGACTACTACGAGGACCATGCCGACGCGCTGCGCATGGCCAAGCGCCTGGCCGGCGGCAATCGCGTGGCGCTGCGGCGCGTCCCCTACTACGCGCAGACGCTGCCCTTCACCTGCGGTGCCGCCAGCCTGATGATGGCGTTCCGCGCCCTCGATCCGGACGCCGCCTTCGACCGGCGCAAGGAGCTCAGGCTCTGGCGCGAGGCGACGCTGATCTACATGACCTCCGGGCATGGTGGCTGCGACCCCTTCGGGCTGTCCCTGGCGGCGCAGCGGCGCGGCTTCGGCGTCGAGCTCTTCGTCACGGAGGAGGAGCGGCTCTTCGTCGATTCGGTGCGCGACCCGCAGAAGAAGGAGGTCATCCGCCTGGTGCTGCAGGACTTCCGCAGCCAGGCGCGGAAGAGCGGCATCGTGGTGCATCGCCGCGGCATCCAGCCGGGCGAGATGGTCGCCGCCCTCGACCGCGGCGCCATCCCGGTGGTGCTGATCTCGAGCTATGCGCTGACCGGTGAGAAGGCGCCGCACTGGGTGGCGCTCACCGGGCACGACGAGCGCTTCGTCTACTTCCACGACCCCGACCCGACGCGGGCAACGGCCCGCGGCGGCAAGCTCGACTGCGTGAACGTACCGGTGCCGCGCGAGGCCTTCGCGCGCATGTCGCGCTACGGCATGCCCCGGCTGCGGGCCGCGGTCGTGCTCGGCAGCGGCGGCGCCGGGCAGGATGCTCTCCCGATGGTCAACTACGTGGTCATCGTCGAGGGCAAGGGCGACGAGGCCTGGGCCGCGGAGCATGGCCAGGTGGTGACGGCGCGCGACTACGTCACGCGGCCGTCGCTCTTCGCCGGCAAGCGGCCGCGCGTCATCAACCTGAACGGCGACCTCGACTACATGGCGGAGGGCTACTACTGCTCGCTGCTGGCCGAGGCGCGCGATCACAAGGTGATCCCGACCGTCCAGACCATCGTCGAGCTCTCCAAGAAGACGCTCTATTCGGATGCCCTGCCGGACCTCAACGCGCAGCTGCGCCGCGACCTCGACAAGCTGGAGCAGCCGCCGCGCTCGGGCTTCACCCTGACGCTGTTCTTCGGTGAGGTGCGGGACAACCGCTTCCGCAATTTCGCCCGCGCCGTCTTCGACCGCTTCCGCTGCCCGATCCTGAAGGTGGCCTGCGTCTTCGACGAGCGCTGGCGCATCGGCGAGGTGAAGGTGGTGACGCCTTCGGCCCTGGCGCCGGACGAGTTCGACTTCTTCCTGCAGGCCCTGGCCGGCTACACCCGGACCGGCTGGCGGGCGCCGAAGTCGAAGACGCCGCCCCGCTACTCCCTGGCGATCCTGCAGAACCCGCGCGAGGCCATGCCGCCCTCGGACCGCGAGGCCCTGGCGAAGTTCGTACAGGTCGGCGCGGGTCTCGGCGTTGGCGTCGAGCTCATCGAGCGCAAGGACTTCCTCTCGCTGGCCGAGTACGACGCGCTCTTCATCCGCGAGACCACGACGATCGACAACCACACCTACCGCTTCGCCCTGAAGGCGGTGGCCGAGGGCATGCCGGTGATCGACGATCCGGTCTCGATGCTGCGCTGCACCAACAAGGTCTTCCTGGCCGAACTGCTGCAGGCCAACAAGCTGCCGGCGCCGCAGACGCTGATCATCGACCGCGAGAACCTGGAGGAGGCTGAGCGGGCACTGGGCTATCCTCATGGTGCTGAAGATCCCGGACGGGTCCTTCTCGCGCGGCGTCTACAAGGCGGAGAAGCGGCCGGAGCTCGTCGAGCTTGCACGCAAGCTGCTGCAGCGCTCCGACGTGATCCTGGCGCAGCAGTTCATGCCGACCGAGTTCGACTGGCGGGTCGGCGTGCTGAACCGCCAGCCGCTCTTCGTTTCGCAGTACTTCATGAGTCGCAAGCACTGGCAGATCATCAACCACAGCAAGGGCGGCAAGCCGGACGAGGGCGGCTGGAAGACCTGGTCGGTCGAGCAGGCGCCGAAGGAGGTGGTCGAGGTCGCCCTGAAGGCCGCCAGCCTGATCGGCGATGGCCTCTACGGCGTCGACCTGAAGCAGACCAAGGACGGCGGCGTCTACATCATCGAGATCAACGACAATCCCAACATAGAACGCGGATGCGAGGACCAGCTCCTGAAGGACGAGCTCTATCGCATCATCATCAAGGACTTTATCCGGAGGATCGAGGCGCGATGAGTGGAACGAACGCGAAGCTGGCCATCCTTGCCCTGACACTCGGGCTCTGGCTGCCGACGGCGGTGCCGCCGATCGCAGCCCGGGCCGAGGAGGCGAAAGTCATCATCGCCCCGGCCGAGGAGGCAGCGCCCGCGAGCGGCGCCGCGGCGGAGGGCGAGGAGGCCGACAGCGACGAGGACCGCCATTCCGGCTACTACTACCCGCCGCTCACCACCCAGGAAGAGTACGTGGCGCGGGCCCAGTCGCTGCTGGAGGCCAACCGCTCGGTCCGGGTCGCCTTCGTCACCGGCCTCGCGCTGGACCAGGCCAAGCGAGGCTATCCCTTGCCCTATGCGCTCTTCGCCAAGGGGAGCGAGGCGGAGAAGCTGATCGTCGTGGCGCTGATCGACGGTCCCTTCGACACGCTCTACCGCGCCCGCGCGATGCTGACCAACCTGACGGCCGAGGCGCGCCTGCTGCCGCTGATCAAGGACAACGGCGTGGAGGACTGGTTCACCTTCTACGACCTCGCCGTGCTGCTCGGCTTCACCCAGATCACCGTGTCCGACGGCAAGAGCTGGACGCACCAGGTGACGCTGCTGCCGCCGCCGTGAGGCGGCGACGGCGCGAGCGTCACCGCCTCCGGCCCCAGGCCCTGTCAGCCTGAGCGGTACTCCTGGCTCTTGAAGGAGACGCCGGCGGCGACGCCCGGGGCGTCCGAGATCTTCCGGATGGCCCCCCAGGTCTGCTTGTAGTTGGGGATGATCAGCTCGTTGACCCCCGGCGACACCACGTTGCCCTGCACGCCGGTCGGATAGGCGAAGAGCATGAAGGTCTCGCCGGGCCGCGCGCTCGGCGTCGGATAGGCCATCGCCTGCGTTGCACCGTTGTCGTTATAGACCTCCACCAGGTCCCCCTGCTTCAGGCCGAGCGACGCCATGTCGTCCGGATGCATCTCGATGAAGGGGTAGGGCCAGCGTCCGACGACGAACTCGCTCTGCTTGTCGAGGTAGGCCGACTGCCACACCTGATTGGCCCGGCCGTTGTTGATCAGGAAGGGGTACTTGGCGCGCTCCTCCTCCTTGCCGGGTGCCTCCAGCCCGCGCCACTGCGAGGCCATGAAAAGGGCCTTGCCGTCGGCGGTCGAGAAGCGGCCATCGACGTAGAGCCGCTGGGTGCCGACGATGACCCCGTTCTCGTAGCCGCTGGCCGGCTCCTGGAAGCCGTTGGTGCCCATCGCCCGCAGCCGATCGTAGGTGACGAACTCGCCGCCTCCGGCATTGGCATGGTAGCCGTCCATGAAGGCGTCCTCCTCGCTCTGCCAGTCGAAGCCCTGGAAGCGGTCGGCGGCGGCGATGTCGCCGGCCGCGCGGAAGGCCGCCTCGAGGGCCTGCGCCAGCCGGGCGGCGATCAGGCAGTCGGGCAGCGCCTGGCCGGGCGGGTCCATATAGCGCTCGGTCAGGCGCATCCGCCGCTCGCCGTTCATCGAGGTCAGGTTCATCTCGCCGGAGGTGGCGGCCGGCAGGATGACATGGCAGGCCTCGCCGATCTTCGTCGGCACGATGTCGACGTCGACGGCGAAGAGGCCGCCCTCGCGGATCGCCGCCCATGATGGCCTCCACCAGCGCCTCGCGGTCGCCAGCCGGCACCGCATACATGGCCTCCTTCACCATATCGGTGCGTCGCTTGTAGGCGCGCTTGAACTCATCGGCGTTGAGCGTGGTCTTGTAGTGGTCGCAGGCCCAGATGTGATGGACGCCGCCCTGGCCCTGGATCAGCAGCTGGTCGACGTAGGCGGCCGGCCGGCCGACGTGGGCGTCCGAGGGGCGCACGTAGCCTTCCTGATGGCCGCCCATGCGCACGCATCCGCCGCCGACACGCCCGACATTGCCGCTGGCGAGGGCGACGTTCACCAGGGCGGCGATGGTGCGGTAGTTGTCGTTGCCCCAGATCACGCCCTTCTCGTAGGAGAACATCGTGCGTCGACGCTTGCCCTCCTTCGGCTCGGCGATCCAGTGGGCCGCCGTGCGGATCTGCTCGACCGTGAGGCCGGTGATGGCGGCGGCCTCCTCCAGGCTGGTGCGGTTCGCCGCCAGCATCTCCGCATAGCCCGTGGTCGAGGCCTCGATGAAGGCGCGGTCGACCCAGCCCTGGGCGTCGATGTAGGTCATCCAGGCGTTGTAGAGCGCCAGGTCGCTGCCCGACGCGATCGCCAGGTGCAGCACATTCTCGCTGCCCGCCTCGGCCTCGCAGGCATTCACCGTCACGGTCCGGCGCGGATCGACGATCACGATCCTCGCCGCGGCATGCGGCTCGTCCGGCAGTTGCTCGCGCTTCTTGGCCAGCGAGCTGCCGCGCAGGTTGGGCACCCAGTGATTGAGGAAGTAGTTGGTCTGGGTCTCCAGGGCGTTGGTGCCGCAGGCGACGATGGTGTCGCAGAGCTCGGCGTCCTCATAGCAGTTGTTCAACTCGCCGACGCCCATGTCGCGGGTCGAGTGGACCTCGCTGTTGTAGGCCGGGCGGTTGTGGATGCGGATGTTCTTGATCTTCATGGCGGTGAAGTAGAGCTTCCCGGTGCCCCAGGTGTTCTCGTAGCCGCCGCCGGCGCCGCCGTGATCGAAGGCGGAGACGAAGACCCCGTCCTCGCCCTGCTCGTCGATCACCCGCTTGGTGACCGCGGCGACCAGTGAGAGCGCGTCGTCCCACGAGGTCGGCACCAGCGAGCCGTAGCGCCAGACCAGCGGCGTCGTGGAGGCGCTGCAGCTGGGTGGAGGTGGCCTCGGAGAAGGAGAGTTTCCGCCAGGCGCGCGCCGCGCACCGACCCGAGGCCGCCGTTCACCACGCAGTCGATATCCGCCTTGATGACGATGTGCACGTCGCAGCCATTCTGCTTGACCACGTTGTACATCGAGGGGGCGTACCAGCCAGCGTCTCGGCCGGCTGCTGCTCGCCCAGGTCGACGCCGAACTTGTTGTCGGTGGCGGCGGTGCCACCCTGCCGGTTGGCATCCCAGGTGTAGGCCTTGTAGCCGCAGCCGACGATG
>CALOEA010000004.1:0-93422 GCA_942492185.1 uncultured Alphaproteobacteria bacterium
GGCCAACCGGAGGTGAGCTTTGCAGTGCTTCAACTACGCGATGCAACGTACGAGGGTCATTTGGCCCACGGACGGTTCGGTCTCCGCATCGATCTATCGCGACGGAGAACTGGTCAGGACATTCAACCAGCCCGTCGAGGGTGCACGGTTGAGCTCCGTCTTCGGTTCGAGGGAAGCATCCCGTCTACGGCACGGTTCGAATGCACACTGGCGTAGATTTCTCGGCGCCAATGAGACGCTGTGCGTGCTACTGCCCAGGTCGCATCACCTTCGTCGGCTGGCGCAGTGGATACGGGCAAGTCGTCGAGATCGCGCACGGCAGCGACACCCTCACCCGCTACGCTCACCTCAGCAGCGTCCCGGCAGGTTTGAGCGAAGGACAGGTCGTGCTAGCTGGCGACCCCGTCGGTGATGTGGGTGCGACCGGTGTGACCAGCGGTCCGAACCTCCACTACGAGGTGCTGGTCAATGGAAAGCCGACTGACCCACTTGCCGATGTGCAGCTTCTGGCAATGGCAGAGGATGGGGACTCTTCAGGGTTGACACGCCTCTTAGAGACGAGAGCGCTGCTCAAGAACCACCTCGCCAGCGGAGCACAAAAGGCTGCTACGAGTTTGTGATGATGCTGCCACAGGTTTCAGCGGGATCATTTCGGCAACGCTTTGTGACTTGTATCTACCGATCGCTCTTGCCGGAAGCGTGCTCAAGTCCACAGAAGCAATCAGCTCGGGCTTGCCCCGGCGGATGCAGGGCCATCGTTTCCGCGCTCAAGCGCTGGCTGGGACGCGCTGAAACGCCGCTGGGACCAGCGATTGAAATGGTCGTAGATCGTTGTCCGAGGATCGTATTCGGTCTGGCAGCACACCGCCGGCAACCGGTCTTGAGGACATGGATGATGCCGGAAATGACCCGCCGGTCATTGACGCGCCAAGCCCCCGGGTGGTTCTTCGGCGCATGCGGTTCGATCAGGTTTCATTGGTCGTTGCTGAGCCCGAATAGGTGCGACGTCTATCATCGTCCGACAGCTTCCCGCTATAAGAATCATAATTTGCCATTACCTATCAGTAATCTTATTGGGATTTCACCCTAGATCTTCAGCAACAGCGTCGCCCGGGCGAGCTGAGGAAGAACTATAGGCCCGAGAACTCCCACCTGCCGATCCGACGACGAGAACGGCTGATGCAGTGATTCAAGTGTATGCATCCGGTGAGAGCCGCGGGTGAGGTCCAGAGCGAGAGCGGGTGGGTCGTCAGGCTGCCTTGGCGGCGGCGCGCAATGCCTTCCACTCCCACGGCAGCAACTCGTGCAGCCGGGTCTGCGGCAGGGCATTGATCCGAGCCAGGGCGTCGGCCAGCCAGGCCTGGGGATCGACGTCGTTCAGCTTGGCGGTGACGACCAGGCTGTACATCGCTGCCGCCCGCCGGCCACCGCGGTCGCTGCCGGCGAACAGCCAGGCCTTGCGCCCGAGGGCGACACCCCTGAGCGCGCGCTCGGCGGCGTTGTTGGTGAGGCAGATGCGCCCGTCGTCGAGGAACCGCGCGAACCCCTCCCAGCGGGTCAGCATGTAGTCCATCGCCTTGGCCACCGGCGCGTGCTTCGACATCGCCGCGCGGGCCTCGCGCATCCAGGCGCCCAGCTCGTCGACGAGAGGCCTGGCCTGGTCCTGGCGCACCGCCCGTCGCTGCGCCGCCGTCAGGCCGTTGATCGCGCGCTCCAGGTCGAACAGCCGATCGATGCGCATCACCGTCTCGAGCGCCAGCGGCGAGATCGGTGCCGCGTTCCTCCCCCGCCGCGCCTTGGCCGCGATGTCGGCGAGCTCGTAGAACCTGCGCCTCCCGTGCGCCCAACAGAGCGCCTCCGTCACCGGGCCCGGCTTGCGGTCGCCGGCGTAGACCCGGCCATAGCCGGCATAGGCGTCGGCCTGCAGGATGCCGCCATAGCCCGCCAGGTGCGCCTCGGGGTGCCCACCGCCGCGATCGCGCGAGTAATGGAACAGCGCCGCCGGCGGTGCCGGACCGCCAAAGGGGCGGTCGTCGCGGACATAGACCCACAGCCGCCCGGTGCCGGTTTTGCCCCGGGCCAGGACCGGCACCGTGGTGTCGTCGCCGTGCAGGCGCTCGGCCGCCATCACGTGCCGTGCCATCAGGTCCAGCAGCGGCTTCAGCACCGCGCAGGCATGGCCCACCTGGTCGGCCGCGGTCGATAGGCTGACCGGCATGCCCTCCCGGGCGAACCGCTCGCACTGCCGGTTCAGCGGCAGGTGCTGGGCGAACTTGTCGACCAGGATGCCGGCCAGCAGGTTCGGCCCCGCCCAGCCGCGCGGGGTCGCGTGGAACGGCGCCGGCGCCTGCGCGATCGTCTCGCAGTCCCGGCAGCTGACCTTCTCGCGCACGGTCTGGATCACTTTCCAGGAGGCCGGAACCCGTTCGACCGTCTCGGTGACGCTCTCGCCCAGCCGGCACAGCCGCGCCGAGCCGCAGCAGGGGCAGCTCGCCGGCGCTGGGATGACCACCCGCTCGCGCGGCAGGTCTGGCGGGAACGGCTGGCGCGCCGGGCGTTTGCGGGCGAACGGGGCAACCGTCGTGCGCTGCGCCGCCAGCTCGGCCAGCAGCTCGTCCTCGCTGGCCCCGGCCTCCAGCTCCTCCAGCTGGAGCTCCAACTGGTCGAGCAACTGCGCCTTGCGCTCCGAGCGCCGGCCGTAGAGCTCGCGCTGGAGCTTCTCGATCCGCAGCTTGAGGCTGGCGATCAGCGCCTGGTCGTCGGAGCGCTCGGCCCGCACCTGGGCCAGAGAAGCTTCCGCCTCGGCGGCCTTGGCCTGTGCGGCAACGGCCTCCGACCGGGCCGCGGCGAGAGCGGTGCGGAGCGCGTCGAGGTCGTCAGACAGGGCGGCCATGGCATGGGAGTCTACCCGACAACCCGCAGTCGGCCTCGCCCTTCCTGGCGCCCAGAGGCGCCCTGATTCATCTTGCCGCAGCTAACCGGCCGAGCCCGGCCGCCAGGTCTGCTGCGGATTGCGCCAGTCGATGCCTTCGAGCAGGTAGCCGAGCTGTGCCGGCGTGATCGCCACCACCCCGTCCGTCGGTGACGGCCAGAGGAACCGGCCACGCTCCAGCCGCTTGGAGAACAGGCAGGCGCCCTGGCCGTCGTGCCACAGCACCTTGATCAGGTCGCCGCGCCGGCCGCGGAACACGAACAGATGACCGCAGTGCGGGTCGCGCCTCAGCGTCTCCTGCACCAGCAGCGCCAGGCCGGGGAACCCCTTCCTCATGTCCGTGTGCCCGGTCGCCAGCCAGACCCGGACCCCGCTCGGCACCGGGATCATCGGCGCTCCAGCAGGTCGAGCACACAGCGCAGCGTCTCTACGTCGACCTCGCCGCTGATCCGCACCTGCCGGCCGCCGGCCGCCTCGATCTCGATGACGCCCGGCCGGCTCCGCCGCCCGCGCCGCCGAGGCTCCGGCACCGCGCTTCCCTCGTCCGGCACGACACGCACCGGAACCAGTGCCTGCGGCGCCGGCGCAGCGTCAATCCGCGTGCAGAGCTGCTTGCGCCAGCGAAAAAGCTGACTGACGTGCACGCCCGCCGAGCGCGCTACTTCCGACGCCGTCACGCCAGGCTCCAGGCTGGCCGCGACCAGCCGCTCCTTCTCAGCACGTGACCAGCGCCGCCGCCGCTCAATGGACGTGATCACCTCGACCCGCGGTATCGCCATAGGACTACTCCTAGGATTATCCCTAGGACATTCCCACGATACCGCTATCCCACAAGGCGGCTCTCACCGGAGGCGTACATTCAATTGCCATGCCTCAGCGCAACGCTTCCTCACCACTCTCACTGCCGTCTACAATACTTTCTACACCCAACACCATTTGACCAGTCGGTCTATCCTCCGCTTCTTACTCGCCAAAGCTCGTGCCAAATGGACGGCTGTCGCTGCTTGAGGTCAACCAACTTCCGCCAGGCCCGGCACAGACTCCAAGAGCCAGAAGGCGAAGGCAGACAAATACCCGGTGAGCATGGCAACACCCATCAAGACCATGACTGCACCGGCGACGAGCCGCAGCAGGCGACCGGTACGCCCGAGACCTCTCATCCGACTCGTCAAAGCATTGGTGAAGACCGCTGCCAAAAGGAACGGGACCCCAAGACCCAGCGAATAGATGGTGAGCAGCGCGACTCCCTGCCCGACGGTCGTCGATGTAGCACCGACCGTGAGGATGGCGCCGAGAATCGGTCCGATGCAGGGCGTCCAACCGAAGGCGAAGGCGAGGCCCAGCACATAAGCCGATGCTGCCCGGCCAGCCGGCAGGCTTGCATGGAAACGCGCCTCGCGCTGCATCCAAGACGGGCGGACCCAGCCCATGAGAAACAGCCCGAAGAGCATGACGACGACACCGCCGACGATGTTCAGTTCATAGCGATAGGCGATCAGGAGCTGGCCGAGCGCCGTAGCGCTGGCACCGAGAGCAATGAAGACGGTGGAGAAGCCTAGCACGAAGCAGACACTGAGACCCAGTGCCGGCACCGCCACGGCGATCGCGCCACCCGTCGCGCGTTCGCCTACCGTGCGACCCGCTACGTAGGAGACGTAGCCGGGGACCAGCGGCAGCACGCAGGGCGACAGGAAGGAAACGATCCCCGCTGCAAAGGCGGTCAGCATGCCGATGTTGGAGAGCTCCGGCATCGCGCGGCTCAGTTCCCCTGACCAGAGGGCTTCTCCGCCCCATCCGCCCTCGCCTGACGAATCAGCTCCTGCAGCGTCCCGAGATCCGCGGCCCCCCGTAGGATCTCCTTGCCGACGACAAAGCCAGGCGTACCGTTGATACGCAGCGCGACCGCGAGCTGAAGATTGCGGTCGATCGCTTGCGCGATGGCGGGGTCCTGCATGTCGATCTTGAGACGCTCCAGGTCCAGCCCCATTGCGGCGGCGACCGCCAGCACCGATGCTTCGTCCGCCGCCCCCTTGGCCTGCATGAGCGCCTTGTGGAAAGGCACATAGAGCCCCTGCCGATGGGCCGCCAACGCCGCCTTGGCGGCGAACTCGGAGTCCGGCCCGAGGATGGGGAGCTCTTTGTATACGATCCGAAGCTGCGGATCGGCGGCCTCCGCCTCCAGCATGACCGGCGCCACGCGGCGGCAATAGGGGCAGTTGTAGTCGAAGAACTCGACCAGGGTGACGTCGCCCTCGGGATTGCCGCCCACCGGGCTTGCCGGGTCACGAAAGACCTCCTCGCCGCGCTCTGCCAGGATCGTCTGCCCTTGCCCTTCCTCTGCAGCACGCTGACGTGCCTGGAGACCCTGCACGGCCTCAAGGATCACCTCCGGATTGGCCAGGAGGTAATCGCGCACGCGGCGTTCGAACTCGTCCTGCGGCATGTCGCTAGCGACGCTCGGCGTCGAGCGCTCGGACCGAAAGCCGGGGTCGAGCAGGAACCAGGCCACCGCCGCGCCGACTAGCGCCATAACGAGAATCGACCATGCAATGGGCTGCCTGAGGCGCCTGGATTCTTCACTCACATCCCCTCCTCTCCACCCGCCATCCGCGAGTGCCTTCGCCTGACAATACCGGATGCCACTACTACTACTGCCGCGACCACAACCCCCGAGAACGGATACCACCACCACTCCCACCGTCCCCGCGGGCCGCTCGCGTCGGGGACATGCATTTCGTTATCGTTCACCAGTGCATTGATGAACAGCACCAGGTTGAGCGGTTTGAAACTCAGGCCGTGGTAATTTGCCCGCCAGCGGCCTTCCTTATCGACGACGTGAGTGACGATGCCGTGCAGCTGATAGCCTTCCTCGGTCTCGCTGAACTCGTGGCCATAGGCTTCCACCAGCTTGCGGGTCGCATCCTCCGGCTGATCCGGTCCAGTCGTCAGAAACACCCAATTGACCGGGTCGATGTCGTGCGCCGGCCCGTAGTCCCGCAGCACCTCCACGGTGTCGTTCGCCGGGTCGGTGGTGATGCTGACGAACTGCACGACCTCCCGCATCGGCGTGTCGTTCACCATCACCTGGATCTCGGCGATCCGCTCGGCGTGCAGCGGGCAGACGTCCGGACAGGAGGCGTAGATGAAGTGGAGTACCACCACTTTGCCCAGATAGTCCTCCAGCCGCACGGAGTTCCCCTTGGCGTCTTGCAGGGAGAACGTGGGAGCCGGCTGGTCGAGAGGCTGGAAGTAGGCCTCTTTGTCGAGCAGGGTCTCGTTCAGCTCCTCGAACGAGTGCGCCCGGGCGGCGGGGACGAAGAGTGCCAGTAGGGCCAGAGCGGCGATCCCGCCGCCGAGCGGCCGCCAGGCGCCGCGGAGCACCGGCGAGCCGACCGCGCGGCGGGCCGGCCATGGCTTCAACCGTCATCCTCCGGCGTGGCGGGCGTTTCCATCTCTGGTCCTTCGTGCATCCCCGGAGAGGAGCCGCCCCTCATGCCCTTCATCATTTGAGTGCAGGTCGCCATCATTTCGTTCATTTTCTCCATCATGCCCATCATGCCGCCCTCGTCATCCATCATCGGCGACTCCATGGGCGTGGTGTCCTGGCTTCAGTGTTGTACGTTGCCGCCGCCGCGGAAACGAGGCGGGCGGCGACAGCAATGGTCTTCAGTGCTCTAGACATCGGTGGCTCTCCTTTCTGCTGAACTTGGCGTGGCGACTCCCGGCGAGCCCTCGCCGGCCTTCCCGTAGGTCTTATCGGTGCCACACGATTTGCCATCGCCGTGCCGCATGCAGAGCCCGAGCGCGCACATGGCCACGCAAGGCAAGACGGCCAGCAGAACGGGCGCGATCCCGGCGGTGACCAACCAGTTCCAGTTCAGCGCCAGGCCGCCGCCGATCGCGAGCGCGGCCAACGCGATGAGGCCGCGGCGTCCGCCGACGTAGCGGCGCAGGTTGTCAAACAGGCTGGGCGGGGTCGCCCGCTCCGTCACTCTGGGCAATCTCGACGTGCTCATCTCTCGACTCCCTTCACATTAATCCTCACTGGACATCATCGCTGCTCTCAGCCTCGGTCACTCGACCGCGCAGGAACTCCAGCAATTCGGGCGCGTCCCATTCGGCGGGGCCGATGAGCCGGCCGATCTCACGTCCGCTGCGGTCGATCAGCAGCGTTGTCGGCAGACCGACCAGGGCGAGCTCGTTCATGGCGCCGCCGTGCCGATCGATGTAAATCTCGAGGTGCTCGATGCCGATCTCGCCATAGAAGGCACGAACCACCTCGATGCCGGCGCGGTCGATCGATAGCGCGGCCACCTCGAAGTCCGCGCCGCCAAGCGCGGCCTGCAGCCGGTCCAGCGTCGGCATCTCGTGCCGGCAAGGCCCGCACCAGGTGGCCCAAACGTTGAGCAGCACGACCCTGCCGCGGAACTCGGCCAGCTGCCGCGTGTTGCCGGCACCGTCCTGGAAGGTGATGTTCGGCAGTTCCAGAGGCTCGTCATGGACGACGAAGCCCGCTGGCGCCTCGGCCGGCGACGCCAGCGCCGCCAGGGGCGGCACCAAGCCGAGCATCAGGAGGAGAAGCAGTCTCATGACGGCCCGACGACCGGTGCGATCCGGCGCAGCTGCTCGACCAGGGGCAGGATCGTCTCCCCCAACGCCGCCTCGGTCACCGCACCGATGTGCTTGTAGGCGATGCGACCTTCGGCGGTGACGACGAAGGTCTCGGGCACGCCGTAGACGCCCCACTCGATGGCGACGCGGCCATCCAGATCCGCTCCAGTGCGGGTATAGGGGTCGCCCAACCGATCGAGCCACGCCGCGGCATCTTCCGGCCGATCCTTGTAGTTCAATCCGTGGAGCGGCACGACCCCGCTTGCCGCCAGCTCCATGAACAGCGGATGCTCCGCTCGGCAGGCGACACACCAGGAGGCGAAAACGTTGACGAGCGAGACCTCGCCCGTGAGGTCACTGCTCGCGAGTCCGAGCGAGCGTCCCTGCACGACTGGCAGGTCGAAACTCGGCACCTGCTTGTCGAGCAAAGCGGAGGGTAGCTCGCTCGGATCGCGGGTCAGGCCCCACGCGAGCGGTACGGCCACCGCAGCGAAGCCGACGGCGGGCAGCAGGTGCAAGAACCGGCGCCGCCTCTGCGCTGGTTGCGACTGCTCCTTTTCCGAAGCGGCCGCCTCGGTTGCTATGGATCGGTGTGCCATGATGCGGTACTCCATCGAAGCCAAACCACACGCTCATTCCAAGGCATAGATCTGGGGCACGCGGCCGTCCTTGCCGAACGAGTAGATGACGAAGGAAGCATTCTTCGAGCCGCCCATCCCCGGCGAGCCGGCCGGCATGCCCGGGAGCGTGATGCCGGCGATGTCCGGATTCTCCGCCAGCATTCGCAGGACGACGTTCACCGGCACGTGGCCGTCGACCACGTAGCCTTCGACGAACATGGTGTGGCAGCCTTGGAGGTCCTCCGGCACACCGGCCTGGCGGCTGATCTCGCTGAGCTCGTTGGTCGGCACGACTTCGACCGTGAAGTCATTGTCGCGCAGATAGTCTGCATAGCCCTCGCAACAGCCGCATTGCGGATTTTTGTAGAGCGTTGCCGCGATCGGCTCGGCCATAACCGGCGGGGCTAAGGCCAGCAGCCCGAGAACAGCGATGAGGCTTAGAGTTTTCGTCATGAAAGGCTCCTTCAGGTTTGAAGTATGGTCAGGGAACGCGCAGGACGGTCATGAGGCCGGCCATCATGTGGTCGGTGACATGGCAGTGCAGCAGCCAGTCGCCGGGATTGTCGGCGACGAAGGCGATGTCGACGCTGTCGTGGGGGGCAAGGAGGACGGTATCTGCCCATTGCCCGTGTGGCACCGGCACCCCGTTGCGGTTGAGCACCCGAAAACTGAAGCCGTGCAAGTGCATCGGATGCCACCAAGCGGTGCCGTTGTGCAGGGTGAGGAGGTAGCTTCGCCCCCGCGTCAGGGTGAGCAGCGGCGGCATGTCCTTGTGTCCGTCGCCGGTCATCGAGCTGCCGTTGATGGCCCAGGCTGCGCCGCCACTCATGCCCATCATGCCGCCGTCGCCCATCGTGTCCCCTCCACCCATCATCCCTCCTCCACCCCATCCCTCCTCCGCTCATCATCCCTCCTCCGCTCATCATCCCTCCTCCGCTCATCATGCCGCCCTGCAGCATGAGTTCGTGGCGTTCGGCGGCGGCGAGATCCGGCTCCGGAAGCGGATTGGCTGGCAACTCAA
Organism: uncultured Alphaproteobacteria bacterium; assembly: GCA_942492185.1. Taxonomy (GTDB): domain Bacteria; phylum Pseudomonadota; class Alphaproteobacteria; order Kiloniellales; family JACOMY01; genus CALOEA01. Next base: position 9,185 of record CALOEA010000004.1, read on the forward strand.
AGGGTGTATCGAAGGCGCTGGTCGCAAGCGCAGGCGCCGCCTCGTAGGCGAGCGTCGTGAGTCGATAGGCGAGACCGTCGTAGAAGTCATCGATCACCTCGTAGCGCTCGCCGGGCTCGCCTCGCATTTCGATCAGCAGGTCGACGCGCATCGCCGGACCGAGCAGCAGACCGTCGGCCGGCTCGTGCGCTTCGCAGGGCTGCCCGTCGAGCGCCACGACCACCGGCGCGTGACCCGCGAAGCGAAGGCGCATGACGCGAGCGAGCGAGGCATTGATCAGGCGAAGGCGGAGGCGCTCGCCCGCGCGGACCGGCTGCTCCTCGGCGACGGTGCCGTTGATGGTCACGACATTGCCGAGCCGGCCGGACATCGCCGCTTCCATGGCGTTGCCGAAGCCGCCGGCGATCTGCCCATGCGACCCCAGCCGCCAATCGGCCAGGACCCAGAGGAGGTCGCGATCCACCGGCGGCGGATTCGGCTCCTCGACGATCAAAGCGCCGGCGAGCCCACGTCCTTGCTGCTGCAGGCTGTTGGCGTGCGGGTGATACCAGAAGGTTCCAGCATCCGGTGGCGTGAACTCGTAAACGAAGCTCTCACCGGGCGCGATGGGCGGCTGGGTGAGGCCGGGCACACCGTCCATGGCGTTGGGCAGCCGGATGCCGTGCCAATGTACGGTGGTTTCCTCGTCGAGGCGGTTCTCGACGACGAAGCGTACTGCCTCGCCCTGCCGCACGCGGAATGTAGGCCCGGGAATTCTGCCATCGTAGGCCCAAACCGCGGTCGACGGACCTGTGCTGCCACGGAGCGCGGTTTCAGCTGGCCCGGCCATCAAGCCAAACTCGGTGACTGCGGCATGCGCCGGCCGGGGCGCCAGGTATCTTGTCGCTACCAAGCCGCCAACCGCCAGCAACAGCGTCCGGCGGGATAGGCCCGTGCGGAAAGCGGAGCTCACTATGCCAACCCTCGACGATCGGGAAACGCTGGCGGTCGACACCGCCACTCGACGTGTCGGAGCGGCTGGTGGCCTGTAGTCAGACCGACGACAGAATGCTCCGACAGCAGGCCCGGTCGCTTGCCGCGACCGACGCCCCTTCAGGCGAGGCGGATAGTCTTGGGAGGGTGAGGGTCCGGCGCGGACATCCGCCCGGACAAAGGTACCGCAGGTGGTAACAGGGGCTGCCGCGAACGGAGCGCCGTGTCGGTCGAGCCGGAGGGCGACAGCGCGAGAGTTTGACCAACACAAACGGCTGAGCAGTCCCCTCCCTGCATGCCCTCGTTACCGGCGCCGCCGCAAGGATCGCAATCCATGCGACCGGTATCGCCCATGGCCATGCCGTTGGTCACAGATATGGCTCCAGGCATGGTGCTGGCGTAGATGTCAGCGAACCCCATCCCCAATGCCAGGAAAATTCCCAACAGGAGAGCGGCTATCCGTCTTGTCGAGCTGCGGACCATCACGCTAAGCATATTGAGGACACCAAGGCGGAACTACAAGCTAGATTACGGAGCTGTGACCACTTGACGCCGGCTCAGCACTGGAACGGCTTCATCAATGCGCACCTATCCAAGTTCGCCCCACCTGACCTGAGCGCGCCGATATTGTGACGCGAATGTCCCTCCGCGGTGGTAGCGTATGCGTAGCCATCCGTGTTCACATGCATCAAACATATCGTGTAGTGTTGGATCATCTTCGCCGAGACATCGTTGCCATGGCGCCCTAGCCATCGCCCTGTCCTTTCATTAACCTCTGAGAGTCCGTTTGAGAAATGCCTCAGCGGTTGATTCGGCGCAGGAGGAGGCTTCCGAGCGCGACATGGCTCATGGCCTCGGAGACGTCGATGCGCTGCTAGTCATCTGGAAGGCGTTGTCAGACTAACTCGATCAAGTGAGTCGAGATCCCTTTAGCCGCCGCTTCACGCTGCCAAGCGATGCCATTCGGCAAGAGCCACCTCACGCCGTTCCTTGAAGTCGGCACGTTGGCTCAGATGGCGGTCGAGGTTGAAGTGGTTGTAGATCGAGGCATGGACGGTGGCGAACTTCTGCAGCGTCGCCATGCATCGAAAGCGGTGCATGGCCCGCTCCCGTCGTCGGATCGGCTGATGTGAGTTCTCGGCCCGATTGTTCCGCCATTTACCTGTTTCCTGGCGCCCTGCAAATCCGAGCTCTGCAAGGGCGGACCTGTATGAGCGCAGCCGGTCCGTGACGATTGACCGCGGCCGCCCATGCCGCTTCAAGGCGCGCTTCAGAAATGCCAGCGCAGCCCTGCGGTTCCGCCGTTTCGTGACATAGACTTCGAGCACTTCGCCTTCGTGATCGACCGCTCGCCAAAGATAGTGGGTCTTACCATTGATCCGGACGAAGACCTCGTCGAGGTGCCATCGCCACTGGATGAACTGGCCAGATAGTGCCCGCCGCCCCCTCCGGATCTCCTGGGCAAAGATCGGGCCGAACCGGTTCCACCAGAACCGGACGGTCTCGTGGCTGATGTCGATGCCGCGCTCATGCAACAGATCCTCAACCTGTCGAAGTGAGAGAGGATAGCGGACATAGAGCATCACAGCGGCTCGGATCACCGCAGGGGAGCTGTTGAAGTAGCGGAAGGGATAGCTCATCCGCGCAGCCTACCTGGGGCTGTGCGAAGAGAAAGCGAATTTGCTCTGACAGTGCCGGGTCAGATGATGGACGGCCACATGATGGGAAACATGGATGGCCGGATGATGGGCTCGGGCCACATGATGGGTGGGCCTGGCGAATATGTAGAAGGCCGCTTGGCGTTTCTCAGAACCGAACTCGGCATCACCGAATCCCAAGAGAACCTCTGGAGCGTGTACGCCGATGCCGTGCGGGCCACAGCCGGCTCCATGCAGCAAATGCACGATATGATGATGTCCAGCAATGGGCCGGCATCTCTGCCTGAGCGCATGGAGTTACATCAGCAGATGATGTCTGCGGCGCTTGAAGCACTGAGGACTCTGAGGAAGGCCGCCGTGCCGCTTTATGAGGCGCTCGACGAGGAGCAGAAGCACGTCGCGGACAGCATCATGGGTATGGGTATGGGCATGATGTGAGGGCTCGAGCCGGAGCCGCCTGGAGCGGCCTAAAGACCGCAACCGAACTCGTTGCCATGAGCTTGGAGGGCTTTGACATGACCTTCAAGGTCTGCCGTAGCTTGCCGCTTCGTCCTCCCACACCATCAGGACTGGGCCATCTCCCGGCAAGACGTCGGAGATGTCGGAGATACCGCCTCGCCAGGTAAATCCATGGCGGCCGGCAACAGCTGACACGTTGGCATCTTGCGTCGCTCGCTCGGCGCGCGCTCACTGCTGTCAGGCAGCAGGATAGCTGGCATAGATTTCGGTCGACCCGTCGCGCCGGATGAGGAATACCTCATAGGCTTCGCGCTCGGATACCGGTCCCATGCCCGGCGAACCGTAGGGCATGCCGGGTACGGCAAGGCCGACAGCATCGGGGCGTTCATCAAGCAGGCGACGGATGTCGGCCGTGGGAACATGACCCTCTATCATGTAGCCTTCGGCCCGCGCGCTATGGCAGGAGGTCATCTCCTGCGGAATCCCACTCTCGATCTTGAAGCGCATAAGCAGGGGCCCTGCGCTCGGTTCGCTCGTAACTACGAACCCGTCATTTTCGAGTATTTCGACCCAGGCCGAGCAACAGCCACAGTTCGGGTCCTTCAGCACATGAACCGCCGTTCCAGCGCCTTGCGCCAGCACCCGCAGCGGTGACGCCGCCAACAGTGCGGCTCCGCCGATCAGGACCATGCGGCGCGAGAATGATTCCTGACTCATCTGGCTTTCCTCCCAACGTTGGAGTTTGAAATAGTCTGGCGTACGTCGCCGCGCGACTGATCGATCAGGCCCTTGTTGGTTTCGAAACCCTCCGTCTACCGACGCGGGACGCCCTGCACTTCAGCTCCCTCGGCGATCACCTCGGCCAGCGTGCATTCCGAGCGCTCCAAGTCTTTTCATTTCAATGGTGCTCGTGATCGCCTTTTCCGACCGGATTTCGCGCAAGGAAAACCCCCACGAACAGGAACACCAGCGCCATGCCGACGATGGCGATCACAACGATGAGCGGATCGGACTGCCACTTCAGCACAGCGAAGGCGGCCAGCACCACTGCATCGAGCGCGATGGCCGTCAGCAGCACCCAGCCTTGCGCGCCGATCTCCCGGCGGAGATGCCGGAACACGCCCCAGTGGATGATCATGTCCATCACCAGGTAGAAGAAGGCCCCGAGAGAGGCGATCCGGCTGAGGTCGAAGAAGACAGTCAGAAAGCCTGCGATCACGACGGTGTAGACCAGCGTATGGTCCTTGATCGTACCCGGCATCCCGAAGTGGCTGTGCGGGATCATCTTCATGTCGGTCAGCATCGCCAGCATCCGCGAGACTGCGAAAACGCTCGCAATCAGGCCCGAGGCCGTAGCCACCAGTGCGAGCGCCACTGTCAGGTAGAAGCCGGTCTGACCGAGAGCGGGCTGGGATGCTTCGGCCAAGGCATAGTCTTTCGCCGCCACGATGCGGTCGAGCGGCAGGCTGGAGCCGACCGCGAAGGCGACAAGCAGATAGACGACGACGCAGACGGCAATGGACAGGACGATGGCCCGGCCGACATTGCGGTGCGGATCGGTGATCTCGGCGCCGCTGTTGGTGATGGTCGTGAAGCCCTTGAAGGCAAGGATCGACAGCGCGATAGAGGCCAGAAAGCCGCTCGCGCCCATCTCTCCGCCCGTGGCCTCGAAGGAGAGGCCGCTCGCCCACAGGCCGGCTGCTCCGAATAGCGCGATGCCACCCACCTTGAGCACCGCCATGACGATGGACAGGAGCCCGACCGAACGGTTGCCGGAGACGTTCACGATGTAGACGATGACGATCAGCCCGACGCCGAGAACCGGCACGAGAGCGCTGTCCGGATCGCCACCGAATGCCTGCAGCGTGTAGGTTCCAAAGGTGCGCGCAACGAGGCTTTCGTTGATAACCATCGACAGCGCCATCAGGAGTGAGGCGCCTGCCGCGACCGTCGTCGGCCCATAGGCCTTCTTCAGGATCATCCCAATGCCGCCCGCGGACGGAAAAGCGTTCGACATCTTGATATAGCTATAGGCGCTGAACGCGGTCACGACCGCGCCCACGACGAAGGAGAGCGGGAAGAGCGGCCCGGCAAGCTCGGCAATCTGGCCGGTCAGCGCGAAGATGCCCGCGCCGATCATCACGCCCGTGCCCATGGCGATCGCACCCGGCAGGGTGATGCTGTTCCTTTCGTACTCCTTTGCCATCCACCTATCCTTTTCGGCTCCTTCGTCGCATCACCACCCACAGCAGAGGCAAGCCCGTCGCCAGCCCGAGACCGAGCACTGCCCACGTTGCGCTTTCGAGGTCTCCACTCACGGCCTCGCCCCCGACAAGGGCAAGCAGGAAGCTCGCCGGAACGATGCCAGCCAACGTCGCCAGTGCGAACCGCCAGGCGTGCAGGCGGCTGAGCCCAGCCGCGTAGCTGACCAGGTCGAAGGACACGAAGGGCATCAGGCGGCTTGCGAAGACCGTCGCCGTCAAAGCGGTTTGCGATCCGAGCAGCCCTGTGTCGATCCGGTCACCGAGTACCCGCCGCAGGACATCATGTCCAAGAACTCGTGCCAGGCCGAACGCGATCAGCGCCCCAAGCTCCGCGCCGATCACGACCTGCACCGTTCCCCAGAGGTGCCCGTAGGCCGCTCCGGCAGCCAGCGCGATCGGCGCGCTGGGTATCGGACTGGCCACGACCGCAACGGTCATGAGCGTGACGATCAGAACCGGCCCCCAGAGGCCAGCGCGTGCCACCAACCTCTCGAGCACCTCGGCGTCCAGGAGGCCGCGTGCCTCGGCGAACAGCGAAGGTGCAAACAGCCAGACGCCGAGCAGAGCGGCCCCGAGGAGCGCCAACGTCGCGAGGATGCCGCCACGCAGGCCCATATCAGATCGACTCGACGGCCTTCGCCAGCAGGTCGCGGACCTCGCCCGCGACAGCCGTCAGTTCCGCATTGTCGATCGCCTGCATCGACGCGACCGGGTCGATGGCGCTGACCTCAACCCCGCCCTTGACTTCGCGCAGAATGACGTTGCAGGGCAGCATCGCGCCCACCCGAGGCTCGATGCCGATCGCCTGATGCGCCATCTTCGGGTTGCAGGCGCCGAGAATGCGATAGGCCGGCATCTCGACATCGAGCTTCTTCTTCATCGTTGCCTTGACGTCGATCTCGGTCAGCACGCCGAAGCCATGGTGCGCCAGCGCTTCGCGCAGGCGGGCCTCGACGTCATCGATCACCGCGCCGCCGATCATTCGATTTATTGTGTAAGACATTGTCACCTTCTCCCTTTGATTCGCGGAGATACCTTATCAACGCTGCGCGATATCTGGGGCGACTTTGGTGCCCTGCTAAGTCTGCGAGCGTCACTGAGGCCGTTTCGTAGCTCGCTGGTGGTTGAGCCGGGAGAGACTTTGGGCGGACTCTGTGGGCATCTGAGGCGGCGGGGAGCAAAGATGGCTGGCCACGCTTCCCAGTCGGCATTGCTAGCTGCGCTTAGCGTACCCGACGCATCCTCTGCCTCAGCCATACCCGGCAACTGGCCAGGACCCACGCCCGCGGCTTTCGGACGGTCGTGGAGGCCGACTGGTGCCGCTCTCTATTCCCCACGGCCTATGGCCAGGGGCTGCGCCTGCAGGACTACGAGGCCCGCACACAGGCGCGGGGCTACCGCATGGCCTCGGCGGTCACCGGCTCGGTGCTGGGTGTGGGCGCGGACCTCATCATCCTGGACGACCCCATGCGCGGCGAGGCGATGTATTCCCAGGCCGAGCGGCGGCGGGTCAACGAGCTTTTCGACGGCACGATCTCAACCCGCCTCAACAACAAGCAGACCGGCGCCATCGTCATCATCATGCAGCGCCGCCATGCCGACGACCTGGTCGGCCACGTGCTCGCGCAGGAGGACTGGGAGGTGGTCTCGATCCCGGTCCGCGCCACCGAGCCGCGGGCCTACAGCTACGGGCCCCTATCCTTCCAGGTCTATGACCGCCCAGAGGGCGAGCTCCTGCAGCCTGAGCGCGAGGGTGAGGCGGAACTCGCGGTGACGCGCCGCCGGCTGGGCAGCCTCGGCTTCTCGGCGCAGTACCAGCAGCAGCCGATCCCGCCGGACGGCGCCGTCATCAAGCGCGACTGGATCCGCTACTACGAGGAGCCGCCAGCCGCCCTCGACCTCGTCATCTGCAGCTGGGACACGGCGTCGAGCATCGGCGAGAGGAACGACTACTCCGTCGGCACGGTCTCCCGCGCCACGCCGGCTACCTCGACCCGCTGCTCCACGAGTTGATCGCCTTCCCGACCGGCGCCCACGACGACCAGGTGGATAGCATCTCCCAGGCGCTGAACTACCTGGGGCTCCTCCACGCCAGGCTGGAGCGGAGCCGGCAGCGGCCGCGGGCCAAGGGCCGGCCGCGGGCCCAGCGGACGTAACGGCCACCAATCGTCTGGACTTCTCCTGCAAAGGAAGCGTGGTTCCTGGTCCCTAGACCCCAGGAGGGACCATGACCCACGACCCGCACGATCTGATCGACCGGCTCTTCCAGCAGATCGCCCCATACCTCGAGGATGCCTTCGACGCCGCGCTCTCGGCAGGACCGATCGACCGGACCAGCGAGCACACCATGGCCCGCGTCCGCCGGCTGCAATCAGCCGCCAAAGGCCTGGCCGCCATCGCGGTTGCGATCGAGGCCATCCTGCCACTGCCCGCGACGCAGAACCTCGAAAGAAGGACTGGACTGGCACCCTGAAGCCAAGCGTTGCTGCTGACACGCTGAAGCCCAGCCGCACCCGGCTCCGGCCCGCGGCCCCGACCAGGATCCCTGGCGGGGCTGTGGGTGGTGAGAGCGCCTGCGATCCCCGCGCAGCGCCAGACACCAAGGAGCCAGACCCATGCCCAAGCTGAACGACACCCACCTCGTCATCCTCGCCGCCGCCGCCAAGCGCGAGAGCGGCAGCCTCCTGCCGCTGCCCAAGACGCTGAAGGTCACCAAGGCCGCTGCCGCCGGCGCGCTCAAGAGCCTCCTGAAGCAGGGCCTCGCCGAAGAGCGCCCGGCCACAGAGGCCGCCGAGGCCTGGCGGGAGGAGAAGGACGGCACCCGCCACGCCCTGGGCATCACCGCCGCCGGCCTGGAGGCCATCGGGATGGCGCCTGAAGAGGCCAAGCCCTCGCAGCCCGCCAAGCCGAAGGCCGCCAAGAAGGAGCGGCAGCCCAGCGAGGCCCAAGAGCCGGCGGCGCCTGCCGCTCCCACCGCAAGCGACAAGGTGCGCGCCGGCACCAAACTGGCCGCCCTGGTCGATCTGCTCTCCCGCAAGCAGGGCGCCACGCTCGCCGAGGCGGTGGAGGCGACCGGCTGGCAGTCCCACTCGGTGCGCGGCGCCATTAGCGGCGCCCTCAAGAAAAAGCTCGGCCTCGCCGTCACCTCCGAGCCAATCGAGGGTCGCGGCCGGGTCTACCGCATCGCACCGGAGGCCTGAGGATGGCGCGCGCCAGGACGGCCCTCAGCCTCGACGAGGAACTGGCGGCCATCGAGACCATGTCGCGCGCCGGGCTCATCGAGCGGTGGCAGGCGATCTATCGCCGGCCACCGCCGAAGGGCATCAGCCAGCGCCTATTGCGCCTTGCCGTCGCCTACGACCTGCAGGCCAAGGCGCTAGGTGGCCTCAGCCCGGCCGCCCGTCGGATGCTGCGGCAGCCGGCGCCTGTGACAGGGGCCAAGGCCAAGGCCCATCGCTCGAAGGCCCGCGGCCCCTTGAACCCGGGTTCACGGCTGGTGCGCGAGTGGCATGGTCGCACCTACAGCGTCGAGGTGATGGCGGCCGGCTTTCTCTACGAGGGCCAGCGCTACCGCTCGCTCTCCGAGATCGCCCGCCTCATCACCGGCGCCCGCTGGTCGGGCCCCAGGTTTTTCCAGCCATGACCCGCAAGCTCCGCTGCGCCATCTACACCCGCAAGTCGACCGAGGAGGGCCTGGAGCAGGAGTTCAACTCGCTCGACGCCCAGCGCCAGGCCTGCGAGGCCTATATCGCCTCGCAGCGCTCGCTGGGATGGTCCCCCCTCCCCGCCCGCTACGACGATGGCGGCATCTCGGGCGGCACCATGGAGCGCCCGGCCCTCCTGCGCCTGCTGGCCGACATCGAGGCCAAGCGGGTCGACCTCGTCGTGGTCTACAAGGTCGACCGCCTGACCCGCTCGCTCAGCGACTTCGCCCGCATCGTCGAAACCTTCGAGGCGCACGGCATCTCCTTCGTCTCGGTGACGCAGCAGTTCAACACCACCACCTCAATGGGCCGGCTGACGCTGAACGTGCTGCTCTCCTTTGCCCAGTTCGAGCGCGAGGTCACCGGCGAGCGTATCCGCGACAAGATCGCCGCCTCCGGGGGGGGAGGGGGGGGGGGGGGGGGGGGGGGGGGGGGGGGGGGGGGGGGGGGGGGGGGGGGGGGGGGGGGGGGGGGGGGGGGGGGGGGGGGGGGGGGACCGGCTCTGCCCGACGCACGCCACCAAGCAGGGCCGGCGCTACCGCTACTACATCTCCAAGCGCCTCATGCATCGGGAGGGTGACGTCCAGGACGGCTGGCGCCTCCCGGCGCGGCATCTGGAGGAGGTCGTGCTCGGCGCCCTGAAGCGCTTCCTTTCCGAAGGGACGCAACTCACCCAGGCCCTGGATCTCTCACGTGCCAGCCCGCAGCGCTTGAAGGTGCTCCTCGATCAGGCGCAGCAGGTGGGCACTGAACTCTCTATCGAGAACCCGGGCGCGTGTCGGCAGCTGCTGGAGCATATTATGGAGAGGATCACGCTTGGCAGCGCCACCCTCTCGATCGAGCTTCGCAGGGGAAGTCTTACAGGAATCGCCACGGCGGGAGATGGCGAGGGCGACGCTGATCCCGAGAGACTCTACGATCTCGTGGTGCCGATCTCAGCGCGCCGCCGCGGGGTCGAAGCGAAGCTGATACTGGGCGACGGCTATGCGGCAACGTCGCCCGATGATGCGCTGATCAGCTTGTTGAGAATCGCGCACCGCCGGTGGCAAAGACTGGTCACTCGCGAGGTCGAATCGCTAAAGCAGTTGGCGCGGGAGGAGCGCGTCGATGCCAGCGACATCGGCCGCACCTTGCACCTCGCCTTCCTCTCTCCTCACGCCATCGACGCAATCCTCTCCGGCCGCCAGCCGCTGGGACTGACCGCACGGCACCTGAAGCGGATCGGTCACCTGCCCGCAGAGTGGAGCCACCAGAAGACCATCCTGGGTATCGACCAAGCGACCGCCTGAACCTGGATCTGCTTGGTCGCTTCCCTTTTGGAGACTGCCAGATCTCGTGCCTGAAGCAGCCGCCCTTTGAGTATCGAGATCAACTCAATCCCAAGCGACCGGCGTGTCGAAGGCCGGTCCTCCTTCTTTCTGCCGACAGGATCGACAAGCGCAGGTGCCAAAGGACATGCGCTTTCCTATGCACCAGCAAACAGGTGAACCGACCGCGAAGCGACCCTCGGCGGTAAGGTCGGTGGCGGTGGGTTCCTACGCCAGCCATTAGCATCACCGCTGTTGGGGGCAGTGGCTGCTCGCGGAACAAAAAAGCCCGCCGAGAGGGCCGCGAAATCTAAGTCCGAATGGAGAGGCGCCTCTCGTTTAGGTGAAGTCGACTAGTACGTTCCATGGTCTGCACCATCCGAGGGTGGGATAGCGAAAGCGAGGCGTTGAGTCTGCCTCTCCAACGATCGAGAAAATTCTCCATTTAGTAGCAACGAAAATGAAAACCGGGACCACCAAAGAGGCCTCCGGAGACTGTCGCCTAATTCACCGAAAACTCAGCATTCTCAACAGTCTCTGGAGGCGGCGTTATCGGGGAAAGCCCGCGCCGTGGCGGGCTTTTCGCGCCACGGTCTCCGGGATCGCTATACACGTTAAGGTGGATGGTGGGCGCACCAGGGCTCGAACCTGGGACCCGCTGATTAAGAGTCAGCTGCTCTACCAACTGAGCTATGCGCCCAATTCGTCGGCTCCGCCGGAGCGAAGCGGCCCCGCATATAGCAAAGGCCACCCGGCTTGTCGATACCACGAGCCAAGGTGCCACGCACGCCTTCTGCGTACCGGGCGAGAGCTATCTCGCCGTGCTCGACGCCTTCCACGACCGTCCGGAGCTGGCGGTCACGGTCTGCCGCCAGGAGGGCGGCATTTGGCGGCGATGATGGCGGAAGCCTACGGCAAGCTCACCGGCCGGCCCGGGCTCTGCTTCGTCACCCGCGGCCCCGGCGCCACCAACGCCTCGCCCGGCGTGCAGATCGCCTTCCAGGACTCGACGCGGATGATCCTGGTGATCGGCCAGGTCGAGGCGCGGCATCTGGCGGCGAGGCCTTCCAGGAGATCGACTATCGCCGCATGTTCGGCCGATGGCCAAGCGGGTGGCGCAGATCGACGGAGGCCGGCGCATGACCCCGAGTACGGTCGCGCGAGCCAACCATCGTTGCCGCCGCGGGTCGACCCGGCCCGGTGGTCTGGCGTTGCCAGAGGACATGCTGCGCAGAGCAAGCTGGTGCGTGCGCCTCGCGCGGGCGGCGTTCGACGTAGCCGTCGACCGGCGCCGCCGTTCCCACAGTGGCGGCCATGTGGGGCTGAGCCGAGAGGCATGGAACCAGCCGATACCGCCTGGCTTTGCGCATGCTCGGCCGCAGCGGCTCGAACCCGATACCGAGGTAGTCTACGAGATCGACGCCTATTACGAGGCCCCGACTGCCGGTCGCGCTCGCTTCCGCCGGAAGGACCCGGCTCCGAGAATTCCGTGGCCACAGATACGCGGGTGACGACCGCTTCGGTCGCAGAGCGCGATTGGCGCTGGCCGCCGCTGGCATCTGCCCGAGTGACTTCCAAGACCTCGGATGATCAAGGAAATGAATCGGCCGATCGTGGTCTTCGGCGCCGGCGGGCAGATCGGCATGGCCGTTTGCGCAGCATTGCGCGCGGACAATCGACCCGTCCGGCCGCTTGCCCATGCCGACGCCAACATCGAAGACCGCAACGCCGTGACCCGCGCCGTCGCCGGTACCGCCGCCGTCGTCAATGCGGCGGCTTTCACCGACGTCGAGGGCGCGCAGACACAGAGCGCCCGCGCCCATGCCGTCAACGCGATCGGCGCCGGGACCGTCGCGCAAGGGCGTGCGCCGAAGCCGACGTTCCTCTGCTGCATTACTCGACCGACTATGTCTTCGACGGCGCTTCCGATCGACCTTGGCGCGAGGACGACGCCATGCGGCCCCTGTCGCAGTACGGCAACAGCAAGGCGGCAGGAGAACGTGCCGTCGCTTCGACGGCGACGGCTCTCATACTGAACGGGCATGATGCTCGCGTAGTACGTCATGCCGGTGTTCTCGGCAGAGCAGCGGCTTCGTCGCCACCATGCGACGGCTGGCAAGCGAGCGTCGCACTTCGGTGGTCGACGACCAGCTGGGCGGACCGACACCGGCCGACGCCATCGCAGATGCCAGCCTCGCAATGGTCGACGCAGCGATGCGCGGCGGCTTCGACGCCTGGGGCACGTATCATTTCAGCGGCGCGCCGGCCGTATCCTGGTACGGGTTTGCCCGCGCGATCCTGGCGGACCGGCCGGATATGGAAATCTTGCCGATCAGCACGGCCGATTTTCCGGCCAAGGCGGCGCGACCGGCCAACTCCACGCTCGACTGCTCGCGGATCGCAAACGTGTTCGGCATAGAGCAACCGGACTGGCATGATGCGCTTTCGCGCCTGTCTCGCGCAGAAGCGTCCTCGCTCAGTCTTCGGTCCGGCCGCGCGGGAGATGCGCTGGTCGCGATGGATGTAGGCCGACATCATCAGGCCATAGGACACCATCAGCGACAGCATCACCGTGCCGCCGTAGGAGATCAGCGGCAGCGGCACGCCGACCACCGGGATCAGGCCGATTACCATGGCGATGTTGATGAAGACGTAGAGGAAGAGGTTGATGGTGACGCCGAGCGACAGCAGGCGGGCGAAGTGGTTGCGCGCGCGCAGCGCGATGGCGAAGCCATAGACCAGGACGCAGACGAACAGACCGATCAGCGCCAGCGCGCCGACCATGCCGAACTCCTCCGCCAGCATGGTGAAGATGAAGTCGGTCTGCTTCTCGGGCAGGAAGTTCAGGTGGCTCTGGGTTCCGAGCATGAAGCCCTTGCCCCAGATCCCGCCGGACCCCAGCGCGATCATCGACTGCAGGATGTGATAGCCGGTGCCCAGCGGATCGCGCTCCGGATCGAGGAAGATGAGGATGCGCGGGCGCTGGTATTCGTGCAGCATACTCCCAGGCGACCGGCGCTGCGCCGGCCACGGGATTCCAGCGAGCAGCGAACTTCCAGAGCCTGACCCCGGCCACGAACATGATGCCCACTCCGGCCAGGATGAGCATCGTCGCGGTGCCCAGATCGGGCTGCACCATGACCAGGGCGACCGGTGCGCCGATCATCGCCAACGGCACGAACAGATGGGTTATGCGACCGATATTCTCGGCGTTGACGTGGTGGTAGTAGCGCGCCAGCGCCAGCACCAGCGCGATCTTCATCAATTCCGAAGGCTGCAGCTGGATGAAATAGAGATCGAGCCAGCGCTGCGCGCCCATGCCGATGACGCCAAGCACGTCGACGGCGATGAGCAGGGTCAGCGCCAGCGCATAGATCGGATAGGCCAGGCGCAGCCACAGCCTGATGTCGATCAACGCGATGACCAACAGCATGCCGAGGAAGATGCCGAAGCGCATGGCGTGGCGCGTCGCCCAGGGATCGAAGCGGCCACCCGCCGCCGAGTAAAGTACGGCAAACCCCACCGCGGCGATCAGCGACAGCAAAAGCAGCAGGCCCCAGTTGACCTGCCAAAGCTTCTCGCCAAGCGTCATTTCCGGCGAACGCATCAGCGCGTCTCCCGCCCGTAGGCGCCGCCCGCCGCCGTGGCGACCTGGCTGCGCGGTGGCTTCGCCGAGGGGTCGCGCCGTTGCGTCTCGAGCAGCACGTCGTGGGCGATCGGCGCGGCCGTCTTGGAACCGCCGCCGCCATGCTCGACGATCACCGCGCAGGCGTAGCGCGGCTTGCCGACTGGCGCGAAGCCGACGAACAGAGCGTGATGGCGAAGGTGCCAGGGAACGTCTTCCTCGCGGCGCTTGCCGGAGTCGCGTTCGGCCTGGGTGATGCGCTTGACCTGCGATGTGCCGGTCTTGCCTGCCATCGCCATTTCGGGGTCGACGATGCGCGAGCGATAGGCAGTGCCGCGCTGCGAATTGGTCACCGCATCCATGCCTTCGAGAACGTGGCGCAGATGCTCGGCCGAAGTCTTCATCTTCGGGAACGTCGCCTTGCCGTCGCTGCCCTCGCGCAGCAGCCGCGGCGTCACCGCATAGCCACCATTGGCCAGCCGCGCCGTCATGACCGCGAGCTGCAACGGCGTCGCCAGAATGTAGCCCTGTCCGATGCCGAAGATCAGCGTCTCGCCCTGCTGCCAGCCCTGGCCGAACGTAGCGACTTTCCACTGCCGGGTCGGAACCAGCCCGCCCTTCTCGCCCGGAATGCCGATGCCAAGTTCGGTGCCGATGCCGTAGCGCAGCGCCATGTCGCCGACCTTTTCCATCCCGGCGCGCTTGGCCACTTCGTAGAAATAGCAGTCGCAGGATTGCGCCAGCGCCTGGGTGAGGTTGACCGACCCATGCCCCCCGCGCAGCCAGCAATGGAAGCGCGTATCGCCCAGTTCGACGCTGCCGCCACAGAAAATCCGGCTTTCGGAATTGATCGCGCCCGTCTCCAGTCCCGCAAGCGCCGTCATCATCTTGAAGGTCGAACCGGGCGGATACTGGCCGCTGATCGCCTTGTTGTTGAGCGGGCCCAGCGGATTGTTAAGCAGCGCCTGCCACTCGGCATTGGTCAGTCCGCGGGCAAAGGCATTGGGATCGAAGCCCGGCGTCGAGACCAGGGCGAGGATATCGCCGTTGTGGATATCCATCACCACGACGGCGCCGGACTGGCCCTGCAGCCGCTCGTTGACGAAACGCTGCAGCTCGGCATCGATCGTCAGCACGTGGTTGGCGCCCGGCTCGCCCTCGTCGCGCGCCAGTTCGCGGATGACCCTGCCGACCGAATTGACCTCGAGCTGCACGTTACCGGCACGCCCGCGCAGGCGCTTGTCGAGCGCCTTCTCGATGCCTTTCTTGCCGGTTCGGAAGCCCGGCAGGCCGAGAACCGAATCGTTGCTCTCCTGCTGCTCGCGCTCGGTCACCGCCGAGACGTAGCCGATCACGTGCGACAGCGCCTCGCCGGCGGGATAGTCGCGCGATTCGCCGACGTCGATGCTGATGCCGGGCAGGTCGGGCGCATTGAACTCGATCTGCGCGACCTCGTCCCACGACAGGTTCTCGCGCACCACCACGGGCACGAAACTGCGATTCCGTTGCACCTCGCGTGCCACCCGCTTGCGCTCGCTATCGGTGAGATGGAGGATGATGTCGAGCTGGTCGAGCGTCGTTTCGGTACTGCCGGTGCGTTCGGATACCATCAGCACGCGGTAGTTCTGCCGATTGACCGCGAGCGGCTCGCCGGTTCGATCGAAGATCAACCCGCGCGTCGGCGGCAGCAGCCGCATGTTGATGCGGTTGTCCTCGGCCAGCATGGCGTATTTCGAGGAGTCCAGCACCTGCAGCTGATAGAGCCTCCCGGCCAGCGCCGACAGCAGCAGCACCTTGGCGCCGCCGACCACGAGGACGCGCCGGGTAAAGAGTTTGTAGCGATCGGTATCGCGCTGCATCGCTTCAGGCCGTCCGCATCGAAGCCTGCGAGCGGCCGAACACCCAGGCCGCCAGCGGATAGAGCGCGAGGGAAATCAGGTACTGCAAGATCGCAGGGCGCGGATCGATGGGCAGCCAGAACAGGAACGAGGTCAAGGCCCAGATCCCGGCCACCGCGCCAGCCGAGGCCAGCGCATAGCCCAGCCAGATGACAGGAAACGGCTTGTCGACCAGGAAGCGCTGATTGGCTTCGACGAAATGGCGCACCATCAGCAGCACGACGGCGTTGACGCCGACGGGGCCACCCGCGAGCAGATCGAGCAGCAGGCCGAACGCCAGCACCAGCCACGGCGGCAGCAACGCGGGTCGGAACAGGCCGAAATGGAAGATCGCCATCAGCGGCAACAGAGGCGCGGCCGACGACAGCACCGGCACGCGCAGAGGCGCCACCGACAGCAGAACCAGCAGCGTGCAGATGGCGAAAGGCGAGAACTGACGCGCCAGGCGGTCGAGGCGCTGGACGAAGTTCGGCGTCATGGCAGCGGCGGCCGTCGCGGCGCGGGCGACGGCGCCGACGGCAGGATGCCTTCGATGCCGAAATCGACCACACGCACGAACTCCAGACGGGTCCAGTCCACCAGCGGCTCGACGCGCACCGATTTCTCGCTGACGCTGGCGACGACGCCGACTGGCAGCCCGGCCGGATAGGTGCCGCCATGTCCGGAGGTGACGATGCGGTCGCCCGCCTCGACGCTCATGCCCGGCGGCATCAGGGTCAGGCGCGGCTGGCGCGAATTGTCGCCGGCCAGCACGGCACGGTCGCGGGTGCGCTCGACCAGGACCGGGATGCGGGAGTTGATGTCGGTGATCAGCAGCACGCGGGCCGAAGTCTCGCCGACCTCGGTGATGCGGCCGGCCAGCCCGTCCGAGGTCATCACCGCCTGGCCGTTTTCGACGCCGTCGCGCCCGCCGGCATTCAGCAGCATCGAGCGGACGAACGCGCTGCCGGCGTCGCCGACGACGCGGGCGGTGATGAATGTCGCCTGCGGGCCCGAGCGGAAGGCGAAGAACGAGCGCAGCGCCTTGTTCTCCGCCTCGAGTCGCTGCGCCACGCTTTGCCACGACATCAGCCGGGCATTCTCCTCGCGCAGCCGCGCCTGCTCGCCGCGCAGGTTCGACCATGTCGTGGATTTCGATGAGCGTCGTTGACCGTCTGCACCGGCTTGGAAATGACGTTGAGCACCGGCGTCGCGACGTCGACCACCGCGGCGCGGATGCGCTCGATGATGATCGTGTCGGCCTTGCCGATCACCATGACCGCGAACGCAGTGAGCACCAGCATGCCGAAGGCAAAGCGCTGCGCCAGCCCTCTGAGGGATGCCGTCACTTGACCGACTTTGATCCGGTCAGCCACCTGCGTCTGACTCCCTGTCGCTTGGGTGCGCCCCGGCTATGCCCGGAGCCGCCCCGTTGACGCCAGTACGAGCTGGACAGCACGTGCCGCCCCAGCGTCTTCATTTCTTCCAGCGCCCGGCCGGTGCCGAGCGCCACGCAGGACAGCGGGTCGTCGGCGATCGAAACCGGCAGGCCGGTGGCGTGCCGCAGCACGTAGTCGAGATTGCCGAGCAGCGCGCCGCCGCCGGTCAGCACGATGCCCTTGTCGACGATGTCGGCGGCCAGTTCCGGGGCCGTGTGCTCCAGCGCGACCTTGACCGCCTCGACGATGGCGCCGACCGGCTCGGCCAGGCTCTCGGCGATCTGGCGTTCGGAGATCACCAGTTCCTTCGGCACGCCGTTCATCAGATCGCGGCCCTTGATCTCCATGGTGGAGCGCCGTCGCCTTCCTCCGGCGGGCAGGCGGACCCGATTTCCTTCTTGATCCGCTCGGCCGAGCCCTCGCCGACCAGCAGGTTATGGTTGCGGCGGATGTAGGCGATGATCGCCTCGTCCATCTTGTCGCCGCCGACGCGCACCGAGCGCGAATAGACGATGCCGCCCAGCGACAGCACGGCGACCTCGGTGGTGCCGCCGCCGATATCGACCACCATCGAGCCGGTCGGCTCGGTCACCGGCAGGCCGGCGCCGATCGCCGCCGCCATCGGCTCCTCGATCAGGAAGACGCGCCGGGCGCCGGCGCTCTCGGCCGACTCCTGGATGGCGCGGCGCTCGACGGCGGTGGAGCCGGAGGGCACGCAGACGATGACCTGGGGACTGGCGAAGGAACGGCGGTTGTGCACCTTGCGGATGAAATGCTTGATCATCTCCTCCGCCACCTCGAAGTCGGCGATGACGCCGTCGCGCAGGGGGCGGATGGCCTGGATGTTGCCCGGCGTGCGGCCCAGCATCATCTTGGCTTCGTCGCCGACGGCGAGGACCTGCTTCTTGCCCTTGATCTCGGCGATGGCCACGACCGAGGGCTCGTTCAGCACGATTCCACGGCCCTTGACGTAGACCAGCGTGTTGGCAGTCCCCAGATCGATCGCCATATCGGCGGAGAGCATGCCCATCAGGCGGGAGAACATAGAGTTTTCTTTTCCTTTTAGGGATTTGGCACCCGACCCGAAGCCGACAGCGGCCCCCCCTCGCAACGGGTCCTCATGGATTACCGCAGTGAGCCGACGCTTTTCAAGGCAGGACTTGACTGTTGCCGTAATGCCGCAGCTTTTCTGCGGCGATAGTAAGCCGAAAAGGCGAGCGATTCACCGCACGCGGGTGTGCTCCCCGGCTGCTACCCCCATCTCGATAGACGAGCAAGCGCACAAGGAGAGAGCATGAGCGAGACCGTCGAGCGACAAAGCCTGGCCCTTCGCCGGCATCGCTGGTTCGCCACCGCCATGCTGCTGGCGGCGGCCGGCCTCTTCCTGGTGGCGCGCCTGCTCCTGCCGCCGAGCTTCTGGAGCGAGCTGCTGCGCGCCGGCGCCGAAGCCGCCCTGGTGGGCGGACTGGCCGACTGGTTCGCCGTCACCGCGCTCTTCCGCCGCCCGCTGGGCCTGCCGATCCCCCACACCGCCGTCATCCCCGCCAACAAGGACCGCATCGGCGCCGGCCTGGGGCGCTTCGTGGAGCGCCATTTCCTTGAACCGGACCTGGTGACCGCCAAGCTGCGCTCGCTCGCACCGGCGCGGCGCCTCGCCCAGGCCCTCGGTGACGAGCGCAAGGCCCGCGCCCTGGCGGCGCAGCTCGGCCAGCTGCTGCCCTATCTGATGCGCAGCGCCGGCGATCGCGAGCTGCGGCAGTTCCTCGGCCAGGCGCTGCAGCGCCAGATCGCGAGCCTCGACCTCGCGGCCCTGGGTGGCCGGGTCCTGGACGCCCTCTACCGCAGCGACCGCCATCACCTGCTGCTCGACCGCCTGCTGCTGGCGGCGCGCGACTGGCTGCAGCTGAACCAGGAGGAGGCCTTCCGGCTGGTCGAGGAGAAGAGCCGCTGGTGGATCCCGCGCCGGGTCGACCGGCGGATCGCCGAGGCCCTGCTGCGCGGCATCGTCGAGCTGCTGGGCGACCTGCTGCAGCGCGACCATCCGCTGCGCCAGCGGTTCGACGCATCGATCGCCGACTACATCGAGTCGCTGCGGCAGGACCCGGCGCGCCGCCGGCAGGTCGAACGCGCCCTCCGCAGGCTGCTGGCGGAACCCGAGACGGCCGCCTATCTCGACCGCCTCTGGCGCGGCCTGCGCGACCATCTGGAGAGCGATCTCGCGCTGCCCGACTCCCTGGTGCAAGGCGCCCTCGCGCAGTCCCTGGGCTCGCTAGGGCGGGCGCTGCAGGCCGACCCGGCGATGCAGCGGCGAATCGAGCAGCGAATCGAGGCCGTCACCCTGCGGGTCCTGCTGCCGTGGCGGGCCGAGATCGGCGGCTTCATCGCCGAGGTCGTCAAGGGCTGGGACGCCGGCACGGTGGTCGAGCGCATCGAACTCGCCGTCGGCCGCGATCTGCAGTACATCCGCATCAACGGCACCCTGGTGGGCGCCCTGGTCGGCTGCCTGATCTTCCTGATCAGCCGTTTCGTCCTGCCGTGAGCGGCGGCCGCTCTAGAAATCCAGGCTGACCGAGAGCCCGCCGAAGTCGTCGCCGGACTGCCCCTCGGCCTCGGCCGTCCGCAGCGTGCGGGCATAGGTCAGCGAGACGCCGCCCCAGGAGAGCGTCAGGCCGGCGGTAACGTCGCCGACCAGCAAGTTGGCATCCGGTCCCTCGCCGTCCAGGCCCTCGACGGTGACATTGTTGGCCACCGCGCGCCCGGCCAGGTCGACGAAGAGCGCCCAGCGGAAGCCGCCATCGCCGGCCTTGGCGGCGGCCGCCGGAGCGAGGCCGGGCGAGATGGCGGCGGGCAGCGCCTCGGCGGCAAGGTCGCTGCCGATGCGGAAGAGCACGCCGGCGCTGGCGTGGGAAAAGACATTGCCGGCCGCCAGCCCGGCATGCGGCAGCATCTCGAACTGGATCGCCGCCTCGGGGGTGGCGCGCACCAGCTTCCAGAAGCGATCCAGCAGCAGGACGAAACCGGCCCGCGACTCCGGCTGGCTGCTCCAGCCCCGCGGCTCTTCCATGCCGAAGAGACCGTGCACCGTCTCCTGCGTCGGGCCGGCCAGCGCCGCCGGTCCCAGGGCGCCCAGCAGCAGACCGACTCGGTCCAGGCTGTCCTCGCTCTCCACCAGCGCCGAGATGCCGAGGTAGAGCCAGCCGACGTAGGGCCGCTCACCCGGCAGCGGCGTGGCGGCCGAAAGCGTCTCCGGCGTGAACATCGACTGCCCGACCTCAAGCAGCAGGCGTACGGCCTCGGGCTTGCCCAGCAGCGGCAGCGCCGCGGCGAGCTGGCCGAGCCAGCCCGGCGCCTCGATCGCCTCGCTGGTCCAGGCCAGGCGCGTGCCGTGGGTGTAGTTCTTGTCGCGGTCCCCCGCGAGGCGATCGTTCTCCAGGGTGACGGTGAGCGAATCGCCAGGCCGCTCCGTGGCGGCCGGCGCCGGCAGGGGCGGCAGCGGCTGCACCTCGAGCGGACTTGCCGGCGGCTGCTTGCCCGGGGTCAGAGTCGGCGAGAGCGGCTGCGGCGCGCCGAGCCCGGATGGCTCGGCCAGGGCCGGCGTGGCCAGCAGGACGCAGGCGGAGAGAATCAAAGCATGGCGGCGCACGGGCTTCCCCCCTTGGCGGACGTCGCGAAGCCGCCATCGTTGGCCGTCTTTGTGGCGAAAGGGCGGCCAAAACAAAGGGGCCGCGGTCCTGCGACCGCGGCCCCCCGCTCCGGCGATCCGGTCTCGAAGGCTAGTTCTTCGTCTTGTCGACCAGCTTGTTCTTGGCGATCCAGGGCATCATGGCGCGCAGCTTGGTCCCGACCTCTTCGATCGGGTGCTCGGCCGAGCGGCGGCGCATCGCCTTGAAGCTCGGCTGGCCGGCCTGGCACTCCTGCACCCAGTCGCGGGCGAAGCGGCCGGACTGGATGTCTTCGAGAACCCGCTTCATCTCCTGCTTCACGCCGTCGGTGATGATCCGCGGTCCGCGGGTGTAGTCGCCGAACTCGGCCGTGTTGGAGATCGAGTAGCGCATGTTGGCGAGGCCGCCCTCGTAGATCAGGTCGACGATCAGCTTCACCTCGTGCAGGCACTCGAAGTAGGCCATTTCCGGCGCATAGCCGGCCTCGACGAGGGTCTCGTAGCCAGCCTCGATCAGCGCGCAGAGGCCGCCGCAGAGGACCACCTGTTCGCCGAAGAGGTCGGTCTCGCACTCCTCGCGGAACGAGGTCTCGATCACGCCGGCGCGGCCGCCGCCGATGGCGGACGCATAGGACAGCCCGATCTCCTGCGCGTTGCCGCTGGCATTCTGCTGCACCGCGATCAGGCAGGGCACGCCGCCGCCGCGCAGGTACTCGGAGCGCACGGTGTGGCCCGGGCCCTTCGGCGCGATCATGAAGACGTCGAGGTCGGCGCGCGGCTCGATCAGGTTGAAGTGGATGTTGAGGCCGTGCGCGAAGCAGAGGCCGGCCCCCTCCTTCATGTTCGGCTCCAGGTCGCCGCGGTAGATCTGGGCCTGCAGTTCGTCGGGCGTCAGCATCATGACGACGTCGGCCCACTTGGCCGCCTCGGCCGGGGTCATGACCTTGAAGCCGGCGCCTTCGGCCTTCTTCGCCGAGGGCGAGCCCTCGCGCAGGGCGATCACGACGTCCTTCACGCCGCTGTCGCGCAGGTTCATGGCATGGGCATGGCCCTGGCTGCCGTAGCCGACGATGACGACCTTCTTGCCCTTGATCAGGTTCACGTCGGCGTCGCGATCGTAGTAAACGCGCATCCCCTCAATCCTCCTTGTCGCGGGCACTCTCGGCCCTCCGCGGGCCTTTCCCGCAAATTCGGCGTCGTTCTAGGGCCCAGGTGCCGCAGGAGCAAGGCGCATTGCGGCGCAGCCGCTTGCAACCCCTGCAAGGCCGCTGTCCCTCACATTCCCTTCGGCCCGCGCGAGATCGCCACCACGCCGCTGCGGCTGACGTCGACCAGGCCGAGCGGCTTCATCAGCTCGATGAAGCGGTCGAGCTTGTCGGGCCGGTGGGTCATCTGGAACACGAAGTAGTCGAGGCCGGCGTCGACCGGGTCGGCCTTGAAGATGTCGGCGATGCGCAGCGCCTCGACCCGCTTGTCGCCGCCGCCGACCACCTTCACCAGCGCCGTCTCGCGCTCCACCAGGTTGCCGCCGGTCTCCCGCGTCAGGTCGGAGACGCGGTGCACCGGCACCAGCCGGTCGAGCTGGGCGTGAATCTGGTCGAGGACCTGGGGGGTGCCGCTGGAGACGATGGTGAAGCGCGAGAGGTGCTGCGCCGGATCGACCTCGGTGACCGTCAGGCTCTCGATGTTGTAGCCGCGGCCGGCGAACAGGCCGACGACTCGCGCCATGACGCCGGGCTCGTTGTCCGTCAGCACGGCGAAGATGCGCTTGTCGATGGTCTCGGCTTGCTTGGCCATTGGCTCGAACTCTAGGTCTGCGACCGCTCCCCGCGAGGGGGTGCGGCGGGCGGCGGGCGCCCGGTTGAAAGGGTGGTGGTCGGTAGGGGGCGACCGCGCCGGCGCGACCCGGCCCCGGCGCCGCTCAGACGAGGACCATGCCGTCCTCCGAGACCTGGTGCCCGGCCTCGTCCTCCGGGCCCAGCAGCATCTCGTAGTGGGCCGCCCCGGAGGGGATCATCGGGAAGCAGTTTTCCTTCTGGTCCACCAGGCAGTCGAAAATCACCGGCTTCGGCGTGTCGATCATCTCCATGATCTTGTCGTCGAGCTCGTCGGGGTCGGAGCACTGGATGCCGTGTGCGCCGAAGGCCTCCGCCAGCTTCACGAAGTCGGGCAGCGATTCCGTGTAGCTCTCGGAATAGCGCCCGCCGTGCAGCAGCTCCTGCCACTGGCGCACCATGCCCATCCACTGGTTGTTGACGATGAAGACCTTCACCGGCAGGCGGTACTGCGCGAGCGGTCGAGAGCTCCTGGATGTTCATCAGGATCGAGGCCTCGCCGGCGACGTCGATCACCAGGCTCTCCGGGTGGGCCACCTGCACACCCATGGCGGCCGGCAGGCCGTAGCCCATGGTGCCCAGGCCGCCGGAGGTCATCCAGCGGTTCGGCTGCTCGAACTTGAGGAACTGCGCGGCCCACATCTGGTGCTGGCCGACCTCGGTGGTGATGTAGGTATCGCGGTCCTTGGTCAGCTCATAGAGCCGCTTGATCGCGTGCTGCGGCTTGATGATCTTGCCCTCCTGACGGAAGCGCAGGCAATTGCGCGCCCGCCACTCCTCGATCTGGGCCCACCAGGCCTTCAGCGCCTTCTGGTCCAGCTTGCGCTTCTCCGCCTTCCACAGCTTGAGGATGGCGCCCAGCGCCTCGCCGGCGTCGGCGATGATCGGCAGGTCGACCATGACGTTCTTGTTGATCGAGGAGGCGTCGATGTCGATGTGGATCTTCTTGGAGTTGGGCGAGAACTCGTTCAGCCGCCCGGTCACGCGGTCGTCGAAGCGCGCGCCGACGTTCAGCATGACGTCGCAGTTGTACATCGCCAGATTGGCTTCGTAGGTTCCGTGCATGCCCAGCATGCCGAGGAACTCCGGCTCGCTCGCCGGGAAAGGCGCCCAGGCCCATCAGCGTGTTGGTGATCGGCACGCCGGTCTTGCGCACGAAGCTGGCGCAGCAGCGCCGACGCCTCGGGGCCCGCATTGATCACGCCGCCGCCGGCATAGATGATCGGGCGCTTGGCCTTGGCCAGCAATTCCACCGCCTCGGCGATGGACTTGGGGTCGGCGCTGGTCTGCGGCCGGTAGCTGCGGTGCACGCAGTCCTCCGGCGCCTGGTAGCGGCCCTTGGTCTGCAGCACGTCCTTCGGCAGGTCGACCACCACCGGGCCGGGGCGGCCGTGGGTCGCCACGTAGACCGCCTGATGCACGGTGCGCGCCAGGTCGTCCACCGACTTGACCAGGTAGTTGTGCTTGGTGCAGGGCCGGGTGATGCCGGTGGTGTCGGCCTCCTGGAAGGCGTCGTTGCCGATCATGTGGGTCGGAACCTGGCCGGTCAGGCAGATCACCGGGATGGAATCCATCAGCGCATCGGTCAGGCCGGTGACGGCGTTGGTGGCGCCGGGGCCCGAGGTGACCAGAACGGCGCCGATGCGGCCGGTGGAGCGGGCATAGCCCTCGGCGGCATGGACCGCGGCCTGCTCGTGGCGCACCAGGATGTGCCGCAGCCGGTTCTGCTGGAACAGGGCATCGTAGATCGGCAGGACGGCACCGCCGGGGTAGCCGAAGATCGTGTCGATCCCCTGGTCGACCAGGGCACGGATCAACAATTGCGCGCCGGTCATCTGCTCGTCCGTCATGGTCTCGTCCTTCGGTCCTGTGCCAGTCCATCAGCCGCGTGCCCTGCGCGGCCAGCCGCCAGACGGCCCGCGCCGGCAAGCGGCAAAGCCCGCGAGCCTAATGGAAGGCCACGGGGGCGCGCAAACTAACATAGAAAATTACCACGTCAAGCCTTTCGGAGCACTTTCCGAACTACATTCTCGATGTTTAGATCAGAAAATTTCGCATCCAGCCATACAGCAGACGCATGGCTCGCCAGGACCTGGGTCCGCAACCAGCTCGTCTGCCGTTTCAGGTACTGCCGGGTGGCGGTGACGGCGTCCTGCCCGGCCGCCGCCGCCGGGCGCTCGCCCGCCAGCACGGCGGCCAACTGGCGCACGCCCACGGCCTTCATCACCGGCAGGTTGGGGTCGAGGCCCCGCGCCAGCAGTGCCTGGACTTCGGCCGGCGCGCCAGCCGCCATCATCGCCTCCCAGCGCTCCGCCACGGCCTGGCGCAACACCTCGCGCGGCGGCAGCAGCACGACCCAGTCGAGCGGCTGGCCATCGGCGGCGGCAGCCGGCCCGCCACGCGGCCAGCGGCCGGCCGCTGGCCCGCAGCACCGCCCAGGCGCGCACGATCCGCTGCCGGTCGCTGGGCCGCAGGCCGGCGGCGGTCGCCGGATCGCGGCCGGCCAGGGCCGCCAGCCGCGCCGCGCCGCCTTCGGCGGCGAAACGCGCGCGCTCTTCGGCCTCGATGGCGGCGGGGACCGGCGGGACCGCCGCCAGTCCCTCCTCCAGCGCCTTCAGGTAGAGCCCGGTGCCGCCACATACGATCGGCCGGGCGCCGGCTGCCCGCGCTTCGGCGATGGCAGCCCGCGCCAGCGCGAGCCAGCGCCCCGCCGAGCAGCGCTCGGCGCCGTCCAGGCAGCCATAGAGGCGATGCGGCACGCGCGCCTCCTCCGCCGGGGTCGGGCGGGCGCTCAGAATGCGCAGGTCGCGATAGACCTGCAGCGCGTCGGCATTGATCACCCAGCCGCCCAGCCGCTCCGCCAAAGCCAGCGCCAGAGCGGACTTCCCGCTGGCCGTCGGCCCGGTGACCGCCAAGACCGGCGGCGGTTCGTCGTCGGGCCGCAGGTTGCGCGACATCTCTACTTGTCTCCCGGGCGGCGGCACTGCACAAAGCGGGTCATGCGCTACGTCCTTACCCTCGTCGGCGAGCCGGCCACAAGGATGCTGTCCGGCCCGACGGTCGAAGCGGCGCGCGGCGCCATCGCCGCCGCCGGCGGCGAGACCGGATCCAGCGAATGGCTCGCCCCGTCGCTGGCCTGCGACATCGAATTCCACGGTCTGCGGCCGCCCGCCGCCGAGGCGGCCGTGCGCGAGGCCCTCGGCGAAAGCCCCATCGACCTGGCGGCGCAGGAGACCGAAGGCCGCGAGAAGCGGCTGCTGGTCGCCGACATGGACTCCACCATCGTCACCGCCGAGACGCTTGACGAGCTGGCCGGTTTCGCCGGGATCAAGGAAGAGATCGCGACCATCACGCTGAAGACCATGCGCGGCGAGCTTCCCTTCGAGGAAAGCCTGCGCCAGCGCGTGGCCAAGCTGGCCGGCCTCTCGGTGGAGGTGCTGAGCGACGTGGTCGGCAGTCTGGACTTCACGCCGGGCGCCAAGACGCTGGTCCGCACGATGCGCGCTCACGGCGCCTTCACCTGCCTGGTTTCCGGCGGCTTCACCTTCGCCACCGAGACAGTCGCCGAGCTCTGCGGCTTCCACCGCCAGCAGGCCAACGTCCTACTGCATCTCGACGGCTGCCTGACCGGCCAGGTGCAGGAGCCGATCCTCGGCCGCCAGGCCAAGTTGGAAACGCTGCGCGACCTGGCGAAGGAACAGGAGCTGAAGCTGGCGGACTGCTGCGCCGTCGGCGACGGCGCCAACGATCTGGCGATGATCGAGGCGGCCGGCCTCGGCGTCGCCTATCATGGAAAGCCGGCACTGCGCGAAGCCGCGCGCTACCGCGTCGACCATGGCGACCTGACCACCCTGCTCTACTACCAGGGCTACCACGAGGCGGAATTCGTCGCCTGACGGCCCGGCCGCTCAGCGCGCCACGACGATGATCTCGGGGCTCCGCGCGGTCAGCGGCGAGCGGTCCCAGTCGCCATACCAGAGAAGCGACTCGAAGCCGGCCTCGGCGAGCTGCCGGGCCAGCGTGTCCTGCGGCATGAAGCGCAGGCGGCTGGGCGCCACCACGCGGTCGCCCGGACCGAAGTCGAACTGGGTCTCGTAGCTCACCAGTTCCCCCTCGACCGCCGTCACGTCGTAGTGGACGGCGACCGGGCCCTGCCCCTCGACCTCCAGGATCTCGCGGGTGGCATCCGGTCGCCAGCTCTCCCAGCCTCGGGCCGGCGGGTTGCGGGTCTCGAAGGCCAGCCGCCCGCCCGGCGCCAGCAGGGCGCGCAGCGCCGTGAGCGCTGCCGCCACGGCGCTGTCCTCGAGGAAGACCTGGAAGACATGGCCGGTCATCACTGCGAGGTCGACCGGCTCCGGCAGCCGCAGGCCGGCGGCACCGCTTTCGATCCAGGTCACCCGCCCGCCACCCGGCCGGCTGCGGGCGATCGCCAGCATCGCCGGCGAGGGATCGGCGCCGATCACCCGGTGGCCGCGCCCGGCGAGCTCGCTGGCCAGCCGGCCGGTGCCGCAGCCGACGTCCAGCACCCGCTTCGGCGAGGTTCCGGCGAGATCCAGATAGAAGGCCGTGTCGGCTTCCGGCGGATTGAGCGCGTCGTAGAGGGCGGCCAGTCTGCTGTCGGTGTAGGCGGCGCAGGTCATGACGCTTTTCCCGGGTCGATGGTTCGGACGCTCGGCGCGAGCGGTCAGCCGGCGAAGGCCGCCAGACGCTCGGCCACCGCTGCGGCCGAA
The DNA here is from genome assembly GCA_942492185.1 of uncultured Alphaproteobacteria bacterium. GTDB lineage: Bacteria > Pseudomonadota > Alphaproteobacteria > Kiloniellales > JACOMY01 > CALOEA01. The sequence goes on from CALOEA010000004.1 coordinate 36,716, forward strand.
TCGGGGCGGCGGCGTGGCTTCTTCTCAAGCATCTGGTCGATCAGGGCGGTCAGCTCGCGCGGCAGATCGGGGCGCACGCGCCCGAGCGGCTCGGGGTCCTGCTTGCGCAGGACGCGGATGGCCTGCTCCACCTCCTCTGGAATCTCCAGCGGCCGGCGCCCGGCGAACCACTCGTAGGCGATGACCCCCAGGGCGTAGAGGTCGGCCTTGGCATCTGCCGGCTCGCCGGCGGCCTGCTCCGGCGCGGTGTACTGCAGCGTGCCGAGATTCTGCTCGGCCACCTCGGCGCGGCCGGGGACGTGAGCGATGCCGAAATCGACCAGGATCGGCTGCCAGCCGCCGCGGACGATGACGTTCGCCGGCTTCAGGTCGCGATGCACCACGCCGGCGCCATGCAGCGCCGCCAGGGCCTGCGCGATGCGCTGCAGATAGGGCACGACCTCGCCCGGCTGCGGTGTGCCGCTGGCACGGCTGCGGTCCATCACCGCATCGAGCCCCTCGCCCTTGATGAACTCCTGGGCCACGTAGAAATCGCCGTTCGGCTCCAGGCCGACGGCATAGACGCGCACGATGCCGGGGTGGCGGATCGTCGCCGCCGCCTCCAGCTCTGCCTTGGCCGAGGAGACCAGGCGGTCGCGTTCGGCCGGGTCGTAGAGCGATCCGACATGAATGCGCTTCAGCGCCACGTCGCGCCCATGTTCCAGATCGAAGGCCTGGAAGACCGTGCCGAAGCCACCGGCACCGAGGCGGCGGCGGATGACATAGCCGCTGCCGGCCTCCGCCACGCGCTCCGCGATCGGCCGCGGCGCCTCTTCGATGACGCTCTGCGTCACATCGAGCCCGGCCAGCGCCTCCGTGATCGGCCGCACGTAGCGGAGCAGCCCCTCGCCGCGCGCCAGTTTGAGCGCCTCATAGAGGCAGGCCTCGGCGCTGCGCTCCAGTTTCAGCGCGACATAGGTCTCCGCGAGTTCAAGCCGGCTGGCGACCTCGAGGTCGGGCAGCCGCGCACGGGCGAAGGATTCGATGGCGGCCTCCATCTGCGTCAACCCGTCGCGGTCGCCCTCGAGCGCCCGTAGTTCGCCCTCTGCGGAACCGAGCGCGGCGCGCTCCAGCGTGAAGCCCTCCGGCGGCAGTTTCTCCTTGGCCCGCGCAACCGCGGCGGCGGCGCCGACCAGGTCTCGCCCCGCCATCCGGATCTGCGCGATTTCCGCCTGCGACATGATCCAGATGTCCCAATAGCCGCCGGCGGCCGCCAGGTCGAGCGAGCGTTCCAGCGCGCTCAGGGCGGGACCGGTCTCCTCCAGACCCCGCCAAGCGCGGCCCATGTCGTTCTGCAGCCGCGCCTCGGCCCTGGCGTTCTTCAATTCCTGCAGGATCTCGGTGTCGCGTTCGAAGAAGGCGATGGCGTCCCGGAAGCGGCCCACCTGCAGCGCCAGCCGGCCCAGATTGCCCAGCGTGATCGCCAGTCCCTCGCGGTCGCCCAGCAGCGCCTTGTCCGACAGCGAGAGCGAATAGTGCAGCGCGGCCAGGTCGGCGCGCCCCCGCGAGGCCAGGATCATGCCCAGTGTATCGTTGACCTGAGCCGCGCCGCCGCGCGCGCCCAGCCGCTCGTAGATTTCGGCCGCCTGCAGCAGGCGGTCGGTCGCCGGCTGCAACCGGCGCTGCTGGCTTTCCGCCAGGCCCGCCAGATGGTTCGCCCGCGCCCGCAGCAGGCTGTCGCCGCTCTCGCCGGCCGCGGCCTCGTCGGCCAGGGCCAGGATCGCCTTGGCGTCGACGCGGCGGCGCTGGTCGAGGAAGCCGAGCTCCAGTCTGCAGGCCGCCGTGCCGCCGGCGGTGAAGTCGGATCGCGCGTCGGCCTCGCGGCCCAGGGTCAGCCGCACCAGCCCGCGCGCCAGATAGGCCTCCGGGCTGGCCGCCGGCAGGTCGGCCGCCGCCGCCAGCTGGCCGGCGTCGATCGCGGCGCGATAGTCGGCGGGGAAGACCGCCGTTTCAATAAAGGGAATCACAAGGACTCGACCGCGCCGGACACTAGCCGGCGCCAGTGCCGCCGCGCCCAGGCCCGACCGGCGACTGTGGCGGCTGCGGCCCCTCGGGGCGGTCTGACGGAGTGTCGAGCGATGGCCGGTGGTCCTTGTCTTCCGCCGCCTCGGCGTGCGGCTTGCGCTGTTCCGCCCGGCAAAGCGCATGGACACGGCGCTTGCGGGCCTCGTCCCTGGCCCGACGCCTTGCCTGAAGATCGATCACCTCGCCCATGAGCCCGCTGCCTGCATTCCTGTGGCGCCTGGGTTTGCCCGCCGTTCGACTTGTCACTAGCTTACTCCAAGATGGGAACGCCGCAACCGGCCAAGCGCGCCCTCCGGTGCGGCCACGGCGCGGTCTGGCGGAACGATGCCGTCCGGGCGCCGTTGTACGGACTGGCACAAAAGGAGTTGGAGTTGAGATGAAGAAGGTCCTGATCGGCGTCGTCGCCGTGCTCGCGCTTGTCGTCCTCGCCGCTTTCGTAGTCCCCGCGCTGATCGACTGGAACGGCTACAAGCAGGACATCGCGACCGAGGTCGAAAAGGCGACCGGCCGGAAGATCACCATCACCGGCGACCTTTCGCTCTCCGTGCTGCCCAGTCCCTCCTTCAGTGCCAGCGGGATTGCCTTCGCCAACGCCGAGGGCGGGTCGGCGGAGCCGATGGTCAGCCTCGAGGAGATCGCCGTCGAGGTCGCGCTCTTTCCGCTGATCTCCGGCGACATCCAGGTCGAGAGCATCGTCCTGCGCAAGCCCGTCATCCTGCTGGAGACCCTGGCCGACGGCAGCTCCAACCTGGAGATGACGCCGCCCGCCGCGACCGGCGGCAGCGACGGCGGCGCCGGCGGCGGCGGCCCGGCGATCAGCCTGGACAAGCTGACGGTCGAGGACGGCGTCGTCATCTACCGCGACCTGGCCAGCGGCCAGGAGGAGCGCATCGAGGACCTCGACGCCGGCATCTCCGCCGGCTCTCTCAGCGGCCCCTTCTCCCTGGTGGGAACGGCTCAGGTACGCGGCCTGCCGACCACCTTCTCGGCCGAGGTCGGCGCCCTCGCGGGCACCGGCGCCCCCCCCTTCAAGCTGACGATGGGCCTGCCCGACAGCGGCGCCCAGCTCACGGTCGACGGCAAGGCGACCGCCGAGGGCGGCCTGGCCGCCCAGATCGGCGCCAAGGGCAGCAACCTGGCGGCCGCGCTGCGGCAGCTTAGCGGCAGCGAGGGCATGCCGCCGCTGCTCGGGCAGGATTTCGAGCTGGCGACGCAGGTCACGCTGGACGAGACCGCGATCATTGCCGACCAGCTGACCCTGTCGCTTGGCCCCAATCGCGGCAGCGGGCGGATTGCCTATCTGCTGGGCGAGCAGCCTTCGATCGAGGCCAAGCTGGCCTTCCCGCAGCTCGATCTCGACGCGCTGGTCGAGCAGGCGGTCGCGCCAAGCGAGGCCGCGCCGGTTGCCCAGGACAAGGAAGCGGCCACCGGGGAGGGGGCCGAGCCCGCCACCCTGCTGCCGCCCGGCCTGGCCGGCACGCTGGAGCTCTCCGTCGGCGCGCTGACCTATCGTGGCCAGGCGATCCAGGACGTGGTCTTGGCCGCCGACATCGCCAATGACGTTGTGACGCTGCACGACATCGCGATGCAGTTGCCGGGACCCTCGACCTTCGGACTGTCCGGCAAGGTGGCGCTGGAAGACGGCGCCCCCACCTTCGACGGCCAGGTCTCGCTGGTCTCCGACCAGCTGCGCGACCTGCTGTCCTGGCTCGCCGTGGACGTCTCCGCGGTCCCGGCCGACCGCCTGGGCCGGCTCGACTTCAAGAGCGCCGTCACCGCCAACGCGAACCAGGTGACGCTCGATTCGCTCGCCGTGAACCTCGACTCCACCTCGGTCAGCGGCGGCCTGGTGGCGAGCCTCGGCAGCCGTCCGGGCCTCGGCATCGGTCTTACCGTCGACCGCCTGAACCTCGACGCCTACATGCCGCCGGCCAGCGCCGGCGCGGGCGGCGACGGCAGCGGGGACGCCGGCGGCCCCGGCGATCCGCTGGCCCTGCTCAACGCGTTCGACGCCAACATCGATCTCAGGATCGGCAGCCTGACCTACCAGGAGACCCAGGTCGGCGACATCCGCGTCGAGGGCACCCTGGAGGGCGGCCTGCTCACCCTGAAGCAGGCGCGCCTGGGCACGGTGGCCGGCGGCAGCGTCAACTACAGCGGTACCGTCAAGGCCGACGGCCCAACGCTCGACGGCACGCTCGGCATTTCGGCCAGCGATCCGGAGCGGTTGGGAGCGCTGGCCGGCCTCCCCGCCGGCACGCTGGAGCCGCTGGGGCCGTTCGGCCTCGCGGCCAACCTGAAGGGCACGCCCGCGGCGATGGCCTTCAACGCCAGCCTCAATGCCCAGGGCGGCGAGTTCACCGCCGCCGGCACCTATCGCGCGGAGGGCGACCAGCCGATGGCGCTGACCGTGGGCGCCATCCATCCGGATCTGCCGGCACTGCTCGCCAACATTGGACAGGGCGGCACCTTGCCGAGCGGCTTTGGCGGCATCAACGCCAGCGCCGAGGTGACGCTCGGCAGCGACAGCGTCGCGGTCAGCGGCCTGCAGGGCCAGGTCGGCCCGATCGCCTTCGAACAGGCGACGCTGCAGGCCGCGCTCGCCGGCCGGCCCGCGGTGACGATCGATGCGACCACCGGCGTCATCGATCTCGCCGCCTTTGCCGGGGGCGACAGCGGTGGTGGCGGCGGCGGCGGCGGCAGCGGCGAGCGTTGGTCGAGCGAATCGCTCGGTCTCGAGGGCCTGCGCGACTTCGATGCCACGGCGAAGATCAAGGCCGCGGCCCTGGTCGAGGGCGATACTCGCATCGAGAACGCTACGCTGGACCTGGTCCTGAAAGACGGCCTGCTGACGCTGAACAGCCTCGAGGGTCAGCTGAACGGCGGCACCCTGAAGGCCAACGGCACGGTGGACGCCCGCGAAACGCCGCAGCTCGATGCCGAGTTCTCGCTATCGAAGCTGCAGCTCGGCCCCTTCTTCGCCGGCATGTTTCCGGTCGGCGAGCCGAGCGGGCAGGCTTCCGCCATCGGCCATCTCACCAGTCAGGGGGCCTCGGTGGCTGCCCTGGTCGATGCCGTCGACGGGGTGATCGAGGCGGAAGGCGTCTTCAATCTCAAGACCGGCGGGGTCGGCGTTCTCGGCGGCGAAGGCCTGGCAATCGGTGGAAAGGTCCTGCAGGGACTGCTCGGCGATCAGGCGAAGGGCCTCGGCACCATAGCCAACGTCACGGACGGCGCGGCCCTGCTGATCAAGGCCATCGCCGATCACGACTCGCCCTTCGTCGCCAAGATCGACCTGGACGGCGGCGTGGCCACCCTGCGCCAGGTGCAGGTCAACGGACGCGGCATCACCGCCAAGGCCGAGGGGACGGCAGACCTGCTGCCCTTCACCGGCGACGTCGTTCTCTCGATCTTCCTGAACGACAAGCCGGACCAGCCCTACTACCAGGAGAAGCGCACCGGGCTGCTGGACGACCCCGCGGAGATCGTCCGCACCGGCCTGCTGCTGTCGGGCGATGCGCCGCAGGACCTTCCCGACGCGGAATCGCCGGACCCGCTCGAGGGCATCCTGCCAGAGGGCGTGCAGGAGCTGATCCCCGGCACCGAGGGCGATGGCGCCATCCCCGGCCTCGGCGAAATCGTCGACGGCCTCACTGGCGACAAGGAGGAGGCCGCGCCCGAGGAGGCCACCTCGGAGGAGGCAACCCCTGAGGAGGCGACCCCCGAGGAGGCGACCCCCGAGGGTGGGACCACCGAGGATGTGACCACCGAGGAGACCGCGCCCGAGGAGGCCACCGCCGAAGAGGCAAGCCCTGAAGCGGCCGCTCCGGACGCAACGGCACCGGCGGATGCGGCGACCGATGCCGAGACGACCCCGGACGAGACCGCGCCGGCGGAAGCCGCGCCGGAGGCCGGTACGGAAGGGGCTGCCCCGACGGAGCCCGCCGCCGAGGAGGTTGCCCCGGCAGAACCGGCACCCGACGCGGCGGCGCCCGATGCTGTGCCCGCCGAAACCGCTCCCTCCGACGATGCGGCGCCAGAGGCCGAAAGCCCTGCAGCCGTGGCACCTGAGGGAACGACGGCGGAGGAAGCCGCTCCGGAGGCAACCGCACCGGCTGCCGAGGAGCAGTCGCAGGGTGACGACGAGCCGGCCGACGCCGTCGCGGAATCTGCGGCTGAGGCGGCCGCGGAAGCGGTCGAGAGCACCGGCGAGGCCGCAGCCGAGGCCGCCGACGAACCGGCAGCCAGCGAAGCGACCCCGACGGACGAGCCTGCGGCCGCGGCGGAAGCGGCAGCCGAGGCCGCAGTTCCAGCGGCGAGCCCGGACGCGACGGGCGGCGAGAGCGGCACGATCAAGCCGGTGCTGCCGGCGATCCTCGACGAGGTCTTGCCGAACTAGGGGTCCAGCCTCCAGCCGGCCGGCGGTGGCGTCGGCGGGGCGTCAGCTCGCCGGGGCGGCAGCGTCGGCCACCTGTGCTCGCAGCCGCTCCACCAGATAGACCCGCACGGCGCTGGAGAGGTTGACGGCGGCGCCCTCCGCGGTCCGGGCGCGGTCGATCGCCGCCACCAGCTGGGCCAGCGGCAGTGCCTGCCGCTGCGCCTCCTGCTGCAGCAGTTCCCAGAAGACCGGCTCCAGCGAGAGGCTGGTACGGTGGCGCGCCAAGGTCACCGACCGCTTCGCGATGCCAGCGGCCGGCGCTGGCCGGCCCTGGCTCCCCGCAGCCGTCGCTCCATCGCGCTGCCGCATCAGCCGCCGCGCCCTGACTTGCCTGCCCGGGCAGGCTTGCTGCCGGCCTTGCTCCGCCCGCCGGCCGCTTTTGTCTTCGGCGCGGGCGCCAGCATGCGGCTGGGATCGAGCAGGCGGTCGAACTCCGCCGCGCTGAGATAGCCGAGCCGCGAGGCCGCCTCCTTCAGGCTGAGGTCTTCCGCGTGGGCCAGCTTCGCTACCGTGGCGGCCCGGTCGTAACCGATGGCCGGATTGAGCGCCGTCGCCAGCATCAGCGACCGCTCCAGATAGGCAGCCAAGCGCTTCTCATCGACCTCCAGCCCCTCGATGCACCGCAGCCGGAAGGAGCGCGCGGCGTCACCCAGCAGGCGCGCGGAGCGCAACAGGTTGGCCGCGATCATCGGCTTGAAGACATTGAGCTGCAGCTGCCCCTGACTTGCCGCCACCACGAGGGCAGCGTGGTTGCCCATCACCTGTGCCGCGACCATGGTCAGGGCCTCGGCCTGCGTCGGGTTGACCTTGCCCGGCATGATCGAGGAGCCGGGCTCGTTCGCCGGCAGCACCAGCTCGCCCAATCCGGCGCGCGGCCCCGAGCCCAGCAGGCGCACGTCGTTGCCCAGCTTCATCAGCGCTACCGCCACGGTCTCCAGCGCGCCCGAGGCGGCGACCATCGCCTCGTGGCCGGCCAGGGCGGCGAACTTGTTGCCGGCCGTACGGAACGGCCGACCGGTCAGGGCCGCCACCTCGGCGGCAAAGGCCCGGTCGAAGCCGGCCGGAGAGTTGAGACCGGTTCCCACAGCGGTGCCGCCCTGCGCCAGACGGTGCAGGGCCGGCAGGCTGTGCTCCAGCGCTGCAATGGCGATTCCGAGCTGCGCCGCCCAGCCGGAGAACTCCTGCCCCACTGTCAGCGGCGTCGCGTCCATCAGATGCGTACGGCCGACCTTCACCAGCCGGGCGAAACGACGCGCCCGGGCGGCAAGCGCCGCTCGCAGCTCGCGCAGGGCCGGCAGACTGTGGCCCTCCAGCGCCTCGACGGCGGCGATGTGCATGGCGGTGGGAAAGGAATCGTTGGACGACTGGCTGCGGTTCACGTGATCGTTCGGGTGCACCGGCTCCTTGCCGCCACGCTGTCCGGTCAAGAGCTCGTTGGCGCGTGCCGCGATCACCTCGTTCACGTTCATGTTGGTCTGGGTACCGGACCCGGTCTGCCAGACGACCAGCGGGAAGTCGGTGTCGTGTTCGCCGGCGATCACCGCCCTGGCGGCGCGCTCGATCGCCCGGGCGCGCCGCCTATCCAGATTGCCCATTGCCAGGTTGCAGCGGGCCGCGGCCCGCTTCACCACCGCCAGGGCGCGCACGATCTCCAGCGGCATGGTTTCGCCGCCGATATCGAAGTTGCGCCGGGACCGCTCGGTCTGGGCGCCCCAGTAGCGCTCGGCCGGGACCTCGACCGCGCCGAGCGAGTCGCTCTCCTGCCGGGTCGCGGCGGTGCCGGCCTTTGCTTTGAGGTCTTTCGTCATCGCTCCAGCCTAGCGGTCGCAAAGGCCCCTCGCCAGTCGGCAGCGGCTTGAGGCAGGATCGCTGCCATGCTCGACATCGTCCTGGTACTTTTGGCTGTCGCCGTCCTGCTGCTGCTGGTCAGCCTGCTCCAGCCGCTGGCGGAACGCCTGGCGCTGCCCTCGACGATGCTACTGGCAACGCTCGGCATGGCGATCGGGCTGGTGGTCTTCGTCTGGGGCAGCACGCCCGGCATCGGCATCACCGAGGACATGGTCGGCGGCCTGACGCAGATCGGACTGTCGGCCGATGCCTTCCTCTTCATCTTCCTGCCGCCGCTGCTCTTCACCGCCGGGCTCGGCGTCGACCTGCGGCTGCTGAAGGACGACATTGCCGCGGTCTTGCTGCTGGCCGTGGTGGCGGTCGTCTTCTGTGCCGCCTTCGTCGGGCTGGCGCTGGCCCCCTTCACCGACATCGGGCTGGTCGCCTGCCTGCTGCTCGGCGCCGTCGTCGCCTCCACCGATCCGGCCGCCGTCATCGGCGTCTTCCGCGACATCGGCGCGCCGCGACGCCTCACCACGCTGATCTCGGGCGAAAGCCTGTTCAACGACGCCGCCGCCATCGTGCTCTTCGCCATCTTCCTCGAGCTCGCCACCAGCGGCGGCGACCTGGGGCCGCTGGATGCGCTACAGACCTTCGCCGTCTCGTTCCTCGGCGGCTTCGCGCTGGGCTATCTCTGCGGTCGCGTGGCCGGGCTGCTGTTCGACCGGCTGCGCGACGCCCCGACCGCGGCGACCAGCGTCTCGGTCGCCATCGCCTATCTCGCCTTCATCCTGGGTGAAGAGTACATCGAGGTCTCCGGCGTGGTGGCCGTGGTCACCGCCGCCCTGGTGGTCGGCACCGAGGGGCCCACGCGCATGACGCCGACGGCCTGGGAGGCCCTGCGCAACTCGTGGGACCAGCTCGAGTTCTGGGCCAACTCGCTGGTCTTCGTGCTCGCCTCCATGATGACCGTCCGATTGCTGCCGGAAGCGACCTGGGAGGAGATGGCGCTGCTCGGCGCTCTCGTCGTCGCGGCGCTGTCGGCCCGCGCCGTCGTCCTCTTCCTGCTGTTGCCGCTGATGGCGCGCTGCCGCCTGACACCCTCGGTCAGCCGCAGCTTCAATGCGGTGATCCTCTGGGGCGGCCTGCGCGGCGCCGTGACCCTGGTGTTGGCGCTCTCGATCAGCGGCAACCAGGCACTGCCGGAGCACGTCCGCGAGTTCATCGCCATCCTGGCGACCAGCTATGTCCTCTTCACCCTCTTCGTGCAGGCGACCACCCTCCATTGGCTGCTGCGGCTGCTGGGCCTGGACCGCCTGCCGCCGCTGGAGCGCATGCTGCGCAACCGGGTGATGGCGCTGTCGCGCGAGGCGGTGCGCCGACAGGTCGAGGAAACGGCCAACCTCTACGGCTTCTCGCGGGAACTGGCCGAGGCGGTGCTGCCGCCGGGCCCGGACGCGAACGACGACAGCCCCGGCAACCTGCCGCTCGACGTCGGCCTGCTGACCCTGGTCGCCTACGAGAAGGAACTCTACCTGCAGCATTTCCGCGAGCAGACCCTGTCCCGCCGCCTGGTCGCCCAGTTGGCAACCGGGGCGGATCGGCTGCAGGACGCGGTGCGCGAGGACGGACTGGCGGATACGACCGCGCGACCCAGCGCGTGCTGCGCTTCAGCAGCGCCCAGCGCCGCGCCCTGTTGCTGCAGCGCCGGCTCGGCTGGGCCCGGCCCCTGGCCATGGCGCTTGCCGACCGCTTCGAGATGCTGGTGATCACCCAGCTCGTGATCCGCGAGTTGCTCCAGTATGCCCAGGGCCCGCTGCGCCAAGTGGTCGGAGAGGAGCTCTCGGCCGAACTCGAGGTGGCGCTGCGCGAACGCCTGCAGCAGGTCGAAGCCGCGCTGGCCGCCGTGGAGACACGCTACCCGGCCTACACCGAGGCGCTGCGGGCCCGCTATCTGGCGCGTGTCGCATTGCGGCTGGAAGGTCAGCGCTATCGCGAACATCTGGGACAGGCCCTGATCAGCCGCGAGGTCTACGCCGACCTGCAGCAGGACCTGAAGGCCCGCTGGGAGCGGGTCAACCATCGCCCGCCGCTCGATCTCGGCCTCGACCTGTCCGACCTCATCGGCCGGGTGCCGCTGTTCCGCGCGCTGACGCCGGAACGGCTTGCCCCCATCGCCGCGCAGCTGCGTCCCGATCTGGCGGTTCCCGGCGAGCGGGTCATCCGCCGCGGCGACCGCGGCCTCAGGATGTACTTCCTGGTCTCCGGCGACGTGACCGTGCGCACCGACGACCAGCGCCATATCACGCTGGGCCCAGGGAGCTTCTTCGGCGAGATGGCGCTGCTATCGCGGGCGCCGCGCAACGCCGACGTGCTGGCCCAGGGCTTCTGTCACCTTCTGGTGCTCGAGGCTCGCGATTTCCGCCGGGTCCTGCGGGGCAACCCCGCCCTGAGGGAAGAGATAGAATCGGTGGCAAAAGAGAGGCAAAGCACCACCACCGGTTAGCGTCGCCCTGTCCCCAGGGGTTCGTGAGTGGAGGGCTGGCATGCCGACAGCGCAGCATTTCATTTACGGAAAGGGTTGAGTAAATACCAATTAAATACCAGGATATTTAGCGAGTTTTCGTAAGGGGCATCGAACAGGGCATGTCGGCGGATTTCTTCCTGCGTGCGCGCAAGGACTGCGGGACGGTCGCGGCGCCGCGCACCCCAAATGATCTCCAGGCCCCCGGATCCCGGTTCGACATTGGCCTTGCCGGCGTCCCGGGCGAAGGGGTCCTTGCCTGATGTTGCGTCAAGGAGGAGGCCGTTTGGGCATGACGCGGACTCGCCCGGCGACTGACGGCTTCCTGGAAGCCGTGCGCAACTGCTTTGCCGACAGCCGCAAGGTCATTGCCAGCAAGTGGCTGCTCGATGACGCCGGGGCGCGCCTGTTCGACGCGATCTGCCAGGCGCCGGACTACTATATTGCCCATGCCGAGCAGGAGATCCTGGAGTCCGCGATCTCCTCCATCCAGGACCTGGCGGGACCCGGAGCCTGGCTGGTGCAGCTCGGCCTCGACGAACGCTCGAAAGCGACGATCCTGCTGGACCGCCTGCAGAAGGTGCAGGGATTCGTGCCGATCGACCTGCAGACCGACCGCATCGACGAGATGGCCGCGACCCTGCGCTCTCGCTATCCGGAGCTGGTGGTATCGCCGCTGCCGCAGGACTTTTCCACCGGTCTGACGCTGCCGCCCTGGCTGGAAGACAAGCACCTCCTGCTGTTCATGCCTGGGGGAACGCTCTGCAGCTACACCCGGCAGGAGATGGTGATGCTGCTCGAGCGGCTCTCCGAGGCCGTGCCGCCCGGGACCGGCCTGCTGGTCGGCGTCGACCTGAAGAAGGGCCGCAGTGTCTTCGAGCGGGCCTACAACTCGCCCGAAATGCGTGCCTTCAACCTGAATCTGATCGACCGGATCAACAGCGAGTTGGGCGGCGACCTGGACCCCGAGGCCTTCGAGCACGAGGCTCTCTACAATCCGCAGCGCGAGCGGGTCGAGGTCTATGTGGTGAGCAAGCGGGCGCAGATGGTGAGCATTGCCGGCCAACGCTTCCGCCTGGCTGCCGGCGAGCGCATCCAGACCGAGCGTTCGCACAAGTACGAGGTGACCGAGTTCCAGTTCGTCGCGGCCCGCAGCAACTGGCAGGTGATGAACTCTTTCGTCGACGAGGAGCGGCTGTTCTCGCTGCACTTCCTGCGCAGTGGGCGTGACGCCACTTCTTCCGAACCTGTCGAGGGCGACGACCTTGCTCGCCCGCGTGCGCTGCCCATCCTCCACCGCCTCGCCCACCGTCTCGGCGCCATCCTGCGCGCTCGGCGCATGCTCGCTGCCGTCGATGACGGTGGGTGCGCCCGGCTCGTCATCGCCATCGGCCTTGGCCTTGTCGGCGGCCGAGGGCTCGAACTGCAAGCCGAAGCGCACGGAGGGGTCGGCAAAGGCGATGACTGCGGCCCAGGGCACGATCAGGCGCTCCTGCCGGCCGGAGAAGCTCAAGGTCACGGTGAAGCCCTGCGCATCGGACTCCAGGCCCCAGAACTCGTGCTGCAGCACGATCGTCATCTCGTCCGGATAGCGCGCCTGAAGGTGGTCGGCGATCTCCACACCCGGCGCCGCCGTGCGGAAGGTGATGTAGAGGTGATGCTCGCCCGGCAGGCCGCGCTCGGCGACCTCGCCCAGCGCCTCCCGCAGGACACCGCGCAGTGCGCGCTGGAGCATATGGTCATAGCGAAGGGCGTCGCGGCCCTTGTTCTGCACCGTCACCGGCCGATCCTCTTCCAGCTGGCTCTATGCGCCCCTCGGTAGGGCCGCCAAAGCGGTCACGCGCCGACAGGCGCCATAGCATGACGATGGCGTGACGCCCCGCCATTCCGGCATTGCTTGGCCTCGCCGGTCAAGAGGGGGCTCCTGGCGCGGTCAAGGGCAGCCCTTGGCCCCGCGGGGGCCGGGCGGAGGGAAACGGGGGGGGAGGGGAGGCGCGCGGGTGGCGCCGGCCTGGAGGGTCAGAGAGGGGGCGACGGGGGGGCTGGTAGCCGCGGCGGAACCGCGCTTGGCTCATGTCATTCCCTCCTTCGGTTGCAAGTCGGTTACGGCACCGCCGAGGGCCGAACGAACGATTGGGATCAGTGGGGGGCTCCTGGCGGGCCCCCGCGCCGAGAGCAGCGAGCACCATACGATTGGCGTTGGCACTTCTGAAGCGGCCCGATAACGGCGGTACCATGCCGAGAACCCAACAAGCCTTTACCACGCGTGTCGATCCTGTTTCGCCCCCATAGACGGCCGCTGCCGGCATAAAGCCGATGCAGCGTCCGGAAATTGGTGGAGGCGCCGGGTACTGCCCCCGGGTCCACTACGCTTATTCCGCAAGCCAGTTTAGCGCCATAGTCGGTTGCCCGACCCCCTCAATGTAGGCATTGCCCGGTCGGAAGGGGAGGAGGCTTCCGGCTTATTCAGGTGATCCAGGGGCAGGAAAGTTTCTGCTGCGGGACTCGGTCTCGCCCAGTAACGGACTGTTCTGCCAAAATGAGGAGAATGGCGGGGATGGGCATGACGTGCCGATGGAGCAGCACAGCCGAGATCGACGAGCTCTCCGTGCCGAGCGCCAGCCGACCAGGCGCGCCGGCGTGCCGGCGCTGGAGGAGATCCTCTACCAGCCGCTGCCGGTGCTCGACCACGGCTTCGTCCGGGTCATCGACTACATGGGCGACGACGCCGCCGTCGTCCAGGCGGCCCGTGTCTCCTACGGCCGCGGCACCAAGCGGGTGCAGGAGGACCGCGGCCTGATCCGCTACCTGCTGCGCCACCGCCACACCACGCCCTTCGAGATGTGCGAGATCAAGTACCACGTAAAGCTGCCGATTTTCGTGGCGCGGCAGTGGATCCGCCATCGCACCGCCAACGTCAACGAGTATTCCGCCCGCTATTCGATCCTCGACCGGGAGTTCTACGTGCCCGCTCCGGAACATCTGGCCGCCCAGTCGCGCGCCAACCGGCAGGGCCGCGGCGACGTCCTGGAGGGCGAAGAGGCCGCCGAAGCGCTAGAGATCCTCAAGCGCGATGCCGGCCAGGCCTACGACGACTATGAGCGCCTGCTGAACGAACGCGCCGACGGCTCGCTGATCGACGAGGCGCGCAGCGGTCTGGCGCGCGAGCTGGCGCGGATGAACCTGCCGGTCAACTTCTATACCCAGTGGTACTGGAAGACCGACCTGCACAACCTGCTGCACTTCCTCATGCTGCGCGCCGATGCCCATGCGCAGTACGAGATCCGCGTCTATGCCGAAGCGATGCTGGAGACGGTGAAGCGCTGGGTGCCGCTGACCTATCAGGCCTTTGCCGACTACGTGCAGGGCGGGCTCGAGCTGTCGGCCCAAGGCCTGGGGGTGGTGCAGCGCCTGCTGGCCGGCGAGGCCGTCACCCAGCCGACCAGCGGCATGAGCCCGCGCGAGTGGCGCGAGCTGATGGCCGCCCTCGGCCGGCCGGCCTGAGGACGGGGCCGTGACCGCTGCGATGGCCGACAGCGTCGCCGGCTGCGTCGCCCGCACGCTGAAGGCCCGCGGTGTCGAGCGGGTCTTCGCGCTTTGCGGCGGCCACATCATGCCGCTGTGGATGCAGCTCGATGCCGCCGGCATCGCGATCGTCGACGTGCGCGACGAGCGCGCCGCGGTCCACATGGCCCAGGCGCATGCCGAACTGTCCGGAACGCTGGGCGTGGCCCTGGTCACCGCGGGACCGGGCGTCACCAACGCCATGACCGGCATCGCCAACGCCCATGTGTCGCGCGCGCCGGTCCTGGTGCTCTCCGGCACGCCGCCGCGGCCGCAGGAGAACCGCGGCGCGCTGCAGGACCTCGACCACACGCAGCTGCTGCGTTCGATCACCCGCTACGCCCGCACCGTGCGCGAGTCGTCCCTGGCCTTGCAGGAGCTGGACGAGGCCATTGCCCGTGCCTTCGGCGACTGCGGCGAACCGGGCCCGGCCTATCTCGATTTCCCCACCGACTGCCTGCGTGCCGCGGTGCCCAGGGCGCTGCAACTCGAGGAGCATATCGCCGCCAAGCCGCGTGTGCGCAGCCTGCCCGATCCGGCGGCCGTGGCCCGCGCGGTCGAGCTGCTCTGGTCGGCCAGGCGGGTCCTGGTGATCTCCGGACGCGGCGCGCGCGGCGCCGGGCGCGAGCTGGTGCAGCTGCTCGACCAGCTGCAGGCCGTCTATCTCGATACCGGCGAGAGCCGCGGCCTGGTGCCGGAGAGCCACCCGGCGGTGGTCGGGGCCATGCGCGGCGCGGTGCTGGGCGACGCCGACTTGGTCCTCACCGTCGGCCGGCGTCTCGACTTCCAGCTCGCCTTCGGCTCGCCAGCGGTCTTCGGCAAGGCCGCCTTCCTGCGCATCGGCGAGGTGCCGGGGGAGCTGCGCGACAATCGCCGCGGCGCGGTCGAGCTGGCGGCCAGTCCCGCCGCCGCGCTGCAGGCTCTGCTGGCAGCCGCCGGCAACCGCCCCTCGGCCGGCGACCGCGACTGGGCCCGGCGGCTGCGCGCCGGTCACGAGGAGCGGGTGGCCAGGCTGCGGCAGTCGATGGCGGCGGCGCCGGACGGCGGCGATGGCCGGATCCATCCCAACCGGCTGCTCGCGGCGATCCAGGAACAGCTCGAGGAGGACGCCATCCTGGTCAACGACGGCGGCGACTTCCTGGCCTTCGCGCGGATCGGGCTGAACGCGGCCCAGGTCCTGGACCCCGGCCCCTTCGGCTGCATCGGTGTCGGGCTGCCCTATGGCATCGCCGCCAGCCTGGCCTTTCCGCAGCGCCAGGTCCTGGTCGCCACCGGCGACGGTGCCTTCGGCTTCAATGCCATCGAGCTCGACACCGCGGTGCGCCACCGCGCGCCGCTGGTGATCGTGGTGGCGAACAACGGCGCCTGGCAGATCGAGGTGCACGACCAGACCGTGACCCACGGCAAGGTCGTCGGCACCCGCCTGCGGCATTCCGACTACGCCGCCATGGCGCGCGCGCTGGGCATGCATGGCGAGCGCGTGGAGCGGGCGGAGGACCTCGCGCCGGCCCTGCGGCGCGCCTTCGCCGCGCGTCCGGCGCTGCTCGACGTGGTGGTGACCGGCGATGCCGTCTCCAGCGATGGCAAATCGGGCCTGGCCTGGGTTCCCGACCTGCAGCCACTGGCCGCCTGGGATGCCGCCGAGCGCAAGTGGCGCGGGGAGCCGTGACGCCGGAAGGCGAGGCGGCTAGCGTTCCCGCAGGTCCGGCCAGGCGGCATCGGCGGCGGCGATGAAGCCCGGCGGATCGCTGCGCCAGGCGCGCATCACCTGCGTCGAGTAGTTGAGATAGAGCCTGCCGTCGACCAGCGTCCAGGCCTCCGGCACGGTCGGCGCCTTCGCGCCCTTCGCAGCCGCGAAGGCGCACCAGCCGCCGTACTGCGGCGCAAAGGCGGCCGGGTCGGCCGCGAAGCGGTCGCGATTCGCCGCGGAGGCGAAGTGCCAGGTCGCGCCCTGGTAGGTGGAGACGAACGCCGCGGAGCCGCGCTCCGGCCCCTTCTCCTCGAAGTAGCTGACCACGTCGGTGCCGCCCAGCGCGATGCCGCCGACCTGGTAGACCGGCGGTTCGGCAAGCGCGGCGCCCGGCGGCAGCAGAGCGAGCGGCGGCAGGCAGAGCAGCAGCAGGAGAGCAGGCAATCGTCGCATCGGCAGGTCCCTCGCGCGGATCGCGGTCCGGCAAGCATGGAAGAGGCCCGCAGCGGCGGCCAGTCACGTTCCGCTGTCGCCGGGTCACGCTGCGGCGAGCAGGTGCCGCCGCGCATCGCGGGTCGTCGAGGGCAATCGCATACGGATGTATGTAGGCCGCGCGGAAGGATTGGGGCTCAGGGCGCCGGGCGCAGCAGCAGGCGGCCGTCGGCCGAGGGATAGGTCTCGATCGCCCAGGGATGGGTCACGACCTGGGTGACCATGGCGTCCGCTCCGGGCGGCTCCTCGCGCCACTCCACCAGCAGCTCGCCGCCGCCGAGCCGACGGGCGCGCAGCTGCAGCACATGGCCGCCGGTGGGGCGCTCGCCGAGGAAGATGCCGACCGCGGCGGCGCCGGCCGGCAGCGGTACCGGCGGCTCCTCGCCGGCCAGCGCCCAGAGCGATTGCCACTCCTCGGCGTCAGTGGCCAGCACCTGCAGCGGTGTCGACTGCACCGCCATCGCTCCCTGCCACGTGGCGATCGGCAGGACCGGGCCGCCCGATACCGGGCAGCCGGCGAGCGGCAGGAGACAGAACAGCAGAGCGAGCGCGCGGATCATCGCCAGACCCTATCGCATTTCGATGCGGGGCGCCTGCCGCGTTCCGCTGGCAAGCGTCGCCTCGACGACCTCCCAGAGCGCACGGGCCATCGCCAGGTAGTGCGTTGCGACCGCTCCGTCGGGCTCCGCCAGCACGATCGGCTGTCCGGCGTCGGAGCTCTCGCGGATCTTCAGGTCCAGTGGGACCTCTCCGAGGAAGGTGATGTCCTGGCGCTCGGCCTCCGCCCTGGCGCCGCCGTGCGAGAAGACGTGGGTCTCGTGACCGCACTCGGGGCAGATGAAGAGGCTCATGTTCTCCACCAGACCAAGGATCGGCACGTCGACGCGGCGGAACATCGCGATGGCTTTCTTCACGTCGAGCAGCGCGATGTCCTGCGGCGTCGAGACGATCACCGCGCCGGTCAACGGCACCTGCTGCGCCAGGGTCAGCTGCGCATCGCCGGTGCCGGGCGGCAGGTCGACCACCAGGCAGTCGAGCTCGCCCCACTCCACGTCGCGCAGCATCTGCATCAGCGCCGACTGCACCATCGGCCCGCGCCAGATCATCGCGGTGTCCTCGGCGACGAGAAAACCGATCGACATCACCGGCATGTCCTGCAGGCGGTGCGGCACGATCCGCTTGCCATCGGGCGATTGCGGCCGGCCGGAGAGGCCGAGCAGGCGAGGCTGCGAGGGGCCGTAGATATCCGCGTCGAGCAGCCCGACCCTGAGGCCCAGCCGTCGCAGCGAGAGGGCGAGGTTGGCCGCGGTCGTCGACTTGCCGACGCCGCCCTTGCCGCTGCCCACGGCCACGATGCTCCGCAGATGCGGCAGCGGCGTCTTCGCGCCGCCGCCCTCGCCACCCTTGCCCTGTCCCGGCGCAGCCCCGGCTGCGGGCGGCGGCGGCGGCGGCGCAGCCGGCTGGGCGCGGTGCGCCGTGAGGATCGCGGTCGCAGAGGAGACACCGGGAAGCGCCTGCACCGCGCGCTCGGCCGCCTGACGCAGCGGCTCGAGCTGCGGTCCCTCCTTCGGGTCGACCTCAAGCATGAATTGGACGTTGCCCTCGCGCATCTGCAGGCCCTGTACCATGCCGAGCGAGACGATGTCGCGGCCGGAGGCCGGATGATCGACGCGCCGCAGCGCCTGCAAGATTTCCGCCTCGTTCACCTGCACCATGCTTGAAAACCCCTGACAAAGCCCAAATATCGGACCAGCGGTCGCGAAGCTTCGCTGGCCGGCCCGGTGTGCTGCCCGCGAGATATAGTCAGGGCGCACTCGAAATGGTAGGTGAAGGCGCGCTGAGCCCGCTCCGACTTCAGCGTCGCGAACGAAAACCAAGGAGCAGCGGGAAGCGGAGAAGACAATGCCCTGGCAGCAAGGCGGTGGATCAGGCGGCCCTTGGGGCGGCTCCGGCGGCAGTGGGTCCGGCGGTTCGGGCGGCGGATCGGGTGGATCCGGCGGCGGTAATGGCGGCGGTCCCTGGGGCCGCGGCGGCGGCGGCAATGGCGGCGGCGGCAACAACAACCCCTTCGGCGGCGGGCGCAAGCCGGAAAACCTGGAAGAGCTGATCCGGCGCGGTCAGGATCGCGTGAAGCGCTACATGCCCTCCGGCGGGCTCGGCGGCAAAGGGCTTATCCTCGGCATCGTCGTGCTGATCGGCCTGTGGCTGAGCACCGGATTCTACCGTGTCGAGCCTGGCGAACAGGGCGTCGTGCTGCGCTTCGGCAAGTGGACCAACGAGAACAACCTGGCCGGCCCCGGCCTGCACTGGCATCTCCCCTGGCCGATCGAGACGGCCGAGACGCCGAATGTCGAGGTCGAGCGCAAGATCGACATCGGTTTCGTCTCCACCGGCGCCTCGCGCACCGCCAAGCGGGACGTGCTGGAAGAGAGCCTGATGCTCACCGGCGACCAGAACATCATCGACATCGAGTTCACCGTGCTGTGGCGCGTGAAGGATGCCGGGCAGTACCTCTTCAACATCCGCGACCCCGACGTGACGATCAAGGCGGTGGCCGAAAGCGCCATGCGCGAGGTCATGGGCCGCACCGACATCCAGCCGGCCCTGACCGAGGCCCGCGACGACGTGGCGATCCAGACTGCCGATCTGATGCAGGCGATCCTCGACGACTACAAGTCGGGCATCCTGATCAACGGCATCCAGTTGCAGGACGCGCAGGCGCCGCAGGCGGTGATCGATGCCTTCGAGGACGTGCAGCGGGCCCAGCAGGACCGCGACCGCGCCCGCAACGAGGCCGAGGCCTATCGCAACAAGGTGGTTCCGGAAGCCCGCGGCTTCGCGGCGCGCGCCGTTCAGGAGGCGGAAGCCTATCGCGAGCGGGTCACCAAGGAAGCCGACGGTGAGGCGCAGCGATTCCTGTCGGTCCTGGCCGAGTATCAGCAGGCCCCCGCCCTCACCCAGCGCCGGCTCTACATCGAGACCATCCAGGGCGTCCTGGGCAGCGCCTCGAAGATGATCCTCGACCCGGCATTGCAGGGCACGGTGCCCTACCTGCCACTGAACGAGCTGCGTCCGCGCGGCAACCAGTCGAACTAGGGGAAAGCAGCATCATGAAAGCCCGTCTTTCCCTCATCGCCGGCGTCGTTGTCGTCCTCCTCGGCATCCTCGCCTATTCGGCCACCTTCACGGTGCAGCAGACCGAACAGGCCATCGTGCTGCAGTTCGGCGATCCGAAGCAGGTGATCACCGAGCCCGGCCTCCACTTCAAGCTGCCCTTCGTTCAGGAGGTGCGCGCCGTCGAGAAGCGGGTGCTCAATCTCGACCCGCCGTCGCAGACCATCATCCTGCGCGACCAGTTGCGTCTCGTCGTCGATGCCTATGTGCGCTACCGCATCTCCGATGCCCTGCGCTTCCTGCAGGTCGCCGGCTCGGAGTCGACGCTGCAAGGCACGCTGGGCTCGATCGTGAACTCACGCACCCGAGAGGTGCTCGGCAATGCTTCCCTCGCCGAGGTGCTCTCGGCGAAGCGGGCGCAGCTCATGGCCGATATCCGTCAGCAGGTGAACACCGAGGCGGCGCGCTTCGGCATCATCATCGTCGACCTGCGCATCGGACGCGCCGACCTGGCGCCCGATGTCAGCGAGTCGGTCTACAGCCGCATGCGTGCCGAGCGCGAGCGCGACGCCGCCGATTTCCGCGCACAGGGCCAGGAGCAGTACCAGACCATCACCTCCCAGGCCGATCGCGAGGCGATCGTCCTGCGCGCCGAGGCCAACCGCCAGTCGGAGATCCTGCGAGGCCAGGGCGACGCCGAGCGGGCCCGCATCCTGAACGAGGCCTATGGCAAGGATCCGGACTTCTTCCAGTTCTACCGGACCATGCAGGCCTATCGCGCGTCGCTCGACCCGGAGAACAGCTACATGGTGCTGACCACCAACAGCGAGTTCTTCAAGTATTTCCAGGACGCCCAGGGCCTGCTGTGGGACGAGGGCACCGGCGAAGGCGGAGCCGGCGCGCTGCAGGGTCTGCCTGACGCAGGCGCTGCCTCACCGTCCGGCGGCAACGGCGTCCAGGGCAATGGCGGCACCCAGGGCAGCACCGGCAGCGAGGGTGGCACCACCCAGCCGGCGGTTGGCGGCGGCGACTAGTCCCCTGAGAGCCACGCTCCCGTGCAGGATCTCTGGCCGGCGCTTGCCCTGGTGATCGTGATCGAGGGCGTGGTTCTGGCGCTGCTGCCGCATCGCCTGGCGGAAGCGCTGCGAATGCTGGAAAGCATGGGGCCGGAGCGCCTGCGGACCCTCGGCCTCGGCGCCGCCACGATCGGCGCACTGCTGTACTGGCTTCTCCGTTAGCGCGGTCCGTCGGCCCGACGGCCGGCGCGGCCATAGTTTCGCCCCGATGGTGCGGCCTCATGCCGCCCGGTGAGGTCAAGTCGCTCGCGCAGGTTTGTCTTGTGCGCGCTGGCGTCGGGGCCGAGCCTAGGGGACTGATCAACGGCCGGCGCGACCGGCTTGCCAGCGGGCTTGCCTCGTCTCGCGCCTGCCCTCCGTGAGTGCAGAAGGGAGAGGCTTACCCATGCCGATCATACGTGTGCGCGCCCTGGCGGCCGCCGCCCTGTTCGCCACCGCAACCACGCTCGCCGCACCGGTGCTGGCACGTTCGGCGCCCGATTCCTTTGCCGACCTGGTCGAGCGGCTCCTGCCCACCGTGGTCAACATTCAGACGACGACACACATCTCGGCCCAGGACCCGGGCTTCGAGGAGTTCTTCGAGGACTACCTGGGGCCCGACGGCATGCCCGACGCCTCGGCGCTGGGGTCCGGCTTCATCATCGACGCCGAGGGCTACATCGTCACCAACCAGCACGTGATCGAGAACGCCGATTCGATCTCGGTTCGCCTGGCCGACGATACGGTCCTCGAGGCCACCCTGATCGGCAGCGACGAGGCGACCGACCTCGCGCTGCTCAAGGTCGAGAGCCCGACGCCGCTGCCGGCTGCCGTGTGGGGCGACAGCGATGTCGCCCGGATCGGCGACTGGGTGGTGGCGATCGGCAATCCCTTCGGCCTCGGCGGCACGGTCACGGCGGGCATCGTGTCGGCCCGCGGCCGCGACATCAACGCCGGGCGCTACGACGACTTCATCCAGACCGATGCCGCCATCAACCGCGGCAACTCCGGCGGCCCGATGTTCAACCTGGATGGCGAAGTCATCGGCGTGAACTCGGCGATCTACTCGCCGTCCGGCGGATCGGTCGGCATCGGCTTCGCCATTCCCTCCGCGATGGCGCGCAATGTGATCCAGCAGCTGCGCGAGGTCGGCTCGGTGAAGCGCGGCTGGCTCGGCGTGCGCATCCAGTCGGTGACCGACGAGCTGGCCGAGGGTCTTCGCCTGGACAAGGCCCGCGGCGCGCTGGTCGCGGCGGTGACGCCGGGAAGCCCGGCCGCCGACGCCGGCATCGAGCAGGGCGACGTGATCCTGGAGTTCAACGGCAAGCCGGTCCCCGATTCCCGTAAGCTGCAGCGCATGGTGGCCGACGCCGGCGTCGGCGTGCCGGTGCAGGTGCTGCTCTGGCGCAAGGGTGAGGAGGTTGCGGTCGAGGTGGTCCTGGGCGAGCTGACCGAGGACGCGATCGCGGCCAGCTCCGGCGGCGGCGGCAACAACGACAGCGGCACCGGCGAGGTCAAGTCGCTGGGCCTCGGCCTTGCGACGATCACCCCGGAACTGCGCCAGGAGTACGCGCTGGAGGAGGAGGTCGCCGGCGTCCTGGTGACGGCCGTCACGCCGGGTGGACCGGCCGCCAGCAAGTCGGTGGAGATCGGCGACGTGATCATCGAAGTCGACCAGGAGACCGTGGCCACGCCGGACGACGTCGTCGGCGCGGTGGAGAAGGCCCGCGCCGAGGGCTACCGCATTGTCACGCTGCTCATCCAGCGCGGCGGCGGCCAGCAGTGGATCGCGGTGCGCATCGATCAGGGATGAGACTGGCGGATCGCCGCGCCGGCGCCATCAGGCGCCCCGCGGCCGACCCGGCCAGCCTGCAGAAAAGGGGCGGCGCCGACGGCGCCGCCCCTCGTTTCTTGCCGTCCTGGCCTGCCGCCGTCTAAGGCGGCGAGACCATGCTGTAGTTCCAGTAGTAGGCCTGGAAGTTGAAGCCGATGCCTTCCGCATCGCCGACCACCACGACCTGGATGTCGGCCGGTTCGGCAAAATCGCCGCCGAGATAGGCGAACCAGTCGGCCTCGAAGTCGTAGATCACAACCTCGCCGTTCTGCACGATCGCGATGTCGATGTTCGACTTGTCGTCCGGGATCGCGTGGAAGGCGTAGTAGCCGGGCTCGGGCAGGTTGAGGTCGTAGGTCGTGACGTTGTAGCCCCAGTCGTCATCCAGCGGGCCGATGGTGCCGTGTTCGCTGGAGATCTGGATCGGGTCCGTCTCGGTTCCCAGCGCGTTCTTCATGTCGGAGAGAATCCAGCCGGGCAGGACCGAGCGCAGGTCGCTGAAAAGCGCCAGCGATTCCTTCCAGATCGTCTCGTAGGCCACGACCTTCTCCGCCGCCACGCCATCGAGCAGCTCCCGTACCAGATCGGCCCGCTGCGCGAAGTTGATCGCCGCGCCGGAGGGGATTCGCACCTCGCCACCGTCGAGAAAGATGAAGTTGCCGGCCGAATGCACGGCGACCACCTCGCCCTTGGAGTTGATCACCGGGCTGCCCGACGACCCGCCGGCCGTGCCGATGTCGTGCTGCACTAGCTGGTTCAGGCCATCCTTGCGGCGAACGTTGAAGTAGTCGGTGACGGCGGTGATGTTGCCCAGCTTGGCCTGCGGCGTCGGCTTCGACGTCAGGCTGGAAAGCGCAAGATTCTCAAGCGGATAACCGACATAGGCCACCGGTTCGCCAGCATCCAGCGCCATCAGGGTCTCCTGCGCGGCGATGGTCAGGGGCGGCGCCAGCTTGTCGGCCTTGTCCACCGTCATGGTCGCCACGTCGTAGCCGCCGATCAGCCCGGCACCGAGCACCGACCCGCCGATGGCCTTCACCACCGGTTCGAACTCGCCCAGCACCTCGTCGAAGCGGTGGTACCCCGGGTGCTGCTCGACGCTCAGCACCTGGTGCGTCTCATAGGGCTCGACCGGCGAGCGGACCAGCATCTGCTGGCCGGGCTCCAGCTCATAGAAGATCGCCGCGACGTGCGAGTTGGTGGCGAGCTTGCCCTTGTCGACCACCCAGGCGGTGCCCTGCCCCAGATCGCCCTGGGCGTCGCCGACCAGTACGAGGTAGACCGAATCGCGCACCTGCTTGATCACCTCGGGGGTGACGACGCCGGCGCTCTGCTGCTTGCTGTTCTCGGCCTGGATGAAGGCCTTCAGGTCGACCGTGCGCTCCTGGAAGTAGTAGATCGAGCCCACCACCCCGGCGGCCACCAGCAGCACCGCGGCGGCGACCCAGGTGGTCAGCCTGCGGTTGCCGCGCACCTTGCTGTGGACGTCGGCCATCTGCGTGCGCGCGACCGTCGCCGGACCGGTCAGGCCGGGGCTGATCTCGAGCCGCAGCTTCGGGCCGTCCTCGCCCCCCAGCTGGAGCTCGACCGTGCCGCCGATCTCCTGGTCCTGAAGCGCCGGCTCGCCATTCACGAAGACCGGCTTGGCGGTCGAGAGGTCGAGACGATAGATGCCAGGCCCCTGCACCAGCACCACATGCTCGCGGCTGACCGCGGTGTAGTCGTCCGGATAGCGCACATCGCTGTCGCCCGCCACGCGGCCGATCTGGATACGCTCCTTTTCGTTGTCAAACTCCTGCACCTGGCCGGCCAGCGGCCCGTCCAGATGGGTGATCCTCAATGCCATCGTCTGGCTCCCCCCTCTTCCCGCGCCCCTTGCGCGCAGGAACTATAGCAGGTCCAGGGTGCCAAGTCGCAGCGTCAGAAAGGCTCCTGCTCCCACGATACCAGGCGCAGCTCGTAGCCGATTCCCTCCAGGGCACCGAGCAGTGCCACCGTGAGCGAGCCACCGCGCGGCACCTGCAGCATCGTGACGGCTCGCCCGCCGCCGCCGTGGACGCCCTCGGCCAGCAGCGTGCCGTCGAGATAGAGGGCGACGATCGGCGTCCAGCTCTCCGGCCCCTCCAGCAGCAGCAGGTGGAGACCACCCTCGACCGAGAAGGTCTCCAAGGCCACCGGCCCGGCGAAAGGCGGCACGGCGGCGCCCAGGCGGCCATTGCGGTCCTCCCGGAGATCCGGCTGCCGCTCGAGCGGCAAGCCCGCCGAAACGAGGGCGCGGGCCTCGAGATAGCGGTCCGTCGCCCCCGGCTCGTCGGCCAGAACGGCCCGGCCGAGCGGCCAGAGGCCGCGGGAGCGCGCCAGCGCGGCATCGGCCTCGCCGGCGGTCATTGCGACCAGCAGGTCGACGGTCCCGGCCACGCCGCTCAGCGGATAGTTGCCCTCCTGGCCCAGAACGAAGGCGGTGCCGCCGAGGACCCCGACCACCTGTCCGCTGCCGTCGAGCAGCGGGCCGCCGGCGGCCGAGGCGCTGAATGCCAGGTCGTGCAACAGCAAGGTCGGCGGTTCGCCCAGCGGCGGCATGCCGAAAAGATCGCCCGTGGAGAGCAGCCGGCCGCTGATCCCGGCCTGCTCCACGCCGTCAGGGGCGCCGCCGAACGAGCGGCGAAAGGCGACGGCCCCCAGACCGTCGCCGACCATCAGTTCGCTGGCCGAGGCGACCGGCAGCGGTGGCGCCAACTGGCTGCCGGGGGCAACGGTGAAGATCGCCAGGTCGTAGGCCAGACTGGCCTGGCCGGCCGCCGCCGTCGCCGGCTGGTCGTCGGGCAGGATCTCGGTAAGGGCCAGGGCGCCCGGATGCGGCATGACGGAGACGATCCTCACGTCCTGGTCGCGCCGTCCAGCCGCCACCGCCGCCGGCGGTCGGGCCGCCAGCCACTCGTCGTCGCCCAGATGCTCGAAGGTCGTGAAGGCGACGGCGGAGCCGACCAGATGCTCCGCGTCGATCACCCAGGCGCTGCCGACGGCGACCTCGTTGCCGTCCCCATCGCGGGCGACCAGCAGATAGACCGATGCGCCGACAGCGGCCAGCCGATCGGCATCGGGCGCGGCCGCCGCCGACCGCAGCAGCCGCTCCGGCGGCGGGCAGCAGAGCGGCTCCGATGGGCGATCCGACCACTGATAGAGCCCCATCAGCAGCAGGACGAGCAGCGCCAGACCGCCGGCCAGGACGATCCGGCCGCTGCGCCGGACGGTGCCGGGACGATCGCCATGCGAAGGCGGCGGGACCGGG
Source organism: uncultured Alphaproteobacteria bacterium (assembly GCA_942492185.1). Classification (GTDB taxonomy): domain Bacteria; phylum Pseudomonadota; class Alphaproteobacteria; order Kiloniellales; family JACOMY01; genus CALOEA01. Next base: position 62,607 of record CALOEA010000004.1, read on the forward strand.
GTCCCGCCGCCTGCCGCAGCCGGTTCTTCTGTGACGTCTTTGGCCATACAGGCCCGGGCCGGACCTACTTCGGCCAGCTGTAGGCGTGGAACTCGTAGGGCGCGCCCTCGACCGTGGAATAGATCACCACCTGGATGTCACCGGCCTCGTCGAAGGTGCTGCCGAGGACGGGGTGGTAGTCGGTCTCGTTGTTGATCACCACAACCTCGCCCTTCTGGATGACCGCCATGTTGATGTCGTCCTCGTCCTTGCCGATGGCGTAGAAGCCATAGGCGCCGGGCTCGATCTTGTACTCGTAGATCGTGGCGTTGACGCCCCAGTCCTCCTTCAGCGGGCCGACCGTGTCGGTCACGCTGGCGACCTCGAGCGGATCGCCGCCGCCAGCCCAGTTCTTCAGGTCGGAGAAGAGCACCTTGGGCAGCGCGCTGTTGAAGTTGTCGAAGAGCGCCAGCCCCTCCGCCCAGATCTGCTGGTACTCGACGATCTTCTCGTCGGCCTCGCTGTCCAGCAGTTCCTGCACCAGGTCGGCACGCTGCGCGAAGTTGATGCCGACGGCCGATGGCGCGCGGCCTTCCGGCGTGATGATGATGTTGCCGCCGGAAAGCACGGCGACCACCTCGCCCTTGGCATTGACGATGGGGCTGCCCGAGGCGCCGCCGGTGGCGCCGAGGTTGTGCTGGACCAGGTGGTTCACGTGGTCCTCGCGGCGCACGTTGAAGTAGTCGGTCACGCCGACCAGCGTGCCGCCCGACTGGGTCACGGGGTTGGGCGCGCGGATCGCGTCCACCACCGAGAGCTGCTCGCTCGGATAGCCGACATAGGCGACCGCCATGCCGGGCAGGAGGGCCTCCAACTCGGAGAGCGGCGCCAGCGGCAGCGGCTGGCCCAGCACGTCCGGCTTGTCGACGTACATCAGGGCGACGTCGTAGGCCGGCACCAGCTTCGGCTGATCCATCTCGCCCCAGAGGCCGAGCACGACCGGCTCGTACTCCGCAACGGCGGTGTCGAAGGCGGTGTAGCCGGGGTGGATGTCCACGCTGGTCACCTGGTGGGTGAGGTAGGGCGACTTCGGCGAGCGGACCAGCATCTGCATGCCGGAGCCGATCTGGTTGAAGAGCTCGCCGACATGGGCATTGGTCGCCAGCACGCCGTCGCCCACCACCCAGGCGGTCGCCGCCGCCACCTCGTTGCCGTCGCTGCCGCGCACCAGGACGAGATAGACCGAGTCCCGCACGTCGGCCAGGACCTCCGGCGAGACGGTGGTTGCCAGTTCGACCTGCAGCTCGCCCTTGATCTGCTGGGTGTACTGCGCGATGTCGACCGGCTCGATCTGGTTCACCTGCCAGAGTGCCACGCCGACGCCGATGGCGATCACGGCAACGCCGGCGGAGACATAGCCCAGCACCTTCCTGGAGCGCTGCGCCTGCTCATAGGCCGTCGTCTTCTTCTTGTAGGCCTGGGTCGAGGCCATGCCGGCGGCGGCGGCCGAGGAGACCACCGCGACACGGAAGCGCGGGCCGTTGGTGTCGCCGAGCTGGATCTCGGCATCGCCGTCCAGGTGCATGTCTTCATAGGCGTCGCGGCCATTGACCAGGACCGGAGTCCCGCCGAGGTCGAAGGCATAGCCGCCCGGGTCGCGCACCAGCGAGAAGTGGTGTCGGCTGACGGCGGCATAGTCCGCGGGCCAGACGACGTCGCAATCCGGCAGGCGGCCGAAGGAGATGCGATCCTTGTCGTCGCCGAACGACTGGGTCTTGCCGGCCAGTGGGCCATCGAGGTGGGTAATCTGCAAAGCCATGGTTGCTGCTCCTCTATGCGTACCGCTCACGCGCGCGGGGCCGGTGGCCTCGCCTGCGCGAAGAGTGTCTCGAATTCTTCCGGCCGATCGCCGCGGGCGCGGATGATAGCCAGAGCCTGATCGATCGTCGTGCCGAAATTCCCGGATTCCTTACGGAAGGCTGCAAAAGCATCGCTGTAGCTTTGCCGCGCTGCCTCGCTTTCGCCGGCCAGCAGCCTTGCTTCCGCCAGGGTCACCGCCAACCAGTAGCTCTGCTGCAAAAGGTCGCGGCCCAGGCGGGACACCGCGGCGACCTGCGATTCGATCACCGCCACGACCTTGCCCGCGATCTCTTCGGAGGCCGCCTGCTGGCCCAGCAGGAAGGCCGTCGTGGCCGCATTGATGCCGAGGTAGTAGCTGGCTTCCTTGCCGCTGCGGAAGCCACGGCGATAGAGCTCGAAGGACTTTTGCAGGTCGCCCTTGGCGCCGCCCGCCTCCCAGCGCCGCTTGTAGCCGCCGGCCAGGATGCCGACCGTCTCCTCGTCCTGCAGGCCCTCGGTCACCTTCGGCTGCAGCAGTGCGATGGTGCGCTCGTGGTCGCCGGTCCGGTTGGCCAGCAGCGCCGCCAGCTGCAGGAACCGCAGCTCGCCGTCGATCAGCGGCGCGAGGGCGTCGATGAGCTGCCCTGCGGCCGCCAGGCGCCGCCGCTCGATCCAGCGCTCCGCCAGGATGCAGGCCGCCGTCGGCGCGCGCTGCAGCGCGCCCAGCTCCTCCGGGGTCAGCGGCCGCGCCGCCAGTTCCTCCTCGCCACCCGGTCGATCGATGGTGCGCAGCAGCTGGCCGAGGCCGGGCTCCTGCGCGGTGAAGATGTCGATATCGCCGTCATCCGGCGCGGCGCCGATGGTGGCCAGCCGCGGCCCGGCCTCGAAGTCGCGGAAGTACCACTCGATCCAGCGCTCGGCCAGCAGCGCCGCAACCTCGGCCTCGCCCTGGCTGATCGGCCGCGTCAGGTGGCGCACCGCGTTGCCCAGGCGGCGCAGGCCGTGCGCCCAGTAGGCCGGGTCGCGCTTCAGCAGCGTGGTTTCCTGCAGATAGGTCAGGTTGGCGAAGGGATTGGGCTTGGCCTGGCCGCCCACCGCCTCCACCGCCGCGCCGCTCAGCGCCTCCAGGATGCGCCCGCCGTAGAAGATCGTCGCCTCCGGCGCCTCGACGGCCAGCACTGCCGCCATGTGCCCCAGATCGTTGCCCAGCGAGAAGCCGTGGCTCCGCAGACCCAGGACCTGTGGGGCGAGCCGCTGCAGGGCCGCGCTGCTCACCGTCCCTGCTCCGCCAGGCGCCGGCGCAGGGCCTCGACCGCGGGTTCGGCCGACACCGCCGGCCAGGCGAGCGCCAGCTCGAGCGCTGCTCGGCTCTCGCCTGGAACCGGCCGGTCGCCCAACCGCTGGTCCAGCTCCGCAAGCTGCGCCAGGAAGGCGGTCGGCTGGTCGCGTCCGGCCAGGACCTGCAGCAGGCCGGCCTCCGCGCTGATCACGTCGGCCGGGCTCTGCGCCTGGTCGACGACCGCGCGGAAGGCGCTCTCCGCAGCCGCGCTGTCGCCTTGCGCCAGATGGCACTGGCCGAGCCAGAGTCGCACCTTGGAGCCGCCGGCACGGTCGCCCAGTTCCTCCGCCAGGATCAGATCGCGGCGGAGCAGGTCCTCGGCTTCCTGCAGGCGGCCCGGGCCGCCACGCTCCAGCAGCAGCAGGCCGAGGCCGCCGTAGGAGCGGGCCAGCCCCGGGCGGTCGGGAATCGCCTGGCGCTGCTTCAACTCGATCGAGCGGCGATAGAGCCGCTCCGCCTCGGCGAAGCCCTCGGCGCCGCGGGCCTGCTCGATCAACGCCAGCGAATTGGCGATCTGCCCGGCCAGCGCCTCGCCGGCCAGGTCTTCGCCCTCGGCCAACGTCAGGGCCTGGATCAGGCGCGCGCGCCCCTCCGCCCGTCGCGCCGCATCGAAGCGCAAAGCCAAGCCGGCCAGATGCAGCCCCTGCGCCCGCGCCAGCGCCTCGCTGCCGTTCTCGACCACCGCCAGGGCCAGGCGCTCGCAGTCCGCCAGCAGGCTTGGCCCGCCGTCGCGGCCGGCCTCGTAGCAGGCGCGCGCAATCGCCAGGACAAGCCAGTCGTCGGCGGACGCTGCGCCGCCGAGGTGCGCCAGACCGGCGGTCGCGACCTGCCGCGCGCCCTCGCCGGTGACGTGCGCCCGTTCGGCGGCGAGTTGCAGCGACAGACCCTCGACCTCGCCGCCGCGACCGATCGGTTGCGCCGCTTCGCGCGCCTGCTTCAGGAAGGCCTCGGCTTCGCCGAACCGCAGCAGACCGGCCAGCTTGCGCGCCGCCTCCAGGTTGGCCGTCACCGCCTCGCCGGCATGGCTGCGGCCGGCACCGTAGGAGTGCGTCGCCATCGCCAGCAGGTCGGCCAGGCTGCCGGCCGCGCGCGGGCGCAAGGCCTGGGCCACCATCGCATGGAGTTCCCGGACCGTTTGCGATACGTCGGTGGCCCCCGGCCCCTTGAGCCGCAGGGCCAGCGCCTCGCGCACCGCATCGAGGGCGCGCTGCGAGCGGAATTCGTAGAGGTCGTCCTCCTCCAGCACGTCGCGCAGCAGCCCGGTCTCGTGCTCCAGCACCTCCAGGTCCTTCAGCACCATCTTGCGGCTCTGGCCCAGCGCGCTGGCGACCAGCGCGACCTCGAAGCGACGGCCCAGGCAGGCGGCGACCGAGAGGGTGTCGCGGGTCTGCGGCAGCGCCGCCAGCGCACGCTTCACTTCGGCGACCGCGCTCGCCGCCAGCGGCGGGTGCTCGGGATCAAACCCCGGCGAGAACACCAGGCCCTGCGGGCCGGGTTGCAGCGCCTGCGCCCGGCCGAGCTGCTCGACCACTTCGGCCAGGGTCCCGGGCTGCACCACCTGTCCGCGCTGCGCGCCGAGCCAGTCGAGCACCCAGGTGGCAACGGCCGGCGAGAGACCGTAGCCGGCACAGAGCAGATCCTCCTGCTCGGCCAGGGAAGGCGCCGCGAGCACCACCTGGCTGCCGGCCGTGAGGAGCGTGGCGGCCGCATCAACCGACTCCTCTGCGCGCCCGACCAGCAGCACGAGAAGGGCGCCCTCCGCCCCCGGCGGCAGGGCTTCGAGCAGGTGCTCCAACAGGCCGGCCGAGGCCTCGTCGAGCCACTGCAGATCGTCGATCAGCAGCACCACGCGGGCATGCGACGCCTGATGCTTCAAGGCCTTGGCCACAAAGGCATAGAGATCCCGCTCGCTGGCCGCCAGGCCGCTCGAGCCGCTGAAGAGCGGCGCCAGCGGGCCCAGCAGGATGTCATAGAGCCCCTGACTGTCGCCGCCCTCGGACAGCCGCCCGACGTCGAGCTTCAGGTGCTGCGCCAGGCAGCGCTGGAAGGGACCGAAGGGCACGGTACCGCCGTCGGCGAGGCGTTCGCAGGCCCCGTCCAGAAGCAGCAACGGGCGCTCGTCGGCGATCGCCGCCAGCCGGTTCACCAGGGCGCGGGCATGCAGCGACTTGCCGCTGCCGGCCGGCCCGGTTACGGCGAGCCAGGCGACGCGGCCCTCCGCCAAGGCCGGCAGCGCCACGGCCTCCATTCGCGACAGCACCGAGAGCGGGCGGTAGGTCGGCGTCAGGTCCACCGCCTCGCCCGCCGCGACACCGGCGGCCTCGTCCCGGCGGTGCACCGCCACGAGGCCCGCCATCGCCAGGGCCGTGCCGGCGGCGATCCAGTCGAGCCGCGCGGTGGCGAAGGCCAGGCCGAACGCCAGGGCGATCAGCGGCGCGAACCAGCAGCGCGCCACCTCGCCCTCGAGCAGGCGGGCCAGCAGCCAGATGGTCGCCAGCAATCCGGGCAGCAGCAGCAGCAGGTGCCAGAGGCCGGAGAACTGCAGCAGTGCCAGCAGCGGCGTAGCGAGCCAGGCACAGACGCCGGTGCCGATCGCCAGCGCCAGGCTTTCCAGCCCGCGGTCCCAGGCGAGATAGGGCGACAGCACCGGCAGGCGCCGGCCGAGCAGCTTTACCGCCAACAGCGGCGCCAGCAGCAGCAGCATGCCCGCCAGCGCCGGCCACCAGGCGCCGGCAGTGGCAAGGATGCCGCCGTCGGGGCGAAGCTGGGTGACCAGCGGCAACAGCAGCCAGGGCGAAACGCGGCCCAGCGCGAAGCCGAGGCTCGGCACCACCAGGTCGGTCACGTTGAAACGCCCGCCGCGCAGCAGCTGATGGATGGCGATCGCCAGCCCCCAGAACAGCAGGTTGATGGCCGCCAGGGGCCAGAAGAGCGCGGTGCGGTCGCGCCCGAAGCCCATGACGCGGCTGGGCGTCGGCGACAGCAGGCGCCCCTCTTCGGTGCCGAAGACGCGGGCCTCGGCGATGAAGAAGTACTCCTCGTCGAAGGCCAACTGCTTGGCCAGGGTCAAGTGCAGCAGCCGGTCGACGCCGAAGGCCTGCATGAGCAGCGACGCGGTGGCCTCGTCGATCTCGCCGCGGTTGACGGCGAGCGCCGCCGCCCCGCTGGGATCGACGGGTGCCAGCGCCTTCGCCACCTCCTGCCCGTTGTGGACGAAGTAGGCGCTGCTGCGGTTGAGGAAGGCGAGCGCGTTCGACTCCAGCTCGCGGTCCAGCGGCGTCTCGGCAAAGACCACGTCGAGCTGGGGGCGCTGCGGCAGGCCGGAGAGCGGCAGTTCCATCACCCCCTTCAGCGCCTGCTCGGCGGCGCGGTCGCGGGGGTCGTCGAAGAGCTCGTGGCTGCCCAGCGCATCGCTGTCGAACAGCAGCGTGGTGCGGTAGTAGCGGATCAGCGGGAAGACCGCCGTCAGCTTGTCGTGGAACACCTCCCACTGCCAGCGCAGGTCGCCCCAGAGCGCGTCGGCGCGCGCCTCAAGCGCTCGGCGCTCGTCCCCCGGCGGCAGCGCGGCGATGGCTACCCGCGCCTCTTCGAGCAGCGCGAGGCCGCGGGCGAAGGTGGCCAGGTCGCCTTCGTCATTCAACGCGAACCAGCTGGTCGAGTCGGCCTCGGCCAGCAGCCGCTCGGCCGTCGACGAGGCGGCCTCCTCCGCCTTCGCAGGCAGGGCGATGGCGAGCAGCAGCAGGATCAGCGCCAAGCCTCGACGGCAGAACGGCAGCAAGGGGTCCCCCAGGCGGTATCCGCGGACGCGAGCCGCAAGTTTATCCCTCAAATCCCCATGGAATGCCAAATCTCCGGCGCCCCTTGCCGCCGGCGCCGGGGGCGCCGATGCTGTCGGTGCCATGGCCGAGATCATCAATCTTCGCCGCGTCCGCAAGGCCCGGCAGCGACAGGAGAAGGACGCCGAGGCGGCAGCGCGGCGCCGCCAGTTCGGCGAACCGGCGCCGCTGGCGACCCTGCGTCGTCGCCGCCAGGAGCAGGAGTCGACGCGCCTGGAGGGTCATCGCCTGCAACGCTCCGCCGACCCGCAACGCCAAGCAGCGACCGGCGACGGCGACCCCGGCGAGGCCGGCGACGAGAGCGGCGACGAGAGCGGCTAGAACCGCAGGACCTTGCCGGGGTTCATCACGTTGCCCGGGTCGAGCGCCCGCTTGATCTGCCGCATCATCCCGACGGCCTCGCCATGCTCGGCCTCCAGGAAATCCAGCTTGTGGCAGCCGATCCCGTGCTCGCCGGTGCAGGTGCCGCCAACCGCCAGCGCGCGGCGCACCATCCTGTCGTTGATGGCCTCGGCGCAGGCCAGGTCGTCAGGGTCCTTTGGATCGAGCAGGTAGACCAGGTGGAAGTTGCCATCGCCGACATGGCCGAAGATCGGCGCGATGACGCCGGGGTGGGCCTCGATGTCTTGCCGCGTCGCCTCGATGCACTCGGCGAGGCGGGAGATCGGCACGCAGGCGTCGGTGCCCCAGCCCTTGCTGCCGGGCCGGAGTGCCAGGATGGCGAAGTAAGCATCGTGGCGCGCCTGCCACAGCGCCTGGCGTTCCTCCTCGGCGGTGGTCCAGCGGAAGCCGGTGCCGCCGTTGGCCGCCGCCAGTTCGCCGACGGTGCGGGCCTGCTCCTCGACGCCGGCAGGCGTGCCGTGGAACTCGAAGAAGAGCGTCGGTGCGACCGGATAGTCGAACTTTGAGTAGGCGTTCACCGCCGCCATGATGACCGCATCCATCAGTTCGCAGCGAGCGATCGGCACCCCCATCTGGATCGCCTCGACGACGGTCGTGACCGCGCCCTCCAGGGTCTCGAAGGAGCAGACGGCCGCCGAGATGGCCTCGGGGATGCCGTAGAGCCGCAGCTGCACTTCGGTGATCACCCCCAGCGTCCCCTCGGAGCCGACGAAGAGCCGCGTCAGGTCGTAGCCGGCCGAGGACTTGCGCGCCCGCCCGCCGGTCCGGATCACCCGCCCGTCCGCCGTCACCACCGTCAGCCCCAGCACGTTCTCCCGCATGGTGCCGTAGCGCACCGCGTTGGTGCCCGAGGCCCGCGTCGCCGTCATCCCGCCCAGCGAGGCGTCGGCGCCCGGGTCGATCGGGAACATCAGCCCGTCGTGGCGCACGTACTCGTTCAGCTGCTTGCGCGTCACCCCAGCCTGCACGCGGCAGTCCAGGTCGGCCGCGTTCACCTCCAGCACCGCGTTCATCTCCGAGAGGTCGAGCGTCACGCCGCCGTGGACCGCCGCGATGTGGCCCTCGACCGAGGTGCCGGTGCCGAAGGGAATGATCGGCACGCCCGCGGCGGCACAGATGCCGACCGCGGCCTGCACCTCCTCGGTCGAACGGCAGTAGACCACCGCGTCCGGCATCGCCTCGTGCATGAAGACGTCGCGGCCGTGGTGCTCGCGCACCGCCTGCGCGGTCGAGAGCTTCTCGCCGAAGCGCTGCTTCAGGTTGGCGAGGGTGGCGGCCAGCGCGGTCGCGCTCGCCAGCGGTTTGCCCGTCACGTCGCCGATCGCGCCCATCGCCACCTCGCTGAAGAAAAGTGAACGTTTGTTTGGTTAGTTTAGCGCGGATCGGCTGGCCCGCCAACGCCGCGTGCCGGCGAGCGCGAAAGCGATCGGTCAGACTCGCAGGATCTTGCCTGGGTTCATCAGGCCCTGCGGGTCCATCGCCTGCTTGATCTGCCGCATCACGGCGACGGCCTCGCCCTGTTCGGCGATCAGGAAGTCGAGCTTGCTCATGCCGATGCCGTGCTCGCCGGTGCAGGTGCCGCCCAGCGCCAGGGCCCGCGTCACCATGCGGTCGTTCAGCGCCTCGGCCCGCTTCCAATCCGCCGGGTCGTCGGGATCGAGCAGGTAGACCAGGTGGAAGTTGCCGTCGCCGACGTGGCCGACGATCGGCGCGATGACGCCGCTGGCGCCGATGTCGCGCTTGGTCTCCAGGATGCACTCGGCGAGGCGGGAGATCGGCACGCAGACGTCGGTCGCCCAGCCCTTGCTGCCCGGCTTCAGCGCGAGGCAGGCGTAGTAGGCATCGTGGCGGGCCTGCCAGAGCTGGCGGCGGTCCTCGGCCTCCTTCGCCCACTGGAAACCCTGGCCGCCGTTGGCCGCCGCCAGCTCGCCGACCATGCGGGCCTGCTCCTCGACGCCGGCAGGCGTGCCGTGGAACTCGAAGAAGAGGGTGGAGAGCGCCGGATAGGAGAACTTGGAGTAGGCGTTGATCGCCTCCATCTGCACGTCGTCCATCAGCTCGACGCGGGCGATGGGGATGCCCATCTGGATGGTCTCGATGACGGTGTTGACCGCGCCCTCCAGGGCCTCGAAGGAGCAGACGGCCGCCGACATGGCCTCGGGGATGCCGTAGAGCCGCAGCTGGACCTCGGTGATCACCCCCAGGGTTCCTTCGGAGCCGACGAAGAGGCGTGTCAGATCGTATCCGGCGGCCGACTTGCGCGAGCGGCGCGACGGTTCTCAGGATTCGTCCATCGGCAGTCACCACCGTGAGCGCCAGCACGTTCTCGCGCATGGTGCCGTAGCGCACCGCGTTGGTGCCCGAGGCCCGGGTCGCCGCCATGCCGCCCAGCGAGGCGTCGGCGCCCGGGTCGATCGGGAACATCAGGCCGTCGTGGCGCACGTACTCGTTCAGCTGCTTGCGCGTCACGCCGGCCTGCACGCGGCAGTCCAGGTCGGCCGCGTTCACCTCCAGCACCGCGTTCATCCGAGGGAGGTCGAGCGCGCCGGGAGGGGGGGGGGGGGGGGGCGTTCACCTCCAGCACCGCGTTCATCTCCGAGAGGTCGAGCGTCACGCCGGTGGATCGCGCGGGGCCCCGAGCGAGGTGCCGGTGCGGAAGGGAATGATCGGCACCTGATCGGCGGAGATGAGCACCACCGCCCGCGCCCCCGGTGGAACGGCAGTAGACCACCGCGTCCGGCAGCCCCTCGTGAAAGGTCACGTCCCTGCCGTGATGTTCGCGCACCGCCCGGGCCGTCGAGAGCTTCTCGCCGAAGCGCTGCTTCAGGGCGGCGATGGCGGCCGCCAGCGTGCCTTCGCTGGCGAGCGGCTTGGTCAGGGGCAGGGCGGACATGGTATTTCCTCGGGGCACTGTTGCTTTGCGCGGACTCTAGCCCTGCGGCGCCTCAAGGCAATGGCCTTGCGGCGATCAGCCGTTGCGATAGCCGCGCAGGATATCCTCGCCGTCGAAGCCGGCGCGCCGCAGCCACTCGCGCGCCAGGACATCGCCGACCTCGCGCAGGCCGCTCCACAGCGCCTCGCTCGGCGTCGCCACCGCGATGCCGGCCCCCTGCAGCGCCGCCAGCCGCGCATCGTACTTCTGCCGGCTCGCCGCCCAGCCGCGGCGCTCCGCCGCCTCGGCGACCGCGATCAGCGCCTCCTGGTCCTCCGTCGAAAGCGGCTCGTAGACGCTCTTGGCCATGACCACGGCATTCTTCGGCAGCCAGGCGCCGATATCGTAGAACAGCAGTCCCCGCCCCTGCGCGGAGCGGGCCAGGCCCTCCGCCGCCGGCACGAAGAGGGCGTCGACCGTGCCGTTCTCCAGGGCCGTGGGGACCTGCGCCGGTTCCAGCGGCACCGGTTGCGCGGAGACCAGCTCGGCGAAACGCCGGGTGATGGCATTCCCGGCGTAGAAGCGCCGACCGGCCAGGTCGCCGATGGAGGCCAGCGGCGCGCGCGAGGCCAGGCCGACCGGCGGCCAGGGCACGGCATAGAGCGGTACCAGGCCGATGCCGGGGAAGCTGCGCTGGAAGACGACGCGCGACGCCTGCCAGAGCGCCAGGGCCTCCGGATAGGTCGTGGCGATGAAGGGAACGGAATCGACCTCTGCCGCCGGCAGTCGCGGCCCCAGCCAGGAGAGCTGGATCTCGCCCATCTCGACGCGGCCGCTCGCCACCGCGTCGGCGATGGCGTCGTGCGGGAACAGGCTGCCGTTGGCGTAGACATCGAGCCGGTACCGCCCGCCGGAGGCCGCAGCGAGGTCCTCCGCGAAGAACTGCGTCGTCAGCGTCTGGAAGCTGCCCTCCGGATAGGCACCGGCCAGGCGCCAGACGGTGGCCGCCCGCGCCCGCCGTCCCGGGAGCAGACCGAGCGCTGCAAAGGCCGCTCCGCCGGCCAGGACGCCGCGCCGCCCGACGGTGCCGCCGCACGACGGCAGCCGGGCTCCAGCCCTGCGGGTTGCAACCATCCCCGTCGCGTCCTCTTCGTCGTTGTTTCCCTCACGCCAGGATATGAGTATCGATGGCGCGGCGGTACAAGCCATTGCACGAAAAGGCCACATTTCCGGGAAAGGCTTGCGCGCCGCAGAGGCGGCACCCCGGTTCGGGACAGTCCACGGGGCGGGAGCGGGATGGGAGCGGATGGCGAAAGACTATCTCTTCGGCGAAGTGAAGAATTTCCGCTGCGATCCGGCGGCGCTGCGGGACTTCTACGAGCAGAGGATCAGCCCCCAGCCCTCGCAGCCCTACCTGGACAACGGCGCCAGCTATGCCGGCTGGGCCATCACCAGCCGCGACGGCAGCCTGCACGACGGCGTGCAGCAGATCAGCCTAAAGGGGACCGGCCCGAACGCCGGCGCCGCATCGGCACGGACCGCGGTGCGGCCGACCGCGCTTTGCGACGGGCCGGTCGCGCGCGTCCTGCTGCAGCTCCACGCCATGGGCCTGCGGCCCTTCCGCGTTCGCGTCATGGCGCTGCAGGACAGCGGCTTCGAGATGGAATTCCATCGCGATGCCAGCAAGGAGAGCTGGCGCCTGCACGTGCCGATCGTCACCAACGAGGGCGCCTTTTTCGAGTGGCGGGTCGGCGAGACGCTGGTGCGCAAGCACCTGCCGGCCGACGGGCGCGCCTGGTTCGTCCGCGTCGACCGCCTGCACCGCGCCGTCAACGAACTGCCCGGCAAGGGCACGCGCGTGCATCTGCTCATGAGCCTGCTCGATACCCCGGCCCCACATCGCCTCGGCGAGGAAGCGATGCTCCTGCCGACGGCGGCGGCGTGATCGTGCCGCGGCGACGCTAGGCGAGCGCGCGTGTCCTCGCCCCCGGACAAAGCGGTGGACCTGCCGGTTCGCCAGGCCCTGATGGAGCTCTGCCGCCTGCTGCAGGCGGAGGGGCTGCTCGGCGGCAAGCGGGCCACGGCCAGCCGGCTGGTGCTGCGGCTCGGCGAGTGGTCGCGGATCTATCACCCGGCCAGCCTTCCCGAAGCGCCGGAGCTGCGCCGCGCGCTGCTTGCCCGCCTTGCGGACCATCCTGCCGTCGAGGCGATCGACGTCGAGATCCTGCGCGACCGCCGCCCGGTTGGCCGCAAGGCCTTCGCCAAGCATTTCGCCAACGTCCATCGCGGATTGCGCGCGATGCAGATCAACTTCCGCTATGAAGAGGACCTGGTGCCGCCCAGCCGGACGCTGCGCGAGAACCGCTCCTTCGCCCGCTCCCTCCAGCAGTTCTGCGAACGGCGGGAGTTGACGCCGGCGGCCTTCTGGAGCCGCGGCGGCGAGATCACCGGTTACGAGGTCGATGCCTGGCGTATCCGCTGGCGACCGCAGGCCGGCACCCAGAGGCTGCACCGCCTTGGCCGCCTGGTGCAGCCGGCGGAGATCTCGCCGGCGCAGCTCGGCACCTTTGCCGAGGGCCTGGCCGGCTGGCTGGTCCGCAACACCGCCGAGGACGGCACGATCCCCTACAAGTTCTGGCCGAGCCGCGGCAGCGAGGCGACCAGCGACAACGCGCTGCGGCGCTTCATGGCAACGGTCTGGCTCGGCCGCTGGGCGGCACGGTCGGCCAATCCCGCCGCGCGGGCCGCCGCCGACGCCAATCTGCGCCGCAACCTCTGGATCTACTTCGAGGAGCGCGAGGGGCGCGGCTTCATCGTGCACGATGGCAAGGCGAAGCTGGGCGCCGCCGCCTTCGCCGCCATGGCGCTGCGCGAATCGCCGCTGCGCGACGAGCTCGGCGAGGCGCTGGCGATGATCGACGCCGGCATCGACAGCCTGTGGCAGGAGGACGGCGCCTTCCGCACTTTCGCCTGGCCGGCCGAGCGCAACGACAACCAGAATTTCTACCCTGGCGAGGCGCTGCTCTACTGGGCGCTGCGGCACCGCGAGACCGGTGAAAGCGCGCTGCTCGAGCGGTGCCTGGGCAGCGCCGCCTACTATCGCGACTGGCACCTGGCCAACCGCAATCCCGCCTTCGTGCCCTGGCACAGCCAGGCCTGCACCCTGCTGCACGAAGCAACGGGGCTGAGCTGGCTCAGCGACTGGGTCTTCGCGATGAACGACTGGCTGCTGCCGCTGCAGCAGCGCGAGGTCGCCGCCCCCGACCTGCACGGCCGCTTCTACGACCCCGGCCATCCCGAGTATGGGCCGCCGCACTGCTCCTCGACCGCGGTCTATCTGGAGGGTCTGGCCGACGCTTTCCGCCTGGCCGAGCGGCTGGGCGCCAAGGCGCGCGCAGCGCGCTACGCCGAGGCTATCTGGAGCGGCCTGCGGAACCTGCAGCAGCTGCAGTTCGGCGACCAGGACGACCTCGCGCTCTACGCCAAGCCGGCGCGGCTGCGGGGCGCGATGCGAACCGAGGTCTACGACAACACCGTCCGGATCGACAACGTGCAGCACAGCCTGGCCGCCGTCATGAAACTGCTGGAGCAGCCGGCCTTCCTGGCGACGGCCGAGGCTCGCCCCCAGGCCCCCCTGACGGCACCGCCCGGCGCCGACTGAGAGGCTAGTTGGCCGTCATCGCCGCCGGCAGCCAGGTGGCGATTCCCGGCACCAGCGTCAGCAGCACCACGGCGAGACAGAGCAGCAGGAAGAACGGCAGGCTGGCGCGGGCGATGGTCATCAGGTCCTTGCCGGTCAGCCCCTGCAGCACGAAGAGATTGAAGCCGATCGGCGGGGTGATCTGCGCCATCTCCACCACCAGCACCAGGTAGATGCCGAACCAGATGGGATCGAGCCCGGCCTCGCGGACCATCGGCAGGATGACGGCCGAGGTCAGCACCACGATGGAGATGCCGTCGAGGAAACAGCCCATGACGATGAAGAAGCCGGTGAGCGCGCCGATCAGCAGATAGGGCGAGAGCGACTGCTCGCTGATCCAGGCGGCCAGCTGGCGCGGGATGCCGGTATAGCCCATGGCGGCCGTGAGGAAAGCGGCGCCAGCCAGGATGAAGGCGATCATGCAGGAGGTCCGGGTCGCCGCCAGCAGCCCCTCCTTGAAGACCGCCCAGGACAGATCGCCGGCCAGGCGCACCAGCAGCAGGGCGGCCGCCACGCCGACCGCCGCGGCGTCGGTCGGGCTGGCGACGCCGCCGTAGATCGCCCCGATCACCCCGGCGATCAGCAGCACGACCGGCAGCAGCCGCTTGAGCGCGCGAAAGCGGTCGCGCAGCGGGATCGAGGGCTCCGCCGCCGGCACCTTGCCCGGATTGAGCAGCGACCAGGCGGCAATGTAGCCCATGAAGAGCAGCATGACGAGCGCGCCCGGCAGCACGCCGGCGATGAAGAGCCGGGCGATCGATTCCTCGGCCGCCACGCCATAGACGATGAGGATGATGGAGGGCGGGATCAGCAGGCCGAGCGTGCCGGAGCCGGCGATGGACCCCAGCGTGAGGCGCTCGTCATAGCCGCGCCTGGCTAGCTCCGGGATCGAGATCTTGCCCACCGTGGCGCAGGTCGCCGCCGACGACCCGGAGACCGCGGCGAAGAGGCCGCAGCCCAGGACGTTGACGTGCAGCAGCCGGCCCGGCAGGCGCCGCAGCCAGGGCGACAGGCCGGCGAAGAGATCGCCGGAAAGGCGCGAGCGGAACAGGATCTCGCCCATCCAGATGAAGAGCGGCAGGGCCACCAGGGCCCATTCCGCCTGGCTCGACCAGACGGTCGAAGCGAGAATCTGCCCGGGCGGCCGGGAGGTGAAGAGCGTCACCCCGGCGAAGCCGACGCCGATCAGCGAGAAGGCGACCCAGAGACCGCTGCCGAGCAGCAGGAACAGCAGCGCTAGCAGCGCGAAGGCGGTCAGGACCTCATCCATGCGGCAACCGCTCGGCTCGCTTCGACGGCCTCGCCGGCCACGGTCCCAGCTGCCGGAGTCCCATCGCTAGAGCCCCTCGCCGGCATGGTCGACCGCCTCGAGTTCATTGGCGGCCTCGGCCAGGCGGTAGGCCGGCTGGCGCCCGCTGAGCGCGGCCCAGAGCTCGTCGGCGAGCGCGATCACCAGCACGCCGAGCCCCAGGGCCATCACGCTCTGCGGCAGCCAGAGCGGGATCGGCACGAGCCCCGGCGAAAGGTCGCCGAAGCGCATCGACTGCCAGGTCAGGCGCCCGAGGAAGAAGGCGAAGTAGCAGGTCGCCGCCAGGGCCAGCGCCAGCGCCGTCCCGTCGGCCAGCCCGCGCAGGCGCGGCGGCATGCGGGCGAGGAACAGCGTCACGCGGATATGGGCGGCGGCGCGAAAGGAGCCGGCCAGCGCCAGGAACGAGGCGGCGGCCAGCAGGTAGCCGCAGATCTCGGCATAGGAGGGCACCAGCAGGCCGATCGGCGTGGTGCCGAACAGCGGCAGCAGGCGGTCGAGCAGGTTGAAGGCCACCTGCACGAGCACGATCACCAGGATCAGCACCAGGGAGGTCGCGGCCGCCAGGAGGCTCAGCCGATAGAGGGCGTCGAGTGGCTTTCGCATGGCCGAAGGGCGACGCGACCGGAGCGGCGAGGCCGGCGCGGTCGCGTCGCCTTCAGGCAAGCCGCACTACATCTTGAAGGCTTTGAGGATGGCCTCGCCGGCGGCGCCGGCCGCGGTCTTCCATTCCTCGGTCATGGTGGCGCCGATCGCCTTCAGGCCGGTCTGCAGTTCGGTCGAGGGCTCGATGATCTCCATGCCGTTGTCGGTCAGCGCCGCCTTCTGCGTCTCGTTCTCCTCCTGGCTCATCTCCCAGCCGCGGGTCTCGGCGGCCTTGGCCTCGGCCAGGACGGCCGCCTGCACCGCGGGGTCGAGCGCGTCGAAGGCCGACTTGTTCACCACCACGATGTTCTTCGGCAGCCAGGCCTGGGTGTCGTAGTAGTACTTCAGGAAGTCCCAGACCTTGGAGTTGGCGCCGGTCGACGAGGAGGTGATCATCGCCTCGACCCGGCCGGTGGCGAAGGCCTGGGCGATATCGGAAGCCTCGATCTGCGTCGGCACCGCGCCGGCCAGCTGCGCCACCCGCTCGGTGGCCGCGTTGTAGGCGCGGAACTTCAGGCCGGCGAGATCTTCGACCTTGAAGAGCTCCTTGTTCACATAGATGCCCTGGGGCGGCCAGGCGACGGCGTAGAGCACCATCAGGTCCTGCTCGGCCAGCAGCTTGCCGACCTCCTCGCGCGAGGCCTCCCAGAGCTTCCAGGCATCGCCGTAGCCGGTCGCCAGGAAGGGCACGGAATCGACACCGAAGACGGCGTTCTCGTTGGTCAGCTGCGACAGCAGGAACTCGCCGATCTGCACCTGGCCGGAGCGCACGGCGTTCTTGATCTCGCCGTGCTTCACCAGCGACTGGTTCGGATGGACGGTGATCTCCAGCGCGCCGTCGGTCGCCGCCTTCACGCCCTCGGCGAAGGTGATGATGTTGCGGGTGTGGAAATTGGCGTCGGAGTAGGGCGTGGGCATGTCCCAGCTCTCGGCCCGGGCGGCGCCCGTGAGCCCGAGAGCGAGGAGCGCTCCGATCAGTCCTGCCTTGAGGTGCCAGCGCATGCTTGGTCTCCCTTGTTCGCGGTTCAGCCTCTGGTGTCCGATGCCGGCCTTGTCGCTGGCCGGCTTTCGGCCGCGATGGTAGTCGCCGGGCGAAGGCAACGGCAACAAGCAATGAGAAGGGCGCGGCCCGCCGGCGCGCCGCTATCGACTGAAGCTGTCAGGCAGGAGCGGCGCGCCGAGCGCAAGGGTCGCGGCGGCGGCGCCGCGCCGGCCTCAGAGCCCCAGGGGGTTGCCCGACAGGATCGTCGCGCCGCCACGATGCTTGCCATCCTTGAAGATCTTCACGTCGCTCCCGGTGATCTCGAGCTGCCAGCAGCTCTTGGGATTCGGCATGATCTGGTGGCAGAGGTGATCGCCCTCGACCGACCAGGTGCCGACGTAGCCGTCGCCGCGCACGTCGCCGTCGACGGTGTAGTATTCGCTGAACTGAGCCTCACCCTGCAGCGCGCCCTGCAGCGTGTTGCCGACGATGGCTTCGGAAAGCTCCGTGCTGCTTGCCATGCGGGCTTCGGCACCCGCCAAAGGCAAGAGGCAGACAACGGCGGCGATCAAGAAACTGCGCATGAAACAATCCTCTCTTGCAGGGGCGGCGGTAGGCCCGGGCCGGCCAGTCTAGACGAGCCCGCAGGCCGCGGTCTGCCGTCAATCACCCGGCCTCTCGGCGGCGAGGCGCAAGTTCTCCACCGCCTGATCCAGCGGCAGGATCGAGGCCGCCGCGCCCGGCAGACGCAGCGAAACGCGTCCGCTGGCCGCCTCTTCGGCGCCAAGCACGGCAAGCGCCGGGATCGCCAGGGTCCGCGCCACCTGCGCCTTGCGGCCGAGCCGCTCCGGCCCGTCGTCGAGCCGCACGCGCAGGCCGGCCTTTTCGAAGGCGGCACCGGCCGCCCGGGCAGCATTGGCGGCGCCGTCGCTGACGCTGGCGACCATCACCTGCTCGGGCGCCAGCCAGAGCGGCAGGCGGCCGCCGTCCTGCTCCAGCAGCAAGGCCAGGAAGCGCTCGATCGAGCCGAGCACCGCCTGGTGCAGGATCACCGGTCGCACCCGCCGGCCGGCATCGTCCACGAAGGCCGCGTCGAGTCGCTCGGGCAGCACGAGATCGTACTGGATGGTGCCGCACTGCCAGGCGCGGCCGCGTCGGTCGCGCAGCTTGAACTCCAGCTTCGGACCGTAGAAGGCGCCCTCGCCGGGTTGCAGCGCGAAGGACAGCCCGGCCTGCCGCGCCGCCGCCTCCAGCGCCGCCTCGGCGAGGTCCCAGTCGGCATCGCTGCCGGCACGCTCCGCCGGCCGGGTCGAGAAGCCGACCGCCACCGCCTCGGCGGCAAAGCCGAAGTCGCCGTAGAGCGACCCCAGGGTCGCAGCGAAGCGGCGGATCTCCTCGACCGCCTGGTCGGGGCGGCAGAAGATGTGCGCATCGTCCTGCACGAAGGCGCGCGCCCGGCTCAGGCCCTGGAGCGCGCCCGAGGGCTCGTTGCGATGCACCGCTCCGAACTCGCAGTAGCGCAGCGGCAGCTCGCGGTGCGAGCGGCGCCGGTGCTTGAAGAGCTGGATGTGGCCCGGGCAGCTCATCGGCTTGAGCGCCCAGGCGCGTCCCTCGGCCTCCAGAGCGAACATGCCCTGGCGGAATTTCTCCCAGTGGCCGCTGGCCTCCCAGAGGCCGCGCGCCAGGAGCTGCGGGGTGCGCACCTCGCGGAATCCGAGGGAGCGCATGCGCCGGCGGATGTGCTCCTCGACCAGCCGGTAGAGCGTGAAGCCGCGCGGGTGCCAGAAGACCATGCCGGCGCCCTCCTCCTGCTGGTGAAAGAGCTCCTGGCGCTGGCCGGTGAGGCGGTGATCCTGCAAGTCCATGACCTGTCTCCCTTCGTTGCGTCTGCGCGGGCGAACGGCGGGGATGCGGACATGAAAAAGGCCCCTGCCGTCGCCGGCGGGGGCCTGGGTTCGAGTGCTGCTGCCTGGCGGGTATCGTCAGGCAGCAGTCGACCGCGGCGCCCCGCAGATGCGGGTCGTCGTGGTCGCGGTCGTCACGCGGTGGCGAAGCTCGAACATGGCGGGGAGGATGGCGAGGCCGGCCCTGGCGGTCAAGGGCGCAAGATGCGAAGTGCGCTGCGGCCGCACCTCAGGCACTCTCCCCTGCCCATCGCCGCAGTCCGAGTCTCGATGCACGAGCTTCTCGCCCCCCTCCTGACCTGGCAGCTGGCCGCCGCGGCCGGCGTGATGGCGCTGGCCGGCATCGTGCGCGGCTTCTCCGGCTTCGGCTCGGCGCTGATCCTGACCCCGGCGCTGTCGCTGATCTACGACCCGGAGCGCGCGGTGCCGCTGGTGATCGTGGTCGAGGCGGCGCTCTCGGTGCAGATGATCTCGGCCAGCTGGCGCGCCGCCGAGCGGCGTCAGGTCTGCTTCCTCGGCCTCGCCGCCGTCGTCACCATCCCGCTCGGCACCTGGATCCTGCTGGTGGCCGATCCCGACCTCCTGCGCTGGGCGATTTCGCTGGGCATCCTGCTGTTCCTGGTCGCGCTCGGCGCCGGCTGGCGCCGCCTCGGCCGGCCCACCGGCCTCGGTCTCGCCTTGACCGGCGGGCTCGCGGGCCTGCTGAACGGCGCCGCCGGCACGCCGGGCCCGCCGGTCCTGCTCTACTACCTCGGCGGCGGCACTAGCGCGTGGCAGCTGAGGGCCAATGTCGTGGTCTTCTTTTTCCTGCTCGATTGCGCCACCCTGCCCTGGATGGCCTGGAAGGGGCTGGTGACACTGCAGGTCCTGCTGCTGGCGGCCATGGTCCTGCCGGCGGCGATGCTCGGCGTCGTCGCCGGCACGCGGCTCTTTCCGCTGGCGACCGAACGTCTTTTCCGCCTGCTGGCGTTCATCATCATCGGCGCCGTTGCCATCGTCACCCTGCCCATCGGATAAAGAGGCCATGCTGACGCGCGCAGAGAGCTACGAAGCGCTGTGCCGGGATTTCCGCTGGCGGATCCCGGCCCGCTACAACATCGGCGTCGACTGCTGCGACCGCTGGGCGGCGCAAGAGCCCGACCGCCTGGCGCTGATCCACCTGAAGGCCGACGGCAGCAGCGAGGACTACTCCTTCGAGCGCCTGCGCCGCCTCAGCAACCGCTGCGCCAACCTGCTGGCGGCACAGGGCGTCGGCCGCGGCGACCGGGTCGCCATCCTGCTGCCGCAGGCGCCGGAAACCGCCGTCGCCCACCTCGCAGTCTACAAGCTGGGGGCCATCGCGGTGCCGCTCTTCGGCCTGTTCGGCGAGGAAGCGCTGGAGTACCGCCTGGCCAACAGCGGTGCGCGGGCGCTGCTGACCGACGGCGAGGGGACCGCCAAGATCGCCGCGATCCGCGACCGCCTGCCGGCGCTGGCCACCCTGCTGTCCATCGAGGGAAAAAGCGAGGGCGCGCTCGACTTTCACGCGCTGCTGGCGCGCGCCGGCGAGAGCTTCGCGCCCGCCGACACCGAGCCGGACGATCCAGCCGTCATCATCTACACCAGCGGCACCACCGGCCCGCCGAAGGGCGCGCTGCACGGCCATCGCGTCCTGCTCGGCCACCTGCCCGGCGTCGAGCTCCCCCAGGAGTTCTTCCCGCAGCCGGACGACCGCTTCTGGACGCCGGCCGACTGGGCCTGGATCGGCGGCCTCTTCGATGTGCTGCTGCCCTCGCTGCATCACGGCGTGCCGGTGCTGGCGCACCGCATGGCGAAGTTCGACCCCGAGCGCTGCTTCGAGATCTTCGCCCGCTTCCGGCTGCGCAACGCCTTCCTGCCGCCGACCGCGCTGAAGATGCTGCGCCAGGTCGAGCGGCCGCGCGCGCGGCACGACTATCGCCTCCGCTCCATCGGCTCGGGCGGCGAGACGCTGGGCGCCGGACTGCTCGACTGGGGCCGCGAGACTTTCGGGCTGACGATCAACGAGTTCTACGGCCAGACGGAATGCAACCTGGTGGTCGCCAACTGCGCCAGCCTGATGGCGGTGAAGCCGGGCTCGATGGGCCGCCCGGTGCCGGGCCACCGGGTCGCGGTGATCGACGCGGAGGGCCAGCAGTTGCCACCGGGCAAAGCCGGTGCCATCGCGGTCCGCCGGCCGGACCCGGTGATGTTCCTCGGCTATTGGAACAATCCCGAGGCGACGGCGAAAAAATTCGTCGGCGACTGGCTGGTGACCGGCGACCAGGGCATCGCCGACGATGAGGGCTACCTGGCCTTCTTCGGACGCGACGACGACGTCATCACCTCCGGCGGCTACCGCATCGGCCCGGGCGAGATCGAGGACTGCCTGATCAAGCATCCGGCGGTGGCGATGGCGGCGGCTGTCGGCGTGCCCGACCCGCTGCGCACCGAGCGGGTGAAGGCCTTCCTGGTGCTGAAGCCGGGACAGGCGCCCTCGGATGCACTGGCCCGCGAGATCCAGGACTTCGTGAAGCGCCGGCTGGCGGCGCACGAGTATCCGCGCGAGGTCGCCTTCGTCGAGAGCCTGCCGATGACGGCGACCGGCAAGATCGTCCGGCGCGAGCTGCGCCGCCGCCACGAAGCGACGGCCGATGAGTGAGTCCGCTCAGCGGCGGATCGCGTTGAGCAGGAAGACCAGCACCACGGCACCCACGGTGGCGGCGATGATCTGCCCCAGCAGCGTCACGGTGGAGATGCCCGCCAGGCGAAAGAGAAAGCCGCCGAGGAAGGCGCCGATCACACCGATCACGATGTTGACCACCAGGCCGAAGCCGCGGCCACGGACCAGCTGGCCGGCCAGCCACCCGGCCACCAGCCCCACCAGCAGCAGCACGATCAAGGCCTCGACGTCGTTCAGCAGCGCACGCACGGCATCCATTGCGGCTCCTCCCAAAAGCGACGGGGCGGCGGCACTTGCGCGCCACCGCCCCGCCAGGCCGACAAATGGCGCCTACTGGACCACGAAGTAGTAGGAGGACTGCACCACGAAGCCGCCGTCGGGCCAGTCGTAGTAGACCCGCACCTCGTAGTCGCCGGCGGCGAGGCCGGTGACCTCGTAGTAGCCGTCGGTCGCGCCGTTGGTGTAGGTCCACTGACCCCAGTCGTCGTCGGGCGCCGAGGCCGCCACCACGGTGATCCAATCCTGCGCGTTCCCCGGCAGGCCGCTCCAGTAGACCGCGACCGGCTCGCCCGCGGCATAGACGTCCTTGTCGGTGTAGACGTAGGGATCGCTGACGGAACCACCGCCTGCCACGGCCTCCGGCAGGGTGGCGACGCTGCCCCCATAGGAAACCTGCAGGTTCACCAGCGCGGCCGCCTCGGCCGGGCCGGAGAGCTGGTTCATCTGCGCGAAGGAGACCGGCTGCGCCGGGTTCAGCGAGACGGTCAACGGCCCCTTCGGGCTGTGGGCATCGATCACCAGGCCGGCGAGCTTCCCGGCCGCGTCGTAGACGGCGTCGCCCGGCTGGGCGCCCATCTCCGCGAGGCTGTTGGAAAGCTCCTGCAGCATGACCTCAAGCAGCTGCTGCTCGGTCATGCCGCTCTCCCGCATCGCAGCGGTCAGGCCGCGGGAGAAGAAGGTCTCGTCCTGCAGGGTGAGGCTGGCCGACTTCAGGGAGGCCGAGAACATGGCCATTTCCGGAGCCATGAGGGCTTCGCTGCCGACGCCGAGGAGATCCAGGCCCAGCGTCGCCTTGCCGATGCCGGGGAACTCGATGGTGAAGTCATGCAGTGTGAAGGCCTTGGTCGCCTGGTCCATGGCGATGTTGAGCACCAGGTTGGTGCCCAGGCTCTGGGTACCGACGAACTCCCAGAAATCGCTGTCGAGGTCACTGTTGGCGGAGGTCAGCATCAGGCCCTCGATGCGCATGTTCAGCACGCTCGGCGCACCGGACATCATGCCGATCATGTCGATGTTCTCGACGTAGATCCGCTGGATCGGCACGGTCGAACCGGGCCCCTCCGGGGTGATGGCGACGCCGAGCAGCTCGAAGGACGTCGGGCCGAGCGAGTTCGCCTGCTGGTAGCTGAAGACGCCCGGAGGCGCCGACTGCGCCATCGCCAGGATCATCGAGAGCGCATCGCCGCCAGCCGGCGGCTGGGGCTGCGGCTGGGGTTGCGGCTGATTGGAGGCCTGGCTGGCACAGGAGCCGTCGTGCGTTCCGGGGAAGTAGTAGCTCACGTCCCAGGAGGACCAGGAGTTGGAGGCGACGCCGTTGCGCGTGCTGGCCTCGTAGCTGGAGCAGCCGGGAGCGCCGCGCAGCTTCACCATGCCGTCGGTGGTCACCTGCCCGGCATGGGCCGCAGCGGTGCAGATGTCGCTGTCCGAGGTGTAGATCAGAGTTCCGTAGATCACGCCGCTCGGCGCCGCGTCGCTACAGCTGCAGGCAATCGAGGCGGTCGGGTCGGCATAGTCGTCGAAAGTGGCGAGACAGGCTTCCTGAGCGCTCGCCGGCGAGGCCATGTGAAGCAGACCGGCGGCAATGGCCGGCCACAGAATCTTGGAACGCAACATGCGATGTAACCCCCTGGTCCGACGGCCGCCGCGGGCAACGTGCCCGCGAAGAGGCCGTGTTGGATCGTCCAGCGATCGCTGAAGATCGACGCAGGCGGCATTTTCCGGAAAGGCGGGGTCATTGGCAACCGGTCTGAGATCAAAGATCCGCGACAGTATTGTGGCTGCGTCCATCTGTTCGCCAAGCCAACGGCCGAAGACCGCCGCGATTGCCCTGGTGCCGGCCAGGCGCTAAGCAGGCGCCCAATCGCACTGCCACCGCCGGAGGACGCGCTTCATGACCAAAGTCATCGACTACTACCTGACGCCGGTATCGCCCTTTGCCTATCTGGGTGGCGAGCGCTTCGCGGCGATCGCGGCGCGGCACGGCGCCAGCGTGCGCGTGAAGCCGGTCGACCTGGGCACGATCTTTCCGAAAACCGGGGGCCTGCCGCTGGGGCAGCGCTCCAAGGAGCGGCAGGCCTACCGGCTGGCCGAGTTGACGCGGTGGTCCGCATACCTGGGCGTGCCGCTGACGCTGCATCCCAAGCACTTCCCGGCCCCGGACGCGCAGGCCGCCGGCCTGCTGCTGGCCGCCGGCAAGGCGGGCCACGACGGCCTCGCCCTGGCCAACGCGCTCGGCCGGGCGGTCTGGGCCGAGGACCGCAACATCGCCGACGCCGAAACGCTGGTCGCCATCGCCGATGCGCAGGGGCTCGACGGCAAGGCGTTGGTCGCCGCCGGCCAGGACCCGGCCCTCGCGGCCGAGCGCGCCGCCCTGACCGAGGAAGCTCTGGGCCTGGGCGTCTTCGGGGCGCCGACCTACGTGCTCGATGGCGAGCTCTTCTGGGGCCAGGACCGCCTGGATTTCCTCGAGCGCAAGCTGGCGGGCTGAGGGCCGCCGCCTCCCGGACGGCGGAGCAGATCAGCCGCGCGGCGCCGGCGTCTCGACCGGGCCGCCGGCCTCCTTCCAGGCCTTGTAGCCGCCCCCGATGTGCGCCACGCCCGGCAGGCCCATGTCCTGGGCCGTTTTCGCCGCCAGGGCCGAACGCCAGCCGCTGGCGCAGTAGAAGAGGAAGCGCTTCGGCTCGGCGAACTGCGGCTTCGCGTAGGGGCTCTCCGGGTCGATCCAGAACTCCAGCATGCCGCGCGGGCAGGAGAAGGCCCCCGGTATCCGCCCCTCGCGTTCGATCTCGCGCGGGTCGCGCAGGTCGACAAAGGTAACGCCGTCATCGCCGTGCAGGCCGATGGCCTGCGCGACGGGGACGGTCTCCACCTCGGCCCCCGCTTCCGCCAGGAGCGCCTTGTAACCCTTCTTCATCGCCGCTCTCCTCTCTCGATCATGGATTGCCGCTCAGGCCAGCGACGCCCGCGCCGCCTCGACCTCGTGGCTGCGGCGGGTGGTGGCCAGCCACTCGGTGAACTCGGGGTCCTCGACCGCCGTGCGCCGGTGCGTCAGGCGCCCCGCCTCCTCGAGCAGGCCGCCGGTGCCAAGATGCGTATCGGCGAGACGCAGGATCAGCGTGTTCGGCCAGGACCCGGGGCGCGCCGCCAGCAGGCGGTCACAGAGCGCCTGCGCGCCCAGCTGCTGCGAATGGTGCAGCCAGAGCAACGCGGTGGCGGTCGAACGCGAGCGCCCGGCATGGCAGTGGATCAGCAGCCGCTGCGGCGCCTCGCCGTCGATCTGGCGGAAGGTGGCATAGAGCTGCTCGATCAGGGCGGCATCGGGTGCCACCACGCCTTCGCGCGGCGTCACCACGTCGTCGTAGCGATAGAGGTGGCGCTTCTCCTGCGGCCAGGCGCCCAGCGCCTCCGGCTCGGGCCATTCCGGATCGAGGAAGGAGATGACGTGCGACACCGGAGGACGCAGGATCGCCGGCAGTTCGGGAATTCCGCAGATCGCGAAGGGCATCGCCAAGTCTCCTGGTCCGGCCGTTGGGCCTACCGACCTAAGCCGCCGGGCCCGTCAGGGCAAGGTCCTTCGCCCCGACCGCAGGGCAGCCACGCGGAGAGTTGACTAACCGAGCCACCCGGCGCTTGTCTCAGCGCCGTCATGAACGCCGGGCCGCCGCGAAGCCATGCGGTCGCCGTCTTTCCGAGGGGGAACGCATGAGCCAAGAGCACGACCTGCCGCCCGAGCACTTCAAGGGCAACTGGAACTACCCGACGCGCATGCTGTTCGGCGCCGGCAAGATCCGCCTGCTGCCCAAGGCCTTGCAGGAGCTCGGCATCGAGCGGCCGCTGCTGGTCACCGATCCCGGCCTCGCCAAGCTGCCGATGATTCAGGCGGCGATCGCCGCCAACAAGGCGGCCGGGCTGGAAACCGGGCTCTTCAGCGACATCAAGTCGAACCCGGTGGGACGCAACGTCGAGGACGGCGTCTGGGCCTACAAGAACGGCGGCCACGATGGCGTCATCGCCTGGGGCGGCGGCTCCGCCCTCGATGCCGCCAAGGCCATCGCGCTGATGGCCGGCCAGAGCGTCTCGATGTGGGACCTCGAGGATCGCGGCGACAACTGGACAGCGGGTCGATGCCCGAGGGCGTCGCGCCGATCGTCGCCGTGCCGACCACCGCCGGCACCGGGTCCGAGGTCGGCCGCGCCTCGGTCATCACCGACGAGAGCGACCACACCAAGAAGATCATCTTCCATCCCAAGATGCTGCCCGCGACCGTCATCTCCGATCCCGAGCTGACGGTCGGCCTGCCACCGCACATCACCGCCGCCACCGGCATGGACGCCCTGGCACACTGCCTGGAGGCCTACTGCGCCCCCGGCTTCCACCCGATGGCCGATGGCATCGCCGTCGAGGGCATGCGGCTGGTGAAGGAGTGGCTGCCGGTCGCCGTCGCCGACGGCCACGGACCTGCGCGCCCGCGCCGCCATGCTGGCCGCCGCCTCGATGGGCGCCACCGCCTTCCAGAAGGGCCTGGGCGCGATCACGCTTGCACCCGATCGGGCGGTCTTCGACACCCATACGGCCTGACCAAGCGGTCTTCAGCCCTAGTGTGCTGTTAACGCGGGGGAGGAGGCCTGAGGGGGGGCAGTTCCCCGGATAGCGGTTTGATGGAGGTGGAATGGGGGGGAAACACCCTGGCCGGGCTGCTGAAGCAGGACTCGATCGAGGACGCCAAGCTGACGCAGCTTTCCGAGATGGCCGCGCATGACCCCTCGGCCGGCGGCAACCCGATTGCGCTCGACGCCAAGAACCTGCGGGGGCTTTTCGAGGCGTCCCTCGAGGGGCGGCTCTAGGGAGCCCCAGGCTCCCTCCCCCCTCCGCGAAAGCGAGTGGGGTAAGCGCGGTCGGCCGGCACCGGGAGGCAGGACCCGACCCTGCCCCGCTCATCCGCTCGCTTCGCCCTCGTCGCGCGGAGGAGAAATGGCTCGCACCGCGTCTCCCAGGTCCCTCCAGGGCCCGGGGTCCCACCAGCGGCGGGCCAGGCCCGAGGGCGAGGGCAGCACCCAAGGCAGCGTGCCGCCCGGCAGCGGCGCCTGCGGTCCGTAGGCCGCAACGGCGCCCAGCGCAGCCTGCGCCGCGCGCTTGCTGGTGAAGGCCAGGATGCGCGGCCGCAGAGCCTCGATCTTCGCCAGCAGCCGCCGCCGCGCCGCGGCGCCGAGCTCCTCGCGCGGCAACTGGTGGTCCAGGCCCCAGGCCAGCTTCGCGACATCGGTCAGGCCGATACCCAGATCGAGCAGCAGGGCATAGTCCGCCGGCCGGAAGCGGTGCGGGGTCAGCCCGCTGTCGTGCAGCATCGGCCAGAAGCGGTTGCCGGCGCCGGCGTAGTACTGGCCGAGCCGCGCCGAGGTCGGCCCCGCCGCGGTGCCGCAGAACACCAGGCGCAGTCCCGGTGCCAGCAGGTCGGGTAGAACGTCCTTGGCCCCTTCCATCCGGTTCCGCTAGCGCTTGACCAGCACAAGCCCGCTGAGCCGCGGCGCATCGCCGGCGCTGTTGGCAGACAGCAGGGCCGTAAGGTCATAGGCGCAGTCCGCGAGCTGCTCCTCGGTGTAGGGCTTGCAGGCCATGTCGAGCGTGGCGGCGACCGCCGGGTCGAGGCCTGCGGCATCGACGGTGGCGACATCCTCGCCAGCCGCGGCAAGACTGCCGGCGAGCGTCAGGGTCGCCGCCAGGGCCAATCGCATCAGCATCGACGGTCTCCTCGGTGACGGGTCCAGGTGAGGAGCGATGGGCCGTGGCCCGGTCGCAACCGCCTATTGTCGTCATGGCACAGTGACAGCGGCCACAGGATTCGGAGCAAGGCCCCTGCGCCGCTTTGACGGAGCGGCGCTACGCCCGCTTCTTCTCGCGGTGATAGTCGAAGGTGGCGTTGATGCGGTCGAGCAGGTACTGGCCGCCGGTGGTCGGCGGGTACTTCGCCGGCCGGTCGGGGCCGACGCAGGTCGCCAGCGCCGTCAGGTCGGCATTGAAATCGGGATCGAAGAAGAAGGGCATGGAATAGCGGTCGCGGCCGGAGGTGTTGATCACCCGGTGGTAGGTCGAGGTGAAGAGGTCGTTGGTCCAGCGCGCCATCATGTCGCCGATGTTGACCACGAAGGAGCCCTCGATCGGCGGCGCATCGAGCCACTGCCCGGCGGTGTTGCGCACCTGCAGGCCACCGGCGGCGTCCTGCCAGAGGATCGTCAGGCAGCCGAAGTCGGTATGGGCCCCGGCGCCGATGCGGGCCTCGGTGATGGCGCCGGCTTGCGGCGGGTAGTGCAGCGGCCCCAACGTCGCCATCGGGCCGGTCAGCCAGCGCTCGAAATGATCCTCCGGCAGTTCGAGGCTGAGGGCGAAGGCCTGCAGGATGGCGCGGCCCAGGCCGGAGAGCGCGCCGTAGCTGGCGGCTATTCTAAAACTGCTGCTAACAAAATACGATAACCTTTTCAACACTTCCTTCCCCTATTCAATGGGATGGCACGGCGCCCCATTCGGGGCCACGGACGTCGACCATTGGCAGCTGCATGCCCATTTTTACCCGCCCCTGCTGCGCTCAGCAAGCGTAAAGAAATTTATGGTGGGTTATGAAATGCTGGCGGACGCCCAGCGCGATTTGACCCCCGAAGCGGCTGCCCAGCGCCAGCGAGAAACCAGCGGTGAACACTATAAACCTGTTTAAAGACTTGCTGAGTCGAAGTAATTTCGAAATTCTAACTCAACCCGTTTATGTAATCATAACTGTTGGAAGATCGTTGATCAATACTTTTTGATAAAAATCAGAAAACAATTCTTAACCATCCCCCAGGGTTTTATCCCAATCGATCTCTTGCAGGGTTTTATACGGCCCGCCAGTCGTCATCGCTACAAAAAATGTCAGGTTGGTGAAGACCTCATCGGCGATATTGCGTACATATCATCAACCGGGATTAATTCCGTCCCGGCTGCCGTGGTAAAGGACAACTGGTACTGATACCTGCCCCGGCTTATTATCCGTAAAGGTTGGCAAGATCAGCGCCGGCGCCATTAACGGCTTTTTCTACCCGCTCTGGATGCTGGCAGGTGTACATCGCTCCCATCAGCCCGCCCAAACTGGAACCGATGATCCGCCAACCATCACCATCATCCAGGATACCATCTAAGGTCGACATACGCTCATCCACCGTTCCGCGAAAGTCAGGAGTTAGCATGCTGGGATACAACCCGCGCAGGTAAGCTGCTTTATTACCCTGGCTTGACCCCATCAGCCCGTGGATTAATGTTAGTCTTGCTGGATCAATATTCATGGAATTACTTTAAAACGACAATTTTCTTGAAGTTATCTGCAAAGAGGCGCAAACCGGTACCCCGCTTCACCCAGCGATTCCAATAACAAGTTGAGCGACTCAACCGTAGTCGTAGTATCTTCATTATCGTGCAGCAGTACACGCGCTCCTGAAACACCTGCTCCATCACACTGTCTGCGACCATTTGTGGATCGAGCGATCTCCAATCCTGCAGGTCAATATCCCATAATGCCACTTCGCATCCTCTCGCGGCAGTTGTACGGGTAAATTGGATCAGCGCATACCGGCGGGCGCGACGCTGCTGCGCCTTTGCCGTTATGCGGTTGTTTGCGACCCGGAAAAGTCGCCTGCGGATGACATCGGCATGTCATGTGATGCGTAACATAGGTGAATTCCCCGCCTGTGCGTTGCTTCACGATCGCGCTGATTCGTGCTTTCTCCCCAGTAATAAAGAAGGTTTTCTGAGCTTGATGCGAAGATAGACTCCTTCCAATATTTTTGAGGTGCTTTCCGCTCCGGATGGTCCATCTTCGAATCCCAAGCCAACAATCTGGTCGGTTGTCACTAAACCCGGGACATCCGGATCCATTGGTTCTGGGGTTCCAAAAGAAGTATTTTCTGGGATCGTAAGTCCTTCGGTATTGCCTACCACTTCGCCTTGATCATCACGTACCCAGCCTTCATTACCATCGAAGCAGCAAACCTGCCACCAGCGAGTTTCCGGGGTCACCCCCAGGTTTTTCCCAGTGATATGAATCGCTTCATGCCAGGAACCAAACTGCCAATCACCCCCAAATCCAATACCCGAACCTTCGTGCACATCTACCGTCTTATCTTCTTCAGGTATCCAATACGGCTCAGGTGGGATCATAACCGCCCTTCCGCCTTCTCCACTGATATCCGCCTCAAATTTATATTCGGTATCACCGCCAACAGAGACGGCTCTAATTGTGTAATCCTGGGTTGACGGCATTTCTCCAGACCAATATGTCTTCTGCTCCTCGATGGAAAGCAGCACCTCACCATCTTCTTCTCCAACGATGGATAGCAGAACCGTATTAAATGGCGCCAGGATTTTCAGGTCCAGTATTTGACCGGCCAATCCGCGCAGATTAAATTTGTCAACACCGTTAAACCCAATCGCTCTTTCCAATTGCAGCAAATTTTTTGAGGTCTGCAGGTCAAGTCGTTTCTCTGGACTCTCAAGTCCAGCCGGGTTGGAGACGGCCTCCCGTCTTATACTCTGAGATCAATTCCAATCCCAGCATCTCCCAGAGTAAACTCCTAATTGTTGAACGATGGACAACAAACAGGGTCGCCGGGAGAGAACTCTCGTAGTTCAACCTGTATCCTTCCATCTTTAATATTGATTTCACGAATAAATAAATCGCTTCCAAGCGGGTATCCACCCGCCGGTGACGGCTTTCCACTGTTATTCCGCACGGCGATCAACTTGTAAAGGGGATTGGAACTGCCTGAGGTTTCGACCAGAACGAGGACTACGTCCTCGATCCCATCCCCATCCAGATCACCATAAACGCGGTATGGAGCCAGGTTTATGGTTGAGGCAGAGCTAGCGCTTGAAGTCTTATCATCGATATATTCTCCGTCACGCAATCGCACAGTGTTGTCCTTTGCCTCATCGGTCTGGTTTAATTCATCTGCAGATTTGCCTTTCGGGTATACAGCATTTTGCAGCTCATGCCAGGAGAGTTCAGCGGACTCTGCAGTGTGGTCAGATTC
>CALOEA010000005.1:0-31029 GCA_942492185.1 uncultured Alphaproteobacteria bacterium
CACTTGATGCACCCGCGCGTCCTCGGCCGGGATCTCGCCGGCCATCGTCCACCCCAAGATTTCCGCTGCCGGTCGTCCGGCCAAGCGCATGTCGATGGCGGATAGGCCTCGTAGGAGACGACGATGTCCGCGAGCGCACACATCGCCGCCGTCGCGTTGGCGTGCAGGTCCAGGGTGATGGCGATCGGCAGGTCCGGCCCGACCACCTGGCGCAGCCGCCGCAGCAGCTCGCCCTCCCCGTCCTCGCAGTCCTCGGTGACCATCGCGCCGTGCAGACCGAGCAGGATGCCGTCGAGCTGCGCCCGGTGCTCCTGCGCCGCCGTCACGATGGCGCCACCCAAGGTCTCGAACGCTTCGCGCGTGACCAGACCCGCCGGCTGCGCCAGAGCGCTCAGCGCGTGGACGACCTGCCAACCCGCCGGCCGCGCGACATCGAGAAAGCCGGCCAACTCGGTATTGGCGTCGCCGCGCAGGGCGAAGGCCTCCGCAGCCCCCAGCCGGCAGGCGCGCTCGCTGAACGCGGCCAGATCAGTCCGACGCCGGGAGAAGGTATTGGTCTCGTGCTGGAACTCGGCAGTCAGGACGGTGCGGGTCATGGCAGCTCCGGCGGTCGGTTGGAAAGCGGGGGGATGGACTTTCGCCATCGACCCAACGGCGGCACTCTAGGTCAAGGCTCGGTGCTGCGGGAACGGCTCGCCACGCCGAAGCAGGGAGCAGACGCGATGGCGGCTTTCGACGTGAAGCGGATCTATGCGGCGCCGGCCCCGGAAGATGGGGCCCGCGTGCTGGTGGATCGCCTTTGGCCGCGCGGCCTCACTAAGCAGGCGGCGGCGCTGGACCGATGGGCCAAGGAACTGGCCCCGTCCGACGCGCTGCGGCGATGGTTTCACGCCTCGCCACAGGCGTGGGACGAATTCCGCCGGCGCTACCGGGACGAGCTCGCCGGCCTGGGAGAGGAGCTGCGCGCCTTCCTCGAGCACTACGAGGGACGCCACGTGACGCTTCTCTATGGTGCGGCGAATGCCGAGGAGCGCAATCACGCCCTGCTGCTGCGCGAGGTGCTGGAGGACCTGGCCCGCTAGGCGGCGGGCCGGGCCTGGTCCCGTCCCAGGAGCGATGTCAGGGCGGACAGGTCGCCAATCTGCTCGATCGACTCGACCAGCCGCTCCACCTGCAGCGTCCGGGCCGGACCGATGATCGCGGCTGCACAGCTGCGAAAGCGCTCCCGAACCTGGTCCTGGCCAAAGCGCGGCAGGCTCTCGATGCCGCATTCTAGCCGGTCGCCATCGGACAGGAGGGCAATGACGCGGGCGCGCTGGTGGGCGGGGAAGGCGGCATCCATCGCAGGATCGCGTATCAGCGTGGTCGCCGCCGCCAGGCGATCGATCTCCCTGTTGCCGAGAGCGTTGAAGTTGGCATCGTCCAGGGCCCGCAGCACCAGGACCGAGGCGACCGAGAAGGGTATGCTCATCCGGGCCTCCTGCGGTGTGCGGATCGGCCCGGCGAAGGCACAACCAGGATAGTCGATCGCCTTGCTGAAGGTATGAATCTCGAGAGAGCGGATGCGCGCCGGCTCGAGCGGCCGCTGGGCGATCAGGGCTTTCGCGGCAAAGGCTGCCGCCTGGGCAAAGACGCAAATCGGGACGGCCTTGTACTCGATATCCTCGATCTCGAAGCGCGGCCCCCAGGGCTCGGCCAGCAGCGCCCGGCGCTCCGGCGGCGCCGCGAAGGTGGCAAGCAGGCCGGCCGGCCCCTCGATGATCGAGTGCGAGCCTTCGCCGCCCTCGCGGGCGAAGAGGACGGCGGCCGTCGCCGCCCGGGCCGCCTGGGCCGGCTGGTAGCGCAGATCCGGCGCCCCGGAGTGCGCCCACTCCATCAGCCCGCCGGCGGCATTGCCGGCGATCCCCATGGCCGAGAGCGTGGCGTCGCGCCCGAGCCCCAGCGCCCTGGCTCCGGCCAGCGCGGCACCGACCGGGCCGCAGAGGCCGCTCGGGCGGAAGTGCCGGCTGTTCTCGCTGGTCACCAAGGCACGGCCGAGGCGCCCCATGGCCTCATAGCCGGCGACGGCGGCCAGCAGGAAGCCTGTGCCCTCAAGCGGCGCTTCCGCGGCCAGGGCCAGCAGGGTCGGAAAGATCACCAGCGCCGGATGGCTGGCGCTGGGCGGGTGCATGTCGCTGCGCGAGGCCCCGGCGGCCAGGGTGGAGTTGACGAAGGCGCTCTCGGCCGGCGGACCGTGGAAGGGTGTGCCGAGGATCGTCGCCCCCCCTTGGCCGCAACCGCGGCCGGCATAGGCGACGACCGCCGCGTTCCACGGCATGTCGACGGCGCCATAGACGCAGGAGAGGAAGTCCAGAAACGACAGCTTGATGCCGGCCCGCACCGCCGGGGGCAGGGTCTCGAGCGTCAAGGCGGCCGATTCCGCGGCCAGGTGCGCGCCCAACGCCGGGTCGCGGCCAAGAACCCCGTCAGCCATGGCGCGCGCCCGCCAGAGGCCGTCTCAGGCGTCCGGCTGGCCGACGATCACGATCGAGCAGACGTTCATGTGAGGCTGGCCGCCGAGGTTGTGCGTGAGGCCGAGGGCCGGCGGCTTGGCGAGCTGCCGCTCGCCGGCCCGCCCCTGCATCTGCAGGTAGAGCTCGTAGATCATCCGCAGGCCGGAGGCCCCGATCGGGTGGCCGAAGCACTTGAGGCCGCCGTCGATCTGGCAGGGGATCTGCCCGTCGGCATCGAAGAAGCCATCGAGGATGTCCTTCGGGGCCTGCCCCTCCGCTGAGACGAAGAGATCCTCCATCGTCACCAGCTCGGTCACCGAGAAGCAGTCGTGCGCCTCGATCAGGCTCAGCTGCTCGCGCGGCTTGGTAATGCCGGCCTCCTCGTAGGCCCGCCGCGCCGCCGCCCGGGTGGTCATGAAGTGGGCGCCGTCCCAGGAGTTGTGCTGCGCCTCGGTGCCGTTCGAGACCGCCAGCTGCAACGCCTTCACCGTCACGGCATCGCGCTTGCCGAGCGCGCGCGCGATCTCCGGCGTGGTGACGATGGCACAGGCGGCACCGTCGGACACACCGCAGCAGTCGAAGATGCCGAGCGGTTCGGCGATCATCGAGGCCGCCATCACCGTCTCTTCGGTGATCTTGTTGCGCAGATGCGCCTTCGGGTTGCGGCCGCCGTTGTCGTGGCTCTTCACCGAGACATGCGCCATGGCACGCTTCAGCTCGTCCGGCTCCATGCGGTGCTTGGCGCGATAGGCGGCAGCGAGCTGGGCGAAGGCGCCCGGCGCCGAGAAATTCGGCCAGTACATCGAGTTGACCACGCCGCGGCTGCGCTGTGGCAGGCCGCCATAGCCGGTGTCCTTCAGCTTCTCGACGCCAAGCGCCAGGGCGATGTCGGCAGCGCCGGACGCCACGGCATAGACCGCGCCGCGGAAGGCCTCGGAGCCGGAGGCGCAGTAGTTCTCCACCCGGGTCACCGGGATGTAGGGCAGGCGCAGCGCTATCGCCAGCGGCACGCCGGACTTGCCGACATGCTGCTCCTCGATCGCGGTCGCCAGCCAGGCCGCCTCGATCTGGCGCTTCTCGATGCCGGCGTCGCCCAGCGCCTCCTCGAAGGCCTCGACCATCAGGTCCTCGGCGTCGCTCTCCCAGCGCTCGCCGAAGCGCGAGCAGCCCATGCCGAGGATCGCAACCTTGTCGCGGATTCCCTTGCCCATCGTTCTCTCCTATCGCTCGCCGGCGAAGGCCGCGGCCGGCGTCGCCTTCCAGAAGTAGCGCGTGAAGCCACGCTGCGGATCGTAGTCCTTGATGCGAAAGACCATCTTCATCGGCGTCC
The DNA here is from genome assembly GCA_942492185.1 of uncultured Alphaproteobacteria bacterium. Lineage (GTDB taxonomy): Bacteria > Pseudomonadota > Alphaproteobacteria > Kiloniellales > JACOMY01 > CALOEA01. The sequence continues at coordinate 3,823 of CALOEA010000005.1, forward strand.
CGACTGCCACCTCGCCGCTATCAACGTCGGTGAAGTCGAGCATCGTGCGGCCACCCTGCTCGAAGGTCACCATGCCGTAGTGCTGCGGCGGGTCCGGGCAGTAGGTCAGACGGTCGGCGGTAGGTCATCACCTGCCCCTCCATCTCGGCGAAACTGACCGGCTCCTGCGTGTGCATCGCCTCGCAGTTGGGATTGACGCAGACCTGGCTCTTGGGGAACTGCAGCGTGCCGCAGGTGGTGCAGCGGCCACCGACGAAGCCCAGCAGGGTGCGGCGATGGCGATAGTGCGCCGAAAGCGCGGTCGCCTTGTCGAGCTCGGCGCGCATCCCCCGCTCCAGCGGCACCTGGTCGCGGAAGGCCAGGCGTTTGGCATAGCTGGTCTCGGCCCGGCGGCGGGCCAGCGAGCCCGCAACGCCGCGTCGCTTCGGCAGGGTGGCGAGGGCATCGGTCGCCTGCAGCAGGATCGCCTCGCAGCCCTGGCCAAACCCGACCACCAGCAGCCGCTCCCCCGGCTTCGCCTGCTCCAGCGCCTGCGCCAGGAGCAGCAGGGGGTGGGCCGCGCCGGTGTCGCCGCAGCCGAGGATCAGCGGGTCGCGCAACGCGCCCTCGGCGAAGCCGCCACGCTTGGCGATGGCCTGGGCGGCTGCGCGGCGGCACGCCGGAGAGACAGAGGTGCGCCACCTCCGCCGCCGCCACGCCAGCCTGCTCCAGCAGGCGGGCAACGACCCTTGGCACCAGTTTCAGGTGCCCCTCGTCGCGCAGCCAACGTTCCTCCCAGCCGTAGTCGTAGGAGACGCCCCGGCCGCGGTAGTGGTCGGTGAAATCGAGCGTCTCGACGGCGACCGCGAGCGGCAATGCAATCGGGGTGTCGGCGCCGACCAGCAGGGCGGCGGCGCCATCGCCATAGCTCATCTCCTGCGGGCTTCCGACCTTGGTATCGCGCCGGTCGGCGCCGACCACCAGGGTCGAGCCCGAGCCGGTGGTGCGCAGCGCCATGGCGAGCGACGAGATCCCGGCGCGCAGCGAGGAGGTGATGTCCAGCGCGGAGACCGCCTCGGGCAGGCTCAGGGCCTCGACCAGCAGAGCGCTGTTCTGCCGCTCGTCGAAGGGCAGCGAGGTGGAGGCCAGCATCACCGACTGCACGCCGTCGCGCGCAACGCCGACAAGGCAGTCGCGCGCCGCCTCGACCGCCATGGTGACGGCATCCTCGTCCCAGTTGGCCATGGCGCACTCACCCTTGCCCTGGGCCTTGAGCGCCGGGTTGAACCAGCCATTGGCCTCGACCATCGCCTGACGCTGCAGTCTGAGGCGGGGCAGATAGGCGCCGAAAGCCTGAATTCCGACCGTCATGACATTCTCCTCAGATCGGGTCCCAGCCGAAGACGTCGTTGGAGCGTTCCAACGGCACCAGGGCGGAGCGGATGGCCGGCAGCAGATGGCTCTCCAGGCTATCGACCGTCCAGCCCTCGCCCTCGTGCAGGCCGCGGATCGGCCGCGGCTGGCTCATCAGGAAGATCTCGTTCATCCGTGCAACGAAGATCTGGCCGGAAATCTCCTTGGCCCGGTCGCTGGAGAGGAAGACCGCGAGCGGCGCGATCTTCTCCGGCCCCATGGCCTTGAAGCGCTCCACCCGGGCCTTCTCCGCCTCGGTCTCGGTTGGGATCGAACCGATCAGGCGGCTCCAGGCGAAGGGCGAGATGCAGTTGGAGCGCACATTGTAACGCATCATATCGAGGGCGATGGAGCGCGACAGCCCGACGATTCCCATCTTCGCGGCGGCATAGTTCGCCTGGCCGAAGTTGCCGACCAGGCCGGCGGTCGAGGTGAAGTGGACGAAGCTGCCGCTCTGCTGCTCGCGGAAGATCGGCGCGGCGGCGCGCGCGACGTAGAAGGAGCCGAAGAGATGGACCTTCACCACGGTCTCGAAGTCCTCGTGCTCCATGCGATGGAAGATGCGGTCGCGCAGGATGCCGGCGTTGTTGATGACGCAGTCGATGCGCCCGAAGCTGTCCATCGCCTGCTCGACCATGCGCTTGCCGGCGAGGGGGTCGGAGACGCTGTCGGTGTTGGCAACAGCCTCGCCGCCGGCCTGCTTGATCTCTGCAGCGACCTCGGAGGCCGGGCCGCCGTCCTGGCCGCCGCCCTCGGCGGCACCGCCCAGGTCGTTGACCACGACCTTCGCTCCCTGCTTGGCTGCCATCGTCGCCATCTCGCGGCCGATCCCCCGGCCCGCGCCCGTCACCAGCAGAACCTTGTCCTGCAGACAGCCTTCGCTCATCACGCTCTCCTCGCTCTTCGCACGTCTCTAATCGATCTCGGCCAGGCCGTTGCCCAGCACCTGCAGGTCGCGCTCGACGGCGCGTGCCGTGAAGGAAATCCGCTGTCCCTCGACCCACAGCGATGTCTCGATGGTCTCGCCCGGATAGACCGGCGCCGTAAAGCGGCAGTCGAGGCGCCTCAGCCGCCCGGCATCGTAGTCGCAGCAGGCGCGCAGCACCGCATGACCGGCAACGCCATAGGTGCAGAGGCCGTGGAGAATCGGCCGCGGGTATCCGGCCGCCGCAGCAACCTCGGGATCGGCATGTAAGGGATTGTCGTCGCCCGACAGGCGGTAGATCAGTGCCGCCTGCGGCAGGGTCTGCAACGAGACCACGCGGTCGGGCGCACGCTCCGGTACGGCGTGCGGCCGGCGCAGGCTTGCGGTCGTGCCGCCGATGCCGCCGTCGCCGCGCAGCACCGAGGTGATGGCGAGCGAGCAGATCAGCGCTTGCGACCCGGCATCGACCACGTCGCGCTGCTGATAGAGGAAGAGACCCTTCTCCGGGCCCCGGTCGACCACGTCGAGGATGCGGGTACGGCCGATCACATGGCCGCTGGCAGGCAGCGGCGCATGCAGGGTCAGGCCCTGCTCGCCATGCAGCACGCGCTTCCAGTCGGCGCCGAGCGCCGGGTCCTTCAGCCAGAACCCGGGATAGCCCAGCACCACCGGCAGGGTCGGCAGGGCGGCCAGCCCCTCGTCGTAGACGAAGCGCAGCTGCCGCCGGTCGAGTGGGTCGCCCCCCAGCCCCAGGCCGAGCGCATAGAGGATGGTATCCTTGGCGTCGTAGCGCTGCTCGATCTCGGGGATCGGCCAGTTCAGCAGCCTGTCGAGTGTCAGTGCCGTCGCCATCGCCTCAGCCCTTCGCCGCGCGGATCATCTCGCGGGCGATCACCAGCTGCTGGATCTGCGAGGTGCCCTCGTAGATGCGGAAGATGCGCACGTCGCGATAGAAGCGCTCGACGCAGTAGTCGGCGATGTAGCCGGCGCCGCCAAAGATCTGCACCGCGCGGTCGGCGACGCGGCCGACCATCTCGGAGGCATAGTATTTGCACATCGCCGCCTCGGCGACAGTGCGCTCCCCGCGGTCCTTCTTCGCCGCCGCCTCGCGCAGCAGGGCGCGCGCGGCGGCACATTCGGTCTGGCTGTCGGCCAGCATGGCCTGGACCAGCTGGTGCTCGGCGATCGGCTTGCCGAACTGGCGCCGGTCCATCGCATAGGCCAGGGCTTCATCGATCAGGCGGCTGGCGGCACCGATGCAGAGCGCAGCGATGGTCAGGCGGCCACGGTCGAGCACCTTCATCGCCATGCGAAAACCCCTGCCCCTCCTCGCCGCCGATGATGTTGCCGGCCGGCACGAAGCAGTCCTCGAAGTGGACGTCGCAGATGTGGGCGCCGCGCTGCCCCATCTTGCGCTCCTTGCGCCCGAGGCGCAGGCCCGGGCTGCCGGCCTCGACCAGGAAAGCCGTGACGCCGGCGGCGCCGCTGTCCGGTGCCCCGGTGCGGGCCATCACGGTGAAGATGCCGGCGGCGGGCGCATTGGTGATGAAGCGCTTGGTCCCCTTCAGCAGGTAGCCGTCGTCGGTGCGGTTTGCGCGGACCTGAAGCTGCGCCGCGTCGGAGCCGATCTCCGGTTCGGTCAGGCAGAAGGAGGCAATCAGCTCGCCCGAGGCCATGCGCGGCAGATAGCGACGGCGCTGCTCCTCGGTGCCGTCCATCACGATGCCCTGGCTGCCGACGCCGTTGGTGGTGCCGAAGACCGAGCGGAAGGCCGGCGAGGTCCGGCCCAGCAGCATCGTCACCTCCATCTCCTCGGCCACCGTCAACCCGACCCCGCCGAAGTCCTCCGGGATCGACAAGCCAAAGAGACCCAGCGCCCGCATCTCCTGCACCGTCTCGGCGGGAACGATGTCCTCCTCCTCGACCTGAGCCTCGAGCGGCATCAGCCGCTGCTCGACGAAGCGGCGCACGGTCTCCAGCAGGGCAGCGAAGGTATCCTGGTCCACGGGGGCTCCTCGAGTTAGACGGCGGCGGCCGGCAGGCGACCGCTCGGCTCGCCCAGAAGGGTGGTGCGGTACATGACGCGCCGCTCGTCCTGGTCGTAGTCGGCCAGCGCGATATGCATGGCGCAGCGGTTGTCCCACAGCACCATGTCGCCCGGCTGCCAGCGGTGGCGGTAGACGTTCTCCGGCCGGACCGCGTGGGCGTAGAGGAAGCGCAGCAGAGACCCGCATTCCTCCGGGGTCATCCCCTCCAGCGTCACGGTCGTCATCTCGCTGACGTAGAGCGCCTTGCGCCCGGTCACGTCGTGCACCCTGGCGACCGGTTGCAGGACAGGTGGGTTGCGCCGCCGGATCGCCGCCAGTTCCTCCGGCGTACGGCGCGCCACGGTCTCGCGCGCCACCGCCATGTCGTGCAGCGCCCAGAGTCCATCGAGGAAGGCCTGCATCGTCGGCGACAGCGTCTCCCAGGCGCGATACATGTTGCAGAACATCGTGTCGCCGCCGACCGAAGGCGTGACGCAGCAGCGCAGCAGCGAGCCCTTCGCCGGGCGCGTCGTCGTCGAGAGATCGGAATGCCACTGCCGGCCGACCGCCAGACGCTTGCCGGTCGATTCCTCGAAGTTGGTGACCGGCAGGATCTCCGGATGGTCGGAATGGCGGAAGGTCGGAATGGCGTCGTGCCGGTCGAGGTCGCCGAAGGTCCGCGTGAAGGCGACGTGCTCCTCGTGGTTCAGCTCCTGGCCGCGAAACAGCAGGATGAGGTGGTCAGCCCAGGCCTGACGCAGTGCGGCCGCGGTCTCGGGAGACGGGGGCCGGCGCAGGTCGAGTCCCTGGATCTCGGCGCCCAGCGCCCGCGAGAGCGGCCTGACGGTGAAAGACATGCTGCGCCCTCCTCTCAGGCCGCGGCCTGCAGCCGGCGGCCGCAGGCTTCGCCGACGATCGAGCAGCGATGCATGACGCGCTCGCCATCGTAGTCGTCCATTGCCAGGTGGTTGGTCGAGCGATTGTCCCAGATCAGCGTGTCGCCGGCCTGCCAGCGGTGACGGTAGAGGAACTCCTGCCGCTGGCAGTGCGCCAGCAGCGGCTGCAGCAATGCCTCGCTCTCCTCGTCGCTCATGCCGACGATGCGGCGCGTCATCCACTCGCTGATGAACAGCGCCGGCCGGTCGGTCTCGGGATGGCGGCGCACCAGGGGTTGCTCCACCGGCGGCGACTTGGCGCGCATGGCGCCGATGGCCTCCGGGGGGGCCTCGCCGAACTGCCGGCCGTTGGCCAGGTCATGGACCACCCAGAGGTCCTCGAGGCGGCGCTGCAGCGCCGGCGACAGGGCGGCAAAGGCCGCCGCGAGGTCGGCGAAGAGCGTGTCGCCGCCGACCGACGGCAGAGCCACCGCATGGAGGACCGAGGCTTTCGAGGGCGCCAGCGTATAGGAAAGATCGGAGTGCCACTGGCCGCCGAAGCGCAGGGTGCGCCCCTCCACCTGGTAGCGCTTCACCACCAGCATCTCGTCGAACGCCGGATGACGCAGCGCCGCCGGATAGGCGGCATGGCTTTCCAGGGCACCGAAGCGGCGCGAGAAGGCGATCTGCCCGGCCGGGTCCAAGGACTGGCCGCGCAGCAGCAACAGCGCGTGACGCGACAGCAGGCCCGGCAGGTCGGCGGCATCGAGCGACGCCGCGTCCGCGAGATCGAGACCGCGCATCTCCAGGCCGAAGCCTGCGGCCAGCGGGCATGCCCTCATGCCGGCTCCCCTTCCAGCTGCGTGCGCAGGCGCCTGGCCGCGCGATGAACGATCTGCAGATCAGCACCGCCGGAGACGATGCGCACGCCCTTCTCCTGCAACCAGCTGCCGTAGTCGCCGCTCTCGCCGCCCAGCGAGGCCATGACGGCCTTGCCCGAGGCGGCCGCAGCGGCGGCGATACGCTCGAAGGGCGGCAGCAGCCCCGGGCTGCGCAGTTCTCCCGGCGGCACACCCAAGGCCACGGCGAGATCGAAGGCGCCGACGAAGAGCGCATCGACAGCGGGCAGAGCCGCGATCGCCTCGACCTCCTCCAGGCCATCGGGGTCCTCAATCAGCGCGATCAACAGGAACTCGCGGTTGATCGCAGCGGCGAAGGCCGGCCAGTCGGCCACGCCGTAGCCACCCGCCCTGACAGCCGGGCAGGCACCCCGCTCGCCGGCCGGGGCAAAGCGGCTGAGCAGCGCCGCCTGGCGCATTCGCGCGACGCTCGCCTGCGGCACCACCAGGCCTGCAAGGCCGAGGTCGAGCAGCGAGCCGAGGCGACGGTCGAGCACTGGCGCGCGCAGCAGCAGGTCGACTCCGACGCTGTCGGCGGCGCGGACCGCCGCGGCGACCGCCCCGCTGCCGTTCGGCGAATGCTCCTGGTCCAGGGTGATGAAGTCGAGGCCGCCGGTGCCGGCCGCCTCGATCACCGCGGGCGCGCCGGAAAAGCAGTGGATGCCGAGCGCGGTCCGCCCCGCCGCCAAGGCGGCGCGGAGCCGGCTGGCCCGGACCTGGTCGCACTGCCGCATCGCCCAGCGCCCCGTCAGGCCGAGGGGATCTGGGTCGTATCGGCCCAGAAGACCAGCTTGCGCTGCAGCCAATGCATGATGAGATGCAGCGTGATGCCCATGGCGGAGAGGCAGACCAACGCGCCGAACACGCCGGCCGTATCGAGGTTGAAGTTCATCTGCAGGATCAGGTTGCCAAGCCCCTCGCGCGAGCCGACGAACTCGCCGACGATGGCACCGAGGATCGAGAAGATGATGGCGATGTTGAAGCCCGCGAAAATGATCGGCAGAGCGTTCGGCAGACGCACCATGGTGAAGATCTGCCAGCGGGTGGCGCGCAGCGAGCGCATCAGTTCGATCTTGTTGGCGTCGATCGAGCGCAGGCCGGCGATCACGTTCACCAGGATGGGGAAGAAGGAGATGATCGCGGCGATCACCACCTTCGAGGTCATGCCGAAGCCGAACCAGATGATGAAGAGCGGCGCGATCGCCACCTTCGGTGTGGTCTGGATGGCGATGAGATAGGGGTAAAGCGTCTTCTCCACCAGGCGAAAGGAGGCGATGAAGCTGCCCAGCACCACACCGGCCACCGCGGCGCAGAGAAAGCCCAGCAGGGCCTCCGACAGCGTGTGGGCGCCATTGGTGATGTAGGCGCCGCTGCTCAGGCCGTTGACCAGGGCGACCCAGACGTCGGAGGGCGCCGGGACGATGTAGATCGGCACCTCCCAGATACGGATCGCCGCCTCCCAGATCCCCACCACAACGACGAAGAGGCCAGGAATCAGGAGATACTCCGGGTGCCGACGCAGGACGGCGCCAAGGCCGCTCTGCCGGCGCGTGGTCGCCGGTATCGAAAGCGTGCTCATTCGATCAATCCCTTCGCCTGGAACTGGTTGCGGATGCGCCGCGTGTAGACGCCAAAGGCATCGCTGGCCATGACGTCCAGCTCGCGGTCGGCCGGCAGGTCGATCGCGATGTCGTCGGCGAGTCGACCCGGCCGGCTGGAGAGGACAAGGACGCGGGTGCCGAGAAAGACCGCCTCCGGAATGGAGTGGGTGACGAAGAAGATCGTCTTGCCCGCGTTCTTCCAGATGCGCCTGATCTCGACGTTCATCATCTCGCGGGTCATCGCGTCGAGCGCGCCGAACGGCTCGTCCATCAGCAGGATGGAGGGGTCATGGACCAGCGCGCGGGCGATGGCGACACGCTGCTGCATGCCGCCGGAAAGCTCGTTGGGATACTTCTTCACGAAGTCCGCCAGCCCGACCATCTCCAGCAGCTCGCTGGCCCGATCCCGCGCTTCCTTGCGGTCGAGCTTGAGGACCACCGCGGGCAGCATGACGTTGTCGAGGGCGGTCTTCCAGGGCAGCAGGACCGGGCTCTGGAACACCATCCCGATATCCTTCTGCGGCCCGACGACGGGCTTGTCGCGCAGGCGGATCTCGCCGCCGGTGCGATCGATCAGCCCGGCCAGGAGTTTCAGGAAGGTCGACTTGCCGCAGCCCGACGGCCCGACGATGGTGATGAACTCGCCATCGGGAACCGCAAGCGAGATCGGCTCCAGGGCGCGCACCACCGTGCCGTCGCGCGTGGGATAGGATTTTTCCAGGGCACGGACTTCCATGGCGATCGGCCCGCCGGCCGCTTGCTGCTTCGCCGCCGCTTCGCCGCCACTCGCCAGGCGCAGGTGCGCAGTACTCGTCATCTCATTCTCCACTCGCCGCGGGGGCTTGGGCTCTCACGTATTCCAGGCTGCCGCCGGCCTGCACGATCTCCAGCAGGAAGGGCGACAGCGGCTCGACCTCGAACTGCGCACCGGCGGTGCGGTTCTCGATCAGTCCCTTTCGGAAGTCGACCGCCAGGCGATCGCCATCGCCGAGCCCGGCGAGAACCTCCGGGCCGATCACCAGCAGCGGCACGCCCATGGCGACAGCCAGCCGGAAGGGACCGCGCCCCACCGAACCGCAGAGCAGGCCCACCTTCATCTCGCGCAGCGCCAGGAAGGGGTGGCTGTGCACGCTGCCATGGGCGAAGCGGCGGCCGGTGACCAGCAGGTCGCCGGGCCGGGCCTCGGCCGCGAACTGCGGCCGCAGCTCCTCCAGCAGGTGACGGCTGAGAACCGCCGGGTCGTACTCGAAGACATGCTGGGCGTTGATCAGCTGGTCGCTGGAGATCTCGTCGCCGAAGCGCCAGCAACGCCCTTCCCACGAGACGCTCATGGCTCGCCTCCGGGCAGCAGGCTGCGCGGATCGGCAATGTGGCCGGCGATCGCGGTGGCGGTGACGGTCAGAGCGCTGGCGAGGTAGATGCTGGCCTCCTGGCTGCCCATGCGGCCGGGATCGTTGCGTGTCGAGGTGCTGATGCGCACCTCGCCGGGGGCCAACTGCGCCAGACCGCCAAAGCAGGGGCCGCAGGTCGGCGCGGAGATCTGCGCGCCGGCGGCCAGGAGCCGCGCGAGAATGCCCTGCTCCATCGCCTGGCCGTAGATCTCGCGGGTGGCGGGAATGACCAGCATCTGCACCCCGGGATGGACCTTGCGGCCCTCCAGAAGGTCCGCAGCGGCGCGCAGCTCCTGCAGCGTCCCGGAGGCGCAGGAGCCGATGTAGGCGTGCTGCACGGCGACATGCACCAACTCAGAGACCGCGCGGACGTGGTTCGGCGCCGGCGGGATCGAAACCTGCGGCTCCAGCGCGGAGATGTCGATCGCGATCTCCTGCACATAGACGGCGTCGGGATCGCCTGCGACCGGCTCGATCGCCTGGACGCCGCGTGCCGCCAGGAACTCGACGCAGGCCGCGTCGGCCGCCGCGATGCCGGACTTGGCGCCGCCATCGATGCAGAGCCCGCACAGCGTCATGCGCTCCGGAATGGACAAGGCCGTCAAGCCCTCGCCCTGATACTCGACGACGCGGTAGTCGGCCTCCTCGGGATCGAGCTGGCGCATCACGGCGAGCACGATGTCGCGTGCGGCCACTCCGGCGCGCGGGCGCCCGTTCAGGGTCACGCGGATGGTCTCCGGGACCTTCACCCAGATCTTGCCGGTGGCGAAGATCATCGTGAGCTCGAAGCCGAAGGGCACGGCCAGGGCGCCGACGCCACCCAGCGACGGCGTATGGGTATCGGCGGCAGCGACGAACATCCCGGGCTTCACCAGGCCGCGCTCGATCACCAGGGGGTGGGTGATGCCCTCACCGTCGTAGAGGTGGCCGACCGCGAGCTCGCTGGCGAGCTGTCGGGTCAGGCGGTTGCGCTCGGCGCCTTCGCGGCTGTGCACCGGCACCTCATGGTCGATGGCGACCACGACGCGCTCGGGGAAGGCCAGACGCTCCACGCCGACCTGGCGGATCCGCTTCACATAGGCGGGGAAAGAGACCTCCGGCGTGGTCACCAGGTCGGGATAGGCCCAGACGATCTCGCCGGTGGCGATACTGTCTAGGCCGCTGGCGCGCGCCAGGATCTTCTGGACGAGGGTCTGGCCCATTCAGCCCTCCCCACTGTTGATCGCCGCCTCGAAGGCGGCATGGCGCGGCGTGCCGACGATCCCGTTCACCTCCGCGAAGGAGGCCATGAGGTCCATAAGATGCTTCGTGGTGCCGCGCTCGCGCAGCTCGCGCAGCAGGTCGCGCTGCGCCTTGACGATGAGCTGCACCAGCGAGAGCGGATAGATCGCCATGTCGATGCCGGCCGCTTGCAGCGTCGACAGGTCGAGGACCGGGCGAAGGCCCTCGGCGACGGTATGCAGCACCGGGATCTTCACCGCGTCGGAGATCGCGCGGCAGTCCTCGACGCTGGAGAGAGAGGGCACCATCACCGCGTCGGCCCCGGCCGCCTCCATCATGCGGCAGCGGCGAGCGGCCTCCTCGACGCCGAAAAGTGTCACGGCATCGGTACGGGCGATGATCAGCAGGTCGTCGGAGCGGCGGGCCTTCAGCGCGGTACGGATGCGCGCGGCCATCTCCTCGTCGGCGACCAGTTCCTTGCCGGCCATGGCGCCGCACTTCTTCGGCAGCTTCTGGTCCTCGAGGTGCAGGCCGGCAACACCGGCCTTCTCATAGAGGCGAACGGTCTCGGCGATATTGGCGACACCGCCATAGCCGGTGTCGGCATCGACGACCACCGGCAGGCTGGTGGCCTCGACGATCTCGTTCGCCCGCCGCACCATGTCGCTCATCGTCAGGATGCCGATATCCGGCTTGCCGTGGCCGGCGGCCACGGAAAAGCCGGACATGTAGACGGCAGGAAATCCCGCCTCCTCGATCAGCAAGGCCCCCAAGGCATCATGACACCCAGGCACGGCAAGGATGGCGTCGCCTGACAGGAGTTGGCGTATACGCGCGCCGGGAGAAGTCATGACAGGGTCCTTGGATCGAAGAGGCGGGTCAGAGTCACAGGTGCGTCCTTACTGGCCGAGAGTTTCGGCCTGCTTGCGCACCGCTTCATGGTCGAAGTCGTTGAGGGCATCGACGAACTGATTGGTATAGACGCTCTCCGGATCGAGCTCGCCCTCGATGACGCCGTTCTGCTTCAGGAAGTCGACCAGGACCTGGGCGGCGCCCGGCGGGAATTCGCCCCAGCGCATGCCTTCCTCCAGTTCGAGGAACTCGGCGCGGGTCTTGAGAACATGCAGCGCCTGCTTCATCGCTTCCTCGTCGCTGGCGGCCGAGGGCTTGGTTCCGGGGAAGATTTCCCAGTGCGCCAGCACCGCGCCCTCGGGATTCTCCATCACCATTTCCGAGCCCTGCGCCATGCAGGTCAGCATGGCGACGATGGCATCGGGATCCGCGTCGATGTAGTCGTCGCGCACGAAGATCGAGCTGCCGAAGGACAGCGTCTCGGCGTAGGGCGAGGTGAAGCGGCGCAGCTCGATGCCCATGTTCTCGGCCGTGGCGATCTGCGAGTCCCAGGTGCCCCAGATGTCGACCTGGCCGCTTTCCAGGGCGGCAACGGCCTGCGCGCCGACGCCGGTCTCCACGATCGTGATGTCGGTCTCGGGATCGAGGCCGGCCTCGGCGATCATGCCCTTGAAGATCTGCACCATCTGCGCACCGTAGGAGACGACGCCCATGGTCTTGCCCTTGAAATCGGCGACCGACTGGATCGGGCTGTCGGCAAGCACGACCGGGAACTGGAAGTTCTTGCGCATGTTCAGGTAGACCGCGGTGATCGGCGCGCCCTTGGAGCGTGCGACCAGGGCCGAGCCGGGGCCCATGCTGACGAAATCGGCCTCGCCGGCGAGCAGCGCCTGCATGGCGGCGGTGGAGTTGGTGGGCTCGATCGTGACGTCGAGGCCGTGCTCTTCCCAGCAATGGGTGTAGATCGGCAGGGCCGTGTTGTTGGTCTGCGAGGTATCGAGCACCTTGGTGCCGATCGCCAGGGTCACCGGCTTCAGGTCGGCCGCTTGGGCGCCGACAGCAGCCAGCGCCACGACAGCGACACTCGCAGCCAGCAGGAACTTCCTCTTCATTACGCTTCTCCCTTCGGTTGGTTGCCCCGCGCTATCCCGCGCGCAGCTTGATTGCTCTTCTCGTTGCATCGCGGCCGGCCATGGCGGCCCGCCTACCCTCCCCTCCTATCGCCCGGAAAATCGGGGTTTGCGTTTCTCCAGAAAGGCCTTGCGGCCCTCGGCGAAGTCGTCGGTGCCGAACAGCAGCGTCTGCGCCTCGGCCTCGATCTGCAGCATGGCGTCGAGCGACGCCGGCGCGCGCGCGAGCGCCGCCTTGGTCTGCGCCAGCGCCACCGGCGGCGCCTGCGCGAAGCCCTGGGCGAGCGCCAGCGCATCCGCCAGCAGCGACTCGTCGGCCGCGACGCGGTCGGTAACGCCCAGCGACAGGGCCTCCTCGGCGCCGATCACCGCGTTCTGGAACAGCAGGCGGCGGGCCTCGCCCGGACCAACCCTCTGCGGCAGCGACCACAGGAGCCCGAGGTCTGCCATCAGGCCGACCATGCCGAAGACCGCGCCGAAGCGGGCCGCGGCGCCGGCAAGGACGTAGTCGCAGGCCAGCGCCAGCGAGAAGCCGGCGCCATAGGCGAAGCCGTTCACCGCGGCCACCACAGGCTTCGGGCCGGCAACCAGCAGGCGCACGAGCTGCTGGCTGCGCTGCATGCGGGCGCGTGCGTAGAGTGGATCGCGCTCGCGCAGGGCGGCGAGGTCGCCGCCGGCGCAGAAGCTCCCGCCGCTGCCGGTCAACACCAGGGCACGGCAAGTCTCGTCGGCGAGGAGGGCCTCGAGCTTCTCCAGCAGCGCATCGCGCAGCTCGGCGGAGAGGGCGTTGCGCCGCTCCGGCTGGTTCATCGACAGCACGGCCACGGCGTCGTGGCGCTGGACGAGGACGAGCTCGGTCATGATGCCAGAGCCTCCGCCGCCGGTGGCAGGAAGTCGATCGGCGCCGCCAGGAAGGCACCGCCATCGAGCCGCAGGATCTGCCCGGTCAGCATCGCGCCCGCCGGCGAGAGCAGCAGGGCCGTCAGCTCCGCCACCTCTTCGGCGGCGACGAAGCGCCCCAGCGGCGTCCCGGACAGCAGGCTCCGGGTCAGGGCCTCGTCGATTTTGGCGGTCAAGGCTTCGGTGCCAACCGCCCCGGCCGCCAGGCAGTTCACGCGGATCGCATGGGGGCCCCATTCGAGTGCCAGGCAGCGCGCCAACCCGGACACGCCCGAGCGGGCAGCAACCGAGTGCGCTAGCCCGAGGGCGCCGCGCTCCACCGGCCCGATGGAGATGTTGACGATGGCGCCGCCGCCGGCCGCCTTCAGGAAGGGGAAGGCCGCCTGCGACAGCGCGAAGACCGCCGTGAGGTTGAGATCGAGCACGGCCTGCCAGCCGCGCGGACGGATCGCCTCTGCGGCGGCGCTGAACTGGCCCCCGGCGTTGTTCACAAGACCGGCGAGCCCGAAGCGCTCGGCGAAGCCACGCAGCGCGGTCGCGCCCTCATCCGGCTTCGTCAGGTCGCAGCAAGACCAGTGAAACTCGCCACCGGCCTCGGCAATCAGAGCTTCGGTCTCCTGCAGTGGCTCGCTGCGCCGGCCGCAGCCGCCGACCACGGCGCCCAACGCCGCCAGGCGCCGGGCAATCGCCCGCCCGATGCCGCTGCCGGCGCCGGTGACGAAGACGGGCTGACCCTCGAGGCAGGCCTGGCCGAGCACAGCGGCGCCAGCGGCACTCATGGCGCACCGCCTTCGCGCAGCAGACGCTGCGCCTTGTGGGTGGCGCGGGGCAGGCTGCCCATCGGCAGCACCTCGACCTTGGCGCGGACCTGCAGCTTTGCCTTGATGACGCTGGCGAGTTGCGCCGAGAGGGCGGCGGCATCGCCGCCCGGCTCGGCCTCGACACGCAGGCGAATGCCGTTGATGAAGCCGCTGCCGGCGTCGCGCACGCTGTCGTCGATCACGATCTGGTACTCCTCGCCGAAGCCCGGCTCGGCCCGCACGACCGCCTCGACTGCCGAGGGGAACAGGTTGACGCCGCGCACCACGATCATGTCGTCGGCACGGCCCCTGACACCGCCCAGCAGGCGCGCGTGGGTCCGGCCGCAGGCACAGGGCTCGCTGCTGCGCACGACGACATCGCCGGTCCACCAGCGCACCAGCGGCCCGGCCTGCTTGGCCAGGTGCGTCAGCACCAGCACGCCCGGCTGACCGTCGGCGCAAGGCTGCTCGCTGTCGGGGTCGAGGATCTCGGCGTAGGCGTGGTCCTCCGCCAGATGCGGGCCGGTCTGCTCCGCGCAGTCGAACCCGATCGGCTGGAACTCCAGGCTGCCGTAGGCATCGTAGCAGCGCGCGCCCCAGGCCGCCTCGATGCGCCGCCGGGTCGCCGGCAGGCTGCCGCCCGGCTCGCCGCCGACGATGATGCAGCGGACCGGGGAAGCGGCGGGATCGAGCCCCATGCCGCGCGCCACCTCGGCCAGATGAACGATGAAGGAGGGGGTGCCGCAGATCACCGTCGTGCCGAACTCGAAGATGGCACGGATCTGGCGCTCGCTCTCCTGGCTGCCGGCGGGGATGCAGGTGGCGCCCAAGCGCTGGTAGCCCGCCGTGGCGCCGAGGCCACCGACGAACCAGGTGTAGGTGAAGAGGCACTGGAAGAGATCGCCCTCGCCGACGCCGTGGCTGTGCGCATAGCGGGCATAGAGGTCAGCCCAGCGGTCGAGATCGTCCTGGGTCCAGAACTGCGGCGTCGGCTTGGCGGTGGTGCCGGAGGAGAAATGGATCCGCCGGACCGCCTCGAACGGCGCCGCCATGAAGTCGCCCCAGGGCCCGTTCGCCTGCACCGAGGCCACGTAGTCGGCCTTGCGGGTGATTGGCAGGGCCCGCAGGTCGCCAAGGCCGCGCAGCGCCTCGGGCGACCAGCCGATCTCGGCGAAGCGGCGCTGGTAGTGCCGCGAATTGCCCGCGACGTAGGCGAGTTGCCGCTTAAGCGCCTCGAGCTGGTGGGCCTCCAGCCGGTCGCGCGACCAGGATTCGCACTCGTTCCAGAAGCGGGGCCGGGCCTCAGCGCCCATCGTCCGCCTCCGGCGCGGCGGCAGGCACGGCGGCACCCAGCCCGCGGACCACGAAATCGGCGATGGCGGTCGCCAGCCGCTGCCGGTCTTCCTCGACCTGGTTCGGCCGCGGCCGGTACCAGATCGTCGTCCAATTCAGCGAGCCGAGGAAGGCCTTCACCACCACGCGCACCTCTTGCGGCGGGATCGAGCCCTCGTCGATCGCCTGCTGGATCGCCTCGGCGAAGAGCGTCTCGTAGTCGTCGCGCAGCCGCAGGATATCGTGCAATGTCTGGCGCTGCGCTGCCGTGGTCTGGCCGGCCTGGTGCATCTCCAGGCCCTGCACCACGACGCACTGGTAGGCGATCTCGCGCATCACTACGAGCAGGTGCGCCTTGGCCATGGCATGCAGGCGGGCCACCGCCGTCTCCAGCCCCTCCATGCTGCCGCGCACGGCCTCGAGGTCCATCGCCATGGCCTGCTTGTGGATCTCGAAGAAGAGATCGGTTTTGCTGCGGAAGTGGTGATAGACGCGGCCCTTGGTGGCGCCCAGAAGGTCGGCGACATCATCGATCGAGGTGGCGGCATAGCCCTTCTGCATGAAGGCCGTCGCCGCGGCGTCGAGGATCTCACGGCGGGTATCGCTGCCGTTCTCCCCGTTGGCTGCCGGTGCCCTGGACCTGACTACGAGATCGCCGCGCGCCATGTTCAAGCCTCCTCGAAGCTCTGGCGGATCGCGCGCGCCAGCACCAGGCGCTGGATCTCCGAGGTCCCTTCGTAGATCTCGGTCACCCGCTGGTCGCGATAGAGACGCTCCACCATGTTGGGCTTCACGTAGCCGGCACCGCCGAAGGTCTGCACCGCGGCGTCGACCGCCTCGTGCGCCGTCTCGGAACTGAAGAGCTTGGCCTGCGCCCCGATCACCGCGACGTCCTCGCCGCGATCGAAGGCGGCCGCCGCCTCGTAGGTCAGCATCCGCGAGGCCGAAAGGCGCGTCGCCAGATCGGCCAGGCGGAAACCGATGGCCTGGTGTTCGATCAGCTTCTTGCCGAAGGTCTTGCGCTTCACCGCCCGTTCGGCGGCGGCATTGAAGGCCGCCAGCGCCATGCCGGCCGACTGCGCGGCGACGCTGATGCGTCCGATGTTCAGGGTCTGCAGGGCGACCCGCAGGCCCTCGCCGGGCGCCGCGACAACCGCCTCGTCGCTGACCCAGGTGTCGAAGCGGATGGTGCCGGTCGTGGTCCCCCGCATGCCCATCTTGTCTTCCAGCTCGTCGTCGTCGACACCCGGCGCGGAGGCCAGCACCATGAAGGCGGCGATCCCGGCGCGACCGGCGCCGGGCCGGGTCTGCGCGAAAACGATGTACTTCGGCGCGACACCGCCATTGCCGATCCAGCACTTCTCGCCGCGGATCCGCCAGCCCTTGCCCTCGCGCTCCGCAATGGTGGCCATGTTGGCCGGGTCGGAACCCGCCTCGCGCTCGCTCAGCGCGAAGGAGATGGTCTCCCCCTTCTCGGCCATGGCGCTGAGGTGGACCCGCCGCATCTCGGCGTTGCTGCAGAAGAGGAGCGGATGGGCACCGAGCTGCAGGGTCGCGACAATGCCGCTGGTCGAGGCGCAGCCCTGGGCGATGGCTTCGACCACGGCGGCGAAGGCGACGAGGCCGGAGCCACCGCCACCGAAGGCGGAGGGCAGAAACATGCTGTCGATGCCGGAGCTGCGAAGCAGTGCCGCGTTCTCGTGCGCATAGCGCTGCTCACGATCGATCTGCGCAGCGCGGGGCGCGAACTCGGACGTCGTCAGGGTGGTCGCCAGATCCCGCCAGCGGCGCTGCGCCTCGTTCAGGTTCGGCTCCCAAACGATCGGGCTGCGCCCGGCTACGGCCGGCTGCTTGCTCACCAACTCCACAGTATGCAACCTCCCATCGACTTCTTCGTCGGCCGTTCCCGGCGCGCGATTGACGTCAACATACTCAGTAGTATGTCAGTGGTCAAGCGATTCTTCTTGTAGCCCAAAATCATTATTTTCCCGAAGGATATAGACATTCTACACTCGCCATATTGCTGCGAAAGCTCGTTCCATTTTCGTGCAGGGTGACGGTGTCCGCTGCTATGCTGCGGGAATGCAAGGGACAAGGTGGGACCGAGGGAGGGTCCCGACCGCCGGATCAGGGGGTATGCAGCAGTGGCCGCAAGAGGGACGGAAGACAGACCGAAGACCTATCGGCGGCGCGCTGCCTCGAAGGCTGCCGACAACGACGTCGCGGACCGCCAGTTTGTTGTCGCGCTGTCGCGCGGCCTGGAGGTGCTCTGCGCCTTCCGCGCCGGCGAGACGACGCTGAGCAACCAGGAGATCGCCCGGCGGACTGCCTTGCCGAAGCCGACGGTGTCGCGCCTGACCTATACCCTGCTCCAGGGCGGATTCCTCACCTACAACGGCCGCAGTGGCAGCTACGAACTGGGCGAGCGCATGCTGTCGCTCGGCTTTACCGCTCTCAGCAACCTGGAGGTCCGGCGCGTCGCCCGTCCGCTGATGCAGCAGCTGGCCAGCCGGGGCGACTGCAACGTCGGCCTCGGCATCCGCCAGCATCACTCGATGCTCTATATCGACACCTGCGAGGGCGCGGATCTCGCCGGCCTGAGGCTCTATCCAGGATCGCGCATGCCCCTGGCGACCACCGCGATGGGTCGGGCCTGCCTCGCCGTCCTGCCGGACGCGCAGCGCTCCGCGCTCTTGGCCGAGATGGCGAAGCGCCATGGCGACGAGTGGCCGGCGGTGCTGCGCGGCATCGAGAAGGCGCGGCGCAGTTTCGAGCGCGACGGCTTCTGCCTGTCGCTCGGCGAGTGGCACCGCGACATCAACGGCGCAGGCACCGCGATCGTCCTGCCCGGCGGACGCGGCCTTTTCGCCTTCAACGCCGGCGGTCCGGCCTACCTGCTGCCGGCGGAGAAGCTGACCGGCCTCTATGGGCCAGCGCTGGCGCGGCTGGCGCGGCAGGTCCTCGACGAGACGGGCAACGGCTGATCCGGCCCGACAGGCGCGCCGGGCCGCGGTCTCAGGTCTCCTCATCGCGCCGTCGTTCGACCAGCCGGGCGGTCTGCTCCTGCTCGAAGCGGTAGCCGTCGCGCAGCGTCATCGACTCGATGGTGTTCAACGTCAGCTTCGCCTGCGCCAGCACGTCGGGATCGAGCGCGCTCATCTCGGAAGCCATCCGGCGCGCCTCCTCGAGCAACCCTTCGGCCGGCACGACGGCCTCCACCACCCCGCGGACGAGCAATTCGCCGGCGCTCAGGCGGTGACCCGACAGCACCATGCGACGCAGGGTCGAGTGTCCGAAGAGCCGCATGGCGTGGCGCGCGCCGCCGAGGAGCCCGACCGTCACCTCAGGCAGGCCGACGGTCGCGTTCTCCGCGGCAAGCAGGATGTCCGCCGCCGCGGCCAGTGCCAGCCCGCCGCCCAGCGCCGGCCCGTTCAGGGCCGCGATCACCGGCTTGCGGCAGTCGGTGACGGCATGCAGGCAGGCGCGCACGCTGCGCGCCTGACGCCAACGGAAGCCCGCCTCGTCGGGGAAGGCGGCGCGCTCCTTCATGTCGGCCCCCGCACAGAAGATCTTGCCCGCGCCGGTCAGGATCACCGCCCGCACCGCCGGATCGTCCGAGAGCGCGTCGAAGCAGGACCTTATGTCACCGTGCATCGAGAGGTTCATCGCGTTGACCGGCGGCCGGTCGAGCGTGACGAGGGCGATCGGTCCCTCGATCTCACAGCGCAGTGTCGTCGGCCGGCTCATCGGGTCTTCCTCATGCCAGGAGCTGCTTGGCAATGATGCTGTGCTGGATCTCGTTGGTGCCACCGAAGATCGAGGCTTTGCGGCCCTCGAGGTAGGTCGGGACGAAGCTCGTGGCGGCGCCGCCGGCTTCCTCCGGAGGTTCGCTGCCGTCGCAGATCGCCTGCGGGAAGTGGGGCAGCCCGTAGAGTCCGGCGGTATCGGCCAGCAGCCGCTGCAGCCCCTGCAGCAGCTCGGTCCCGCGCATCTTCAGGAAGGAGGCCTCGGGCCCGACCTCGCCCTCGGCCGAGAGCCGCGCCATGGCACGCACCGTCGTCGCCTCCAGCGCCAGAAGTTGCACCTCGTGCCGGGCCAGGCGCTCGCGGAAGAGCGCATCGTCGAGCAGCCGGCCGCTCCCCTTGGCGGTCGCCGCCGCCACCTCGCGCACACGCTGCAGCAGGCGGCGCGATTCGCCGATGAAGGCGGTACCGGCACGCTCGTGCCCCAGCAGGTACTTGGCGATGGCCCAGCCTTCGTTCTCCGGGCCGATGCGGTTCTCCGCCGGCACCTCGACCGCATCGAAGTGGATCTCGTTGAAGGTGGTGAAGCCGGCCATGCCCTTCAGCCGCCGCACGGTGACTCCGGGCGAGCGCATGTCCACCAGCAGGACCGTAATGCCCTGCTGCTTGCGGCCGCCGCTGTCGGTGCGCACCAGCATGAAGATCCAGTCGGAGAAGTGCGCGAAGGAGGTCCAGATCTTGCTGCCGGTGACGCGGTAGCCCTCCGAGGTGCGGTCGGCGCGGCAGCGCAGGGCGGCAAGGTCCGAACCCGCCTCGGGCTCGGAGTAGCCCTGGCACCAGATCGCCTCGCCGCTGAGGATCGGCGGCAGGAACCGCTGCTTCTGGGCGTCGCTGCCGTACGCCAGGAGCACGGGGCCGACCATGTTGATCCCGACCGGCAGTAGCCGGGGCAGATCGAAGGCAGCGCGCTCGACCTCCCACACGTAGCGCTGGAGGGGCGACCAGCCGGTACCGCCCCACGGCTCCGGCCAGTTCGGCGCCGCCCAGCCGCGGCGGTGGACGATGCCGTGCCAATGGCGATGATCGGATTCGAGGAGATCGGCGTTGAGTCGTACCTTGGACTGGATCGCCGCGGGGGCTTCTGCCGCCAGGAATTCCCGCACCTCCTCGCGGAAGTCAGCCAGCGCGCCGGTCGGCCGCAGCAGCATCAGACCTCTCCCGGCAGGCGCGCCAGGCGCGCGAGATGGTGATCGGCATCGCCGAAGAGGCGGTCGATCGCGGTCAGCCGCTTCAGGTAGTGCCCGACGGGAAACTCGTCGGTAATGGCGATGGCGCCATGCAGCTGAACGGCCTGCTCGCCGACCATGCGCCCGGCCTCGCCGACATGGACCTTGGCGGCACTGAGCGCGCGGTCGCTCTCGGTGGCGTTGCCCTGGTCCAGCGTGTCGGCGGCCCAGAGCGCCAGCGAGCGGGCCTCCTCGGCAGCGATGAACATATCCACCAAGCGGTGCTGCAGGGCCTGGAAGCTCGCCAGCGGCCGGTCGAACTGAACCCGGGTCTTGAGGTGCTCGGTGGTCAGCGCGACGGCCTTGGCCATCGCCCCCACAGCTTCGCCGACAACCGCCAGGCTGGCCCGGCGGAGGACGGCCTCGAGCGTTTCCAGGCCATCCGTTGCCGTCTCGCCGAGCTGTTCGCCCGCGGCATCCTGCAGCCGGACTTCCGCCGCCCGCCGCCCGTCGATGGTGGGGTAGCCGGTCAAGGCGACGCCGGAGGACCGCGGATCGACGAGGAAGAACGCCAGCGCCCCCGCCGTGTCACCGACCGCGGCGCTGACCACGAGGCGGTCCGCCGAGGGGGCCCCGAGCACCACGGCCTTGTGGCCGTCGATGCGCCAGCCATTGCCGGCCCGCCTGGCCGTTGTTTGCTGCGGCAGCAGATCGTAGCCGGCGGCCGGCTCGGCATAGGCGAGCGCAAGCTGCATCTCGCCCGCGATCAGGGGCGCAAGAAGCGCCGCGCGCTGCCCGGCGGTACCGGTGGCGGCAACGGCGCCACCGCCCATGACCACCGAGGAAAGGTAGGGTTCGACGACCAGGCCTGCACCAAAGGCCTCCATCAGCAGCAGCAGGTCGACGGCGCTGCCGCCCAGGCCGCCGTCGGTCTCCGCGAAAGGCAGCGCCAGCCAGCCCATCTGGGCGAAGCGCGCCCAGAGCGCCTCACTGTAGCCCGCCTCGGACCCGATGAGGTCACGCCGCCGGGCGAAGTCGTACTCCTCGCGGATGAAGCGCTGGGCGACGTCGCGCAGCATTTCTTGTTCCTGGCTTATCTCGAACAGCAATGAGGCCTCCTAGGCCAGCAGCGACTTGGCGATGATGTTTCTCTGGACCTCGTTGGTGCCGGCCGAGATCGAGGCCTTGCGCCAGAAGAAGTAGAAGGGTGTCGGCGTTGCGGCATAGTCGGGCCCCACCGGCCGGGCATCGCCCCAGCCCTCGGTCAGGACGGCGCGGTGATAGGGCAGCGCGTAGGGGCCCAGGGCGTCGCTCATGAGCCGGCTCATCTCCTGCTGCAGCTCGGTACCGCGCAGCTTCAGCATCGAGGCCTCGGGCCGCAGCGCCAGCGCCGGGTCGTTGACCACCCGCAGCACGCAGAGCTCGAGAGCCTTCAGGCGCACGGCCAGGCGCGCAAGACGGGCGGCGAAGCGCGGCTCCTCGGCCAACGGCCGGCCGCGCCGCCGCTCTGTCGCAGCGATGCGGCAGAGCCGGCGCAGCAGCATTCTCGAGCGGCCGACATCGGCCACCAGGACGCGCTCATGGCCGATGACCGACTTCAGGATACCCCAGCCCTCGCCTTCCGCTCCCACGCGCTGCGTCCGGGGCACGCGGACGCCGGCGAAGAAGACCTGGTTGAGGACATGCAGGCCGTCGAGCGACGGCAGCGGCCGGACGGTGATCCCCGGACTCTTCATATCGACCAGCAGGATGGTGATGCCCTGCTGCTTCCGCCCCTCGCTGGCGGTGCGTACCAGCAGCAGGCACCAGTCGGCCCAGTGCGCCTGCGTGGTCCAGATCTTGCTGCCCTCGACAAGGTAGTCGTCCCCTTCGCGCGTCGCCCGGCACCGCAGCGCGGCAAGATCGGAGCCGGCCTCGGGCTCGGAGAAGCCCTGGCACCAGATCTCCTCGCCGCTCAGGATCGCCGGCAGGTGGCGGCGCTTCTGCGCCTCGCTGCCATGGGCGATCAGCAAAGGACCGACGATGGTCAACGCCATCGGGATGAGCAAGGGCGCCGAAGCAAGCGCGCACTCCTCGTCGAAGACGTACCTCTGCTCCTCGCTCCAGCCGGTGCCGCCGGCCTCGCGGGGCCAGCCCGGGGCGATCCAGCCGCGCGCATGGAGCAGGCGGTGCCACTCCATCAGCTCGTCCCGGCCGAGCGCATAGCCTGCCTCGACGCGCGCTGCCATCTCCGGCCGCAGCGCCGTGGCCAGGAAGGCGCGGACGTCGTCGCGGAAGAGGTCGATCTCGCTCGGGTCGGTGCTCATAGGAAGGACGGCAGGTAGAGGGCGATCTGCGGGAAGGCGATCAGCAGCGTCACCACGATCAGCTCGGCAACGAGGAAGGGCGCGATCCCGGCGAAGCAGTCCTGCATGCGGGCGTCCTTCACCGCCGCCGTGGTGACGAAGATGTTGAGCCCCATCGGTGGCGTCACCATGCCGATCTCGATGGTCTTGGTGATCACGATGCCGAACCAGATGGGGTCGTACTGCAGGTCGAGGATCAGCGGGAAGGTCAGCGGCAGGGTCAGGATGATGATGGCGAGCTGGTCGATGAAGCAGCCAAGGACGACATAGATGCAGATCAGCACCACCAGGATCATCCAGGGCGCGGCATCGAGCGAACCCACGGCCCCGACCAGCTGCTGCGGCGCCTGGGTCATCGCCAGGAACACGCCGAAGATCGTCGCCCCGATCAGGATGCCGAAGATCATCGCGGTGGAGCGCACGGTCGCGGCCAGTGCGCCAGCGAAGCCCTTGCGCGTCATTCCGCCGTGGGTGGCGCTCACCAGCAGCGCGCCGAGCGCCCCGATGGCCCCGGCCTCGCTGGCAGAAACCGCGCCGGAGTAGATCGCGGCGGCGACGAAGATGACCAGCAGCACGGCCGACCAGATCGGCACCACCGATCGCCAGCGTTCGCGCCAGGGGGCGGGGCGCGCCAGCGGCGCGATCTCCGGCCGCAGGCGGGTCCACACGGCGATGGTGCCCATGTAGGCGACGGCCGTCATGATCCCGGGAAAGACGCCGGCGAGGAAGAGCCGCCCGATCGAGGTTTCGGTCAGGATGCCGTAGAGGATCAGCGCCAGGCTGGGCGGAATCATGATGGAGAGGGTGCCGGCGATGGCGACGGTGGCGAGCGAGAGACGGTCGTCGTAGCCGTAGCGCCGCATCTCCGGCACCGAGATCCGCGCCATGGCGGCGGCGGCGGCCGTGCTGGAGCCCGACAGGGCGGCGAAGCCGACGTTCGCCAGCACCGCCGCCTGCGCCAGCCCGCCCCGCAGGTGGCCGATCCAGCGATGAGCGAAATCGAACAGCAGGCGCACGACCCGGCCGTGGGCGAGGAACTCGGCCATCAGGATGAACATCGGCACCGTGCTGAGCAGATATTCCGAGCTGGTGCGGTAAGGCGTGGTCTTCAACACGCCGAAGACCGCGTCCCAGCCGGCGATGAGCCAGATGCCGAGCGCGCCGGCGAAGGCCGTGGCGAAGGCAATCGGCATGCCTGCCAGGATCAGCGCCAGCAGGACGGTCGCAACGGAGGCGGTGATCATGCGCTGGTGCCGTGTTCGGGGTGCTCCATGTAGGGCCGCCCAAGGAGGCACAGGACCAGTTGCGCGGCGAGCCGCAGGCAGAAGGAGCCCAGGCCGACGACCAGGATCAGCCACGAGGGCCCGAGCGGCAGAGCCATGACGCCGCCCTGTGTGCGACCGGCCACCAGATGATCGAGCGCCAGCTGTCCGGCGGCCACCGTGGCAACCGCGAAGACCGCGAAGGCCGCCGCCAGGAAGACGCTGTCGAAGGCGCGCCGCAGACCCGGCGACAGACGGTCGAACAGCAGCGTGATGCGCACGTGCCCGCCGGTGCGCTGCGTCGTGCCGAAGCCGAAGAGGACGATGCCCACCATCATGTAGAGCTCGGTAATCTCATAGGCCCCCTCGACCGGGGCATTGAAGAGATAGCGTCCGGCCGCATCGGCGGAGATCAGCAGCATCAGGAGGAAGAGCGCGGCACAGGCAAGAAAGTGCATCACGCTTTCCACGCGCCGGAGCACGACCAGGGCCGCGGTCGCGGCCCTGGTCGTCCCGGGCACGCTACCGTGCAGCGACAAGCCCGGCCCACTCCGCATAGAGCTCGGCCGACGCCAGGCCCTCGGCCGCGAGGCGCTGGATCCAGGCGTCGCGAATGCCGGCGGTGGCATCCTGCCAGGCCACGTAGCCCTCGCCGCTCATCTCGTGCGGCACGACCTTGTCGCGGTAGGTCTCGATCGCCGAGGCAGAGTCGTCTTCCGAGGACTGCGCCTCCTTCACCGAGGCCTCGTGTGCGGTCTCCAGCAGGATCTGCTGGAGATCGGGCGCGAGCGAATCCCAGACGCCCTTGTTGATGGTATAGAGGATCGGGTAGGCACCAAGATTGGCGTTGGTCGTCGCGAAGCCGATGACCTCGTCCAGCTTGTAGATCGGAACGCTGTAGTAGGAGAAGAGCGCGCCATCTGCTGTGCCGCGCTGCAGCGCCGTGTAGGTCTCCGGCGAGGGGATGGAGACCGGCACGGCACCCAGCGCCGTCGCCGTCTCCTCCTGCACGCCGCCGGCCGTGCGGATCTTCAGCCCGGCCATGTCGGCCATGCCGTGAATCGGCTTGCTGACCGTCATGACCTCATACTGCGGCGTCACCACGGCGAACAGCGGCACCAGACCCAACGGCTCGAGCTCGGCCTCGCGCAGGCTGCCCTGCATCAGCTCCCAGTACGCGGCGGTGAAGGCGACCGCGCCGCCCTTCAGGCCCGGCAAGGCCGGGACGCCGGACAGCGCCAGCCGGCTCGGCTCGCGCAGCGGTGCCGTGTAGGCGATATCGACAACGCCCCCCAGAACGCCATCGAGGCTGTCTTTCGCCCCGACAAGCTGGCTGCCGGGATAGTACTCGATGACCAGGCGGCCGCCGCTGCGGGCCTCCACCTCCTGGGCCCAGGCGGCGATGGTCTTCGACAGGGAACTGGCCGCCGGCAAGGTGTCGGCCATCCGCAGCGTCCGCGTCTCGGCGGCCAGCGTCGGGCTCGGCGAAAGGGCGGTCAGGCCCGCAAGGGCAAGGGCAAGCGCCAAGGCGCCGCGCAGCACAGGTGTGTTGGCTTTCATGGTTCCTCCCAAAGGCTGGTCGCTTCAGCCACGTGTTTCGCAGTGTGAAACTGTTTTTTGCGAACTGAAGGAAGCTTCCCGCGCACCGGAAGGCAAGTCAAACTGCCGTGGCGCTCCGACAGCAGAATTCACATATGTGATGGAAAAAGACAGCCTCCCAACCGCCGCACTGCGGGCCCAGGTCAAGTCGGCCCGCCGCGTCCTCGAGGTCTTCGAGCTCTTCGACAAGCTGCAGCGTCCTTTGGCAGTGAGCGAGATCTCCCGCCTGCTCGGCTATCCTCCCTCCAGCACCTCCGTTCTCGTCCGCGGTCTCATGGAACTGGGCTACCTGACCGCCGAGATCGGCAGCCGGCGCGTCCACCCCACCCTGCGCATCGCCCTTCTCGGCGAGTGGATCGGTGGCTCGCTGTTCGGGCAGAACTCCTTTCATCTCATGCTCGAGGAGATCCATCGGCGCAGTGGCGAGATCGTCATCCTGGGCATGCGCAACGGGCCCAACCTGCAATACATCCACATTGTCGAAGGCGCCGCCGCCCTCAGGATGGACCACCGGGTCGGCAATCAGAGGCCGCTCTTCGACACGGCCGGGGGCTTGGTGATTCTCGCTGCGCTGACGCCGAACGAGGTCGGCAAGCTGGTGCGGCGCTTCAATACGAACCTGCCGGCCGGGCGGGAGCCGCTGGCGCTCGAGCCCATGCTCCACGACCTGCGCCTGATACGCCGGCGCGGCTATGCCTACCTCGCCAACCAGGTACGCCAGGGTTTCGGCTCCATCGCCATGCCGTTGCCGCTGGGCGGCGGCCAGCACGCGGCGATGGTGGTCAGCGTCAGCGCCCGCCTGGAGCGGCTTGGGCCGCAACGCCGGCGCTTCGTGACGCTCATGCGTGAGGCCCTGGAGCGGCACGTCACCGCCGCCGCCGCCGAGCAGCCCGCCCTCGAAGCCGCAGTCAAGTCCGCCGTCGCCCGGGAGAAGGATCCCCGGCACGCCGCCGGGTTGACCTTCATCAGTTCCGGTGCGCGGCAGGTCCTCGACGATGAGGAAGCGGACCGGCACCTGATAGGCCAGGAGATGCAACTTGGGCGAAGGGCGCCAGTTCCTCCGCCCCGACGGCGTCCTGGCCGTCGCGCAGCACGACGGCCGCCGCCGGCACCTGCCCGAGGCGCGGGTCGGCCAGGCATTCGACGACGACATCGCGCAACGCGTGGCGTCTCCCCAGCACATCCGCGATCTCGATCCGGCAGGATAGTCCTTGAAGCCGCTTTGGGGTTGATCGCGTCGTCCGCCCGGCCCTCGAGGAAGAGGAAACCGTCGGCATCGATCCGCGCCAGGTCGGTCGCCTTGATCCAGTTAAAGTCCACCCTCGGCGCCAAGACTCCCCCTCCAGGGAGGCCCTGGGTCCCGGGCTCGCAGGGCTCTCCGCTCCCGGCTCGACACTTGCGCAACGCCATGCCCGGGCGGGCGCGCCCGACGCTGCCGCGCTTGCTGGCGCTGAAGCGGCGATAGTCGGCGAGCGACCAGTCGGCGACGATGCCGCCGAACTCGCTCGCCCCGTAATGGCTGAGGATCGGGATGCCGTAGGTCGCCCCCCGGAAGCGGTCGCGCAGATCGGGGTCCAGGGGGGCGGCGCCTCTACGCATTGCGACCGCACCGGCCAGGGTCTCAGGGTCGGCGGCATCCACCACCATGCGGATGGAGTAATACGTAACTGGAATCAGCGGCGAGCGG
>CALOEA010000006.1:0-270136 GCA_942492185.1 uncultured Alphaproteobacteria bacterium
TTTGGCGTCAATCGCCACATCCGCAATGTTGCCGACCGCTATGCCGAGAAGGGCTATCTCTGCCTGGCGCCGGCGCTCTTCGACCGCCTCGGCCCGCAGATCGAGCTCACCTACGACGCCGAGGGTGTCGCGACGGGCCGCGAGATGAAGGGCAAGGTGCCGAACGATCAGGCCCTGGCCGACATCGCCGCCACGGTGAAATCGCTGCAGGGCGAGGGGCTGAAGATCGGTCTCATCGGCTTCTGCTGGGGGGGTGCCCTGGCCTGGCTGGCGGCCGCCAATCTGCCGGTCGATGCGGTCGGCAGCTTCTATGGCGGCGGCATCGAGACCCTGGTGGCGGACAACAAGCCGAAGGTGCCGCTGCAGCTGCACTATGGCCTGAAGGACGCCCATATCGGGGCGCCTGCCCGCGATGCCGCGCGCAAGGCGGCGCCCGAGGCCGAGTACTTCGAATACGACGCCGATCATGGCTTCAACTGCGACGAGCGCGGCTCGTTCGACCGTGAGAGCGCCGAGAAGTCTTTCGAGCGGGTGCTCGACCTGCTGCACCGCAAGGTGGGTTAGCCCCGGCCGGTCCGGCGCGCTTCCTCCCGCGGGGGACGCGCCGGGCGCCGGCTGGCCGCGTTCCCTAGCCGGCCACGGCGATGCCGCCGCGCAGCGCGCCTGCCGCAACGTCGCGCCAGAGCACCGCGTGGTCTTCGGGCAGCGGGCGGGACCCGGGCGCCGCGAGCCAGAGGCGATAGAGCCGCCGCACCAGCCCGGCGGCCGGATCGTCGGTGAAGGCCTCGCGGGCGTGATAGACGACGTGGTTGTTGAGGAACTGCATGTCGCCGGGGGCCAGGCGCATGCGGTAGCAGTTCGCTTCGGCCACGGTGTGCAGCAGGTCGAGCGCTTCCCACTGGGCCGGCGAGAGGCGCGGCACGTCCGGCATCTTCTCCGCTGCCTCGATGAAGGTGCGCGAGTAGTGGCTGGTGAAACGCCCGTCGTACAGGCCGAAGACGGGCAGCAGATAGTGCATGGCTTCGCCGCCCTTTTCCTCGCCCAGGCGGCTGCGCGGATAGGGGCGATAGAGCAGTTCCAGCAGGTCGGGCCGGCGGGCCAGGATCTCGTTGTGCACCGCCGGCGAGCTGGCCACCTTGCTGAGGCCGCCGCTGGCCGCCTGGCCGGCGCAGAGCAGGCCGACGACGTCGGTGCGGTCGGTGTGGAAGCGCAGCAGCGCGGTCGAGACCGCGCGGCTATAGGAACCGAGGAAGATTCGCCGCTCGCCGTCGACCACCTTGCCGTGGACCGCGTGCGCCGTCGGCGCCCTCGTCGTGGATGACCTTCATCCTCAGGCCGGCGTTGCTCTGCGACACCGGCGTGCCGAGGTGCAGGCCGATACCGTGCCAGATCCGCCGCAGGGCGGCCTCGTCGTAGCGCTCCACCGGCAGGCCCGAGACCAGGGCGGCCAGGCCGCGCCCCTCCTCGAGCTCGTGGGCGATGTCGGCCAGCAGCGGCCGCGGTGGTCGGCAGCGGGAAGTCCTCGCGGCCCATCGCCTCCCAGGCGAGGCCGCGGTGCCTGACTGCTGCCAGGGCGCCATCGAGCTCGGCCATCTGTCCGGGGTCGAGGGCGAATCGCCAGCCCGTGTCGGCCCGCGAGTTCCTCCCCGTTCACAGACTGATGGTCCGGCGAGCGGCTGGCGTGACATGCGTGTCGTGGGCGGCGAGGCGCGGGCCGCAGCAGCATGGGTGGCGTCCTCGGTCCGAGTCAAGCCCCCTGCCGCCATTGTGCCCCGAAGCGCCGGCGCGCTGGAACGGCGGAGGGATCCGGCGTATCACTCTGCGACGACTGCTTTTCGCCCTCCTGCTCGCCCTGCTGCCGCTGGCGCTGACGGCCTGCCAGCTCGCCAAGCCGACGGCCTACGGGCCGATGACGGCCGGGAGCGACTACGGCTATAGCCAGACGCGCCTGGACTCCCAGACCTGGCGGGTCCAGGTGGCCGGCAACAGCGAGACCTCGCGCGACCTGGTGGAGAACCAGCTGCTCTACCGCGCTGCCGAGATCGCCGCCGAAGCCGGGGCGGACGGCTTCGTCCTGCTCGACCGCGACATCGAGCGCGACAGCGAATCCTATACGACCTATCCGCTCTACGCCGATCCCTTCTACGCCTATCCCTATGGCCCCTTCTGGGGCGGCCATGCCTTCTATGGCGCGCGCCCGGGGTACTGGCCGGGATTCTACGGCGCCGGCTTCGGCTTCAACGGCTACACCGCCGGCGTCGGCCGCACCTTTGGCCGCGGCTATGCCGAGACGAGGACGCTCGATCGCTATACCGCCTATGCCGAGATCCGCCTCTACAGCGGCGAGCCGCCGGCCGGTTCCGGCCCGGCCTTCGCGGCGTCGGAGCTGCTGGCGAACCTGGCCGACACGGTCAATCGCGGCGAGGCGGCGCAATAGCGCAGGGGGCCAGACCGATTCAGAGTCGATGTTAGAGAATCACTGCAACTGCATGATATATAAATGTATTTTTGTCATGTGCCTGACCCGATCCTGTGATCGGGACAGCGGCGCAGGCTGAGGCTCCGCGATGGCTTTTCCCGCCGTCGGGCCTAGACTGCGGGCCCGGTCGCGTCGCTTTGGAGTCCGCCTCATGGAGATACGTCCCTCGCGCGGTGCCCTCGGGGCCGAGGTCTTCGGGCTTGACCTGGCCGAGCCGCTGGGCGGCAACAGCCTCGCCGCGGTCCGCCAGGCGCTGCTCGAGCATCAGGTCCTGGTGTTCCGCGACCAGGAGCTGACCCGCGAGCAGCACAAGGCGGTGGCACGCCATTTCGGCCGGCTGCAGGTCTTCTCCTTCCTCCATGCCCGTCCGCTGGCGGACGACGCGGAGGTCCTGAGCGTCGTCAAGGAGCCGGCCGACCGCGAGGTCTTCGCCGGCGAGTGGCATGCCGACGTCACCTTCATGGAGAAGCCGGCGATGGGCGCGCTGCTCTACGCGCTGGAGGTGCCGCCGGTCGGCGGCGACACGCTCTTCGCCAACATGTACCTGGCCTACGAGACCCTCTCGGACACCATGAAGTCCCTGATCGAGGGCCTCGTCGGCCTGCACGAGACGCTGGTACCGGACCAGGAACGGCTGGCCGGCGATGCGCTTCGCACCTACGGGACCGAACATCCGGTGGTCGCCACCCACCCCGAGACCGGGCGCCGGCTGCTCTACGTCAACCGCACCTACACGAAGCGGATCAAGGGCATGGCCGTGGAGGAGAGCGACGCGCTGCTGGGCTTCCTCTGCCGTCACGCGACCCGGGCGGAACACGTCTGGCGCCTGCAGTGGCAGCCGGGGTCGCTGACCTTCTGGGACAACCGCTGCACCCAGCACCGCCCGATGAACGACTATCACGGCCATCGTCGCGCCATGCATCGCGTCGCCATCGAGGGAGAGTGGCGGGTCGCCTGACCCCGCGTCCTGTCCGCGCCTGCAAAGGAGAGCCGCGCCATTCGCACTTGCGCAGGGAAAGAGCCGATGTTACGAAACCCATCATCGAGCCAGAACATCAGTATTGCTTAGGAGAGAACTGCAAACTCGTAAGTAATGATGATGTTTCGGTGATGAAAATGACGCGCTTCCCGGTCGTTTGTGCGGCTCCTGCCGCCGACGGCTCCGAGGATCAACACAGGACTCCTTCAGTCACCTACTTGCTGCGCCTCCAGGACGCCGTCACGGCCACTCCGGCGACCGCGACCTGGCCATCGGCTGCAGTCCCAACCAGCGAGGTCTGATAATGCGTACCAAGAAAGTATCGACGCTTGAGATCAAGGAGGCGAAGGGCAAGGGCCGGAAGCTGACCCTGGCGACCGGCTATGACGCCCTCCTGGGCCAGCTGATCGATCTCGCGGAGATCGACATGCTGCTGGTCGGCGACTCGCTGGGCATGGTTTTCCAGGGGCAGGACGGCACCGTGCCGGTCACGATGGACGAGATGGTCTATCACATCCGGGCCGTGGCCCGCGGCTGCCGCACCGCCTGCATCGTCGGCGACATGCCCTTCATGAGCTACAACGTGAGCATCCCCGAGGCGGTGGCGAACGCCGGGCGCCTGATGAAGGAGGGGGGCTGCGACGCCGTGAAGCTGGAGGGCGGCCAGCATTTCGCACCGACCGTCGAGGCCATCGTGAAGGCCGGCATCCCGGTGCAGGGCCATGTCGGCCTGACGCCGCAGACCGCTGGGGCGCTCGGCGGCTTCAAGGTCCAGGGCAAGGACCTCGACGGCGTGCATGTGCTGCTGGCCGACGTGCGCGCCCTCGAGGCCGCCGGCTGCTTCTCGATCGTCGTCGAGGCGGTTCCGGCCGAGGTCGGCCGCCTGCTGTCGGAAGCGGTCGCCATCCCGATCATCTCGGTGGGCGCGGGCCCCTTCGTCGATGGCCAGGGGATCGTCACGCCGGACATGCTCGGGCTCTTCGAGCGCACGCCGAAGTTCGTGAAGCGCTACGCGCAGCTGCGCGAGACCATCGTCGCGGCGCTGGTCTCCTACCGCGAAGAGGTCGCGGCCGGCAGCTTCCCCGGCCCCGAACACTGCTACAAGCTGCCGGACGAGGCGGCGGCCGCCCTCGCCAAGGCCTTCAAGAGCTGACAGCCGATCGCGCTGCCGACCTGCGGAGACCGCCATGAGCCCCTGGCTGCAGCTTCTCGTCCTGGCCGGCGCCGTCGGCAGCGGCCTGATGGGCGGTCTCTTCTTCGCCTTCTCCAACTTCGTCATGCGGGCGCTCGGCCGTCAGCCGGCCCCGCAGGCGATCGCGGTCATGCAGGCGATCAACGTAACGGTGCTGAACCCACTGTTCCTGCTGCTCTTTCTTGGGGTGGGGCTGGTCGGCCTGGCGCTGGCGGCGGTCGCCCTGCTGCAGTGGCATCTGCCCGCCGCGCCGCTGCTGCTGGCCGGCGGCCTCTGCTATCCGCTGGGGACGCTGCTGGTGACGATCGCCTGCAATGTGCCGCTCAACAACGCGCTGGCAAGGGTGGAGCCGGAGAGTGCCGCCGGAGCGCAGCGCTGGGTCTCCTACCAGCGGCGCTGGACCGCCTGGAACCACCTGCGCAGCGTCGCCGCACTGGCCGGCGCGGCCTTGCTGACCGCCGCCCTGCTCTAGAGTCCTCAGTCGAAGGCAACCTGGGCGATCGGCGGCAGGTGGCTGCTGACCAGGCTCCAGCGTTCGCCGCCGTTCTCGCTGACCCAGAGATTTCCGGTCGTGCTGCCCATCGCCAGCCGCTGCCCTTCACCGTCGACGTCGAGCGCGTGGCGATAGACCAGGTCGTAGCTCTGTTCCCGCGGCAGCCCCTCGCCGAAGGCGGTGAAGCTTCGCCCGCCGTCGTCGCTCCTGAGCACCACGAAGCGGCCCG
Source organism: uncultured Alphaproteobacteria bacterium (assembly GCA_942492185.1). Classification (GTDB taxonomy): domain Bacteria; phylum Pseudomonadota; class Alphaproteobacteria; order Kiloniellales; family JACOMY01; genus CALOEA01. The sequence continues at coordinate 5,373 of CALOEA010000006.1, forward strand.
CGACCGGCACGCGGCACTCGTCCTTCACCGCCGGCACGAACCAGGCGCTGTCCTTGCGCTGCGGGTGCGCCGCGACCGCGAAGCCGAAGGCCGAGGGCGCCGGAGGGTCGATCTCGAAAAGTGGCGCCGCTGTCGTCGGAGAGGAACATGCCGTTGTGGTGCTGGCACCAGACCCGCCCGGGCGCCGCCCGGCAGTGCGCGAGGCGATGCGGGTCCTGGGTCTGCGGCTGACCGGCGAGCTCGGGCGGCATGTAGGCCGCGCGCAGGCCATGGCCGCCGAGGGACCAGGAGGCGCCGCCGTCCTCGCTGAGCCAGACGCCGCCGCAGGACACGCGACGGTCATGCGACCTGCGGATGTCGCGGCCGAGATCGATCGACACCGAGTGCATGGCCGGCTTGACGTTGCCGCCGCCGAACCACTCGCGTTCCGAACGCCACAGGCTTTCGACGAGACTCCAGCTGTTGCCGCGGTCGCCGCTGCGGAAGAGCGCGCCGGGAATGGTACCGGCCCACAGCACGCCCGGCTCGCCGGCGGCGCCGGCCGCCAGCGTCCAGATCAGAGCCACGGTCGGCGGGTTCTCGCTGGTATCGCCGGCCGGCGGAAAGGCCGGCGCCGGCAGTTCCTCCCAACTGCCGCCGCCGTCGTCGGAGCGGTGCAGCTTGACGCCGAAGTGGCCGAGATTGAGCGCGGCGTAGAGCGTGCCATCGCGGCGGTCGTGCAGCAGCGCGGAGACCGGTTCCCCCAGGAAGGCCGGGGCTTCCAGCCGCCATTCGCTGCCTGTGCGCCGGACGGCGAAGAGGCCTTTGCGGGTGGCTACGCGAAAGAGATCCGCCATGGTGTCAACCTCCGGAGAGGGCCTGGAAAACAAAGACTTCGTCGTTCGCGGCGAGAGCGTCGCTCAGCGTCGCCCGGTCGCACAGCGGCCGATCGTTGATGTAGATGGTGACGTGGCGGCGCAGGCGGCCGTGCTCGTCGAGGAGATAGGACCGCAGCCGCGGCGTTCGCTCGAAGACCCAGTCGAGGGCCTCGCGCAGCGTGCTGCCATGGAGCGGTTGCTCCGGGCAGGGCAGATGGCGTTGCAGGTTCGCGGTGAAGCGGATCGTCCCCATCACATCGTCGGGCGAGGCGCCCTGCTGGTCGGTCAGGCCCGCGCCGGCTGCTCCATCGGCTGGTCGATGCCGAGCGTCATCAGCGCCTTGGCGACGATGGCCTTGGCGTCCAGGCCGGCAAGCTGCAGCTGCACCTTGGGCGAATCGTGGTCGATGAAGATGTCCGGCAGGGTCATCGGCCGGAACTTGAGACCGCGGTCGAAGACGGCGTTCTCCGCCAGGCAGGTCATGACCAGCGTGGCGAAGCCGCCGCTCGAACCCTCCTCGACGGTGATCAGCACCTCGTGCTCGCGCGCCAGGCGCAGCACCAGGTCCTGGTCGAGCGGCTTGGCGAAGCGGGCATCGGCGACGGTGGTCGAGAGGCCGTGCGCGCCCAATTCCTCGGCGGCCTTCAGGGCATCGGCCAGACGCGTGCCGTAGGAGAGAATGGCGATCTTGCTGCCTTCGCGCAGGATGCGGCCCTTGCCGATCTCCAGCGCCGTGCCCTTCTCCGGCAGCTCCAGGCCGAGGCCTTCGCCGCGCGGATAGCGGCACGCCGAGGGGGCATCGTCGATGGCGACCTGCGTCGCCACCATGTGCATCAGTTCCAGCTCGTCGGAGGGCGCCATGACCACCATGCCGGGCAGGCAGCCGAGGTAGGCCAGGTCGAACGAGCCCGGCATGCGTGGCGCCGTCGGCGCCGACCAGGCCGCCGCGGTCGATGGCGAAGCGCACCGGCAGCTTCTGGATGGCGACGTCGTGCACCACCTGGTCGTAGGCGCGCTGCAGGAAGGTCGAGTAGATCGCGGCGAAGGGCTTGTAGCCCTCGGCGGCCAGGCCGGCGGCGAAGGTCACGGCATGCTGCTCGGCGATGCCGACGTCGAAGGTGCGGTCCGGGAAGGCGTCGGCGAACTTGTCGAGGCCGGTGCCGGACGGCATGGCCGCGGTGATCGCGACGATCTTCGGATCGTCCTTCGCCTCGGCGATCAGCGCCTTGGCGAAGACATCCTGGTAGTTGGGCGCCTTCGGCGGGGTCTTCTGCTGCTTGCCGGTGATCACGTCGAACTTCTGCACACCGTGGTACTTGTCGGCCGCGGCCTCGGCCGGGGCATAGCCCTTGCCCTTCTTGGTGACACAGTGGATCAGCACCGGGCCGTCCCAGTCGCCGTCGCGCACGTTCTTCAGGACCGGCAGCAGGTGGTCTAGATTATGGCCGTCGATCGGGCCGATGTAGAAGAGCCCCAGCTCCTCGAACAGCGTGCCGCCGGTCAGCATGCCGCGGGCATACTCCTCGGCCCGCTTGGCCGCGCGCTCCAGCGGCTTGGGGAAGCGGCGCGCCAGGTCGCGCGCCAGGTGGCGCACCGACTGGAAGGGCTTGGAGGAGATCAGCCGCGAGAGATAGGCGCTCATGGCGCCGACCGGCGGGGCGATCGACATGTCGTTGTCGTTCAGGATGACGATCAGGCGCGAATGCATCGCGCCGGCATTGTTCATCGCCTCGTAGGCCATGCCGGCCGACATCGCGCCATCGCCGATCACCGCGATCACGTGGCGGTCCTTTTGGCTGACGTCGCCGGCCTTCTCCTCGTAGTCGCGCGCCACGGCGAAGCCGAGCGCGGCGGAGATCGAGGTCGAGGAGTGCGCGGCGCCGAAGGGGTCGTATTCGCTCTCGGCGCGCTTGGTGAAGCCGGACAGGCCGCCGCCCTGGCGCAGGGTGCGGATGCGGTCGCGCCGGCCGGTCAGGATCTTGTGCGGATAGCACTGGTGGCCGACGTCCCAGATCAGGACGTCGTCCGGCGTGTTGAAGACGTAGTGCAGGGCCGTCGTCAACTCGACCACGCCGAGGCCGGCGCCAAGGTGGCCGCCGGTTACCGATACGGCCGAGATCAGCTCCTGGCGCAGCTCGTCGGCGAGCTGGCGCAGGTCGTCCTCCTTCAGCTTGCGCAGGTCGGCCGGAACCGTGACCTGATCGAGGAGGGGAGTCTGCGTGGCGCTGTTGTGTCCGATCTGAGTCACTGAAAAGAACCTTTCTTGCCCCTCGTCGCCGGGCCCGCCGCGATATCCCTGTCCCGGAGTCGCCCGGATCGTGCTGTCTGACGCCCGTTGCCAGTTCTTTGCGCTGGCACCCCTCTCGTCGAACGCGTCAAGAACGACGCTCCAGCACAAACGTGGCCGTTTGGCGCAGAAGGTCTGCCTTTTCCCCGAAAGAATCAAGCCGCAGCCGGGCCGAATTGACCAGATCGCGCGCCTTCGATCGTGCCCCCTCGACCCCCAGCAAGCGCACGAATGTGGCCTTTTCCAGGCCGGCATCGGCGCCGGCCGGCTTGCCGATCTGCTCGGTCGTGCCCTCAATGTCCAGCAGGTCGTCGGCAATCTGGAAGGCCAGGCCGATATCCGCGGCATACCCCAGCAGCGAGGCTTCCTGGCTGCCGCTCGCCGCCCCCAGGATCGCCCCGGCCTGGCAGGCAAAGGCGATCAGGGCGCCGGTCTTCAGGGCCTGCAGCTCGGAGATTCCCGCCAGATCCAGGCTGTCGCGCTCCGGTGAGAGGTCGATCATCTGCCCGCCCACCATACCGGCGGCACCGGAACCGGCGGCCAGCGCGGCGACCAGGCGGCAGCGCACGGCCGGGTCGGGGTGCGTCGACTCTTCGGCCAGCAGCGCGAAGGCCTCGGTCAGCAGCCCGTCGCCGGCGAGGATCGCCGTCGCGTCGTCATAGGCCTTGTGAACCGTGGGCTTGCCGCGCCGGAGGTCGGCGTCGTCCATCGCCGGCAGGTCGTCGTGGATCAGCGAGTAGCAGTGCACCATCTCCAGTGCCAGGGCGGCGTTGAGGGCGCGCGACTCCGGCACGTCGAACAGGCGCGCGCTCTCGATCACCAGGAAGGGGCGCAGCCGCTTGCCGCCATTGAGAGAGCCCCAGCGCATCGCCTCGAGCACGCGGCCGCGCGGGCCGCTGGGAATGGCCAGGCGGCGCTCCAGCTCGCTGGTGACGCGGTCGGCGGTGGCGGCAAGCGCCTCGTCCAGGCTTCGACCCATGATCGCGGCTACTGCGCCTCGAAGGGTTCGGCGGCCGGTCCCTTGGGCCCCAGCGTGATCTTCTCGATCTTGAGCTGCGCTTCCTGCAGCTTGGCCTCGCAGTGGGCCTTCAGCTGGGCGCCGCGCTCGTAGGCGGCGATGGCATCGTCCAGCTTCCCCTGGCCCGATTCCAGCCGCTCGACGATCTTCTTCAGCTCGTCCAGCGCATCCTCGAAGGAGAGCTGCTCGACGGCGGGGGCTTTCTTGTCGCTCATGGAGAATCCGTTCCTGACCTTTGGCCGCACCCTAGCCAGGGCGCCGCCCGGCGGCAACACGCCAGTCCCCCGGCCGGGGCGACCGGGTGTCTCACTGGCTCTCGTGGCCCTCCAGCCCCGAGAGGTCCTGCGCCCAGGGGCGGGCGGAGCGCAGCCAGTACTGCCGGCGCGGCGCCAGCCGGTCGCGCTCGGCGAGGCAGCCGACGCGCAGCGTGTAGCCGCCGGGCGTGCCGCCGTCGGAGGTCGACCACAGCGGCGTTCCGCAGGCTGGGCAGAAGGCCTGCAGCCGCATGGCGCCGCTGTCGGCCCGTCGGGGATAGAGCTTCGGCGTGCCGCGCAGCAGGCGGAAGCCGGCAGCCGGAGCGGGAACGACGGTGCGGAAGGCCGAGCCGGACAGCGTCTGGCAGTCGGCGCAGTGGCAGATCTCCACCTCGGCCGGGTCGACCGCGGCCTCGAACGCGATGGCGCCGCAGTGACACGCCCCCTGTACCTGCATGAAATCCTCCCGGAATGGCGCATCTGGCTATCATAGGTCGCGGCCGACAGGCGAGTGGGCAAGGCCGTCAGCGGAACAGCACGACGGGGATGAGGCAGGAGCGGATCATCTCCGTCGTCGTCGAGCCGATGATGAGGTTGCGGATCCGCGAGTGGCCATAGGCGCCCATGACCAGGAGGTCGATGCCCTGCTGCTCGACGACCTGGGCGATCTGCGCGTCGGGATCGCCCGCGCGGAGATCGGTCTCGACCCGGTAGCCGGCGTCGCGCAGCCGCTGCGCCGCCTGCTCCAGCCGCTGCCGGTTCTCCGGCGTGTCGCTGCCGACGGTGACGAGGTGGCAGTCCATCTCGGCGAAGATGGGGCTGGCGGCGGCATAGTCGATCGCCTTGGTCACGCTGGCGCCGCCATCGAAGGCAACCAGGAAGCGCTTCGGCGGTTTGAAGGCACGGGCCGCCACCAGCACCGGCTTGCGGCTGGAGCGCACCACCCGCTCCAGGTTCGAGCCCAGGTGCAGCCGGGCGAAATCGGCCGCCTCGCCGCGCTTGCCGATGACGATGAGGTCGGCGTCCTCCTCCAGTTCCCGCACGGTCTCGACCAGGTCGCCGTTGCGCAGCCTGGCGGTGACCTCGCTCACTTCGGCCTCGAGCAGCCGGCTCTTGGCCTCCTCCAGGATCACGCGGCCGCGCTTCTGCGCGAGCTTGGCCTTCTGCGCGTCGAGGCTCACCAGCTCGGCCAGCAGCACGTCGCGGGCATCGATGTCGAGATTGCCGCTGAGGTCGACCGGCGCGCTGGAGACATCGCGCCGCCCGAGGACGTGCAGCAGCTCCACCGAGGCCGAGGTCCGCCGCGCGACCCAGGCCGCGTGGTCGCAGACGCTGCGGGAATAGATCGAGCCGTCGATCAGGGCGAGCAGTTTCGTCACCTGGCGTCCTCCTCAGTGTCCCATGAGACGCTCGAGCGCGCCGGGCTTGTCATGGATGGCGAGCTTGTCGACGATCGTCTCGCTCGCTTCATTGAGGCCGATGATAGCGACTTCCGCGCCTTCGCGACGGAACTTCAGGACCACGGTGTCGAGCGCGGTGACGCTGGAGATGTCCCAGATGTGCGCGCGCGAGACGTCGATGGTGACCTGCTCCAGCGCCTCCTTGAAGTCGAAGGCTGCCAGGAAGTTGTCGACCGAGGCGAAGAAGACCTGGCCCTCGACGCGATAGGCCCGCGCCCTGCCGTCCTCCGCTCAGCGTCGAGCTGACGCGGAAGATCTGCGCGATCTTCCAGGCGAAGAAGATGCCGGACAGCAGCACGCCGACCAGCACGCCGGTCGCCAGGTTGTGCGTGGTGACGACGACCGCCACCGTTGCCAGCATCACGATCGAGGAGCTGCGCGGGTGGACGCGCAGGTTGCGCAGCGAGGTCCAGCTGAAGGTGCCGACCGAGACCATGATCATGATCGCCACCAGCGCGGCCATCGGGATCTGCTTCACCCAGTCGCCCAGCGCGACGCAGAGGATCAGCAGGAAGATGCCGGCGCAGAAGGTCGACAGCCGGCCGCGGCCGCCCGACTTCACGTTGATGACCGACTGGCCGATCATCGCGCAGCCGGCCATTCCGCCGAGGAAGCCGGTCGCCGTGTTGGCCAGGCCCTGGCCGATGCATTCGCGGTTCTTGTTGCTCGTGGTGTCGGTCAGTTCGTCGACGATGGCGGCGGTCATCAGCGACTCCAGCAGGCCGACGGCGGCGATGGCGGCCGCGTAGGGCAGCACGATCAGCAGCGTCTCGAGGGTGAGCGGCAGGTCGGGCAGCAGGAAGACCGGCAGCGTTGCCGGCAATTCGCCCATGTCGCCGACCGTGCGCAGGTCGAGATCGAGGCCGAGGGCGAGGGCGCTCAGCACCACGATGCAGACGAGGGGCGAGGGCACCGCCCTGGTGAGGCGGGGGAAGAGATAGATGATGGCAAGGCCGCCGGCGACCATCGGGTAGGTCAGCCAGGGGACCTCGATCAGCTCCGGGAGCTGTGCCAGGAAGATCAGGATCGCCAGCGCATTGACGAAGCCGGTCATCACCGAGCGGGAGACGAAGCGCATGACGTAGCCCAGCCGCAGCGCGCCGGCGGCGATCTGCAGAATCCCGGTCAGCACCGTGGTGGCGAGCAGGTACTGCAGGCCGTGCTCCTTGACCAGCGTCACCATCAGCACGGCGGTTGCCGCCGTCGCCGCCGAGATCATGCCGGGACGGCCGCCGGCGATGGCGGTGATGACGGCGATCGAGAAGGAGGCGTAGAGCCCGACCTTGGGGTCGACCCCGGCGATGATCGAGAAGGCGATGGCCTCGGGGATCAGCGCCAGCGCGACGACGAGCCCGGCGAGCAGGTCGCCGCGGACGTTGCCGAACCATTCGCTCCGCAGGCGGGCGGGGGAGAATGTCATGAGCGGAAACTCCAGGAAGTCGACGTCGCCGCCGCGGCCAGCGGGGCCGGGCGCGGATAGACCGGTCGTCAGGGAAGGCGCAGCGGCCAGGGCCGCATCGGGGCGCCGATATCAATTTTGCTGCACTGCAGCAATCGCGCCAGGATTAGCCTGCCGCCCGGCCCATGACAAACGAAATCTGCAGTGGCGGGCCTTGGGCTGGCGGCGGCGAAAGGCCGCTGCGATCAGTCGATCAGGGCTTCGACGTGCGCTACCGCGCTGGCGGCCAGGGCGTCGAGGTCGTAACCGCCCTCCAGCGTCGAGACCAGGCGGCCGCCGGCGTGCCGCCCGGCGATCTCCTTCAGGGTCCGCGTGATCCAGCGGTAGTCGGCCTCGACCAGGTCGAGGTCGGCGAGGGGGTCGGCACGATGGCCGTCGAAGCCGGCGGAGACCAGGATCAATTCGGGGGCGAAACGTTCCAGGCCGGGGAGGATCGCTCCCTCCCACGCGGCCCGGAAGGCCTCGGTGCCCGCGCCGGGCGGCAGCGGCGCGTTGATCATCTGGCCGTGGGCGCCGCGCTCTTCGCGGGCGCCGGTCCCGGGATAGAGCGGCGACTGGTGCGAGGAGGCGAAGAACACGCCCGGATCGTCCCAGAAGATGGCCTGGCTGCCATTGCCGTGGTGGACGTCGAAATCGAGCACCGCGATCCGCTGCAGGCCGTGGGTGCGCTGGGCATGGCGGGCGGCGACGGCAATGTTGTTGAAGAGGCAGAAACCCATGGCCACCTCGGGTTCGGCGTGGTGTCCGGGGGGACGGACCGCGCAGAAGGCGGTTGCGGCCTCGCCCGCCATCACCGCATCGACCGCCGCCACCAGCGCGCCGGCCGCCCGCAGGGCCGCCTCGCCCGACCCTGGAGAGAGAATGGTGTCGCCGTCCAGCCCGACGAAGCCGCTGTCCGGCACCGCCGCCAGGGCGCGCTCGACGAAATCGGCGGGATGGGCCGCCAGCAGGCTGTCGCGGCTGGCCCGCGGCGCTTCGCGCCAGCCCAGGCCGGAGAGGCCGGCTGCGTCCAGGGCCTGAAGCACCGCAGCGAGGCGCGCCGGGCTCTCCGGGTGCCATTGGCCGGTGTCGTGACGGGCACAGGCCTCGTGCGTGAAGAGGAGAGTGGACATGGCTTCCATGTGGGAGGCTGGGAGCAAATGCGAAGAATTACTAACACGTTTTTTCCGGAAGGATCGTATAACGCTCAGGACACTCGACAGGAGGCTCGCCTGCCGACGCTCGGCGCCTTGTTTTTTGCGGCCATCGGCCTGCTTGCGGCTGCTCCGGCGCTTGCCCAGAGCAATTCGACGCTTGTCGGCGTCGATCCGGTCAGCACACAGGAGGTCGCCGAGACCGCCAGCGTCATCGGCCGCTTCGTGGCGCGGGACGCCGGCCCGGTCGCCGCCGCGGTCGAGGGCCCGGTCGAGGCGTTCCTGGTCGAGGTCGGCGATCGCGTCACCAAGGGCGGCATCATCGCGGTGATCGACGGCGCCGAACTCGACGCCCGGCGCTCGCTCGCCGTTGCGCAGCTGGCCCAGGCCGATGCCGCCGTGGTGACCGCGCAGGCCGAACTGACCCTGGCACAGCAGGAACTGGCGCGCGCCGAGGGGCTCAAGGGCTCGTCGGCCTACAGCCCCGCCCGCACTGAGGACTCCCGCGCCCGCGTGGCCATCGCCGAGGCAACGGTCGCCGAGGCCAATGCCTTGAAGGGTGCGCGCTCGGCGGAATTGCGCCTGGCTGAGCTGGAACTCGCCCGCGCCCGCGTCGCCGCGCCCTACGACGGCGTGGTGATGGAGACGCGGACCGAGGTCGGCGCCTATGTCGACGCCGGCGACCCGCTGATCGAGCTGATGAACGACTCGGCCCTGGAGCTCGAGGCCGACGTTCCCTTCTCTCTGCTCGCCGGACTGACCGTCGGCGAGGAAATCTCGGTGCGTCTGGACGATGGCCTCTCGCTGATCGCCAGGGTCCGCGCCGTGGTTCCGGCGGAGGACCCTCTGACCCGAACCCGCGTGGTGCGCTTCCTGCCGATCGAGGCCCTGGTGAGCGGCGGACAGGCGGTCGGGCAGACCGCCGTCCTGGCCCTGCCGACCGGTCCCTCGCGCCAGGCGCTGACGGTCGACAAGGATGCCGTGATCCCCTCGCCGCAGGGCGCGCTTGTCTACGTCGCGGTGGAACGCGACGGCAAGCTGGTGGCCGAGGCACGCCGCGTGGTGCTGGGCACCGCCGTCGGCGGTCGCTTCGAAGTGGTCGACGGCTTGCAGGAAGGCGACCTCGCGGTGATCCGCGGAAACGAGCGCCTGCAACCTGGACAAGTGCTCGAGTTGACCGGCTGACCGGCGGAAGGGGCGCATGAACCTCATTCGGCTTGCTGTCGAACGTCCCGTTGCCCTGCTGTCTCTCGTCCTCATCGTGCTGATCTTCGGCATGGTGGCGCTGGCCCGGATCCCGGTGCAGCTCGCTCCGGACGTCGACCAGCCCACCATCTCCATCACCACCATGTGGGCCGGCTCGGCGCCGGAAGAGGTCGAGCGCGAGATCCTGTTCCGCCAGGAAGAGGCGCTGAAGGGCCTGGAGAACGTCCGCAACGTCACCTCCAACGCCGAGCAGGGCCGCGCCCGGGTCACGCTGGAGTTCGCCAACGGCACCAATATCGACCGGGCCCTGCTGCTGGTCGGCAACCGGCTGCAGCAGATCAGCGGCTATCCCAACGAGGTCGACGAGCCGGTGCTCTCCACCGCCGGCACCGAGGACAATCCGATCGCCTGGTTCAGCCTGGTGCGCCTCGCCGGCAACGAGCGGCCGGTCGCCCAGTTCGGCGACCTGGTCGAGGACGTCGTGCGCGAGCGCATGCAGCGCGTCGAGGGCGTCTCGGAGGTGAACGTCTACGGCGGCGCCGAGCGGCGGATCGAGGTGCTGGTGCTGCCGGAAGCCCTGGCGCGCTATCGTCTTACGGTCAGCGACCTGGTGGATGCGCTGCGGGCGGCCAACGCCACCGTCTCCGCGGGTGACGTGGAGGAGGGCAAGCGCAGCTATGTGGTGCGCGCCGAGGGCGAGCTGAAGACGGTCGAGGCCGTCGAGAGCGTGGTGATCCGTTCTGGCGGCAGCGGGGCCGGCGGCAGCGGGGGCGGCGCGCCGAAGTTCGGCCGCGTCACGGTCGGCGACCTGGCGGAGGTGCAGTTCGGCTATCCCGAGCCGCGGGCGACCATCCGCCAGCTCGGGCAGCCGGCGCTCTCGCTGAACGTGACGCGCGAGACCGGCGCCAACGTCATCGTCGTCATGGACGGCATCCGCAACGCGGTGCAGGAACTGAACGAGGGCGCGCTGGCCGAGGCCGGGCTGCAGCTGCTTTGGAACTACGACGAGACGACCTACATCGAGGCCTCGATCGAGCTGGTGCAGAGCAACATCTACATCGGCGGTGCCCTGGCGGCCCTGGTTCTCTTCCTCTTCCTGCGCTCCTTCGGCGCGACCGCCGCGGTCGCCTTCGCCATCCCGATCTCGCTGATCGGCGCCTTCGTCGCCATGGCGGCGCTGGGGCGTTCGATCAACGTCATCTCGCTGGCCGGCCTGGCCTTCGCCGTCGGCATGGTGGTCGACGCCGCCATCGTGGTGCAGGAGAACATCTACCGCCTGCACGAGGGCGGCATGCGGGCGCGCAAGGCCGCGGCCGAGGGCGCGCAGCAGGTCTGGGGCGCCGTGATGGCCGGCGCCATCACCACGGTGCTGGTGTTCGTGCCGATCCTGATCCTCGAGCTCGAGGTCGGGCAGCTCTTCCGCGACATCGCCGTCGCGCTGTCGGTGGCCATCGTGCTGTCGCTGGTGGTGGCCGTTACCGTGGTGCCGAGCCTCTCGGCGCGGTTCCTCGACTACGGCAAGGGGCGGGATGGCAAGCCGCACCGCCACTACCTGCCGGTGGTGGACGAAGCCGCGAGCCTCTTCGCCCGCGGCGTCGCCGGCTATACCCGGCGCGTGGTCGGCCACCGGCTGCTGGCGATCACCGTGGTGCTGTCGGTCTCGGCCGCCGCGGGTGTCGCGGCCTGGACCTTCCTCCCGAAGCTCGAGTACCTGCCGGAAGGCAACCGCAACCTGGTGATCGGCCGCATCACGCCGCCGCCCGGCTACAACCTGAAGACCGTCGAGCAGATCGCCACCCGCCTCGAGGACGCCGTGCGGCCGCTGTGGGAAGACCTCACCGTCTCGATGCCCAATGCGCCGGACGGGGAGGCCCCCTTGCAGATGCGGCGCTTCTTCTTCGTCGCCCTGCCGACCCAGATCATCATCGGCGCCACCGCGACCGACGAGAGCAGGGCGGGGGAACTGGTCCCCACCATCCAGGCCCTCACCTACCAGGAGCCGGGCGCCTATGGCGCCACCTATCAGCCGTCGATCTTCGGCCGTGGCGTCTCCGGCGGCCGCACGATCGAACTCGACGTCACCGGACCGACGATGGATGCGATCCTGCCGGTGGCGCAGCAGGCGATGCAGCGGCTCTCCGAGATTTTCCCGCGCGACGCCGGCAACCAGCTTCGCCCCCGGCCCGGCCTGGAGTTCGGCGCGCCGGAACTGCGCATCCTGCCCGACCGCGTGCGGCTTGCCGATGCCGGTGTCACCGTGCGGCAGTTCGCCGATGCGATCGATGCCTTCAATGACGGCCTGCGGGTCGCCGAGGTGACGATCGGCGGCAAGCGTATCGACATGACCCTGCTGGGGACGCTGGGGGGCGCCGGCTCGACGCAGGACATCGCCAACCTGCCGGTGGTGACCGACAGCGGCGTGATCCTGCCGGTCTCCGCGCTCGCGGACATAGAGCTCACGGCCGGCCCGGTGACGATCCGGCACCGCGAGCGGCTGCGCACCATCACCCTGGAGATCCGGCCGACGCCGGATGTGCCGCTGGAGCAGGCGCTCGAGATGATCCAGTCGGAGGTGGTCCAGCCGCTGGTCGATGCCGGGCTGCCGGGCGGCGTCGCCTTCTCCGTGTCCGGCACCGCCGACAAGCTGACCGAGACCTTCGACGCGATGGTCTGGAACCTCGCGCTGGCCATCGCCATCGTCTACTTGGTGATGGCAATCCTCTTCGAGAGCTTCGTCTATCCGCTGGTGATGATGCTCTCCGTGCCGCTGGCCGCCGCCGGCGGCATCGCCGGCCTGGCAGCGGTCAACACCCTCGTGGTCCAGCCGCTCGACATGTTGACGCTGCTCGGCTTCGTCATCCTGATCGGCACGGTGGTGAACAATGCCATCCTGCTGGTGCACCAGTCGCTCTATCACCTGCGCCACGAGCGCATGGACCCGGCGACGGCGATCCTGGAAGCCACGCGCAACCGCATCCGCCCGATCTTCATGTCGACCGTCACCTCGGTGGCCGGCATGCTGCCGCTGGTGGTGGCGCCGGGCGCCGGGTCGGAACTCTATCGCGGCATCGGCGCGGTGGTGGTGGGCGGGCTCATGCTCTCCGCCATCCTGACGCTCTTCGTCGTGCCGCCGATGCTATCGGTGGTGATGGGCCTGGTGGAGCGCAAGCGGGCCGCCCGGACGCTGGCGCAGGCGCTCAGGCACCCTTCGTGATGCGGGCCCGGAAGCCGCCATCGGCCGGCAGCTCCTCGAGCGCGTAGCCGGTGGTCTCGGCGAAGGCGCGGAAGTCCTTCGGTGCCGCCGGATCGTCCGCCAGCACCTCCAGGACCTCGCCCGCCGCCAAGGGCTTCAGGGCCCTGCGGGCCTTCAGCACCGGCAGCGGGCATTTCAGGCCGCGGGCGTCGAGGCGGGCGGCCGGCTCGGTGAGATCTTCGCTCATGGTCCTTAGCTAGTCGGCGCCGGGCGCGACCGCAAGGTGCGCCAGCCGGCGAAGGCCAGCAGCAGCCAGCCGGCGATCAGCGTGCTGCCGCCCAGGGGCACCAGCGGGCCGAGGCTGCGACCGCCCAGCGCCTGCAGGTAGAGGCCGCCGCAGAACAGCAGCGTGCCGAGCAGGAAGGCCCAGCCCGCCAGCGTGAGGCTCAGGCGACGCTCCTGCCAGCCGGCCAGCGCGACCAGCCCCAGGGCCAGGGCATGCCAGAGCTGGTACTGCTGCGCGGTCGCGATCAGCGCGGCGCGCAGCGGCGCCTCGGCAAGGAGGTGAGCGGCGACGGCACCCATGGCGGCGCCGATGGCCCCCGAGATCCCGGCCACGATCAACCAGACGCGCATGCTGCGGCTCCCGACTGCTGGAGGTGAGGAGCCGCCAGACTGTCGCACGGCCGGCCGCCGGTCCAGCGTGCGGACCCGTCGCCGGACGACTATGCTGGCCACCACAGACCCGCACGAAAGGACGTCATCGCGATGGTCAGCCCTTCCGGACCCGTTACGGCCAATGTCGATCAGGCGCTCTACTGGGGGTCGGCGCCGGGGCGCAAGTGGATCGACTACCAGGAGCCGCTGGACCGGGCCATGCTCCCGGTCGGCCGCCTGCTGCTGCAGCGCGCCGCGCCGGCTGCCGGCGAGCGGGTGCTCGATATCGGCTGCGGCGCCGGCGCGACCACGCTGGCGCTGGCCGCGAGCGTCGGGGCTGAAGGCAGTGTCGTGGCCCTGGACATCTCCCCGCCGCTGCTGGCCCGCGCGGCGGAGCGCCTGCCGGCCGACCTCTCCCCTCGCGTCGCGTTCATCGAGGGCGATGCCCAGACCTACGGCTTTCCGGCCGGCCGCTTCGATCTGCTGGTTTCGCGCTTCGGCATCATGTTCTTCGAGGACCCGCTGGCGGCCTTCCGCAATCTGCGCAGCGCGCTGCGCCCCGGCGGGCGGATGGAGGTTGCCGCCTGGGCGCCGATCGAGGCCAACCCCTGGTTCGTGATCGCGCGCGACGCGGCGATCGCCCGCCTCGGCCGCCCGGAGCCCTCGCCGCCGGAGGCGCCGGGTCCCTTTGCCTTCTGCGACCGGGAGCGCGTGCTGGGAATACTGCGTGCAGCCGGCTTTGCGAACCCCGCCGCCGAGGCGGTCGCGCTGCATTTCGAGCCGCCGGGCAGCCTGGAGGAGGTGGCGCGCTTGGCCTGCAACATCGGCCCGGCGGCGCGGATCATGGCGGCCCTCGGCGGCGGTCCCGACGACGCGGCGGCGATCTACGAAGCCGTCCGGTCCGCCCTTGCCGCCTATCGCGAGGGGGAGGGGATCCGCGTCCCGGCCCTGGTCAATTTCTTCTCGGCCGGCGCAACGTGACGGCACGGCCGGCGTCGCCTTTCTCGCCAGGGATCACCAGATAGCCGGCAGGAGCGGCGCGCGGGCGGCCGCGCGAAGTCGCTCGGCCGCTGCGTGCGATTGCAGGATAGATGTTTTGTTTTCAAACTCTTGTGACGTGACCCTCTCGATGCACGAGAAGTCTCTCGGCGAGCCAGGCGTGCCGCCCTCATGACCGTGCCGTTGCTTGCCACCCCGGCGGACTTTGCCGCTGCGCTGGAGGAAACGCGCCTGCGCGATGCCGCCTCGCTGCCGCTGCTGGACCCCGCGGGGACGGCGGCGCTGCTCGGGTCCTGCGACACGCTCGACTACCGCTCGGCCCGGCCGCTCGTCGGGCCGGCGGGGCGGCAGGTGCGGCAGGACTTCGAACTGACCATGGCGATCCCGCCGGAGCACCCGCTGCGTCTCCTGGCGGCGCGGCTGGCCGCCGTGGCGGCCGCCGCCTGTGCGCTGATGCCGCAGGATCCGCTGCCGCAGGGCCTGCTCTTCAACGACCTCATCGTGCAGCGCTATCCGGTCGGTTCGGCCGGCATCACCCCGCATCGCGACCACCTGCGCTACGTCGGGCTGGTGGTGCTGGTCACCCTGGCCGGCAGCGCCGACCTGGTGCTCTGCAGCGACCGGGAGGGCAGCGATCCCCGGCGCTTTCCGATGGCGCCCGGGGTGGCGACGCTGATGCGGGCGCCGGGCTTCGACGGCCAGGGCCTGCGGCCCTTCCACCGCGTCACCGACCTCGACGAGCCGCGGGTCAGCATCGGCCTGCGCCACGACACCCGGCCGGGCGAACCGACCTGACGGCGCTTGGCGCCTGCCGGCGCCGATGCTACCACCGCGCCGCCATGCACATTGACGACTTCGACTTCATCCTGCCGGAGGCGCTGATCGCGCAGCGACCGGCGCGGCCGCGCGACACGGCCCGGCTGCTCGCCGTGGGGCGCGACCTGGCGCACCATCGGGTCGATGACCTGCCGGCGCTGCTGGCCCCGGGGGATCTGCTGGTGTTCAACGACACCCGCGTCATCCCTTCGCGCCTGGTCGGACGGCGCGGCCTGGCGAGCATCGAGGTGACGCTGCACAAGCAGGCCGCGCCGGCCACCTGGTGGGCTTTCGCGCGGCCGGCCAAGCGCCTGCGCCCCGGCGACGCCGTGATCTTCGATGCCGGCCTCGAGGCGACGGTGGAGCGCCGCGAGGGGGGCGAGGTGCTGCTGCGCTTCGCCTGCGCGGATGCCGAGCTCCTGGCACTGCTCGACGCCGCCGGCGGCATGCCGCTGCCGCCGTACATTCGCCAGGGCAGCGGCGATGCCTCCGACCGGGCCGACTACCAGACGGTCTTCGCCAGGGTCGCCGGCGCCGTCGCGGCGCCGACCGCCGGCCTGCACTTCACGCCGGACCTGCTGCGGCGACTGGCGGCGCGTGGGGTGGAGAGCTGCTTCGTTACGCTGCATGTCGGCGCCGGGACCTTCCTGCCGGTTAAGGAGGAGGACCCGCGGCGCCACCGCATGCACGCCGAGTGGGGCGAGGTCGGGCCGGAAAGCGTGGCCGCTGTCGAGGCGGCACGGCTGCGCGGCGGGCGCATCGTCGCCGTCGGCACCACGGCGCTGCGCCTGCTGGAGAGCGCCGCCGACAGCGACGGCCGCCTCGCGCCCTACCGCGGCGAGACCGATATCTTCATCCTGCCCGGCTATCGCTTCCGCGTGGTGCAGCGCCTGATGACCAATTTCCATCTGCCGCGCTCGACGCTCTTCATGCTGGTCGCCGCCTTCTCCGGCCTGGAGCGCATGCAGGCGGCCTACGCCGCGGCCATTGCCGCGCGCTACCGCTTCTATTCCTATGGCGACTCGTCGCTGCTGACCCGCGAGGACCTGCTGTGAGCGCCTTCGGCTTCGAGGTGCTCGCCACCGACGGCGCCGCCCGGCGCGGCCGCCTGCAAACGGCGCACGGTCCCGCCGAGACGCCGGCCTTCATGACGGTGGGGACGGCCGGAACGGTGAAGGGGCTGCTGCCGGCGCAGGTCGCCGCCACCGGCGCCGAGATCGTGCTCGGCAACACCTATCACCTGATGCTGCGGCCGGGGGCCGAGCGGGTCGCGCGCTTCGGCGGCCTGCATCGCTTCATGCAGTGGCCGGGGCCGATCCTGACCGACAGCGGCGGCTACCAGGTCATGTCGCTCTCGGCCCTGCGCAAGATCACCGAGGAGGGCGTCGCCTTCCGCTCCCACCTCGACGGCGCGCGCCATATGCTGACGCCGGAGCGCGCGGTGGAGATCCAGGACCTGCTCGACGCCGACATCACCATGGTGCTGGACGAGTGTACGCCCTATCCGGCAACCGAGGCGGAGGCGCGCTTGTCGATGGAGCGCTCGCTGCGCTGGGCCGAGCGCTGCCGCCGCGCCTTTCGCCCGCGCCCCGGCTACGGCCTCTTCGGCATCGTGCAGGGCGGTGTCTATCCGGCCCTGCGCGAGGCCTCCTCGGCCGGCCTGCAGGCCGTCGGCTACGAGGGCTATGCCATCGGCGGCCTGGCGGTGGGCGAGGGGCAGGCGTTGATGCTGGCGATGCTCGACGTCACCCTGCCGACGCTGCCGCGCGCCCAGCCGCGCTATCTCATGGGGGTCGGCAAGCCGGCCGACATCGTCGGCGCCGTGCTGCGCGGCGTCGACATGTTCGACTGCGTGCTGCCGACGCGGTCCGGGCGCACCGGCCAGGGTTTCACCCGGCGCGGCACGGTCAACCTGCGCAATGCGCGACATCAGGACGACCCGCGGCCGCTGCAGGAGGGCTGCGCCTGCGCGGCCTGCGCCGGCGGCTTCAGCCGCGGCTATCTGCATCATCTGTTCCGCGGCAGCGAGATGCTGGGGCCGATCCTGCTGACGCTGCACAACCTGACGCACTACCAGACGCTGATGGCGGAGCTGCGCACGGCCATCGGCGAGGGGCGGCTCGCGGACTATGCCGCCGCCTTCGCCGAGACCGAGGCGATGGGCGACGTCGCGGCGCCCGCCTGAGCGCCATGGGCGACGCGTCCCAGCGCGACACCATCCGCGAGCTCGCCCTGGCCGAGGGCTTCGACGGCGTCGGCTTCTGCGCCGCCGAGCTCGCCGCCTCGGTGGGCGAGGGCCTGGAGGGCTTTCTCGCGCTCGGTGCCCAGGGCGAGATGAGCTGGCTCGCCGAGCGGGCGGAGATGCGCCGCCAGCCGCGCGCCCTCTGGCCGGCGGCACGCAGCGCCGTGGTGGTGGCCGAGAGCTACGCCCCGCCCGGCGATCCGCTGGCCAACCTGGGGCGGCCGGAGATCGGCAACCTCTCGGTCTATGCCCGCAACCGCGACTACCACGATGTGGTGAAGGGGCGGCTGAAGCGGCTGGCGCAGGCCCTGGTCCACCGGCTGGGCGGCGAGGTGAAGGTCTTCGTCGATACCGCCCCGGTGATGGAGAAGCCGCTGGCGCAGGCGGCCGGGCTCGGCTGGCAGGGCAAGCACACCAATCTGCTGTCGCGCGAACTGGGCAACTGGTTCTTCCTCGGCGTGCTCTTCACCACGCTGGAGCTGCCGCCCGATCCGCCGGCGCAGCCGCATTGCGGCTCCTGCCGTGCCTGCCTCGACATCTGTCCGACGGCGGCCTTCACCGGGCCGTGGCGGCTCGATGCGCGGCGCTGCATCTCCTACCTCACGATCGAGCACAAGGGGCCGATCCCGCGCGCGCTCCGCCCCGCCCTGGGCAACCGCATCTACGGCTGCGACGACTGCCTCGCGGTCTGTCCCTGGAACCGCTTCGCCCGCCAGGCGCGCGACCTGCGCCTGCGTCCGCGCTCCGAACTGGAGGCGCCGGCACTGCAGGATCTGGCCGCCCTGGACGAGGCCGCCTTCCGCCGGCTCTTCACCGCCTCGCCGGTGAAGCGCATCGGCCGCGACCGCTTCCTGCGCAACGTGATGACCGCGATCGGCAACAGCGGCGAGTCGAGCCTGCTGCCGGCGGTGGAGGCGCGTCTGACGGACGGCGCGGCGCTGGTGCGCGGCGCGGCCGTCTGGGCCCTCGCGCGCCTGGCGCCGGCGGAGCGTTTCGCGGCGCTGCGCCGTTCGCTGCTGCCGAAAGAGGGCGAGGCGACGGTGCGGGAGGAGTGGGCCGCAGGCTAGATCTCCAGCAGCACCCGTTGCTTCTCGTCCGGCCACAGCAGGGCGAAGAGGCGCGGCGGCTGCGCGGCCGGCAGGGCGGCGATGAGGCGGTCGCACCACCAGCCGGGGCTGCGCTGCGTCACGTGATAGTTCTCCCCGTTCGGCAGGCGTGCCGGCGAGGGGTGGCAGGCGATGGAGAGGAAAACCAGGCGCCGGGCGAAGGCGACGATTTCCGCCAGCACCCAGTCCAGGTCTTCCTCCGGCACGTACTCCAGCACGGCGGTCGAGACGACGGCATCGAAGGGGCCCTCCGGCAGCCTGGCATGGGCTCGCACGGCCGGGTCGTAGAGCGCGACGCTGTCGAGACCCCAGAGCGCCTGGGCCCCTTCGCTGACCGAACCATCGGGATGGCGCGCCCGCAACGTGCGATAGGCCTTCGCCTTGCCGCAGCCGTAGTCGAGCAGGCTGCGCGCGCCGGTCGCCAGGAGCAGCCGGCGGACCGTTTCGACATGGGGCGTGAGCGCGCGGCCGTCGAACAGCGTCTCGGCGGCGAGGGCATTTGCCGGATCGCCCTCCAGATGCATACGGGCGTAAAGGTGGACCAGCGCTCGATAGCGTTGGCTCGGGTGCGGCGCTGTCGGCATGGCAGCAGGCGGTCTCCTCGTGGACATGATGGAGGAGTTGTGCCACGCTGATCTATCGCTGCTTTGGCGAGAACTGCCGAGGGGCTTTTGCCTCCGTGGATAGGGTCAGCAGCCAGTCCCCAGACGACTCCAGTCCGTCGCCACCGGCGCCGGCGCCAGGGCTCGATTTGGTCACTGTCCAACAAATCGATCGCCTGCAGGGCCTGCTGGGTTATGCCATCGCCGAACTGACGCCGCTGCCCGGCAACCTGGCGCAGCCGCTGCAGGGCACCGCGCTGCAGACGGTCTGGTTGTCGGCCTTGGAGGAACTGGCCTCCGTCTCGGGCGGGGGGCAGTCGCCGAGCGGGTCGGAGCCGGCGTTCGCCGCACTGGCGGGGCTCATGGAAGCCTTTCCCACCCCAGCGGTCGCCGAGGGCGAGGCACAGGCGGCGGGGCCGGAGGTCGCAGCCGGAGAGCGGCCGTCCGAAGCGCCGAGCGCCGCACGGCAGGAAGCAGCCGAGCCGCCCGAGGATCGGGTGGCGGACAGTGGGCCGCTGTTCGCCAATGGCGAGGTTCACATCGAGCCCCTGGTTGCCGATGAGCGCGCGACGCCGCTCGGCCTGGAGGACAGCGATCTCTTCGGCGGCGAGGCGACCGCCATCCGGATCGATCTCGGCCACCTGGAGTCCGGCGGCCTGCTGACCGACCTCTTCGGCCCCGCGGCCGGACCGGGCGGCATCGCCGTCAGCGACCTCGAGGACGTGACGCTGGGAACCGGCTCGCTGTCGCAGGTCAACCAGATCCCCGGCGTGCCGGGGGGCGGGCTGATCGACCTTGCCGGCGGCAGCTTCAACGTCCGCATGACACCGACCGTCGTGTCGGCCTTCGCCGACGATCACGGCAGTCTCACGGTCGCCGGGGATGGCGACGACATCATCTTCATCTATCCCGACTGGTCGCTGGTCTCCATTGGCGACGGCGGCAACGTGCTGACCTACGTCAGCGCGCTTGGCGACTACGCCATCACCGCGATCAACACCGAAGTGGCGCTCTTCGTCGCCTAGCACTGGCGGCCCTGCTGCTTGCCCTTGCGGCGGCCGGGGGCGTAGAACTGCCAGATGGAAACGGCGCTGTCCGACCGCACGAACCTGGACGCCGCTCGGCCGCTGGCGGCGGAGCTGGCGGTGCAGCTTGCTCAGGCGGCGACGCTGGCGGAACCGCTGGAGCCGCTGTTGGGCATCGCGGCCGACGACGGCCCGCTGGTGCTCGACCCGGCGGCACAGAGCAACCTGCAGCTTCCCTTCGCCGGCCAGGCGCTGGAGCAGGCTTGGCAGGGCACCCTGGTCGAGCTTCTCACGCTTGCCGATTCCGGCGTGCCTGCGGAACTCCTCCTGATCGGCGACTCGCGCCTCGATCCGGCCGCGGCCGCGCCGGTGTCGGAGCCGCGCGCGGCCGAGGCGGCGGCGCAGCCGGAGCCGACGGTCGCGCCCGATGACCATGCGATCTTCGCGCCGCAGTCCTACGAGATCCTGCCCCTGCCCGAACCGCGGACCTCGCTGATGTCGCTGCAGGAGACCGACCTCTTCGGCGAAGACGGCCCGGCCCAGCTGTTCGAACTCGACGAACAGCCGCTCGGCGTCGCCGGCAATGGCTTCGATTTCGATCTTTTCGGCGGGGCCCCACCGGGCGATATCCTGACCGCCGCCATGGAACCGAACGGGCAGCTCATCCTGGTTGGCGAGAGCGCCCCGCCAGGACCGGTCGTCTCGCCGGGCCTGTTCGACCTGACGCAGGAGCCGGTGAAGGTGACGATCACGCCCGAGGTCGCGGCCGCCAACGCCGATGCCGGCTACCTTCTGGTGCAGGGCGATGGCGACGACACGGTGGTCCTGGAGGGCGGCTGGCTCGACATCGCGCCCTATGGCTCCGGCCTGTCGCTCTATCAGAGCTTCGATGGCCTCTATACCGTCGAGATCCAGGACGCGACCGTCTTCCAGCAGCTCCTCGTCTGACGCCGCAGAACAAGCGAACGCCTTCACCATGGACGATCGACTCCCGACACATCTCTGGGTCATGGCCGAGGTTCGCCGCTGCCTCGCCGAGGGCATTCCCGTCGTGGTCGCCCGGCGCGGCGAGCGCCAGGGCGGCGGCCTGCTGGTCAAGCTCAACCTGCTGGAGCAGGGTTGCCGCGTCCTGACCCAGGCACGCGACC
Source organism: uncultured Alphaproteobacteria bacterium (assembly GCA_942492185.1). Taxonomy (GTDB): domain Bacteria; phylum Pseudomonadota; class Alphaproteobacteria; order Kiloniellales; family JACOMY01; genus CALOEA01. The sequence continues at coordinate 26,835 of CALOEA010000006.1, forward strand.
TCGATGGGCGCCTCGGCTGGCTGCCGGCGCTGGAGGGAAAGCTGGTGCCGGATGCCGAGGCCGATGCCTATATCGAGCGCAGCGTCCGCCGCGACCCAGACCTCTGGGTGGTCGAGGTGGAGGACCGCAGCGGCCGCAACCCCTTCGAAGGAAAGCTGCTGGCATGAGGCCACGCTTCTGGGAAGAGGTGAGCCTCGCCGATATGACCGGCGAGGAGTGGGAGGCGCTGTGCGACGGCTGCGGTCGCTGCTGTCTGCTGAAGCTGCAGGACGAGGACAGCGACGCCGTCGACTACACCGACGTCGCCTGCAAGCTGCTCGATCTCGGCAGCTGCCGCTGCGGCGACTACGCCAACCGATGCCGCCGCGTGCCCGACTGCGTGCAGCTCACGCCGGGCAACCTGCGGAACCTGACCTGGATGCCCTCGACCTGCGCCTATCGTCTGCTCTACGAGGGCCAGCCGCTCGCCTGGTGGCATCCGCTGAACTCCGGCGATCCAGCCACCGTGGCCGCCGCCGGCATCTCGGTGGCCGGCCGTGTCGTTTCCGAGCGCGATGTCGACGATGCGGAGCTTGAGGATCACATCGTCGAGTGGCCAGCATAGCCGCGGCACAATCCTGCAGGAGCATTCCGCGATGGCGCTGGTGACTGAGCCCTACTGGTGGGAGGCGGCGCCGCGCGTCGAGCGCCCCGCGCCGCTGCCGCAGGCGGTCGATGTCGCCATCGTCGGGGCCGGCTTCACCGGCCTCTCGGCGGCGCTGACCCTGGCGCGGGCAGGCCGCTCGGTCGCGGTGCTGGAGGCCGGCCGGCCGGGCGAGGGGGCGAGCAGCCGCAATGGCGGCATGATCGGCTCCGGCCACCGCGTCGGCTTTGCCCAGGCCTCGGCGGAGTACGGTGCCGCGATGGCGCGCGATCTCCTGAAGGAGGGGCTGCGGGCCCTCGCCTTCACCGGCGATCTGATCGAGCGCGAAGGGATCGCCTGCCACTTCCAGCGCTGCGGCCGCTTCCGCGGCGCCTGGAGCCAGGCGCACTACGACGCCATGGGCGCGGAGCTAGAGACCCTGCGCCGCGAAATCGGCCTGGAGGCCTATCTGGTCCCGAAGGGCGAGATGGCGCGCGAGGTCGCCACCGGCCGCTACTTCGGCGGCTGCGTCTTCCCCCAGCACGGCGGCCTGCATCCCGCGCTGTTTCATAGCGGCCTGCTGGCGACGGCCGAGGCGGCCGGCGCCGCCGTCTTCGGCCGCGCGCCGGTCACCGCCATCGGTGACGAGGGCGGTGCCAAGCGTCTGCAGACCCCGCGCGGCGCGGTCCTGGCGAAGGAGGTCATCGTCGCGACGAATGGCTATACCCGCCCCGGCACGCCCTATCTCGCCGCACGAGTCGTGCCGGCAGCGAGTTTCCTGGTCGCCACCGAGGACATCGGCGAGGACCGGGTGAAGGCGCTGATCCCCGGCGGTCGCATGATCGTCGAGACCCGCGCGCGCCACTGCTACTACCGCGCCTCGCCGGACGGCCGGCGCATCGTCCTGGGCGGCCGGCCGGCACTGCGGCCGGTCGATCCGGCCCGCACCGTCGGCACCATGCGGCGCCTGCTGGAAGACCTCTTTCCCCAGCTTGCCGGCGTCGGCATCAGCCATGCCTGGTCCGGCATGGTCGGGATGAGCCGCGATCACCTGCCGCACATCGGACGCCACGCGGGGACCTGGTTCGCCCTCGGCTATTCCGGCTCCGGCGTCGCGATGGCGCCCTATCTCGGGCACAAGGTGGCGCTGCGCCTGCTCGGCGATGCCGAGGGGGCCTCGCCCTTCGAAAAGACGACCCACGCCGCGGTGCCCTTCTACAACGGCCGCCCCTGGTTCCTGCGCGTGACCGAGGCCTGGTATCGCCTGAAGGACTGGCGCGAGGGGTCGGTCTAGCTGTGGAGCCTCAACAGGTTGTCCTCGGTGAGGCCGATTTGGCTGATCGGGGTATTGGCCTTCAGGCTACCATGAGGTCTGTGCCAGTTGTAGCGGTGGAGCCAGGCGGGTAGGTCCTGGGCGCGCTGCTGCGAGTTGGTGTAGGCCTTGGCGTAGGCCCATTCCCGGAGCGCGGTTTGGATGAAGCGCTCTGCCTTGCCGTTGTCTTGGGCGTATAGGGCTTTGTGCGGATGTGTCTTAGAGCGAGCTGCTTGCAGGCTTTGGCGAACTCCCTGGATCGGTAGCAGGAGCCGTTGTCGGTCATGACCCGCTCGACGGTGATGCCCAGGCCATTGTAGTAGGCGACGGCGGCCTCGAGGAACGCCACGGCGCTGGCCTTGCGTTCGTCGGGCAGGACCTGGCTGAAGGCGAGGCGGGAGTTGTCGTCGATGCAGACATGGACGAACTCCCAGCCGATCCCGCGGGTTCGGCTTTGCCCGGTCCGATCCCCGGTGATGCGGTGGCCGACGCTGGCGAAGCGCCCGAGCTTCTTGATGTCGATGTGGATCAGCTCGCCGGGGCGTTCGCGTTGATATCGCCGGATCGGCTCTGCCGGCTCCAGGGCCTTCAGCCTGTTCAGCCCGAGGCGCTTCAGGATGCGGCTGACGGTTGCCGGCGAAACGCCGACCTCCTTGGCGATCTGACGCCCGGTCCAGCGCTGGCGCCGTAGCGATCCGACACGCTCGACCTGCGCTTTGGGCGTGGGCCGATAGAGCCGCGCCGGCCGCGACGAGCGGTCTGCCAGGCCGGCCAGTCCCTCAGCCTGAAACCGCGCAACCCACTTGCGCACGGTGCGCTCGCAGACCCCCAAGGCCGTGGCCACGGTCGGGGGTCTGCCGCTCATCCAGTACTCGCCGCACAAGCTCGGCTCGACTGTGCACCGTCAGACGGGCATTCTTGTGGATGTCCATTCGGTCCTCCGGGGTTCGCTAAAGCTTCGACAACTTCAGCTTCCTCGGCCGGGGCCGGATGGACAACCTAATGAAAGCTCACATCTAGCGCGGTCGAGAGCCCGGCGCCGGCCTCCGGCGCCTTACCGCTCGGCGAAGTGACTGACGCTTTCGCCCTCGTCCAGGCGGCGGTTCAGGCAGCGCAGGAAGACCAGCAGCAGGCAGCCCTTTGGCGCGTGGCTCCAGTGCTTCGTGCCCGGCTGGTAGGAAACGAAGTCGCCGGCCTTGAAGACCCGCCCGTCGTGATCGACGAACTCGCCCTCGACGACGAGGAACTCCTCCGTCATCGGGTGCAGGTGCGGCGCCGAGGCGGCGCCGGGCTCGTAGCGCGCGTAGTAGGTCGCCTCGCCGGTCTCGCGGTTGTCGGTGATGGGGTGCCACAGGACCCCGGGCTGCGGCGGCCCATAGCGGTCGAAGGGGCGAAGCTGCAGCGCGTCCAGCGAGATCACGCGGCGCGGCGACAAGGGGGCATCGGGCATCGCTACTCTCCGGCCTCCCGCAGTTCTGTCGCCGGCGGCGGCTGGAAATCGCGGGCGTGGTCCAGCGCCGGTATGCGGCGGCGCGCCGCCTCGACCTGAAGGGGGTCGATCTCGGCGGTGACGAAACCCACCTCGCGACCGGCGTCGGCCAGCACCTCGCCCCAGGGGTCGACGATCAGCGAATGGCCGAAGGAGGCGCGCCCGCCGGCATGCGTGCCGGTCTGGCAGGGGGCGAAGACATAGCAGCCGGTCTCGATGGCGCGGGCGCGCTGCAGGACGTGCCAGTGCGCGGCGCCGGTGGTCCTGGTGAAGGCTGCCGGGGTCGCCAGGTAGCGCGCGCCGCCGCGCGCCAGCGCCTGGTAGAGCTGCGGGAAGCGCAGGTCATAGCAGATCGAGAGGCCGAGCGGCCCCCAGGGTGTCGCTGCCACCACGGCACGCTCGCCGGGCGCCACGTTGCGCGATTCGGTGTAGTCCTCGCCGCCCGGCAGGCGCACGTCGAAGAGGTGGATCTTGTCGTAGCGGGCGACGATGGCGCCACGGTCGTTCAGCAGATAGGAGCGGTTCAGCATCTTCCCCGCCGCCGGGGTCTCGATGCCCAGCGAGCCGAGCAGGATCCAGGCACCGAGCTCGGCGGCCAGGGGCTGGAAGCGCGCCAGCGCCGGGTGGCCGGCCTCCGGCCGGGCGCGCGAGACCAGCAGGTCGTCGACCACATCCAGCGAGGCGAAATACTCCGGCAGCAGGATCAGCCGCGCACCGCTCGCGGCGGCGGCGCGCGTCAGGGTCTCGGCGGCGTCGAGGCTGGGGGCCAGCTCGACCTCGGCGCTGTTCTGCACGCAGGCGGCGATGAATTTTGCGCTCATGGCTTCCTCCAGCCTCCCGGGCGGCTCGCTTCGCGGCAGTATCGCAGAGCCGGCACCAGGAGGCCAAGCGGGCGCGGGGCTGGCCTGCCCGGCAGGCACTGGCGGGCCAGGGGACCCCTGGGCATAGTCCCGCCGCCATGATCGAGAACACCGCCATCGAACGATTCCAGGCGCCGGCCCAGGCCTGGCGGCGGGAGTTCAATGCCATGCTGAAGCTGGCCTGGCCCTTCATGCTGATGCAGGTGGCGCAGATCTCGATCAACACCACCGAGGTGCTGCTGGTCGGCAGGCTCGGCGCCACCGAGCTCGCCGGCGCGGCGCTGGGCTCGCAGACCTTCCATGCCGTCTTCCTCTTCGAACTGGGGCTGGCCATCGCGGTGGCGCCGCTGGTGGCGCAGGCGCGCGGCGCGGGGCAGTTCCGCACGATCCGCCGCGCGGTGCGCCAGGGCCTCTGGACCACGACGCTGGTGGCGCTGCCCGGCGGCCTGCTGCTGTGGTTCGTCGAGCCGATCCTGATCGCCGCCGGCCAGGATCCGGCCGCGGCCGCCTTCGCCGAGGACTTTGCCCGGCCGATGGCCTTCGGCCTGGCGCCCTGGCTGTGGTTCTTCGTGATTCGCAACTTCATGGCGGCGATGGACCGTCCGCGCCCGGCGCTCTACGTCATGATTGCCGCCATCCTGCTGAATGCGCTGCTGGGCTATGGCCTGGTCTTCGGCCACTTCGGCCTGCCGGCCTGGGGCGTCCACGGCGCCGGGGTGGCAGCGGCGACGGTCGGCTGCTTCCTGCCGGTCGCGCTGCTGGCCTTCGCCGTCACCGACCGGCGGCTGAAGCGCTTCAACATCCTGGGGCGTCTCTGGCGGCCCGACTGGCCGCTGTTCCGCGAGCTTTTCCGCATCGGCACGCCGATCGGTCTGGCGATGCTGTTCGAGACCACGCTGTTCCTGGCGGCGCTCTATCTCCAGGGGCTGATCTCGACGGTCGCGCAGGCCGCCCACACGGTGGCGGTGCAGCTGGCCTCGATCGCCTTCATGCTGCCGCTGGGAGTGAGCCAGGCGGCGACGGTCCGCGTCGGCCTGGCAGTCGGGCGGGGCGATCTCGAGGCGGCCCGGCGCGCCTCGAAGGTTGCCTTCGTTTTCGGCACCCTCTGCACCGGCTTCTCGGCACTGCTCTTCATCGCCATCCCCGGCGTGCTGGTGTCGGCCTTCCTCGATGCCGCCGAACCGGAGACCCCGGCGGTGCTGGCGGCCGGCGTTTCCTTCCTCGCGATCGCCGCGCTGTTCCAGCTCTTCGACGGCACGCAGGTGGTGGCGATGGGCTGCCTGCGCGGACTGCGCGACACGCGGGTGCCGATGCTGATCGCCGCCTTTGGCTACTGGGGCGTCGGCTTGCCGCTCTCCGGCCTGTTCGGCTTCGGCCTCGGCATGGACGGCGTCGGCATCTGGCTGGGCCTGGCCGCCGGTCTTGCGATCGCCGCCGTCCTGCTGGTCGGCCGGCTGCGCCGGCAGATGGCGGTGGCGGCCCCCCTGATCCGCCGCGGCGATCAAAGTCCGGCCTGATCCTTGCCGGCGCTGCCAGACAAGAGGCTGGCCCTGTCCAGCCAGCCTCGTCATAGTCCGGCGCCATGACGCAGCCGAGCCACGCAACGATTCCGCCCCCGACGTCGGGCGACCGGCAAAGGTCGCCCTGGCGCGCCGAGATCGTGGCGTCGCTGGCCCTCGCCGGGCCCTTCGCGCTCATGCAGCTGGCGCAGATCTCGATCAACGTGACGCTGCTGCTGATGGTCGGGCGCCTCGGCGCCACCGAACTCGCCGGCATCGCGCTGGGGCTGCAGAGCTTCCTCGTGGTCTTCCTCTTTTCCCTCGGTCTTTCCATCGCGGTGGCGCCGCTGGTGGCGCAGGCGCGCGGCGCCGGGACGCTGCGCGAGGTGCGCAGCGCCGTCTGCCAGGGCCTCTGGGCAACCGCTCTGATGGCGCTGCCCAGCGGGCTGCTGCTGTGGTTCAGCGGGCCGCTGCTGCTGGCGGCGGGGCAGGAGGCCTCGGTCGCCGCCGCGGCGTCGGACTTCGCCCGGCCGATGGCGGTCGGCCTGCTGGGCTGGCTCTGGTTCTTCGTCTTCCGCAACTACATGGGGGCCATGGGCCGGCCGGCCGCGGCGCTCTACGTGATGATCGCGGCGATCCTGCTGAACGGCCTCCTGGGCTATGCGCTGATTTTCGGCAGGCTCGGCCTGCCCGCACTTGGCGTGTTTGGCGCCGGCCTGACCGGGGCGGTCATCGGCTGGCTGCTCTGTCTCGGCCTCTTGGCCTGCGCGCTGTTCGACCGCCGCTTGCGCCGCCTGCGGCTGCTGGCGGTGCTGCACCGGCCGAACTGGCCGATGCTGCGCGAGATCTTCCGCCTCGGCGCGCCGATCGGGCTGGCGATGCTCTTCGAGACGCTGCTCTTCATGGCCGTGCTGCATCTCCAGGGGCTGATCTCGACCGTCGCCCAGGCGGCACACGCCATCACCATGCAGCTTGCCGCCATGGCCTTCATGGTGCCGCTCGGCCTGTCGCAGGCGGCGACCGTGCGGGTCGGCCTCGCCGTCGGGCAGCGCGATGTCGCGCAGGCGCGGCGGGCGGCGGCCGTTTCCTTCGCCGCCGGCTTCGCCTTCACCATGGTGGCGGCCCTGATCTTCCTGCTGCTGCCGACGACGCTGGTGCGACAGTTCCTCGACATGAGCCTGCCGGAAAGCCCGGCGGTGCTGGCCACCACCCTGACCTTCCTTGCCATCGCCGCGGCCTTCCAGTTCCTCGACGGCACGCAGATGGTGGCGCTGGGCGTGCTGCGCGGGCTCAAGGACATCCGCATGCCGACCATCATCACCTGCGTCGGCTACTGGGTGATCGGCTTCCCGCTGGCCGCCCTGCTGGGCTTTGTGGCGGGTTGGGACGGCGTCGGCATCTGGCTCGGGCTGACGGCGGGCCTGGCGGTGGCGGCGCCGCTGATGGTGCTGCGGGTCAGGCGAAGCCTCTCCAACCTGGAGCGCCTGATGGCGCACGACCGTCTGCCGACACCGGCGGGGCAGACGCTGGCCCTGCCGGTCTAGCGGCGCCATGGCGACCGGCAAGCGACGCGCCGACCAGCTGCTGGTCGATCGCGGGCTCGTGGAGAGCCGGCAGCGGGCGCAGGCGGTGATCCTGGCCGGACTGGTCTTCAGCGGCGAGCGCCGGGTCGAGAAGGCCGGCCAGACCCTGCCCGAGGACGCGCCCCTGACGCTGCGCGGCCAGGACCACCCCTGGGTCAGCCGCGGCGGCCTGAAGCTCGATCACGGCCTGGATCACTTCGCGATCGACCCCGCCGGCCTGGTCTGCCTCGATGTCGGTGCCTCGACCGGCGGCTTTACCGACGTGCTGCTGCAACGCGGCGCGGCCAGGGTCTATGCCGTCGATGTCGGTCAGGCCCAGCTGGCCTGGAAGCTGCGCACCGATTCCCGCGTCGAGGTCCTGGAGAAGACCAACGCCCGTTACCTGACCGCCGAGCAGGTCCCCGAGGCGCCGTCGCTGGTGGTCTGCGACGCCTCCTTCATCTCCCTGACACTGGTGCTGCCGGCAGCCCTCGCGCTGACCGCCCCCGGCGCCCGGTTGGTGGCGCTGATCAAGCCGCAGTTCGAGGTCGGCAAGGGCGAGGTCGGCAAGGGCGGCGTGGTGCGCGACCCGGCCCAGCACGCCGCCGTGTGCGAGCGCATCGCCGACTGGCTGGAGCGGGCGATGGCCTGGCGGGTGCTGGGGCTGACCGAAAGCCCGATCACCGGACCCGAGGGGAACCGCGAGTTCCTGATCGCCGCCGCGCGGCCGGCTTAGGCGCGGCGCCCTTGGCCGGCTTGCTGGCCGCAGCCCCGGTGCGATCGAGGCTGTGATATTCCGCGTTCGGCATCATGTCGACCGCCGAGGCGACGCGGTTCGACATGTTGAAGAAGCCGACGACGTTCGCCAGGTCGAACAGGTCCTCATCAGATAGTTTGTGTTTTTTCAGAGCCTTGCGGTCGTCTTCTTCGATCAGATGTGGGGTGAGCGTCAGCTTGAAGGCGAAGTCGAGAAGGGCGCGCTGGCGAGCGGGGAGCTCGGCGACGCGGTAGTTCAGCGCCATCATCTCGCCGAGCTGCGGGTCGCCGGAGAGCTTGCGCACCGCCTGACCGTGCGCCACCAGGCAGTAGTAGCAGCGGTTGGCCGCGGAGACGACCACCGCGACCATCTCGCGCTCGAGCTTGCTGAGGCCGCTGTCGCCCAGCATCAGGTCGTTGTAGAGCGTGATGAAGGCGCGCAGCTTCTCCGGCCTGAGGCTGTAGGAGCGCAGCACGTTCGGCACCATGCCAAGCTTGTCGCGGCAGATCTCGAAATACTTCTGCAGGTCGGCGTCGAGGCTCCTCTCGCTCGGTACCTTCAGGCGCATGACATGCTTTGGCTGCGGCATTCCGCTCTCCCTTCGACGCTCGTTCTCCCGGCGGCTACGCTCGCCTGCCGGCCACTCCATCTGCTAAGCAAGCCCCGGACAGAAAGCAAGCTGGCGGCCCTCGACCGTCGGCCGGCGAGGGAAGGGGATAGCGATGCTGCTGAAGCTGCCGAACGTGCTGCCGCCCGAGCAGGTTGCCGAACTGCGGGCCTTCCTGCAGGCACAGCAGTTCCAGGACGGTCGCCAGACCGGCCATCCGAAACTGAAGAACAACCTGCAGATGCTGGGCAAGGACCCGCAGGTGCAGAAGGCCGTGCAGGTCATCACCCGCGCGCTGCTGCAGAATCCGACCTTCACCGCCTTCGCGCTGCCGCGGACCTTCCAGGTGATGTTCAATCGCTATGAGCCCGGCATGTTCTACAAGGACCACATGGATGCGGCGCTGATGGGCGGGCTTGGCAGCCAGCCGCTGCGCACCGACCTCTCCTTCACCGTCTTTCTCAGCGATCCCGCCAGCTACGAGGGCGGCGACTTCGTCATGCGCACCTCCTTCGGCGACCTGACGGTGCGCGGCGAGCTCGGCCATGCCATCTGCTACCCCTCCAACATGCTGCACCGGGTCGAGCCGATCACCGCCGGCGAGCGCTGGGCGGCGGTGGGCTGGCTGCAGTCCTTCGTGCGCGACCTCGATCAGCGGCTGGTGATGTTCGAGCTGGACCAGCTCCGCGCGCGCGTCACGCAGCAGGCCATCGAGCATCCGGAGGACGAGGCCTTCGGCCGCATTCGCGAGAACCTGCTGCGCCTTTGGGTCGAGGCCTAGGACCGTCCCTCGCCGCGCGCCGCCCTGGCCATCTCCACCAGGGCCGGGCGCACCTCCGCGGGGGCGGTCAGCGGCCGCGGATAGAGGATGCGCAGGGTCTCGTCGCCGCGGGCCAGGTCGATGCCCTCGGGGTCGAGCCCGGTGATCTCCCATCCGCCGCCCTCCGCCTTGCCGTAGTGGGCGGCATAGAGCGACAGCGCATCCCGGTGGTCCTCGTTCATGTGCGCCACCGCGCCGGCCTCCAGGTCGCGGAAGGCCTGCGCCAGGTCCGGCGCCAGCAGGAGCGCCTCGGCGGTCAGGCTCTCGGCCCGCCCCGGCCCGCCGTTCAGGTGCACGCCGGTGACCGCGACCCGCCAGAGCGCAAAGTCGGGAAAGTCGGCATAGAGCCGCGACTTGGGATTGCGCCGCAGGAAGCGGTCGCGGGCCAGCGGGTCGTCGTGGCGGACGATCGTGCCGGCGACCGTCAGGCGCGGGTGCGCCAGCGGGTCGCCCTTGCCGCCCTCGGCAAAGAGCAGCGACACACGGGGGTCGGCCAGCATGTTGCGGGTGTGCAGCGAAAGATTGGATGCCAGCAGCAGCGGCGATCCGTCCAGGTCGGTCGCAACGACCGTCAGGGTCACCAAGGGGTGGCCTGTCGGATCGAGCGTTGCCAGGGAAGCCTGGCGCCGCTCGCGCAGCAGGCGCCGCGCGATCGCCAGGGCGCCGAAAGGCCGCGCGGCGCCCTCCGGCAGCTCCAGACCGCGGGGAGTGATCGAAGCCTCGCTCGTTTCGCCTGCCTCTGTCATGGCCCCGCTGCTCCCTTGCCCATCGCCGCGCACTATAGCGCGACGGCAAGGCTTTATCGCGAGTGACACGCAATCGCAAGATCTTCGCTTCGCTGCGCCGACAGCCGCCTTGCCGTTGCGTTGCCCGACGGCTAAGCAGCGGCGCGCCCTGCGCGGATGTCCAGAGGAGAGCGGTCAGCATGAATCGGAAGCCCCGTCGTGGCGGCGGCCGCCAGCTCACGGTCACGGTCGAGAGCCTGGGGGCGCGCGGCGACGGCGTCGTGACCCTGCCGGAGGGGGCGCTGTTCCTGCCGCAGACCCTGCCGGGCGAGACCGTGCTGGCGCGGGTGCTCGGCAGCCAGGGCGGTGCGCTGCAGGGCGGCGTGCTGGAGTTGGTGACCACCAGCGACCAGCGGATCGAGGCGCCCTGCCCGCACTTCGGCCCCTGCGGCGGCTGCCAGGTGCAGCATCTCGCGGCCGAGCCCTATCGTCACTGGAAGCGGCACCTGCTGGTCGAGGCCCTGCAGAAGCGCGGCTTCGCCGAGGCCGAGCAGCTGGTGCGGCCGCTGCTGGCGCTGCCGCCGGGCACGCGCCGCCGCGCGGTCTTCGCGGCCGAGCGGCGCGGGCGGCGCGTCCTGCTCGGCTTCCATCAACGCGCCAGCCACGCCATCGAGGACCTCTCCACCTGCCTGCTGCTGGAGCCGGCGCTGGTCGCCCTGCTGCCGGGGCTGCGCCAGGGCCTGGCGGCGGTGCTGCCGGAGGGCGGCAGGAGCGACCTCACGGCCACCCTGAGCGAGAGCGGCGTCGACCTCCTCATGACCTTGCCGGCGGAGCCGGACCTGGCGGCGCGCGAGGCGCTGGCGGCGCTGGCGCAGACGCTCGACCTCGCCCGTCTGTCGCTGGCGGTCGGGGAGGGCGCGCCGCTGCCGCTGGCCGAACGGCGCCCGCCGCTGGTGACGCTGGGCGCGCTGTCGCTGGTGCCGCCGGCCGGCGGATTCCTGCAGCCGACGCGCGACGGCGAGGCGGCCCTGGTGGCGCTGGTGCTGGAGGCTGCCGCCGGCGCCGGCAAGACGATCGCCGACCTCTACAGCGGCTGCGGCACCTTCAGCTTCCCGCTGGCAGGGCGCAATCATCGCGTCCATGCGGTCGAGGGCGATGCCGCGGCCCTGGCGGCGCTGGAGCAGGCGGCTCAGCGCGCCGGCCTGTGGGGCCGGCTCACGGCCGAGCGGCGCGACCTGGCGCGCAATCCCGTCACGGCCGACGAGCTGGAGGGCGGCGATGCGGTGGTCTTCGATCCGCCGCGCAGCGGTGCCAAGGCACAGTCGGCCGAGCTGGCCGAGAGCGACGTGCCACTGGTGATCGCCGTCTCCTGCAATCCGGCAACCTTCGCCCGCGACGCGCGCACGCTGGTCGACGGCGGCTATCGCCTCGAGTGGGCGGCGCCGCTGGATCAGTTTCCCTGGAGCGGCCACCTCGAACTGGTGGCCCGCTTCCGGCGCGACGATTGAGGCCGGCGGCCCCTGGTTCTTTGCGGCGACAGGCCTATCTCTCCCGTGATGATGAGGCGGCTTTCCGCTCGGCCGCTTGTGTGTCTGGTTCTCGGAAATAAAAAAGTTTCCTCATTTGGCATCCAAAGCAATCAATGGCGCGTAGATAGGGTCAGCATCTGGAAAATGTCCTGGTGCAGGAACAAACGCCAAGGAGGCCTTCAATGAAGATTCGTTCTCTTATTGCCAGTGCTGCGCTTGTCATTATGAGTGCGCAGGCTGCGTCTGCCGTCACCGTAATGGTCGGTGGCGAGTCGATGTATCCGACCAAGAACATCGTCGAGAATGCGGTCAACTCTGCCGACCACACCACGCTGGTCGCGGCGGTCCAGGCCGCCGGCCTGGTCGACACGCTGGCGAGCGCCGGCCCCTTCACGGTCTTCGCGCCGGTGAACAGCGCCTTCGCCGAGCTGCCCGAGGGCACGGTCGCGACGCTGCTGGAGCCGGAGAACAAGGACACGCTCACGGCGGTGCTGACCTACCACGTGGTTTCCGGCACCTACACCGCCAGCGACATCATGCAGCTCATCCAGGCCAACGGCGGCAAGGCCGAGCTCACCACCGTCCAGGGCGGCAAGCTGATCGCGATGATGAACGGGCCGCACAACGTCGTGGTCGAGGATGCCAAGGGCAACGTCGCCAACATCGTCACCTACGACGTCACGCAGTCGAATGGCGTGATCCATGTCATCGACGCCGTGATGCTGCCCTAGCGGCGGACCCTCCGGGGCTTCTCCAGACTGACTGCTCTTCCTGTTCGACCTAGACGCCCCGGAACGCCCTGTTCCGGGGCGTTCTTCTTTGCCGTCGGGCCGGTGCCTCAGGGCGCCGGGCGCCAGCCGGTCTGGCCGCGGTGCCGCAGCAGGTGGTCGGCCAGCACGATGGCCAGCATGGCTTCGCCGACCGGCACCGCGCGGATCCCCACGCAGGGGTCGTGGCGGCCCTTGGTGACGATCTCCGTTTCCTCCATCGCCGTGGTCACGGTGCGGCGCGCCTGCAGGATCGAGGAGGTCGGCTTCACCGCGAAGCGCACGACGATCGGCTGGCCGGAGGAGATGCCGCCGAGGATCCCGCCGGCCTTGTTCGAGAGGAACAGCGGGCGGCCATCCTCGATGCGCATCTCGTCGGCATTCTCTTCGCCGCTGATCGCCGCCGCGGCGAAGCCGGCGCCGATCTCCACGCCCTTCACCGCATTGATCGACATCATCGCCTTGGCGAGGTCGGCATCGAGCTTGTCGTAGAGCGGCTCGCCCAGGCCCGCCGGTATGCCCAGCGCCTCGACCTGGATCACCGCGCCGGCAGAGGAGCCGGCCTTGCGGACCTGGTCGAGGTAGGTCGCCCAGGCGGTCGCCGCCGCGGCGTCGGGCGAGAAGAAATCGTTGCGCGCCACCTCGTCCCAGTCCCAGCGGGCGCAATCGACGCGATGCGGCCCGATCTGCACCAGCGCGCCGCGCAGCGTGACGCGGCCGGCGCCGAGCAAATGGTCCAGCACCTTGCGCGCGACGCCGCCGGCGGCGACGCGGCAGGCGGTCTCCCGCGCCGAGGAGCGGCCGCCGCCGCGATAGTCGCGCAGGCCGTACTTGGCCCAGTAGCTATAGTCGGCGTGCCCGGGCCGGAACTTGGCGGCGATCTCGCCGTAGTCCTTGCTGCGCTGGTCCTGGTTCTCGATCAGCAGCGAGATCGGCGTGCCGGTGGTCCGGCCCTCGAAGACGCCGGAGAGGATCTTCACCGTGTCGGGCTCGCGCCGCTGCGTGGTGAAGCGCGACTGCCCCGGCCGGCGACGGTCGAGCCAGGGCTGCAGGTCGCTTTCGCTCAGCGCGATGCCCGGCGGGCAGCCGTCCACGACGCAGCCGATCGCCGGTCCGTGGCTCTCGCCCCAGGTCGTAAAGCGGAAGGATTCGCCGAAGGAGTTTCCGGCCAAGCGGGGCCTGCCCTCAACCCTGCTGCGGGTTGAAATTCTGCAGCATGTCGGCCAGCTCCTTGGCCGCGTCGACCGCCATCATGCCGACGACGTGATAGCCGCTGTCGACGTGGTGCACCTCGCCGGTCACGCCGCCGGCGAGATCGGAGAGCAGGTAGAGGGCGGCATTGCCGACCTGGGTTAGCGAGACGTTGCGCTTGAGCGGCGCATTCAGCTCGTTCCACTTCAGGATGTGGCGGAAGTCGCCGATGCCGGAGGCCGCCAGGGTCTTGATCGGGCCGGCGGAGATGGCGTTGACGCGGATGTTCGCCTCGCCGAGGTCGGCGGCGAGATAGCGCACCGAGGCCTCGAGCGCCGCCTTGGCCACGCCCATGACGTTGTAGTGCGGCATCACCCGCTCGGCGCCGTAGTAGGTGAGGGTGAGCAGCGAGCCGCCGTTCTTCATCAGCGGGACCGCGCGCTGCGCCACGGCGGTCAGCGAATAGCAGGAGATGTCCAGCGTGCGGACGAAATTGCCGCGGCTGGTGCCGAGATACTTGCCCTTCAACTCGTCCTTGTCGGAGAAGGCGACGGCGTGGACGACGAAGTCGAGGCCGCCCCAGGCCTTCTCGATGGTCGAGAAGGTCTGGTCGATGGTGGCGTCGTCGGTCACGTCGCACTGGACGAGCAGGTTCGAGCCGACGCTCTCCGCCAGTGGCCGGACCCGCCGCTCGAGCGCCTCGCCCTGGAAGGTGAAGGCCAGCTCCGCACCCTGCAGCCAGGCCGCCTTGGCGATCCCCCAGGCGATGGAGCGGTCGTTGGCCACCCCCATGATGAGACCGCGCTTGCCGGCCATCAGGCCATCAGCCCTACGCTCTTCCAAAGGACGTTCCTCGCTCGACCGAAAAAAGGACTCCGCCCCCCGGGGGAGGCCTGCGGGGGCATCCTACACCAAGAGCCGGCACTGGCAAGCGAGGCCCCCCGCCGCGCAGACCGATGGGCTAAGGCATTGATAAATGCTTCTATTTCTTCCCATGCCGCGACTGACGGCCGTTTCGACGCGGCCCGGAGTCCCCGTTAGCGGTTGTGTGAATGTTCCAGTTGATCAACCAAGCGAAGAGCGCTCGGCGGCGCTTCCGGCCGGCGGTCGCCGCTTGCGACCGGGACGGCGGCTTCAGGTCAGCAGGCCCTCGAGCGGCGCCACGGCGGCGCTGTCGGGAAAGATCTCGCGGTCGAGCGTGGCGCGGCCGATCCCGAATTGCTCCGCCAGGGCTCCCTTCAGCAGGGCGCGCAGGTCGAGCGTCGGCCGCAGGTCGCGCCCCTCCAGCAGATCCTTGCGGCCGAGCCCCGGCCAGTCCGCCAGCACCCGCCCGCCGGCGACCCGGCCGCCGAGCAGGAAGGCGCAGCTCGCAGTTCCATGGTCGGTGCCGCCGGATCCATTGATCGCTACGGTGCGGCCGAACTCGGTGACGACGACGACCACGGTGTCCTGCCAGACCGGGCCGAGGCCCTGCCGCAGCGCGGCCAGCGCGGCATCGAGCCCTCCCAGTGCCAGGGCGAGGCGGCCGCTGCCGGTGCCTTGCCGGCTGTGGGTGTCCCAACCGCCGAGTTCGAGCACCGCGACCCGCGGTCCCTTGGGGTCGGCCAGCAGGCGCCCGGCGCCCTGCGCCATCGCCGCCTCGGCGCCGCGCGGCCCGCGTCCGCTGCCCTCCAGCACCTGCTCGGCTAGGCTGTTGGCCTTCAGCCCCTGCAGCAGCGCCGGACCCAGCAGCGGGTCGCCGGCATAGAGATCGGCGACCTTGGCGAGGAAGGGTGCGCCGGCGGCCGGCAGGTCGCTGGGGCTCCAGGTGGCGACCTCGGCCGCGCCCTGCAGCACCAGCGGCAGGTCCTGGCCGACCGCCAGGCCGCCCAGGCTGCCGCCGAGCGACAGCAGGGCGCGGCCGAGCCAGCCGTCGCTGCGGCCGTGCGGCTTCAGCGTGCCGTTCTCCAGCAGGTCCTGGGCGTCGAAGTGCGAGCGGTCGCGATAGGGCGTGGCGATGGCCTGCAGGCCGAGCAGCCGCGCCTGGCTCCAGATGCCGGCCATCTCGGTCAGGCTCGCGTGCAGGCCGAAGAAGCCGTCCAGCGGCACCGCGGTGTCGCCGCCCGCCAGCGCCAGGGCACCGCGCTGGCCGGCGTAGTCCGGGTCGCCCAGGGGGGGCAGCGCGGAGAGCCCGTCGAGGCCGCCGCGCAGGATCACCAGGACCAGCCGGCGATCACCCGGCAGCTGCCCGAAGGCGCTGCGGATCGGCAGGCTGCCGGCCAGGGCTGCGGCAGCGGCGGTCAGGAGGAAGTCGCGGCGGTTCGGCATGGTCTTCACCTTCTCTGGAAGGCCGGACTGGCGAGAATCATCGCCAGGGCCTCGGCCCGGCTGGGGGCGTTCTTCACCTGGAACCGCAGCTCCGCGTCAGCGAAGTCGGCCAGTCCGGTCGCCAGGTAGGAATCCGGCTCAACCACGCGCGCCAGGCGATCGCCGGCGGCTGCCGACCAGTCGACACGGCGCAGGACCTGGTCCGGCGCCGCCCAGGCCAATGCGCGGTCGGCGTAGCCGGCCGGCGACAGCGCGGCGAAGGGCATCTGGCCCAGCTCCTTCAAGGAGCCGATGGCGCCGCGCAGCGCCTGGCGGTCGCTGCGGCCGAGGGCCCGCAGGGCCGCCAGCACCAGGTCCAGCGGCGTGCGGAGCTTGAATAGCGGCTGCGCCCAGGCGGCTTCCATCTCGAAGAGGGCACGATGCAGGCTGGGCAGGTCGCCGTCGGTCGCCAGAAAGACCTCGGTCAACTCGCGCACAGCCTCGTCCGGCGGGTCGTCGGCGATGAAGTGGCGCGCCAGTTTCAACGCCAGGTGACGCGCCGTGGCCGGCTGAGCGGCGAGGAACTCCAGCGCGGCCAGGCCCTCGGCCTCGCCGTTCTCCGCGAAGCGCCGGCCGAGCAGCGTCTTGGGACCGGGCTCGTGGCCGGCGGCGGCGAACTGGAAGGCGCCGGGCACCGGATCGCGCGGCCGCTGCAGTGTCCAGCCGGTCAGGATCAGCGCAAGCTGGCCGACGTCGGCCTGGGTGTAGCCGCCGTCCACCCCCAGGGTGTGGAGCTCCAGCAGCTCGCGCGCGAGGTTCTCGTTCAAGCCGAGACCCTTCCAGCGGCCGGCCTTGGAGTTCGGGCCGAAGGAGACGGCATTGTCCAGGTAGAGCAGCATCGCCTGGTGCCGCGTGGCGGCGATCAGCATCTGGGCGAAGCGACCCCCGAGACGCGGGCGGATCGCCTCGGCATAGAAGGGGACCACCAGGCCATAGACCGCCGGGCGCTCGACCGAGACGGTGAAGTGATTGGCCCAGAAGATCGCCAGACGCTCGACGAAGGGCCGCTCGCTCTCGATGGCGGCGGCGAGGAAACGCCCGAGGTCGGCGAGGAAGGCCGGGGCGGCCTGGGTGCGGATGTACTGTTCGATGACGCCGCCGCCCTTGTCGCGCGTCGCCAGCAGTGCCGCCGTGCGGCTGTTGCTGTCGTCCATGCCGTCGAAGGCAGAGGGCAGGGCGCCGGCGTCGGACAGCTGCCCAGCCAGCCAGGCGGTGGGATCGCCGGCGATGCCGGCGAGCTCGCCCGGTCGCGGCCCCAGCCCGAATCGCACGGCGGCGTGGATCGGTGACTGCTTCACTTGCACGGTGTCCCCTCGCAATAGGCGCCGGCCAACGGTCTGTACTACGCAGCCCGGCGACGCTGCCTCCCCGCCGTGCCGCCGGGGCAGGCGTCCCGACCGGCCGGGATGGCTGCCCCGATCTTGCGGGGTGGCGCACTCCGCGCGGCTCTGGGCTATTCTGGATGCAGCAGAAACGGAGCACCGCACCTTGTTCGCAGATCAGCCCGATGCCGAGCCGCTCGACCTCTTCGCCCGCTGGTTCGCCGAGGCGCAGAAGAGCGAGCCGAACGATCCCAATGCGCTATCGCTCGCCACGGTCGGTGCCGACGGCATGCCGTCGCAGCGCATGGTGCTGCTGAAGGACTACGACGCGGCCGGATTCGTCTTCTACACCAACTTCGAGAGCCGCAAGGGCGTCCAGCTGCTGGCGCATCCCATGGCCTCGCTCCTGTTCCACTGGAAGAGCCTGCGCCGCCAGGTGCGCATCGAGGGCGCGACCGAGGTGGTGAGCGATGCCGAGGCCGATGCCTACTTTGCCAGCCGGCCGAAGCAGAGCCAGATCGGCGCCTGGGCCAGCCAGCAGTCGCGGCCGGTCGAGAGCCGTTTCGCGCTGGAGAAGCGCGTGGCGCTCTATGCGGCCAAGCATGCGCTGGGCAAGGTGCCGCGGCCGCCGTACTGGTCCGGATTCCGCGTCCGGCCGCGGTTGATCGAGTTCTGGCAGGACGGCGCCTTCCGTCTGCATGACCGCGTGGTCTACCAGCGGCAGGGCGCGGCCTGGCAGACGCAGCGGCTCTTTCCCTGATGGGCGGAGACCACCCTCGTCCCACGGGCGTGGCGATGGCGCCGGAAGCGCAGCGCCTGCTGCGCCTGGCGACCTATGCCTCGGTGGCGACGGCGGTCGGACTGGTGCTGCTCAAGTTCGGCGCCTGGCTGCTGACAGACTCGGTCAGCCTGCTCTCCTCGCTGGTCGACTCCCTGCTCGACATGGCCGCCTCCATCGTGACGCTGATCGCCGTGCGCCATTCGCTGCAGCCGGCGGACCGCGAGCATCGCTTCGGCCACGGCAAGGCGGAGCCGCTGGCAGCGCTTGGCCAATCGGCCTTCATCGCCGGCTCGGCGCTCTTCCTGCTGTTCGAGGCAACACAGCGCCTGCTCTCGCCGCAGCCGGTGGAGCGTCCCTTCGTCGGGCTGGCGGTGATGGTGATCTCCATTATCGCGACGATCTTCCTGACCCGCTTCCAGGCGCGCGCGGCGCGGCAGAGCGGCTCGCTCGCCGTGAAGGCGGACCGGCTGCACTACGTCGGCGATCTGCTGGTCAACGGCGCCGTCATCGCGGCCCTGCTGATCACCCGCTATCTCGACTGGCCGCTGGCGGATCCCATCTTCGCCCTCTTGATTGTCGGCTACATCCTCCGTACGTCCTGGCAGATCGGCCGGGAGTCCTTCGACATGCTGATGGACCGCGAATTGCCGCAGGAAGAGCGGCAGAGAATCATCGACATGGTGCGGGCCGAGCCCGAGGCGATGGGATTGCACGATCTGCGCACCCGCAAGGCCGGACCGCAGGTCTTCATCCAGTTTCACCTCGATCTCGATGCCGCCCAGTCGCTGGCCCGCGCGCATGCCACCTCGGACCGTCTGGAGAAGGCGATTTCCGCCGCCTTCGACGGCGCCGAGGTGATCATCCACCAGGATCCGAAGCAACGACCGGCGGCCGTGCCCGAGACCGCTTGACTTGGGTCAAGGCGGGCGGTCGGGGATGGGCGCAGCCTTGGCCCACCTGAGCGAGAGGAGCAGTTCCATGGCGATCGCGCGAATCCTGACGATTGTGAACGGCGAAGCGGGCAGCGAGACCGCCTTGAAGACGGCGCTGGTCATCGGCGATGCCTGCCACGCCGCGGTGCGCGTGCTGCATGTCGCAGTCGATCCGGAGCGCTCGCTGCCGCTCCTGGGCGAAGGCATGACCGGGGCCATGGTCGCCGAGCTGACGCGCAGCCTGGAGGCAGAGGCGAAGCGCACCGACGACGCCGCCAGGCAGCTGTTCGAGACCTTGTGCGTGCAGGCCGGCCTGCCGGTGGTCTCCGCCGACGACATGCCCGAGGCGGACCGTTTCGTCGTATCGCTCGACTGCCGCAGCGGGTCGGAGGCCGACGTGGTGACGGAGGAGGGACGCCTCTACGACCTCATCATCCTGCCGCGCAGCGCGGCCGAGGACGGCAGCTCGGGGCCGACGCTGGAGGCGGCGCTCTTCGAGACCGGGCGGCCTGTCCTGGTGGCCGGCAAGACGGCGCTGACCGGACTGCCGCAGCGCATCGCCATCGCCTGGAACGGCAGCCGCGAAGCGACCCGCGCGGTGGCCGCCGCGTTGCCGCTGCTGAAGAAGGCCAAGCAGGTCTCGATTCTCTGGGGCGAGGGCAAGGACGACCCGCCGGTCGCGCACGCCAGCGCGCTCGCCCGCTATCTCGCGGCGCACGGCATCCAGGGCGAGACCTGGAAGTTCCTGCCCGCGGACTGGCCGGTCGCCACCTCGCTGCTGGCCGAGGCGAAGAAGGCCGGCGGGCAGCTTCTGGTAATGGGGGCCTACGGCCACAGCCGCCTGCGCGAGCTGGTGCTGGGCGGTGCCACCCGCGCGGCCCTGAAGGATGCCGACCTGCCGCTGCTGATGATGCACTGAGCCGTTCCCGCACTCCCGGATCGCGGGCGCCTGCGCCGGGACCACGTCCTCCCGCCCGGGAGGCCGGGAGGGCCGCGGGTCGAGTCACTCCATCTTCCAGGGCCGTTCCGGCGGCAGCGGCGCCGTGCCGGCGATCGCGTCGGCCAGCTTCTCCGCCAGCATGATGACCGGCGCGTTGAGGTTGGCGGTGACGTTGTGCGGCATGATCGAGGCGTCGACGACGCGCAGGCCGTCCAGCCCGTGCACGCGGCCCTGCCCATCGGTCACCGACCCCTCGCCCTCGCCCATGCGGCAGGTGGAGCAGGGGTGGAATTCGGTCGTGCCCTCGGCCGCCAGCCATGCCAGGATTTCGGCGTCGGACTGGACATCCGGTCCCGGCGAGAGCTCGATTCCACGCAGGCCTTCGAAGGCCGGCTGCGCCGCCATCTCGCGGGTGCGCCGCAGGCCCTCGGTCATCGCGCGGCGGTCGCTTTCGGCGGCGAGGTAGTTGTAGAGGATGCTAGGCGGCTGGCGCGGATCGGCCGAGGCGAGACGGACCCGGCCGCGGCTCTGCGGGCGCATCAGCCCCATGGAGAACATGAAGCCCTCGGCGACGCTGCTCTCCACCGCGCCGATCTCGGCGATCATGGCGTAGAACTCGTGCTGCAGATCGGCGTAGTCGGCTGCCGACGAACTCTTGAAGAAGCAGCCGGTCTCGCAGAGCGTCGAGGCGCCGAGACCGTGCTTTGTCATCAGCCACCGCAGGCCGACGACCAGGCGGCCGATCCCTCGCAGCTTACCGGCCAGCGAGACGCCCGCCAGCGTGGCGTACTGCACGCCGGCGATCAGGTGGTCCTCCAGGTTGCGGCCGACCGCCGGCAGGTCGGCCACGCTGGCAATCCCATGGCTCGCCAGCTCGGCCGGGTCGCCGATGCCGGAGAGCAGCAGCAGATGTGGCGAGGCGATGGCGCCGGCGCTGAGGATGATCTCGCCGGCCTCGTGCCGCTCCACCGTGCCGCGCCGTTCGATCTCGACGCCCACCGCGCGGGTCCTATCGAACAGCACCCGGCGCGCCAAGACGCCGGTCAGGACCGTCAGGTTCGCCCGCCCGAGGACGGGGCGCAGGTAGCCGGCCGCGGTGCTCCAGCGCCGGCCGCGCCGGGTGAAGGACTGCGCCCGGTGGAAGCCCTCGTGCTGCGCGCCGTTCTGGTCGGGCGTGAAGCCGTGGCCTGCCTGTTCGCCGGCGGCCAGGAAGGCGCGGTCGAGGGCATGGTCGGCTGGGCAACTCTCGATCTGCTGCGGGCCGCTGCCGCCGCGCCAGGCGTCGGCGCCGCGGTCGAAGGTCTCCATCCGCCGGAAGTAGGGCAGGCAGTGCGCGTATGACCATGCCGCGAGCCCCGGCTCCGCCGCCCAGCCGTCGTAGTCGCGCCGGTTGCCGCGGTTCGCCACCATGCCGTTGATCGAGCTCGAGCCGCCCAGAACCCGCCCGCGGTGCTGCAGGATGCGCCGCCCACCCAGGTGCGGCTCCGGCTCGCCTGCGTAGGCCCAGTCCCAGCGCCTGTCGCGCGCTGCCAGGGGGGCCGCCGCCGGCATGTGGATCAGGTGGCCGCGGTCGTCGCCGCCGGCCTCCAGCAGCAGCACCCTGCGGCGGGGATCCTCGCTCAGGCGCGCCGCCAGAACGCAGCCGGCCGAGCCGGCGCCGACGATGATGATGTCATGAGCGGGGGAGGGGGGCATGCGGGGCTCGCTGTGCGGCTGACGAGCAAGCCTAGCGCAGCATCGCGGCGCTGTCCGCAGCGCTCGGTGGCGGGCTGCTAGTGCGGCGCTGGGTGCTGCTGGTGCAGCCGCCAATCCTGCAGCGCGGCGAGGAAATGCTCGCTGGCGGTGGCGATCGCCGGCAGCAGCAAGGTGGCCGCTTCGGTTTCGCCCTGCTTGCAGTATTCCTCGAACGCCATCAGCGGTGCCCGCAGCGCGCCGGCTCCGAACAGCGATACCGCGCCGAGCAGCCGATGGGCCTGCCGTCCGGCTTCCGCCGGAGTTCCGGCTGCGAGGAGCTCGGCGAACTCGCGCTGCCCGCGAGCGATCTCCAGCGCGAGCTGGTCGGCCTTCGCCGCCAGGCTTCCCGGCGAAAGGACGTCCGACAGTTCGCTGAGCGTCGCGGTGTCGAGAGGGGCGCTGGCCGCTTCTTCCGACAGCCCACCGCCGTTCAACGACTGACCGCCAACCGTATCGCGCTGCCGGCTTTGCTCTGCGCCGGATTGGGACACCGCAGACTCCATCACCGCGGCAACGATCTCCTCGATCGTCCGCCGGCGGATCGGCTTGATCAGGCAATCGTCCATTCCGGCGTCGATGAAGGACTGCCGTTCGCTTGGCAGGGCATGGGCCGTCAGGCCGATGATCAGCGCTTTGGCCGAGCGGCCACCGGCACGGATCAACCTGCAGGCCTCCAGACCGTCCATCCCCGGCATGCTGATGTCCATGAGGATCAGATCGAAGGACTGCCGGGCGGCCGCGCTGACGCCCTGCTCGCCGGTGCTGGCGGTGCTGATCTGCAGCCCCTGCCGGGCCAACATCCGCCGCGCGACGAAGAGGTTGACCTCGTTGTCCTCGACGATGAGGGCATGCAGGGACACCTGCGTCCCGTGGAATTGCGGGCTGCGGTCGCCTGCCGAACTCTTCGCATCGGACGGCGCCGCCCGCCCGAGCGGCAGGCGTGCCCAGAACCGGCTGCCCTTGCCGACCTCGCTTTCGACTCCGATCTCGCCGCCCATGCGCTTGACCAGGCGATGGCAGATGCTGAGACCGAGACCTGTGCCGGAGGCGGTGCGGCCGTAGGAGGCGTCGAGCATCACGAACTCCTCGAAGATGCGCCGCTGATCGGGTGCCGCGATCCCGGTTCCGGTGTCACGCACCGCCAGCTCGATCAGTTCGTGGCCATCGGCGGGCTGTCGCAGGCCGGCTTCGATGTCGATGCTGCCACTCTCCGTGAACTTTATCGCGTTGCTGACGAGATTGAGCAGGACCTGTTGGATCCGCAGCTTGTCGCCAATGAAGATCGCCGGATCGTTGTCCGCCAGCGAGAGCTTCACGGTGATGTCGTTGGACTTCATTTCGGCCAGCGGCCGGTTGATCGCGGCCGCCTCCGCCAGCAGGTCTCGAAGCGAGAAGGGGTCTTCCTGCAACACCAGGGTGCCGGCCTCGATCACCGCCAGGTCGAGCACATCGCTGATATGCTGCAGCAGGATGTCGCCGGACGCGGCGGTGATCGCGATCAGGCGCTGCTGCTCTTCGTCCAGGTCGGTTTCCTTGAGCAGTTCGAGCACGCCGATGACACCGTTCAAGGGGGTGCGCATCTCGTGGCTCATGACCGTCAGGAAGTTCGACTTCGCCTTGTCGGCGGCGAGGGCGCGGTCGCGGGCTTCCATCAGTTGCCGCTGCGCGCTGCGTTGCGCGGAGATGTCCCGGACGTAGGCGATGAAAATCGGCCCCTGCGTTCCCGTTGTCCAGCCGAGCGACAGCTCGACCGGGAACTCTTCGCCGTTGGCCCGCAAGGCCTCGAGCTCGATCCGCCCGCCACGCAGCAGATTGCCGCGACCTTCGGTGAGGAAGCGCTGCTTGACGCGTCGATGCGCATCGCGGAACCGCTCGGGCATCAGCAGAGTCTCGATCTGCCCGCCGATCGCCTGCGCACGGCTGTAGCCGAAGACCTTCTCGGCTGCCGGGTTGTAGGCCGTGATGATGCCGTCCGCGTCGGCGACGACGATCGCATCGAGCGAGGCGTTGATGGTGCTTTCCAGGCGATGGTAGCTGCGCTCGGCCTCCAGGGTTTTCCGTACCGCCAGGCGGTGCTGCCGGTTCAATGCGAAGAGTGCGGCGCCAAGGGCAAGGATCAGGCCGAGCGCGACGTAGGCCGTCTCGCTCAGAAGCACGGAGAACTCCTTGCGGTGCTCGTCGGATCCCTGGGCGAAGATCCGGACGCCTTCCAGGGCCACGGCTCTGATGCTCGGGTGCAGGTCGCGCAGCTTTCGGCTCAACGACCCCGTGGCGGCGTACAGGGACTCGTCCGGCCCGTCGATCAGCGACGCCATCCCGTCGAGCTGCACGCGCGCAGTGACCAGGGAGCGCCTCAGCGGGCTGGCCAACGGAAGCGACTCGACGAAGCCGCTGCCGAGCAGTGTCGCGACCCGGCTGTAGAAGATGTCGAAGCGCTGTCGGAAAGCGTCGAGCGAGCCGGCGTCGCCAGCCTGCGCGGTCTGGGCGGCGCTGTCAGCCAGGAGCAGCTCCACCTCCAATTGGGCCAGCGACCACTGCAGATTATCCTTCGGCGCGCGCGAGAGCAGGGAAAGCTCGCGCTTGACCTGTACGCCAAGGACCGTCAGCCCGCCCACGGCGATCAGCAAGACAACCAGCACCGCCACGCGGCGCAGCCCACCTCCCAGTAGAAAGGATCTCTTCGACCGTTGCATCTCCGCTGCCGCTCCGTGGTCCTTCCTAAGGCGAACCGATATGCAAGGACTTCAGCTGCCAGATGCTGCGCGAATAGGTGCTTTCGCTCTGGTAGTCCGGATTGTCGTCAAAGGGATAGATGACCCAGAGCGGTCCCTTCTCCCGCACCGACATGGTCTTTCCATCGAAGAGGTAGGCGACGATCGGACCGGCCACGACGGCGTCGGACACGGGAATCTGCACCGCATAGTCGTTCAGGGCGGTCGCGGTGATGGTGCTACCCTCCGCACCGACCAGCTCCAGGAGATCCTTCAGCAGAACTCCGGTGAAGCTGCTCTTCCCGGTCGTCCAGATCGTTCCCGTGGTGAAGGTGGTCGCCGGGAGCGCCTGCAGCATTGCCAGGTCGAACTCGGCGGCCTCGCCGACGTTCGCTGCCGCGATCTGACCGGTCACCCGCAGCACCACCTTGCCACTGGGGGCCGCGAGCTGCGCCTCCGTGCCCTGCGCGGAATTGGCTAGAAATCCGGGGAGCAAGAGGCAGATTACCGCAAGTGCATAAGTCAGTCTGATCATGAATGGTCCTCGGCGAACGGTGGAGCGACTGGCCATCGACGGCCGGCGACACGACCAATCTACACGTGGCTTCATCCAACCTGCGGTGCTATTCTGAGAGTTCCCTATCCTTTCGTATAGGCACTGACGTCCTGCTGATCATGTGCGCGGGGTAGCCCAAAAGCAGGAAAGGGAGGCACGGTAGTTGCGCGTTCTGGTTGCAGATGATCATGACCTCGTAAGAGAGATGATTGCGGAAGTCTTGAAGCGCGACGTGGACTGCCTCGTCTCCACCGCCTGCAGCGTAGAGGAAGCCACGTCGATCCTGAAGGCGGGCGAAGCGTTCGATCTGGTGCTGCTCGACTATCAGATGCCCGGAATGAACGACCTCGAGGGCCTCAAGGCGATCATCGCGCTGTGCGAGGGCAGGCCGGTGGCGCTGCTTTCCGGCACGGCCAGCAAGGGCGTTGCCGAGAAGGCCCTGGCGGCCGGTGCCGCGGGCTTCCTGCCCAAGACGATGAAGGCGAAGTCGCTGGTGAACGCCGTACGCTTCATGGCGGCGGGCGAAACCTTCGTGCCCGTCAGCTTCATGACGGACGAAGACAGCCCGTCAGGCTCGGCGAAGGCCAAGGGATTGACCGCCCGGGAAGTGGATGTCCTGCGCGGCCTCTGCGAGGGCCTGTCCAACAAGGAGATCGCGCTGCACCTCGATCTGCAGGAGGTGACGGTGAAGCTGCACGTCAAAACCTTGAGTCGCAAGCTCGGTGCGCGAAACCGGACGCATGCGGCGATGATTGCCACCGAGCAGGCGCTCCTGGGGTCCTAGCCGGGGCGTCCTACGCTCTCGCGGCTGGCCGCGCCGACCGCTCCTATCCCTTTGGCTAAGGCGCGTTATACGCCCGCATAGTCCCCCGCTCTCCATCTGATTGCGAACGCGCTCCTCTGAGCGGCGACCATCCCGCCGCGCCGCCGTCTAGCCCGTTGCGCCTTCGCTTTGCCGCGCCGCGGCTGTCACTCCTGGTCTGGCCAAACACGGCATCCGGTGCCTGCGAGCCCGACCATGGGATCGCTGCTGGAGCCATCCGATGAATGAGACCAGATGGGGACACTGCTCATGCAATCGCTCGATACCGCGACAGACGCGGAGGTCACGACGGCCCCGCGCTCCGCCGGCCGCAAGCTGCGCAGCGCGCTGTCCGCGCTGCTGATCGGCTCGGCCCTGGGTGCCTGCACCACCGGCTATGACACGGAGCACTACGTCACGCCGCTCTATGGCTCGCCGGTCAGCGACAACAACACGCCCTACACCGCCTGCCTGCGCAGCCTGGCCGAGACCGAGATCACCAACAAGCCGGTCTTCGCCATCGGGCAGATCAGCGACAAGACCGGCCAGCGCACCTACGGCACCTACACGGAGAGCACCGAGCTGACGCAGGGCGTTTCCGAGATGGTGATCAGCTCCTTCTACAAGACCCGGCAGGTGACCCTGACCGAGCGCCTCGACGTGCGCGTCGCGCTGGCCGAGCAGCAGCTCATCGAGCAGGACGCGATCACCATGCCGACCCGCGACCTGAACATCATCCCTGCGAACTTCATGGTCCTCGGGGCGCTGACGGAGCTCAACTACAACATCGTCAGCGGCGGCGTGCGGCTCTACGTCGCCGGCATCGGCGGCGGCGTGCGCAAGGCGGTGATCAACGTCGGCCTGGACATGCGCCTGGTCGACGTCCGCACGCTGCAGACGCTGTACGTCACCAGTCTCCAGAAGCAGATCGTCGGCTACGAGGTCGAGGCCGGGGTCTATCGCTTCTTCGGGGACCAACTCATCGAATTCGACGCCGGAGCTGTGAAGAACGAGCCGCTGCAGCTCGGCGTTCGATCGGTCGTGGAGCTGGCGACCTACCAGATCCTGACCGAAGGCCTCGGCTTCCCAGCAGTCGAAGACAAGCACTGCGTGCCGGGTGTCGAAACCCATGAGGCGGCTCGTGCGATGGAGAGTGAAGATGAGTAAGTTTGTGAAGATGCTGTCTGGCGCCGGCGGAGCCCTCGTTCTGCTCGCGTCGCAGGCGGTCCCCGCCAATGCCTTCGACGAGGTGACCTGGATATGGAACGCCGACGTCACCACCACGATCGACACCGCAGTCACCGCGACCACTGACATCGCTCCGACCGGACTAGAGCAGGTCGAGAACGAACAGCTGAGCCTCGGTACCATGACCTCGATCAGCGCCGTCACGGCGATCGACAACGCCCTTTTGGCGACCCTGACGGGGCCGGCACCGGTGACCGATCTTGCGGAGATCTCGTCCTCTGCAACGTCGATGGGGAACAATGGGTCACTGGAGTCGGACGTGTCCGTGGCCTTCGATTCTCAGCAGAGCTTCGCGGGAGTCGAGCTGGCTGTGAGCGCACCACTGGTCGGTGACCTGGCGGACCTGAGCCTGCCGGGCCTCATCACCTCGACGGCCTCGTCGATCGGTGTGCTCAATGCAGCGGTCGACAATAGCGCCACTGGCGTTGCCAACAACTTCCAGGTGGCGCTGGAAACGACCTCCGACCAGGATGCCTTCGCGGTCGGCAACAATGTCCAGACCTCGCTGGCAACGGTACTCTCCACGTCGACCGTCGACGCGGTGAGCTTTGCTGGCTTCGCGGACCTGGGCACGCTCGACTCTCCGGTCGTCGATTCCTCGGCCCTTGCGGTTGGCAACAACCTCAGTGTGACGGTCGACGGCATCAACTGAGTCCCTGCCAGGTGTGCCCCACACCTGGCTTGGCGGCGGCCATTCCCTATCTATAGGGGGGTGGTCGCCGCACCCTTTCAAGCGCGGACAGGGGATCCGACCCGCGCCGCATGCCTTTCGAAAGGAGCAGACAATGCGAACGAAGACCACGAGACAGCTGCTGCGAGCTTCGCTTGCGGTCCTTGTGTTGAGTGCCGCGCTTCCGCTCTCCGCCGGTACTGCCGGTGGCAGGGAGGTGCTCGTCGGGCCCTATCCCTGGGACTTCCCGCACCGCAACCCCTATACCGCGCTGGCACTGCAGGAAGCGCGCTATCGCGACTCCGGTGGCGGAGGAAGCGGCGGCGGCGGCTGGAACGGCCCGCCGACGATCATCAACTCCTCGTCGGTCGCTGTCGGCAACTGGCAGCAGATCGAGATGACCCTGGCGGAGGGCGCCGAGGGCCTCATCATGACGGAAAACCACCAGGACAACGAAGGCTCTGCCGCCGCGGTGTCCGACGTCATGAGCGAGGCCGCCCAGACGCTGGCCAACGGCAACTCGACCATCGCCGAGCAGCGGGAGGGCGGGAGGGGGGGGGAGGGGAGGGGGGGGGAGGGGGGGGGGGGGAAGGGGGGGAGAAGGCGGCGGGGGCGGAGGGAACCGGGCCGGCGGGACGGCCGGCTTCGAGGCGGTCGAGGGCGGCTGGCCCGGCGCCAACCCGACCGACGACGCCTTCTTCGCCGACCCGCCGGAGCTGACCCGCGCCACCTTCGTCGCCTTCGGCATGACCCGCCGGCCGGGCCGCTCGGTGGAGAACGACCCCGGCCTGACGGCGGTGCTGCAGGGCAGGAGCCAGGCCGCCTGCCTGGTCGGCAAGACCTGGGATTTCCACGTCGACCTGGCGCTCGCAGACCCGCCTGGCGAGAACCTCGCCATGATCGGCGATTCCCTCGCCCTGGCGGTCAGGCGCAAGGAGGAGGCGCAGTTCGACGCCGAGCACTTCTTCGACGGCTACAAGGCCAACCCCGGCTACGCGCTCGACTGCGCTCAAGGCCGCGCAAGCGGCCGGCGCGCGCTGGATCGTGCTCTGCGACACCAACGGCGGCACCCTGCCGCAGGAGATCGAGCGCATCGTCGGCGCGGTCTGCGAGACCATCCCCGGCAGCCGCGTCGGCATCCACTGCCACAACGACACCGAGAACGCGGTGGCCAACTCGCTGGCCGCGGTCGACGCCGGCGCGCGTATGGTGCAGGGCACGATCAACGGCCTGGGCGAGCGCTGCGGCAACGCCAACCTGATCTCGCTCATCCCTCGCTGGTGCTGAAGACGGACTACGAGATCGGCGTCGACGAGGCTGGGCTGGGCCAGCTCACCGCCGTCTCGCAGCTGCTGGACGAGCGGCTGAACCGCACGCCGCGCCGCAATGCAGCCCTATGTCGGCGCTTCCGCCTTGGCGCACAAGGGCGGCCTGCATGTCTCCGCCGTGGCCAAGGACCCGAAGAGCTACGAGCACATAGAGCCGGAGCTGGTGGGCAACCACCGCCACATCGTGGTCTCCGACCAGGCGGGGCGCGCCAACTTCCTGTCCCGCTTCCGCGAGCTCGGCATCGAGCTGTCGCCCGACGACCCCAAGGTGGTGACGCTGATCGAGCGGGTGAAGGCGCGCGAGTTCGAGGGCTATGCCTACGATGGCGCGGAGGCCTCCTTCGAGCTGCTGGCGCGCCGCGCGCTGGGCCAGGTACGCGACTTCTTCTCGCTGGTGCGCTTCCGCGTGATGGACGACCGCCGCTTCAGCGCGCGCGGCGACCTGGTGACCGAGTCCGAGGCGACGGTGACGGTCGAGGTCGGTGCCGAGCAGGTGATGACCGTGGCCAACGGCAACGGCCCGGTGAACGCCCTCGACCTGGCGCTGCGCAAGGCGCTGCTGCCGCGCTATCCCGGGCTCGAGACGCTGAAGCTGCTGGACTACAAGGTGCGAATCCTCACCCCCGAGGCCGGTACGGAGGCGGTCACGCGGGTGATGATCGAGAGCGGCGACGGCAAGCGCCGCTGGACCACCGTCGGGGTCTCGCCGAACATCATCGACGCCTCCTTCAACGCGCTGTTCGACTCGGTCACCTGGAAGCTCTACCGCGACGGCGCCAAGCCGGCCGCGCTGTGAGCGAGGACACGCAGCCGGAGCGGGCCGGCGCCGCGCCGCCGCCGGCCGTCATCCTGGTGCGCCCGCAGCTGGGCGTGAACATCGGCACCGCCACGCGGGCGATGATGAACACCGGCCTCGCCGACCTGCGCCTGGTGGCGCCGCGCGAGGGCTGGCCCAACCCCCATGCCGCGCCGGCCGCCTCGGGTGCCGCCGCGCTGCTGGAGACGGCGCGGGTCTATGACGACGTCACCACCGCGGTCGCCGGCCTGCAGCGGGTCTATGCCACCACGTGGCGGCCGCGCTGGATGGTGAAGCGGGTCCTGACGCCGCGCGCCGCGGCGGCGGAGATCCGCCAGCTGGGCGCCGAGGGCGCCCACTGCGGCATCCTCTTCGGCCCGGAACGCACCGGACTGGAGAACGAGGACCTGGCCTTCGCCGATGCCCTCATCACCGTGCCGCTGAATCCGGAATTCGCCTCGCTGAACCTGGCGCAGGCGGTGCTGCTGGTCGGCTACGAGTGGTGGCTGGCGGCGGACCGGACGGCGCCCGATCGCCTGCTGCTGGGCGACTCGCCGCTGGCGGATCGCGCGGCCTTCACCAATTTCCTCACCCGCCTGATGGGCCATCTCGAGGAGGTCGGCTTCTTCCACCCGCCGGAGAAGCGGCCGCACATGGAACGCAACCTCGAAGCCGTCTTCGCCCGCATGACGCCGACCGAGCAGGAGCTGCGCACCCTCTTCGGGATGATCAAGGCGCTGCGCTTCGGCGGCCCGCGCGGCTTCCGCGGCGGCGAGGAGGAGTCCTAGGCGCTGGCTAGGCCGCGGCGCGCTGCCGCGGCCGCAGCTGCCAGAGGGTGTGCAGCAGCAGCGTCAGCAGCACGATGCCGCCGCCGAGCAGGGTGGCGTCCCGCGGCACCTCCCCCAGGGCCCACCAGACCCAGAGGGGGCCGAGCACGGTCTCCAGCAGCAGCAGCAGGCCGATCTCGGCGGCCGGCAGGTAGCGCGGCCCGACGGCCATGAGGCCGAAGGCGAGCGGCAGCACGACCGCGGCGTTCAGCACGATCCAGCCCCATTGGCCGGCGCCGTAGCCGGCGATGACCGCAAGGCCCGGGCCTGCCGCCAGCAGGAGAACCAGCGCCAGGGCGGAGCTGACGAATCCGCTCAGCGCCACCGCCGGGATCATGTTGATCCGCCGGCGGGCGCGCAGCATGACGAAGAAGCCGGCCATCGCCAGGGAACAGCCCAGCGCCGCGATGTCGCCGGAAAGTGTCGGCTGGCCCAGGCTGTCGCTGACCACGACGCCGATCCCGGCGAGGCCGCCGAGGATCGCCAGGGCGGTCGGCCATCCCAGCGGCTCGCGCAGGAAATGCCAGGCGAAGACCGCGGCGAAGACCGGCTCGGTGGCGATCATCACCAGCACGTTGGCGACCGAGGTGTGCTCCAGGGCGATGATGAAGAGCAGGTTGCCGCTGCCGTAGAGCAGCGTCGCCCAAAGCCCCGGCCAGCCCATGGCGCGGATCAGCCCGGCGAGGCGGCCCGGCCCGTGGATGATCGCCAGGGCGGCGGTGAGGGTCAGTGCCATCAGCAGCCCGCGGACCACCATCAGGCCGTAGGGGTCGCTGTCGCTCAGCCGCACCAGCAGGCTGTCGGGCGTCAGCACGAAGATCGCCAGCGTGACGATGGCGAGGCCCTTGAGGCGATTGGCGCGGTCGGCTTCCATGGCGGCCAGGACTAGCGGCTTTGCCCGCGCCTGGGTACCGTCCCGGGCCGGGGGCTGCCATCCGCCGCGCCCCGCCGGCTGGCCGGCCGCGTGGCTTGACAAGCCGCGCCCGGATCGCCATACCTCCGGCCACTCTTCCCGGGAACGCCGGGCGGAAGCCCTTGGCTTTCGCCCCGCCGCCTGAGGCCACAGGGGCTCCAGGACGGACTACCGGGACAAACCAGTGGCGCCCGGCCGCATCCTAGGGCCCGCCCGAAGCAAGAAGGAGCGACGCTTCATGTCGAAGCGCGAGAATTCCAAGTACAAGATCGACCGCCGCCTCGGCGTCAACCTCTGGGGTCGCCCGAAGAGCCCGGTCAACAAGCGCTCCTACGGCCCCGGCCAGCACGGCCAACGCCGCAAGAAGCCGACCGATTTCGGCACCCAGCTGATGGCGAAGCAGAAGCTGAAGGGCTACTACGGCTCGATCGGCGAGCGCCAGTTCCGCCGCTATTACGAGGAGGCCGCGCGCCGCAAGGGCGACACCGGCGAGAACCTCGTCGGCCTGCTGGAGCGCCGCCTCGATGCCCTGGTCTACCGCGCCAAGTTCGTGCCGACGGTCTTCGCCGCGCGCCAGTTCGTGAACCATGGCCACGTCACGGTGAACGGCAAGCGCGTCACCATCCCCTCCTATCAGGTGAAGGAGGGCGACGAGATCCAGATCCGCGCCAAGAGCCGCGACCTGCCGCTGGTGCTGGCCGCCATCGACTCCTCCGAGCGCGAAGTACCCGACTACGTCGAGATCAACATCGGCGAGCGCCGCGCCCGCTTCATGCGCACCCCGAAGCTGGCCGACGTGCCCTACGCCGTGCAGATGGAGCCGAACCTGGTGGTCGAGTTCTACTCGCGCTGATCCCGGTTCTGCTGGAAATGGAAAAGGGCCGCACCCCGGGTGCGGCCCTTTTTCGTTGTCCGCCGCGGCCGCGTCAGATCGGCGCCATCATCGCGATGCGGGGCCGGCTGGAGATCCTGAGGGTGACGAAGTCGACGCCGTGGAACTGCCGATGGCGCAGTTCGTCGACGATCGAGGCGAGGATGCGGTAGGACACCGCCTCTTCCGGCGCCGCCGCGTGGTGGGCCGAGAAGTGCGCCAGCAGGTCCTCCAGGTTGGCGCCGAGCGGCGTCGCCACGATGTCGAGCTCGATGGCGGCTTCGTCGACGCGCGCGTCGATGGTGAGGCTGCGCCCGCCGGTGTCGTCCTGCAGCATCACCAGCAGCGCCTCCTCCGCGGCCAGCTGCAGGCGTCCGCTCGCCGCGGCATCCCAGTCCGCCTTGCGGGCCACGCGCTCCACGAAGTCCTGCACCTGCGGCACCGAGGCGCTGGCCATCGGGACCTGCAGGCGCCGGCGGCGGCCGCGCTTCAAGTTGAGCAGCACCGTCAGGATGATGGCCACCAGCGTGCCGGCGGTCATGCCGTTGCTCAGCAGGGCTGCCGCCCAGCCGGGCAGGAAGTCGTAGAAGATGTCCTTGTCCTGGAAGCCGACGCCGAGCCAGAAGGCGAGGCCGACGATCAGCGTCTTCTCGTAGGTCATGCCCTCTTCCGTGACCAGGGTCAGGCCGTGCATGAAGAGCAACACCAGCAGCACCACGATGTAGGCGCCGGCGACCGGGCTGGGCACGGCCAGCAGCAGGCTCGCCAGCTTCGGCGAGAAGGCGAGCGCGACCAGGAAGACGCCGCCCCAGATCGCCACCCGGCGGGCTGCCACGCCGGTCATGTCGACCACGGCGATCGAGGTCGAGTAGGTGGTGTTGGGCAGCGTGCCGGCCAGGCCGGAGAGCAGGTTGCCGAGGCCGTCGGCGTAGACCGCGCCCTGCACGGCGCGGTAGTCCACCGCGCGGGGCCGGCGCCAGGACGCGCGCTGGATGGCGATGCCGTCGCCGAAGGTCTCGATGGCGCCGACCAGGGTGACGATCAGGAAAGAGGGCAGGAGTTCCCAGAAGGCCGGCCCGAAGGTGAGGTCCAAGCCCGGCCAGGCCATGTCCGGCAGGCCGATCCAGGCGGCGCTGGCGAGGGAACTCCAGTCGAGCAGGCCGAAGAGGGAGGCGACGGCGCAGCCGGCCACCAGGCCGATGAGCGGCGACCAGAGGCGCCAGCGCCGGGCGCCGAAGATCGAGATGCCGACAATGATGACGAAGGTCACGAGTGCGCTGGCAGGCGCCCCGTGGCTGGTGATCTCCACGCCCTGCGGGCCCAGGGTCAGGAGATCGAAGGCGATCGGCATGACCGTCACGGCGATCAGCATGATCGCTGTGCCGCCAACGGTCGGCGTGATGATCCGGCGCAAGAGTCCGAGGTTGCTGGCCAGCGGGAACTGCATCAGCGAGGCGACGACGATGAGGGTCGTCAGCAGGGCCATGCCGCCGGACTGGATCGCCGAGACGGCAACGGAGATGAAGGCGCCGGAGGTACCCATGAAGAGCACGTAGCCGGCGCCGATCCTCCAGAGCGGCCGGGCCTGGATGACGGTGGTGATGCCGCTGATCAGCAGTGCCATGAAGATCGCCCAGGCGGTGCTTTCCGCGCTGGCGCCGCCGGCCCGCAGTACGATGACCGGGGTCAGGACGATGCCGGCGACGATCAGCGCGACCGACTGCCCGCCGAGCGCGGCGGCCAGGCGGTGTGGCGGACGGTCCGACGCCTCGTAGCGGACCGTCGACGACGATCCGTCGCTCTGCTCAGCCATGACCCGCCCCGTTGCCATCCCCGAGCCGGAAAGTTGCCGGCTGGGCGCCGTCACGGCAAGCAGCGATTACCGGCGGCCGCAGGCTATCGCGGAGGGATCAGAACTTCGGCAGCTGCGGCCGGCGGCCGGACTTGGCATTGATCCAGGCGCTGAGCGACGTGGTGCCGTCGATCGTCGCCACCTCGTAGCCCTGCGGCGAGGAGATCGCGCCAGCCTCGACCAGGTCGCGGCAGGTGGGAAAGTGCAGGTTGTAGTCGAAGTCGACGGCCGGGAAGTCGATCTCGTAGCTCGTGAGGGCCACCTGGCCGCCCTGCAGCAGCGTCACTTCCATGAAGGCGTCGTAGGAATCGGCATCCACCAGCTGCGTGTCGAGCGGCACGTAGAGCTGGCTGCCTTCGACGCACCAGCCATAGAAGCCGGCGGGAATGTAGCCGCTGCCGCCGACCGGCAGGTCGCCGACCGTGGTGCCGCCGATGGCGCGGACCGCGTCGCCGCGGGGTATGTCGATGCGGAAGCCGTCGGCTGCGGCGCCGTTGGCGGACAGCAGCAGCACGGCCAGGACGGGGAGGCAGGAAATTTTCATGGCCGGAGTCTCCAAGGCGATTGGGGGCTCCGACGACTATAGGGCATGCGGCCGGCCAGGCCGATCAAAGCGGGCCGAAAGCGCGCGGAGCGGACGGCCGCCGGCCGTCCGCATCCGGGTTCAGGCGGCCGGCGTGGCCTCCACGCCGCGGGTGGTGAGCAGCTCGGACAGCTCGCCCGACTGGAACATCTCGCGGATGATGTCGCAGCCGCCGACGAACTCGCCCTTCACGTAGAGCTGCGGCACGGTCGGCCACTTTGCTGAAATCCTTGATGCCCTGGCGCAGGCCCGGGTCCTGCAGCACGTCGACGCCCTTGAACTTGACGCCCAGGTGGTTCAGCACCTGGACCACGGCGGCGGAGAAGCCGCACTGCGGGAAGACCGGGGTGCCCTTCATGAAGAGCACCACGTCGTTGTCGGTCGATTTCCTTGCGGATGCGTTCGAAAATCTGATTGATCGTACTCTTTCGCGTCCATCGCTCGGGTCGTCCTTTCCCTCAGTCCTTGGGCGCGGAGGTCTGCAGCGCCAGGGCGTGCAGTTCGCTACCCATCCGTCCCTTGCAGGGCCTCGTAGACCATCTGGTGCTGCTGCACCCGGCTCTTGCCCTTGAAGGAGGCCGAGACGACATAGGCCGCGTAGTGGTCGCCATCGCCCCGCAGGTCCTCGATGGTGACCTGCGCATCCGGCAAGGCATCCTTGATCAGCGCCTCGATCTCGCCCGCGTTCATTGCCATCGCCGCACTCCTCTTGCCACTCTGCCGCCGCCCGCCCGGCCCGTCCGGCTAGGCCAGCTCGCCGGACATCAGGGCCGGCAGCCACGCCTCGTGGGCCGCCCTGAGCTCGGAGCGCCATATGGCGCCGCCTTCCGGCAAGGTCAACGCGTCGCCGCCGCTGCGCCCGACGGTCGTCGCCGGCACGCCGGCCGCGGCCGCCGCGGCCAGGAGGGCCTCCGGATCGGCCGTCGCGACAAGGTAGCGCGCCTGATCCTCGCCGAACAGCCAGCCGTGCAGTGGCAGGTCCTTGTCTTCAGGGGGGGTGAGTGTGACCCCGATGTCGCCGGCCAGCGCCATTTCCGCGGCCGCCACCGCCAGGCCGCCATCGGCCAGGTCGTGGCAGGCGGCGACATGCCCGGCGCGGATCTGCGCGCGGACCAGGTCGCCATTGCGGCGCTCGGCCGTCAGGTCGACCGGCGGCGGCGCGCCCTCCTCGCGGCCGAGCAGCTCGCGCAGATAGAGCGACTGGCCGAGATGCCCGAGGGTCTCGCCCAGCAGGATCAGCGTCAGGCCCTCGGCCGGCAGGGCCGGCGCGGTGGCGTGGCTGGTCTTCTCCAGCAGGCCGACGCCGCCGATCACCGGGGTCGGCAGGATCGCCTGGCCGTTGGTCTCGTTGTAGAGCGAGACATTGCCGGAGACGACCGGATAGTCGAGCGCGCGGCAGGCCTCGCCCATGCCCTGGATGGCGCCGACCATCTGGCCCATGATCTCGGGCTTCTCGCGGGTTGCCGAAGTTGAGGTTGTTGGTCACCGCCAGCGGCCGGGCGCCGGTCGCCGTCAGGTTCCGCCAGGTCTCGGCCACCGCCTGGCGGCCGCCCTCGACCGGGTCGGCCAGGCAATAGCGCGGCGTGCAGTCGCTGGTCACGGCCAGCGCCTTGCCGGTGCCGTGCACGCGCACCACGCCGGCGTCGCCGCCGGGCCTGCCGACCGTGTCGGCCATGACCATGTGGTCGTACTGCTCCCAGATCCAGCGGCGCGAGCAGAGGTCGGGCGAGGCCATCAGGGGCGCAGCGCCTCGGCCGGGTCGACCGCTCGGGCAGGCTCGCGCGCCTCCAGCGGGCGGCTGGCGCGGCGTCGGCATCCAGGGGCGGTCGTACTCGGGCGAGGCCTGCGCCAGCGGGTCGATCGGCAGGTCGCCGACCGTTGCGCCGTGGAAGGTCAGGACCATGCGGCCGCTGTCGGTCAGCTTGCCGATGACCGCGAAGTCGAGGTCCCACTTCTCGAAGATCGCCCGGGCCATCTCCTCGCGGCCGGGCTTCAGGATCATCAGCATGCGCTCCTGGCTCTCCGAGAGCATCATCTCGTAGGGCGTCATGCCGGCCTCGCGCATCGGCACCTTGTCGAGCTGGAGCTCGACGCCGCAACCGCCCTTGGAGGCCATCTCGAAGGAAGACGAGGTCAGGCCGGCCGCGCCCATGTCCTGGATCGCGACGATGGCGTCGGTCGCCATCAGCTCCAGGCAGGCCTCGATCAGCAGCTTCTCGACGAAGGGGTCG
This sequence comes from uncultured Alphaproteobacteria bacterium, assembly GCA_942492185.1. Taxonomy (GTDB): domain Bacteria; phylum Pseudomonadota; class Alphaproteobacteria; order Kiloniellales; family JACOMY01; genus CALOEA01. The sequence goes on from CALOEA010000006.1 coordinate 64,018, forward strand.
CCGACCTGCACGGTCGGGCGCTTCTCCTCGCTCTTATCGTCGAACTCGGCCGACGCCATGGTGGCGCCGTGGATGCCGTCGCGGCCGGTCTTGGAGCCGACGTAGACCACCGGATTGCCGATGCCGGCGGCGGCGGAATAGAAGATCTTGTCGGTCGGGGCGAGGCCCACGGTCATGGCGTTGACCAGGATGTTGCCGTTGTAGGCCGGGTGGAAGTTCACTTCGCCGCCGACGGTCGGCACGCCGACGCAGTTGCCGTAGCCGCCGATGCCGGCGACCACGCCGGCCACCAGGTGGCGGGTCTTGGGGTGGTCCGGCGCGCCGAAGCGCAGCGCGTTCAGGTTGGCGATCGGCCGCGCGCCCATGGTGAAGACGTCGCGCAGGATGCCGCCGACGCCGGTCGCCGCGCCCTGGTAGGGCTCGATGAAGCTCGGGTGGTTGTGGCTCTCGATCTTGAAGATCGCCGCCAGCCCGTCGCCGATGTCGATCACGCCGGCATTCTCGCCCGGGCCCTGGATGACGCAGGCGCCGCTGGTCGGCAGGGTCTTCAGCCACTTCTTCGACGACTTGTAGGAGCAGTGCTCCGACCACATGACCGAGAAGATGCCGAGCTCGAGCAGGTTCGGACGCCGGCCGAGGATCTGCACGGCAAGGCCGAACTCAGCGTCCGAGAGGCCGTGCTCGGCGACGATGGCGTCGGTGATCTCGATGTCGTCTGTCACGGGTGGGGGCTGGCCGGTCGTTGCTGGGAAGGGGGAGCGCGGCGCCGCCCTAGGGGCGCACCATCGAGGTCTCTTCGTAGATCAGCCAGGAACCGCCCGGGCTGGGGCCGACGAGAACCTGGTAGGGAAAGGCTTCGCCGGTCTTGTGCGACTTGCGCGAGGCGAGGATGCGCATGCGCGTATCGCCCTCCGGCGCGATGGAGACGTTGGAGTAGGTGAACCACTGGCCGCCGATGGCGGCGGTCGGCAGGTAGGAGTCGATCAGCTCCTTGTAGTCGGCGCCGGTCATCTCGGTCTTGTAGCGCTTGTCGCCGCGAAGCTCCAAGACCACGATCCGGGCGCTGTCCGCATAGAGGTTCTTCAGGTCGGTGTCGAAGCGCTGCTCGAGATAGACCATGCGGTCGAAGAGCTTCTGCGACGCCTCGTAGCGCTGCTCGACCGACTGCGCGCTCGCGGCGCCGAGGGGCCACAGGCAGAGCAGCAGGGTCAGGAGCCTGCGGGTGAGGGAGGATGTCATGCTGTTCTCCGTCCTGCCGTCGGTCGCGGGCGGCATCGCCGTCACGAGAGGGCCTCGACGAGGCCTTCGAAGAAGGGGCGGCCGTCGTCGCCCCCCAGTTCCGCATCGGCCAGTCGCTCGGGATGCGGCATCAGGCCGAGCACCGTCTTCGACTCGTTGAACACGCCGGCGATGTTGGATTGCGAACCGTTCGGATTGGCCTCCGGAGTCACGCTGCCGTCGGAGGCGCAGTAGCGGAAGGCGATCTGGCTCTGGTCCTCGAGCCGCTTCCGGCCGTCTTCGTCGATGGTGTAGCAGCCGTCGTGGTGGGCCATCGGGATGCGCAGCGCCTGGCCCTCCTCGTAGCGGCTGGTGAAGAGCGACTGGCTGGTCTCGACGCGGATCGTCACGTCGCGGCAGATGTAGCGCAGGCTGCGATTGCGCATCAGGGCGCCGGGCAGAAGCCGAGCCTCGGTGAGGATCTGGAAGCCGTTGCAGATGCCCAGCACCGGCGACGCCCTCTGTCGGCCCGCTTCACGGTCTCGCGCATCGCCGGGGAATGGGCGGCCATGGCGCCGGCGCGCAGGTAGTGGCCATAGGCGAAGCCGCCCGGCAGGACGATGAGGTCGACCGCCGGCAGCTCGCTCTCCTTGTGCCAGACCATGATGGGCGCCTTGCCCAGCGCGGCCTCGAGCGCCACGGCCGCGTCGCGGTCGCAGTTCGATCCGGGAAAGACGATGACGGCGCTCTTCATGTTCCGCGCAGCCCTCCTTTCAGCCTTCCAGTTCGAGCCGGTAGGTCTCGATCACGTCGTTGACCAGCAGCTGCTTGCACATGGCCTCGACCTGCGCCTCGGCGCTGCGGCCGTCGCTCTCGTCCAGCTCGATCTCGATCAGCTTGCCCTGGCGGACCTGGCCGACGCCCTTGAACCCGAGGGATTCGAGGGCATGCTTGATGGCGCTGCCCTGGGGATCGAGGACGGCTGGCTTCAGGGTGACGTGCACGCGGGCTTTCATGGCCGGATCTCCGTAGCAAGGTTTCCGGACGCGGATCTGCGAGGCGGGCACACTGCCGGTTGAGCCTGACCCTGGCCATCCGGCTGAGACAAGCTGCCGCCGGGGCATCGGGCGCGGCGCGTCTACTGGATCGCACGCGGCCCTTCGATGTCCATGCGGTCCGGCCTCGGGCAGGACGCCCAGGCGGCGGGCGACCTCCTGATAGGCCTCCTCCACCTTGCCCAGGTCGCGGCGGAAGCGGTCCTTGTCCAGCTTCTCGTTGGTCTTGATGTCCCAAAGCCGGCAGGAATCGGGGCTGATCTCGTCGGCCAGGACGATGCGCATCTCCTCCTCTTCCCAGAGGCGGCCGAACTCCAGCTTGAAGTCGACCAGCCGGAGGCCGATGCCCGGAACAGGCCCGACAGGAAGTCGTTGATGCGCAGCGCCAGCGACATGACGTCGTCGAGCTCCGGCGGCGTGGCCCAGCCGAAGGCGGTGATGTGCTCCTCGGAGACCAGCGGATCGTCGAGCTCGTCGCTCTTGTAGTAGAACTCGACGATCGACCGCGGCAGCACGGTGCCTTCCTCGATCCCGAGGCGCTTGGAGAAGGTGCCGGCGGCGACGTTGCGCACGACCACCTCGACCGGAATGATCTCGACCTCGCGCACCAGCTGCTCGCGCATGTTCAGGCGGCGCATGAAATGCGTCGGGACGCCGATCTCCGACAACCGGGTCATGATGAACTCGGAGATGCGGTTGTTCAGCACCCCCTTGCCGGTGATCGTTCCCTTCTTCTGGTTGTTGAAGGCGGTGGCGTCGTCCTTGAAGTACTGGACGAGCGTTCCGGGCTCCGGCCCCTCGAAGAGGATCTTGGCCTTGCCTTCGTAGCCAGGCCGCTGTCGCTCGCCTTGCCGTCCGGAAAGGCCGGCTCGATCTCCGGCGAGACCATCAGCCAGGCCGGGCCGAAACCGCCGAGACCGAGCGCGGCGCCGTCCATATGGGTGGCCAGCAGGAAGTTGGCCTTCTCCAGGACCGCCCGTTCGTAGCGGGCGCTGTAGCCGTCCAGTCCCATGAAGGTCACGGCCGCCCCCTCGGCGCCGACCAGGGCCAGCAGGTCGGCCACGCTGGGGCCGGTGAAGCGGTGGTCCTGCCCGTCCCAATCGGGGTACTGCACCGTCAGGCTCTGCTGCGGCAAGGCGCCGAGCGCGGCGGCATCGAGCGCATAGGCCCGCTCGAAGGGATCGACCAGGCGGGCCAGGTGGGCGTCATGGAAGGGGTCGAAGGGGCCGCGGTTGGTCTCGCCGATCGCGCCGGCGACGGTCACCAGCGTGGGCCCCTGCTGGGCCGCGGCGGCGACCGGCAGGAGCAGCAGGACCAGGGCGGCGAGGAGGCGGTGCAGTCGACCCAAGAGACGATCCTCCCGTTGGCACCGCCAGCCTCCGCCCTGGGACGGCCCGAGTCCAGGGGCTTAGAGTGCGATGGCCTCGTAGGCTGCGGCGTCGGGCGCGCCGGCGGCGAACAGCCAGATCGGCGTGCGCGGTTGTTCATTCATGGTCTGTGGCCGGCGGGGCAAGGCCAGCAGGCTGGAGGAGACGGTGGCGAAGTCTTCGGCACCGGAGACGCTCATGCCGGCGGCAGGCTCCGCCGGGTCGCGCGTCGCCAGCAGCGCCTGCCAGGCGGACCAGCCGGCGGCGCCGGCCTCGGGCTGCGGTACCTCCGCTTGCTCGAAAGCCGGCCGGAAGCGCGCGATGCGGGCATTGCCGGGGTCGTTCAGGTCGCCGGCCGTCAGCATCGAGAGGCCGCTGGGGACCGGATGGACCGCGATTCCGGGGTCGCCCTCGCCGAGGCGCAGCCAGAAGGCCTGCTCCTCATCGGCCAGCAGCAGGTTGAAGCTGCGATAGGCCCGGGGGTCGAGGTCGGCCAGCGCCAGGGCGGCCTCGCCGGCGCGGGCGTGGTCCAGCGCCTCGAGCACCAGTTCGCCGCGCGAGCGCTTGCCCGCCGCCGGGCCGAGAGTGCCGCGCCGGTTCAGGACGCAGGCGACCAGGCCGTCATCGTTCAGGCCCATCCAGCTTCCGAAGGCCGTCAGGTCGAGGCCGGCGACGATCTCGGGACGATCCGGCCAATGGCGGCCCGGCGCGCGCCAGGACCGGCCGGCGCGCTCGTCGCGATTGGCGGCCAGCAGGAGCGGCCAGGGATGGCCGGGGCGTCGCAGGAGGACCACGGAGCACATGCGCCCTCTTTTAGCCGATCGGCGGGGCGCCGCGAGCCTTCTCTTGCGTCAACGGCCGGAACCTGCCACCTAACCCCTGCCGATTTCGACTGCAACAGCCATGAGAGTATGCGCCGATGACCAGCTTCGACGACCGCGAGAGGGCCTTCGAGGACAAGTACAAGCATGACCAGGACCTGCAGTTCCGCGTCACCAATCGGCGTAACAAGCTGCTCGGCCTCTGGGCGGCTGCCGAACTCGGCAAGCAGGGCGAGGCGGCAGACGCCTACGCCAAGGAAGTCGTGATGTCGGACTTCGAGGCGCCGGGCGATGACGACGTGCTGCAGAAGGTGCTGGCGGACTTCCAGGCGGCCGGCGTCGAGATGTCGGCCCATCGCATCCGCCACCACATGGACCAGCTGGTCTCGGTGGCCAAAGAGCAGGTGATGAAGGAGTAGGGGGCCAGGCCCCTCGCCGATTTTCGTCCGGCCCGCCAGGCCGCCGGGCGCGCGGTGACTTCCAACCGGCCGCTTCCTGCCGCAGGATAACGCGAGGAGGGAGACGACCATGCCCGACGGCGCCCCCCCGGCCCGGCTTGTCCGCCATCGCAGCGATGCCGCTGCCTTCGACATGATCCAGTCGCCCGCCGATCCGCGGCTGGCGGCCTTCGTCCTGCGCTACGGCGGCTTCCGCGAGGAGCTGCCGGATCCTGCGGGCGCGCCTCGAGCCGCCGGCCCCCAAGGCGGTCCTGGTGGTGAACTTCGCCGCTCCCTTCGAGATCGACTATCCTGGGACCGCAGCCGGCTGGCAGCGCTTCAAGTCCTTCCTGGCCGGCTTCGGCGAGGCTCGCGCCGCCAATCGCTCCACCGCCCTGTCGCACTGCCTGCAGGTCGACTTCACGCCGCTCGGCGCCCGGCTCTTCCTCGGCCTGCCGATGGATTCGCTGAGCAACCGCTGTGCCGACCTCGAGGCGCTGCTCGGCGCGGCCGCCGAGAGGCTGCGCAGCCGGCTGGCGGAGGCACCGGACTGGCCGGCGCGCTTCGCCATCATGGACCGCCTGCTGCTGGAGCGCGCCGCGGCGGCCGAGGCCCTCCTGACCGGCCGCTCCTGGCAGCTCGCCGACTGGCTCGACCGGCAGTTGAAGGCGGCGCACGGCGGGGTCGCCATCGCCGCCCTTGCCGCGGCGGCCGGCGTCAGCCACCGCCACCTGATCGCCGTCAGCCGCCGCGAACTGGGTGTCACCCCGAAAACCTACGCGCGGGTCCTGCGATTCAACCGGGCGCAGGCGCTGGCCGCCGTTGCCGGCGGCCGGCCGGATTGGGCGTCGCTGGCGCTCGATGCCGGCTTCTGCGATCAGGCCCACCTCGTGCGCGAGTACCGCGCTCTGGCCGGCCGGCCGCCCGCCCGCGGCCTGGCGGCGGCGGCCGGCTGAGCGGCGGCGAGGTCAATTTCGTCCAAGACCCAGCGGCCTGCGGGCGCTTAGCTGTTGCCTCCACAAGAGGAGACATGGACCGATGACCAAGCCGACCTTCTATCCTGTCCTGGCCTACCGCGACCCGGCCGCCGCGATTGCCTGGCTCTGCCGCGCCTTCGGCTTTTCCGAGCAGACGGTGGCGCGCGCCGAGGACGGCGCCATCAAGCACGCCGAACTGGCCTACGGCGACGGCATCGTCATGCTGGGGGGCTGCAACGAGGCGCTCGGCATGATGAGCCCCCTCGATCAGCCGGCCGCCGCGCAGACCACCTACGTCGCGGTCGATGCCGCCGATCCGCATCACGAGCGCGCCAAGGCCGCCGGTGCGACCATCACCATGGAGCTGCGCGACACCGACTACGGGTCGCGCGACTACGGCGCCCTCGACCTCGAGGGCCACCGCTGGTTCTTCGGCACCTATCGGCCCGCGGTTGGCGACGCGTAGGCGGTCCGGCGGCCGGCGGCCTAAGTATAGGGAGGGCGGCCATGCCGCAGGAACTGACGGCGGCAAGCCCGGAGTCGCTGGCGATCGATCCGGCCCTGGGCGAACGACTCGACGAGGCCGTGGCGTCCGGCGCCCTCCCCGGACTGCACGGCGTGGCGGTGCTGCGCCACGGGCATCTCGCCCTGCTGCGCTGCTATGCCGGCGAGGACGAGCGGTGGGGTACGCCCCTGGGTCGCGTGGCCTTCGCGCCGGAGACGCTGCACGATCTGCGGTCGGTTTCCAAGAGCTTGGTGGGACTGCTCTACGGCATCGCGCTGGAGGAAGGGCTGGTGCCGCCGCTCGGGGCGTCGCTGCTCGAGTGCTTTCCCGCCTGCGTCGATCTCGCCGCCGATTCGCGGCGGCGGGCCATGACGCTGCGCCATGCCCTGACCATGACCCTGGGCACGGCGTGGGACGAGTCGCTGCCCTACAGCGACCCGCGCAACAGCGAGATCGCGATGGAAATGGCGCCGGAGCGCTGCCGCTTCGTGCTGGAGCAGCCGATGGAGCGGGACCCGGGCGAGGCCTGGGCCTACTGCGGCGGGACGACCGCGCTGCTGGGGCGCCTGATTGCGCAGGGCAGCGGCCGGGACCTTCATGGCTTTGCCCGCGAGCGGCTCTTCGCGCCGCTGGGCATCCGCGACTCCGAGTGGATCACGGGTTCGGATGGCGAAGCGGCCGCCGCTTCCGGGTGCCGGTTGGCGCCGGCGGACCTGGCCCGCGTGGGGCAGATGGTCCTGCAGCAGGGGCGCTGGGGCGGGCGGCAGGTCGTGCCGGCCGCCTGGCTGGAGCAGGCGCTGGCGCCGCAGGTCGCCTGCGAAGAGGGGCTGTCCTATGGCTTTCAGTGGTGGTTGAGCGACCCGCGCGTCGGCCTCAGGTGGGTGGCGGCCTTCGGCAACGGCGGGCAGCGGCTGCAGCTCTACCCGGCCCTGGACCTGGTGCTGGTCGTGCTGGCCGGCAACTACAACAGGCCGGACGCCTGGCAACTGCCGGTGGCGGTGGCGACCCGCTTCCTACTGCCGTCGCTGCGGGGCCCCTGACCGCCAAAAGCAAGCCGGCCGGATCTGCCGCCACAGATCCGGCCGGTTGCCATCCGCCGACTAACTTGCGCCGCCGTCGGATGTATCCGCCGACTTGAAACGTACCCGCCGCCTAGCAAGACAGGTTTCTAGTGCCGCCCTCTCCCCAGGGGGGAGGGACGCACCAGATCGAACAGGTCCAACTCGATCTCGCTGCTTGCCAGCATCTCGATGGTAATGGCTGCAGGGGCCCCACCCGCCTGCGCCAGGGAGTCCGACATATCCTCGGAGGCCTCGAAATCATCGGCCTCGTCATCGGAAGAATCGTCGCTGTCCTCGATACCCTCGAAAAAGACCTCAACCGGTACGCCGAAAATACCGGCTAGTTCCCAAAGATGACTGGAGCTGATGCGCTCAATACCATGCTCGTAGTTCTCAATCTGCTCACGCGGAACTTCCAGGACGATACTCAGATCGACCAGGGAGATCTCGCGCCTTTGCCTCAAGGTGCGGACCTGAGTTCCTACGTGGATGTCGATTGGATGTGGCATTGAAGCTACCTACGGGTGAGTTGCTAACCTGTAAGCAGCATCGAATAGTTTCGGCGAAATACCTATTTAGGAATCCTAAAGGCGAAAAGGCGCGGGCGGAGCGCCTCCCGCAGGCACAATTCCTGCGGGAGGCCGCATTTCAGTTCTGCCGCTGGGTGCTGGCATCCTGCAGGTCGAGCAGGTCGAGGACCAGACGCCAGAGGCGGCAGGCCTCGATATCGCGCTCATCGATGGCCTGACAGGCGCAGAGCGCCGCTTGCAGGCGGGCGGTGGCGCCATAGCGGTCGTTCAGGCCGCTGGCGATGGACTGAGCCTGATTCTCAAGCGCGACGGGCTGATGCTGATACATTGTTCAATCGTGTCCCGATCAAAGTGCAGCTGGCGATCACCAGGACGCCACCGATAGCCATAGCGGTGGTGAGATGTTCCCCGGAGATCAGCAGCCACAAGGTTGAGAGAACCGGCGTGGCGTAGCCGAAGATGGCAACGCGGCCGGCGTTGTCATGGCGCAGGGCGGCGGTCCACAGCAGATAGCCGAGGCCCATCGGTCCAGCACCAAGGTAGAGGCCGAGAGGGATCAGTTCCGGCGCTGCCCAAGGCGCCCCCTTCAGCAGGCACCAGACCAGCGTTCCCGCGAGTCCGGTCAAAGACGCTGGGAGCAGCAGCGCGGCGGAGGAGCAGCCGGTGCGTCCGATGGCGACGGTATAGACCGCCATGCAGAGCGCCGAGAGCGTCGCCGCGCAGATGCCCCAGAGGTTGGTATCGCTCCAGTCGGTTTCCGACCCGCCGCTGATCAGCAGCGAGACACCGATGAAACCGATCAGAGAGATCAGGAACAGTCGGAAGGGATGGCGACTGGCGCCCATCGCTATCACCAGCACCGCCGAGAGCAGCGGCCAGGAATAGGCGATGAGATTGACCTGGGCGATCGGCCCGGCGGCAAAGGCCAGGTACTGGAATACCATGGTGCCGCAGAGACCGATCAGTCCGAGGGTCAGGGCGAAGACGCCGACCCGCCCCCCGGGAGACCTTGCGGTCCCAGTCGTTTTGTCGCTTGACCGTCCGACCCGACTGATCAGGAAGAAGACGGCTGTCGCCCCGACGAACTGCAGGAACTGAACCTGTTCGACGGCCAGTCCACGAAGCGTGAACTTGGCGACGACCGCATTACTTGACCAGAAACAGATAGCACCGAACGCAAACGCCAGTGCCCGTCGGTTCACCAGTTACTCCTCACCATCGGATCGATCGCCGTGCGGGGCAGCGGCAGGCTGGCGAGGGCAGCTTCCTCGGCCAGTGCCTCGCGGCGGGCCTCGAAGGCGCGATAGGCCGGCAGCTGCCGGTTCCACACGTCCTCGGCCATCTCGGAGATCCAGTCGTTCTCGTGGTCGTTGTCGGCGGCCAGGTAGAACATCCGGTTGTCGTCGATGTAGGGCTTCTCGACCGAGCGCATGTTGAGCACCAGGGTCACCCGCTCGCCGATCTGGATCGGGACGGTGCGGTGCAGGATGCCGACGAACTGCCCGAGCGTGCTGTAGCCCACCTTGTGCGGCAACTTCAGCATCTTGTCCGGCGGCAGCAGCTCGCCGCGGTCGGTCTTGGCCTTGCCGATCTCGCAGTTGCCCAGGAAAATCTCAAGCTCGCCGCCGACGATCGGGTCGCTGATCGAGAGGGGGATGAGCTCGGTCACCGGAACGCCGTCGCAGTGCCAGTCGACCGCGCCGTCGTTCGGGCCCATGAAGGTCACGGTGGAGCCGACCACCGAGAAGGGGTAGGGCTCGAGACGGGTACCGGCCAGGTCGCTCAGGCGCTCGAGACGCAGAGGATCGTTGATCAGTTCCTTGATCTCCGGGATGAAACGGTCGGCGCCGGTGATGAAGGTGAGGTTGAGATGCTTGTGCATCGCCCGCTTGGCCTTCAGGCGCAGCGCTTCCTGTCGGATGTAGTCAAGCAACCCTTCGTCGTAACCGTGCCGGCTCTGGACGGCGCCCAGGTTGGACACTTTCCAGGTCGTTTCGTGGCCAATGATGGCCTCACGGCTGATCGAGTGGCGGATGTCGGTGGTCTCAAGCTGCTGAATTCGTGACATTTGCTGCATCGGGCGGCCCCATATCGCAAAAAGGTGGACAACGCGTTTTTTGATGCTGCGCATTGGGCGAAATGGTTGTAAATTAAGAAGTCCTATAAGTGGTGTTAGCTCAACTGGAGCATCATAAATCTATGAGACACTTAAAGAATCTGAATTTGAACTCGCTGCGGATCGTGGAAGCCGCTGCACGGCTCGGGAATTTCACCCGCGCTGGCGAGGAGAATCTGATCTCCACCTCTGCGGTCAGCCAGCGGGTCAAGGCGATCGAGGAGCAGCTCGAGTTCAAGATCTTTCACCGGCGCAGTAACGCCGTGGCCTTGACGCCCGAAGGTGAAGCCTTTGTCATGGAAGTGCGGCAGTCGCTCGACTCCATTCTGGCCCGCGGGCTGGAAATCGCGCAGCGGGTGCGGCCAAACAACCTCAAAGTCAGCGTGCTTCCGACCTTCGCCGTGCGCTGGCTGCTACCGAGGCTGCAGAGCTTTCAGATCGCTCATCCAGACGTCAGCCTACACCTTTCTCAGTCTTACAGTCCTGTCAATTTCAACCGCGAAGACGTTGATCTTGCTGTCTGGTATGGCTCCGGACCCTTCCCGCGGCTCCATAGCCGCCTGCTCTTCAACGAAGACCTAGTGCCGGTCTGCAGCCCAAAGTTGCTGCAGCGGGTGATGGGGGATGTCAGCCCGGAGGAGTTGACGCCGCACGACCTCAGCCGCTTCACGCTGCTGCACTCCGACACCTGCACGCTGAACTGGAAAAGCTGGCTGGAGTTCGCCAACGCACCGGAGGTGCTGGACGCCGCGCCCTCGATGTCGTTCGACAGCTGCATGCTCTCCTTCGAGGCGGCCAATTCCGGCCTCGGCTTCGCGGTCGCGAATCGTGCCTACGTGGCGCCGGACATTGCCACCGGGCGCCTGATCGCGCCCTTCGAGGCGACCCAGCCGAACAACAACGGCTGGCATGTCGTCTATCCGGAGTCGCACAGCCGGCGGCGCCAGGTGCAGGCCTTCGAGGTGTGGCTGCTGGCCGAATCGGAGCGTGCGCAGCAGGAGCTGCAACTCCTTCGGCGCCCGGCCGCCTGAGCGTCCGACAGCGGGTCTCCAGAGGCCGCCGATCCTTCTGTTCCGCGGCCGCTTTGCGCGCGTGCGCACGAGGGCGTGATCGCCCCTTCGCGGGGTGCAGGCGCAACCTTTGCCTGTCGCCCGGGCAATGCCGTGGATTACCGGCCGATTCCGCCGGATCGGCGCGAAAAAATCGCGAAGGGCGGCTCCAGCGGCGCGCGCGAGCACCCCGTCCAGCCCCTGTCGAGCGGAAAATCCGGGCCTGAACGCCTGCGGGGCGCCCTGGCGCCTTTTCCCTTCGGGCCCGATCACGCGTCTCGATCTTGTTCCGGGACCGCGGTCGCCGCCGCGGATATCGGGGCAAGACGGGACCTGCTTCAATAGAATCGCCGCAGCGCCGGCCCGCCCGGACCGGCGGGGCAAGCCACCGGGGCGTTCACCTCTAGCTGTAGCCCGGCGGTGGCTCGAAGCCGCCGAAGGCCTCGCCGATCAACCGCGCCAGTTCGATCGAGGTGCGGTCCTCCAGGTGCGGCGCCACGATCTGCAGGCCGAGCGGCAGGCCGCTGGCATGGCGGGGCAGGGGGCAGACGGTCGAGGGCAGGAAGGCGACGCCGGAGAAGCCGGCCCAGAAGAGCTGGTGGCAGGTGTTCTCCGCCGCGCCGTTCACCTGGATGAGGCGGTCGACCCGCTCGCCGGCCTGATCGTGCGGGAAGGCCGGCCCGGCCGCGGCGGGACACAGCAGCACGTCCCACTCCTGGAAAAACGCGTGCCAGCGCCAGCGCAACTGGTGGCGCTCCTCGTTCAGTGCCAGCCAGTCGCGATAGCTGAGCGAGGCGGCGCGGGCGACCATGGCCTTGTAGCTGAAGTCGTCGGCGGCGTAGCCCTTCGCGCGCTCCTGCCAGAGCGCGATCTCCTCGGCCGCGGTGCGGGCGAAGGTGTAGGAGCGCAGCAGCGCGACATAGAGGCGGAAGGCGGCAACGGTGTCGATGGCCGGCCGCGCCTCGAAGGAGACCGTGGCGCCGGCCTTGGCCAGCGCCTCGGCGAGGGCGACGATCTTCGCTTGGTAGTCGCTGTCGACGGCGCTGTTCAGGTCCTCGACCATCACTGCGATGCGGTAATCGGCGAGGCTGCGGTGGCGCGGCGGCGGCAGGCGGTAGTCCAGGCCGGCGGCCTCGATGGCGTCGGCGCCGGCGGTGACCGAGAGGCCGAGGGCCAGATCCTCGGCGGTGCGGGCCAGCGGGCCGGCGACCGAGATGTCGGGGATGGCGACTGTGCCGCTGACGCTCTGGCCGCGGGTCGGCACCAGATTGTGCGTCGGCTTGTGGCCGCAGACGCCGCAGTAGTGCGCCGGGTTGCGGATCGAGGCGCCGATGTCGGAGCCGAGTTCCAGGGCCGCCATGCCGGTGGCCAGCGCCACGGCCGACCCGCCGGAGGATCCGCCGGGCGTCTTGGTGAGGTCCCAGGGATTGTTGGTGGTGCCGTAGATCTCGTTGAAGGACTGCCAGTCCGACAGCAGCAGCGGCACGTTGGTCTTGCCGTAGACGATGGCGCCGGCGTCGATCAGGCGCTGCACCGCCACGGCATTGCTGGTGGCGCGGTTGTCGCGGTAGGCCGGGATGCCCCAGGTGGTCGGCGCCCCGGTGACGTCGAAGGACTCCTTCACCGTCATCGGCAGGCCGTGCAGCGGCCCCCAGGTCTCGCCCTTGGCCAGTGCCGCGTCGGCGGCGTCGGCGCGGGCGCGGGCGGCCTCGGGGTCCTGCCAGATCACGGCATTGAGGTCGCCGTCGTACTTCGCCTGGCGGGCGAGGTGCAGATCGAGCAGTTCACGACACCCGATGGTGCGGTCGCGCAGCATCTGGGTCAGCCGGGTGGCCGGCAGCAGGCAGGGATCGGTCATGGCTGGATGAAGACCCTCTCGAAGATCGTATCGACCTGTTTCAGGTGGTAGGCCAGCGCCTTCTCCTCGTCGAGGAAGGCCTCCAGCGTCTCCGGCGGCAGGGCGGCGGTGAAGGCCTCGTCGCGCGAGAGGTAGAAGGCGAAGGCGTCGGGCGCATCGCCGGCTTCCTCGGCCTCGTCGCTGCCCGGCGTCGCCTTGGCGTGCCAGGCCTTCATCGCGTTGCGCTGCACGATCTTGTAGGCCTCCTCGCGGCTGACGCCGGCCTGGGTCAAGGCCAGCATGATGCGCTGCGAATTGAAGAGGCTGCCGAAGGCCATGAGGTTGGCCCGCATGCGCTCCGGATAGACCACCAGCTTCTCGACCACCTGGGCAAGACGCGCCAGCGCGAAATCGAGCGTGACGGTGGCGTCCGGGCCGATCATGCGCTCGACCGAGGAATGCGAGATGTCGCGCTCGTGCCAGAGCGCCACGTTCTCCAGCGCCGGCACCACGGCGGAGCGGACGATGCGGGCGAGGCCGGTCAGGTTCTCGGTCAGCACCGGGTTGCGCTTGTGCGGCATCGCCGAGGAGCCCTTCTGTCCGGCCGAGAAGAACTCCTCCGCCTCGCGCACCTCGCTGCGCTGCAGGTGGCGGATCTCGGTCGCCAGCGCCTCCATCGAGGAGGCGATCACCGCCAGGGCGGCGAAGTAGGCGGCGTGGCGGTCGCGCGGGATCACCTGGGTGGAAACCGGCTCCGGCGTCAGGCCGAGCTTACCGGCGACGAAGGCCTCGACGCTGGGGTCGACGTTGGCGAAGCTGCCGATGGCGCCGGAGATCGCGCAGGTGGCGATCTCGGCGCGCGCCGCCTCGAGCCGCTTGCGGCCGCGCGCGAAGGCGGCGTAGTGCGTCGCCAGCTTGACGCCGAAGGTGGTGGGCTCGGCATGGATGCCGTGGCTGCGCCCGATGGTGGGCGTCATGCGGTGCTCCTCGGCGCGCGCCTTCAGGGCCGCCAGCAGGCGGTCGAGGTCGGCCAGCAGCAGGTCGGCCGCCTGGGTCATCTGCAGCGACAGGCAGGTATCGAGGACGTCGGAGGAGGTCATGCCCTGGTGCACGAAGCGCGAGAGCGGGCCGGCGAACTCGGCGACGTAGGTCAGGAAGGCGATGACGTCGTGCTTGGTGACGGCCTCGATCTCGTCGATCTTGGCGATCTCGAATCCGCCCCGGGCCTCGATCGCCGCCGCCGCCTCGTCCAGCGCCGCCGCCACGCCGGTCGGCACGGTGCCCAGACGCTCCATCGCCTCGGCGGCATGGCGCTCGATGGCGAGCCAGATGCGGTAGCGATTCTGCGGTTCCCAGATGGCGACCATCTCGGGACGGCTGTAGCGCGGTATCATGCGGTTCCCCGGCGTTCCTTCGGCACGGCCGCCAGGCCGGCGGCTCCGGTCCTTTGAAGCCTATCCGGCGCCGTGGGACCAGCGCAAAGGCCGCAACCCTCGGGTCCGGGCGGCGTCAGTCCTCCAGCACCAGCGTATCGCCGGGGGCCCAGGAGACCCAGATCTCCTCGCCGACGGTGACCCGCGGGGTGGTCGAACGCGCCTCGTTCTGCAGCGCCACCAGGACGCTGTGGCCGCTCTCGTCGCCGACGAAGACCCAGGAGGTCTCGCCGTGGTAGGCAACGTCGGACACCGTGCCGCGATAGCCGATCCGGCCATCGGCCGGCGCGCCGCTGTCGAGGCGCAGCTTCTCCGGCCGGACGGCGATGCCGATGGAACCGGTGAGCCCGGCGTGGCCCGGCACCGCGATGCGCCCGAGGCCGCGCACCTCGACCAGGACCTGGTCGCCCTCGAGGCCGGCCACCTTGCCCTCGAAGAGGTTCATCTTGCCGATGAAGTCGGCGACGAAGCGGCAGTTGGGATACTCGTAGAGCGCCTAAGGCGCGGCCACCTGCTTGACCACGCCCTTCTCCATGACGGCGATGCGGTTGGCCATGGACAGGGCCTCCGCCTGGTCGTGCGTGACGATCACGAAGGTGATCCCGACCGACTGCTGCAGGCGCACCAGTTCGATCTGCATGGCCTCGCGCAGCTTGGCGTCGAGCGCCGAGAGCGGCTCGTCCAGCAGCAGGACCTTGGGCCGCTTCACCAGGGCGCGGGCCAGCGCCACGCGCTGGCGCTGGCCGCCGGAAAGCTGGCTCGGCAGGCGGCTGCCGTAGCCGCCGAGCTTCACCATCTCCAGCGCCTCCTCGGCGCGCTTGTCGCGCTCGCCCTTGGCGACGCCATCCATCCGCAGGCCATAGGCGACGTTGTCCAGCACCGGTCATGTGCGGGAAGACGGCGTAGGACTGGAAGACCATGTTGATCGGCCGCCGGTTGGGCTGCACGCCCAGCATCGACTGGCCGTCGATCAGCAGTTCGCCCTCGGTCGGGATCTCGAAGCCGGCAATCATCCGCAGCAGGGTGGTCTTGCCGCAGCCGGAGGGTCCGAGCAGGGCGAAGAACTCGCCGCGCTTGATCTCCAGGTCGACACCTGGTCGACGGCCGAACACCTGCCCGGGAAAAGCGCTTGGAGATGCCGCGCTTCGATGATGTTCTCGCACGCTCATGGCCTTCGGCGGTCATAGCGTCCGCCGGACGGCTTGTCGCCGCTGCGGGTCTGCATCCACATCGCCAGGGCGGTCAGCACCAGCGTGATGAGGATCAGGATGGTGGAGGCGGCGTTGACCTCCGGCGTCACCGAGAAGCGCACCATGGAATAGACCTTCAGCGGGAAGGTCACGGTCTCCGGTGCCGAGGTGAAGAAGGTGATGACGAAGTCGTCGAGAGAGAGGGTGAAGGCCAGCAGCGCTCCGGCGATCAGCCCCGGCTTCATGTAGGGGACGATCATGTCGCGGAGCACCTGCCACTCGCCGGCGCCCAGGTCCTTGGCCGCTCTCCTCCAGCTCCCGGTTGAAGTTGGCGAGGCGCGCGCGCACCACCATGGCGACGAAGGGGAAGGAGAAGGCGACGTGGCTGAAGGTGATCTGCGACAGGTTCAGCGGCCAGGGCAGGTTCGATGGCCAGCCGATGCGGGCGAAGAAGGCGAGGAGCGCGACGCCCAGGCAGATCTCCGGAATCACGATCGGCAGCGCCACCGCGCCCTCGTAGATCGGCTTCAGGGGGAAGCGGAAGCGCCAGAGCAGCAGCGCCGTCATGGCGCCGAGGATGATGGAGATCACCGTCGAGATCAGCGCGATGGTCAGCGAGTTCGCGAAGGCCAGCAGCAGGTCGGAGTTGTTGAAGGCCTTGGCGTACCAGTCGAAGGTGAAGCCCTGGATGTTGATCAGCCGCTTGCTCTCCGAGAAGGAGAAGGCGATCAGCACCACGATGGGCGCATAGAGAAAGACCAGGGCGGCGACGAAGATGGTCCGCAACGAGAGGCGGCGGCTGTACTCCAGCGGCGCGATGGCGCGGCGCAGTTTCATCAGCGCACCCCCCTGAGAGACCGCCGCCTGGCCTGCAGGCTCTGCGCGGCGATGGCGAAGAAGGTGATGTAGAGCAGCAGGAACGACAGCGCCGAACCGAAGGGCCAGTCGTTGGCGGCGCGGAACTGCCGTTCGATGATGTTGGCGATCAGCGAGGAATCGGTGCCGCCCAGCAGGTCCGGCTGCAGGAAGGTGCCGAGCGCCGGGATGAAGGTGATGATGATGGCCGAGGCGATGCCCGGCGCGGCCAGCGGCACGACGATGGTGAAGAAGGAGCGGATCTGGCCGGCGCCGAGGTCGAGGCTGGCCTCGATGTAGGAGTGGTCGAGGCGCTCCAGCGCCGAGTAGAGCGGCAGCACCGTGAAGGGCAGGAAGACATAGACCATGCCGAACACCACGGCGAAGTCGGTGTTCATCATCTCCAGCGGCGTGAAGTCGCCGAGCGCGCCGCCGATCACCCAGTCGAGGCCGTCCCAGATGCTCTCCAGGCCCTTGTTGATGAAGCCGTTGCCGCGCAGCATGACGATCAGCGCGTAGGTGCGGATCAGCAGGTTGGTCCAGAAGGGCAGGATGATCAGCAGCAGCAGCCAGGGCTTCCAGCGCTTCGACGCGAAGGTGATCATGAAGGCCAGCGGGAAGCCCACCAGCAGGCAGATGACCGTGGTCAGGCCCGCCTCCCAGAGCGACTTCACGAAGATCTTGAGATAGACGTTGGAGCAGCCTTCGCGGCCGGCGATCTCGACGCACTCGAAGACCCGCGCGTAGTTGTCGAAGGTCCAGATCAGGTCGATGTCGACGATGCCCTGCTTCTCGCCGAAGGAGAAGGCGAAGACGATCGCCAGCGGCATCAGGAAGAAGAAGACCAGCCAGAAGGTCGGCGGCAAGCCGATCAGGAAGAACACCAGACGGCTGTTACGCCAGCTCTCCATCCCGCATCCGCCCCCTCAGGTTCACTTGCCGGGTTCGGGCCCCGACCGCTGCCAAGCCCGACCGCTGCCAAGCCCGGCCGCTAATGCTTCGACGCCGAACCGGAACGGGCGGACCCGAGGGCCCGCCCGTCCTGGCCCCGGCGGTCAGGCCGCCAGGATGCGTGTCCAGGCGTCGTTGATCAGGCGCACCCGCTCCTCGCCGAGATAGAGACCCGGCTCGCACTTGGCGAGGATCGAGTCGGCGGGGAAGATCGCCGGGTTCTCACCGTACTCCGGGTCCAAGAGCGCGCGCGCCGCCTTGTTCGGGGTGGCGTACTGGATGTAGTCGGCGATGGCGGCACCGGCATCGGCATCGAGGATGTAGTTGATGAAGGCGTGCGCGTTCTGCGGGTGCGGCGCGCCCGTCGGGATGGCCAGCGTGTCCTGCCACAGGTAGCCGCCCTCCTCGGGGACCAGGTAGTCGAGGTCGTCGTCCTCGGCCATCACCTGCAGCATGTCGCCGTTCCACTCGGTGCAGATGTCCACCTCCTCGGCCAGCAGGAGGTCCTGGCCGTTGTCCTCGGCGAAGACCTTCACGTTCTTCTTCTGCTTGATCAGCAGCGCCTCGGCCTGAGACAGCTCGTCGAGATTGGTCGAGTTGTAGCTGTAGCCGAGGTACTTCAGCGCCAGCCCGATCATCGTCGTCGCCTCGGAGAGCAGCGCGATGCGCCCGGCGTACTCGTCGGAATCGAAGACGGCCGCCCAGGAGGTCGGCGGGGACGACATCTTCGACTTGCGATAGCCGATGCCGATCGTGCCCCACATGTAGGGCATGGTGAACTTGCGGCCTGGGTCGAAGGCGGCGTCCTGGAAGTTCGGATCGACGTTGGTCTTGAAGTTCGGAATCAGGCTGTGGTCCAGCGGCACCAGCATGTTGGCCAGGATCATGCGCTCGGCATAGTCGTTGGTCGGCACGATGACGTCGTAGCCCGGATTGCCTTCCTTCAGCTTGGCGAAGAGTTCGTCGTTGTCGGCGAAGAGGTCCATGTTGACCCCGATCCCGCTCACGTCCTCGAAATCGTCCAGCGTCGTCTCGCCGATGTAGGTGTCCCAGTTGTAGAAATTGACCTGCGCCTCCTCGGCGGAGAAGCCGCGTTTCGGCAGAAAGGTGAGGCCAGCCGCGACCGCGCCGGTGCCAGCCAGGAAGGAGCGCCGGTTGAGGCGCGGGAGAAGTGACTTTTTCATGTGCTTGGCCTATCCCTTGTTCATGCAATCCGGTGCCGATCCCTCGCACCGGGAGCCTTCTCGGAGCTGCCTTCTCGCTGTCTCTTGCCGGCAGTCTTATGGCGATCAAAGCTGGTCGCCGCGCGGCTTGTCAACCTTGCTGGCCGACCCCTGTTGGAGCCTTCGCGTGACCGAGGAAATCAGCCTGATCGCCTTCGCCAGCGCCTTCGTCCTGCTGCTGCTGGCGGTGTGGCAATCGCACCGTGCCCGGCCGCCCGGGCAGTTGCCGCTGATTCCCTGGACCGGCGTGCAGTTCGTGGCGCTGACCGTCTGCGTTCTGCTGCTGGCCCATCTGGTCAGCCTCTGGACCGGAAAGCCGCTGGTCGGTCGCGCCGGCTGAACAGAGGGATACTGCGCTGCGCGTTCTATTCGACCCGCCGGCTTTCCCGGCGGTCGCGCCAGCGCTTCCAGGCGACAACCAGGCTGAGCACCGGCTGGCGCAGCCCGTGCAGCGGAATCGGCTTCAGCGGCGAGGCCGGTAGCGGCAGCTCCGATGCCGGCCTGCCCGCCGCCCACTCGGCCATGACGGCGCCGAGGCGGCTCGACATGGCCACGCCGCGGCCGTTGTAGCCGAGCGCTGCAGCCAGTCCGGGCGCCAGCTCGTGTACATGCGGCAGGTGATCGAGCGTCAGCGCCACCTTGCCGCCCCAGAAGTACTCCCACCGCGGCTCGCCCAGTTGCGGGAAGAGTTCCTTCAGGCGGTTGCGGATATGGATGTAGTCGGAGGGATCGTCCGACTCATTGAAGCGGCCGCGCCCGCCGAGCACCAGGCGGCCCGCGGCATCGAGGCGATAGTAGGCCAGCAGCCGGCGGCTGTCGGAAACCACATGCCCTTCCGGCAGGATGGTCCGCCGCAGGTTGTCGGAGAGCGGCGCGGTCGCCGCCTGATAGCTCATGACCGGGATGATCGAGCGCTGCAGCCCGGGCCAGAGTCCGTCGGTGTAGCCGTTGGTCGCCAGCAGCACCCGCCTCGCGGTCAGGCTGCCGCCGGGCGTGGCAAGGCGCCAGCGCCCGCCCTCCTGGCTGAGCGCGGTGACCGGCGTGGCGCCGTGGATGCGTGCGCCGAGGCCAAGGGCGGCGCGCGCCAGGGCGCGGGCATAGGCCAGCGGCTGCAGGCGACCGCCGCGGCGGTCGAGCAGGCCGCCGGCATAGCCGCGGCAGCCGAGCAGTGCTGCTGCCCGGGTCGCGTCGAGCAACTCCACCGGGGCGCCCAGCGCCTGCCATTCGGCGACCCGCCGCGCCATGGTCTCCAGCATTGCCGGAGTGTGGGCGCCGAGGATCCAGCCGTCCTGATGCGCCTCGCAGTCGAGGCCGTGACGGCGCACCAGGTCGAAGACGAAATCCGCCGTGCCGCTCGCCAGCTCGACGAGGCGGCCGCCGACGGTTTCGCCGAAGCGCGCCAGCAGCGCGCTGGGATCCTCCTTCAGTCCGGGAATCACCTGGCCGCCATTGCGGCCGGAGGCGCCGAAGCCCGGTTCGGCCGCCTCCAGCACCGTGACGGCGATGCCGCGCTCGGCCAGGTGCAGCGCCGCCGACAGCCCGGTGAAGCCGCCGCCGACGACCGCGACCTCGGCGGTCGCCTCGCCGCTCAGCGGCGGCGTCTCGGGGGCCGGAGGCGCGGTGGCGGCCCAGAGCGACTTCGGCAGGGGCGGGCGGCTGGGCGCGAGACTGGGCATGCGAGCGGACCTTGCTTGGTGGGGGAACAGCCGGCGCGGCCGGGGCGCCGGGGACGGTCGTCAGTGATCCTGGCCTAGAAAGCGCACCACCAGCGCGGTGGTGGCCTCGGGGTTTTCCTCCATGATCCAGTGGCCCGAGGCTGGAACGATGCCCTCGGTAACGTCGAGCGCGGCGAAGCGCATCACCGTCGCCATCATCGGGCCGAAGGACATCTCTCCGCCGAGGGCCAGCACCGGCATCGCCAGCCTGCCGCCGGCGGCGAGGAAGGCCGCGTTGTCGCGCGCATCCTGATCGAAGGCGGCGAACTGCGCGAAGCCGGCATGCATGGCGCCCGGCAGGGCGTAGAGCGCGGCGTAATGCTCTCGCGAGGCCTCGTCGAACTTCGACGGATCGGCGGAGAAGTCGTTCCAGAAGCGATCGAGATAGATCCTCTCCCGCCCGGCCACCAGCCGCTCCATGTCGGGACCGCCGAACCGGAAATGCCAGAGCAGCGGGTTCTTCAGCACCTCGTCCCAGGGGCCGACCCCCGGTATCGGCGCGTCGATCAGCACGAGGCGCGTCACCAGGCCCGGATGATCGGCGGCCAGGGCGAAGGCGACCATGTTGCCGATGTCGTGCGCCACGACGACGGCGCTGGGGATCTGCAAGGCCTCCAGCAGCCCCGCGATGTCGCCGCCCTGGGTCCTCTTGTCATAGCCCTCGGCCGGCCGCTCCGAGAGGCCGAGGCCGCGGAGGTCGGGCACCACCACCCTGTGGGTCGGCGCCAGGGCGGCGGCCAGGGGCGCCCACATGTCGCCGGTCTCGCCATAGCCGTGCAGCAGGATCACGGCCGGGCCGCTGCCGCCGATCCGGACATGGAGCGTCGTGCCGTGGGTGGCGATCTCCTCGATCCTGAAGTCGGCGGGATAGGGCGGCACCTCGGCAGCGGCCGGCAGGCCGGGAGCGAGGGCCAGGGCAATCACGGAGAGCGAGCGCAACATTGGAGCACTCCAGTGCAAGGACGGTTCGCCCCGTCGCGTTCGGCGGGGCGTCTGCGCGTAGGTCTGGACGCCGGCCTACGCCGGCCGGATCTCCTCGGGCAGGGCGTTACGCCGGCGGTGGAACATGCGCAGCTGCGCCTGCACCACGCCGGCCAGCACGATGACGCCGCCGACCACCTGCAGCGGCCGCGGCTCGATGCCGATGAGAACCGCCGTCAGCATGGCGGTGATCGGCACCAGGTTGAGATAGAGCGAGGCAACGACGACGCCGACCTGCTTCACCCCCTGGTTCCAGCAGACGATGGCCAGGGCGACGCCGACCACGCCGAACCAGACGAGGATCCAGAGGTCCTGCGCCAGCATCTCCTCACGCGGCGGCGGCAGGCGCGCCAGCCCGAGGGCCAGCAGCAGGCCATAGACCAGCGGCATCATGAAGAAGACCGGCAGCACCGTCAGCAGCGTCACCTGGACTTGCGGGACCCCCGGCATCAGGCGCTGGGCCTCCAGCGAGTACCAGGCCCAGATCGCGCCGGAGAGCACGAAGAGCAGCTCGCCGCCGCGGAACTCGAAGGCCGCGCCCTCGGCACCGAAGTCGACCGCCGTCAGCACGCCGCCCACCAGGCTCAGCAGGATCGCCAGCTTGAAGCCCTCGGCCAGCGGGTGGCGGAACATGATCCGGGCGACCGCCGCCGAGATCACCGGGGCGCTGGCCGACAGCACCGCTGCTGTCACCGGATGCATGTAGTCGAGCGCGTAGGAGTAGCTGAGGGAGAAGCCGACCAGCCCGAAGAAGGAGAGCCTGAGCAGCGGCGCGACCCGGAGGCCCGGCGGCCAGAAGCGGGTCCCGGGGCGGCGCACTGCCCACCAGACCAGCAGGATCGAGGGCAGGCCGATCGCGTAGCGGATCACCGAGGAAGCGACCGGGTCCCAGCGATCGAAGAGCGTGTCCATGAAGGGCACCGGCAGGCCCCAGGCCAAGACCGGCACCAGCAGCGTCAGGTTCGCCAGCAGGATCTGTTTCACGGGGAAGAGGTCCCTGACCAATAGTGGACCGGCTGGCGCCGGGCGTTGCGGCGACACGGTAGCCCGCCGGCCGGCGATCCCGGCCTGATAGAGGCGCAGGGCAGCCGCCTCATTTACGCAAGGAGCGCGCGGTCCCGCTTCAGAGCAGGCCCTCGCTGCGGAAGGAGAAGTGGCCGCCGCTGGCGATCACGATATGGTCGTGGACGGCCACGCCCAGCGCCTCGGCCGCCGCGACGATCTCGCGCGTCATGGCGACATCGGCCTTCGAGGGGGTCGGATCGCCGGAGGGGTGGTTGTGCACCAGCACGATGGCCGAGGCCTTCAGCTCCAGGGCGCGGCGGACCACCTCGCGAGGATAGACCGGCGTGTGGTCGACCGTGCCGCGCTGCTGCCTCTCCTCGCCGACCAGACGGTTCTTGCGGTCGAGGAACAGCAGCAGGAACTGTTCGAGCGGCTCGTGGCCCACGGCAATGCGGCAATAGGCGACGACGGCATCGAAGGAGGCCAGCAGCGGCCGGTCGATCACCACCTCGCGCACCAGCCGCCGCGCCGATTCCTGCACCACCTTGAAGGCCGCGACCGAAGCTTCGCCCATCCCGGCGACCGCCAGCAGGTCCTCGGCATCGGCGGCCAGCACGCCGCCCAGCGTGCCGAAGCGGCGCAGCAGCGCCTTGGCCAGCGGCTTGGTGTCGCCGCGCGGCTTGGCACCGAACAGCAGGTACTCGAGGAGTTCGTAGTCGGCCAGGGCTTCGGCGCTGCCGTCCAGCAGGCGGCGGCGCAGGCGCGAACGATGGCCGAGGAAATCGGGCTTCTCCGCCGGTCCCTCGTCGGACGAGCGGGGGCGGAACGGGGGGCTCGCCTCGTCAGCGCGGCTCATAGGGCGGGCTGAACCAGCCCTTGGGCGAGAGGGTGAAGACCTCGTATCCGGTCTCGGTCACGCCGATCGAATGCTCGAACTGGGCGGACAGCGACTTGTCCCGCGTCACCGCCGTCCAGTCGTCCTTCAGCACCAGGACCTCGTAGCGCCCGGCGTTGATCATCGGCTCGATGGTGAAGAACATGCCGGGCTTCAGCTCGATGCCGGTGCCGGGCCGGCCGTAGTGCAGCACCGAGGGCGCGGTATGGAAGATGCGCCCCAGGCCGTGGCCGCAGAAATCCCGCACCACGGAGTAGCCGGCCTTCTCGGCGAAGGTCTGGATGGCGTGGCCGATGTCGCCCAGCGTCGCGCCGGGCTTCACCTGCTCGATGCCGCGCCACATCGCCTCGAAGGTCACCTCGGTCAGGCGCTTGGCCTTCACCTTCGGCTTGCCGGCGAAGAACATGCGGCTGGTGTCGCCGTACCACCCGTCGAGGATGACGGTGATGTCGATGTTGATGATGTCGCCCTCGACCAGGCGTTTGTCCGGCGAGGGGATGCCGTGGCAGACCACGTGGTTGATCGAGGTGCAGATCGACTTGGGAAAGCCGCGATAACCGAGCGGGGCGGGGATCGCCTCATGCTGCACGATGAAGTCGTGGCAGAGACGGTCGAGCTCCTCGGTGGAGATGCCCGGCTGCACGTGCGGCGTGATGAAGTCCAGCGTTTCGGCCGCGAGGCGGCCGGCGCGGCGCATGCCTGCGAAGCCCTCCTCGCCGTGCAGCACGATCTGCCGCTCTTCGTCGGAAAGCTGCCGTGCGAGATTACCGTCGCTCATCATCAAAGCCTTGCATTGTCCGAGTATGCTGTTGCCGCCGCTCATCGTGCGGCTCTCCGGGCAATGTAGGCAGGCGGCAGCCCGCTGGAAAGGCGCAAGCGCGAAGGCTGCCCCGCGGTTCGTCCCGCCACCCCGGCCGCCGGCGCCGCCGAGGGCCGCGCGCAGACGGCGGCCCCGGCACGGCAAGTCCGCGCGGCGCCTTGCTTTTTTCCCGGCGACCAACCACTTTGACAGAGGGGTGCGAGTGGAGTCGTTTCGCCATGGAATTCACCCCTGTCGCGCGGCCGATCGACCGTGATCGACCCCGGTGCGGGGCCCGCCAGGCCCCGCAAATCGTTGCTAGCGAGGCTGATGCCATGCCGTACCGCCGTACCACCCTGGCTCTGGTCCTCGGCCTTTCGCTGGCCGCGCTGGGCGCCTGCGCCAACCAGCCCCTGCCTGGCGAGAACCCGACGCCGGCACGGGTGCAGCCGACGGCGCCGCCGCCGCCGACCGGTGGCACGACCACCACGTCCTACGTGCGCGAGGATGGCGTCGAGGTGATCACCACCACCTTCGTGGAGCCCGATCCGGCCGATCCGACCAGCGCCGTGGTCGAGGGCGAGGTCGAGGTGGTCCCGGAGGATACCAGCGCCGTGCGCCAGGCGGCCGTGGAGAACTGCTACAACTATGCCTGGTCGCAGGTGGCGCACGACCAGCAGATCCAGCACGACCGCGCCTCCCTGTTCGACATGTCCAGCAACGCCGACATCAATGTCTTCACCACGCGGCTGGAGGAGTACGGCAACGAGAAGCGGCGGGGCCGGCTGTTCGACGACTGCATGTCGTCGATGGGCTATGGCCCGAACCAGTAGCGGCGCGCCTCGCCATGACCCCGGACGAGAGCGGCGCGCCAGCCGGCGCCTGACGGAACCGCGGGACCGACCGCCGCCGTCCTCATCATCGGCAACGAGATCCTCTCCGGCCGTACGCAGGATGCCAACCTGTCCTTCCTGGGCCAGTCGCTCTCGGCCCTCGGCATCCGCCTGGTCGAGGCGCGGGTGATCCCGGACATCGAGGCCACGATCGTCGCCACGGTCAACGAGCTGCGGGCCCGCGTCACCTATCTCTTCACCACCGGCGGCATCGGCCCGACGCACGACGACATCACCTCCGAATGCGTCGCCAAGGCGTTCGGCGTGCCCTGGAGCCTGCATCCCGAGGCGCACCGTCTGCTGTTCGAGCACTATGGCGCCGAGAAGCTGAATGCCGCGCGCCTGCGCATGGCGCACACCCCAGAGGGAGCGGTGCTGGTCGACAACCCCGTATCCAAGGCGCCTGGCTTCCAGATGGGGAACGTCTTCGTGCTGGCCGGCATCCCGGCCATCGCGCGGGCGATGTTCGACAGCCTGAAGCACCGTCTGACCGGCGGCGCGCCGCTGCTCGCCGCCACCGTCACCGCCTTCGTGCCGGAGGGCACGATCGCCGAGGGGCTGGGCGCGATCCAGCGGCGTTACCCGGCGCTCGACCTCGGCAGCTATCCCTTCCAGCAGCAGGGGCGCTTCGGCACGCAGCTGGTTGTGCGCGGGACCGATGCGGCCGCTCTGGCAGCCGCCCGCGACGAAATCGCCGACCTGGTGCGCGACCTCGGCGAAGAGGCCGTGCTCGAAGGTTGAGCGGCAGCGCCGGGCGCTCTGCCAGAGGCGTCAATCCGCCGAACGGCAGCGCGCGCCAAGGGCGACCGGAACCGGGAGCCCTTTGCCACGATCAAGCCGCTCCGACATGCTTGGCTAGCTTGCCGAGGGTCTGATAGCCGAACTCGACCGCGCCGAATCCAATGGCGGCATCGCGCTGCTCCTTGGTTGGATGCAGCTGGCGCAGGGTGAGCACGCATTTGCCGTCGCTCTGCTCGTCGAATGTCAGCGTGACGTGAAAGCGGCCTGGATCGTCGTCCCTATCCGACCCGTGCTCGATTTCGATCAGCCGCGGCGCCTCCACGCGCAAGAAAACCATACGGTTGTCGTACTTGGTTCCGTCAGGCCCGGTGAAGATGAAGCGCCAGCGGCCGCCCGGCCGGATGTCGCACTCCAGGCTCTCCACGGTGAAGCCCTCCGGTCCGAACCACTGCACGATCTGTTCAGGATCGGTCCAGGCCGCGAACACGCGTTCGCGCGGTGCGGCGATGAGGCGGCACAGCACGATTTCGCGCTCGGGTGCCCAGGTTGTCTTGACGTCATGGGAGGCCACCGGTGTCACCTTTCGTTTGATGGCGAGGATTCGGCGCTCGCAAGGAAGCGTTCGAGACGATCGAAACGCGCTTGCCAGGCCTGTCGGGTGTGTTCGAACCAGCGGGCGGCTTCCGCCAGACGCTCGACACGCAGGTGGCATGGGCGCCGCCGGCCATCACGTCGGCGGGAGATGAGCCCGGCGCGCTCCAGGACTTTCAGGTGCTGCGATATGGCCGGCAGGCTCATGGCGAAGGGTTTTGCGATTTCCTGGACCGTCATGTCGCCCTCAGTGGCCAGCTTGCTCAGGATAGAAACCCGGGTTGGGTCGCCGAGCGCCGCGAAAGTCTGTGTAAGCTCCTGAGAAAAAAGCACGTTCTTCCGGACCGAGTTTATTTAAGCATTGTCTTAAATATCAAGGCCGGCGCGGCTCGTCAAGCGAAGCACCGGGACGGGAGCCTCGCGGCGCGCGTCACGTCGGCGCGCGCTCCCTGGGAGCAGGGCGGTCGCTCGGGGCTGATGCGAGGCGCCGTCGAAATCCGGACGGTTTCAGGCGGCTTTTGTCGCAACGGGGAAAGTCTGGCCGCTAGGATCAAACGGTGGGGCCAGCCCCCTTTGCCAAACGATGCCTGAGGAGAGCCGTTCGATGAGTCGCAGGGAAGGTCGCCGGGAGCGCGGCGGCGAAGGCCGCAGCGGGTTCCGCGCCAGGCGTCAGGGAGGCAGCGGTCTCGGCCGCCCCTGGGCGCGGCTGGAGAACCGCGGGCCGCGCTATGACATCCTGAGCGCCGACCAGTTGGAGGCGATCCACGACGCCTCGATGGTGCTGCTGGAGACCCAGGGCCTGGAGGTCCTGGACGAGGGGGCGCTGGCCAACTACCGCCGCGCCGGCGCCGAGGTCGACGAGGGCACCCAGATGGTGCGCTTCGACCGGGCGATGATCGAGGAGTTGGTGGCCCTGGCGCCGTCGAACATCACGCTGACGCCGCGCAACCCGGAGCGCGCCATCGAGATCGGCGGCAACGCCATGGTCTTCGGCGCCGTTTCCGGTCCACCCAACTGTTCCGACCTCGACCGCGGCCGGCGGCCCGGCAGCTATGAGGACCAGTGCAACCTGATCCGGCTGGTCGGCGCGCTGCCCTGCCTGCACACCGCCTCGGCGGCGCCGGTCGAGGCGCTCGACCTGCCGGGCGAGACGCGCCACATGGACGCCTACTTCGCCAACATCAAGTACACCGACAAGGTCTTCTTCGGCCGCGGCATCGGGCAGAACCGCATCACCGATGCCATCGCCATGGCCGCCATCGCGCGCGGCCTGACGCCGGAGCAGCTCGACGGCGATCCCTCGATCCTCACCGTCATCAACGTCAACTCGCCGCGCCGTGTCGATGGCGAGATGATTGCCGGCCTCACCGAGATGGTGACCCACGGCCAGCCGCCGATCGTCACCCCCTTCACCCTGATGGGGGCGATGACG
Source organism: uncultured Alphaproteobacteria bacterium (assembly GCA_942492185.1). GTDB lineage: Bacteria > Pseudomonadota > Alphaproteobacteria > Kiloniellales > JACOMY01 > CALOEA01. Next base: position 91,695 of record CALOEA010000006.1, read on the forward strand.
CCGGTCACGCTGGCCGGCGCGCTGACGCAGCAGAACGCCGAGGCCCTGGCGGTGATCGCCTACACGCAGATCCTCCGGCCCGGCGCGCCGGTGGTCTACGGCGGCTTCACCTCCAATGTCGACATGAAGTCGGGAGCGCCGGCGTTCGGCACACCTGAGTATTCACGGGCGGTCATTGCCGGGGGCCAGCTGGCGCGGCGCTACAAGCTGCCCTACCGCTCCTCGAACGTGAACGCCTCCAACGCCGTCGATGCCCAGGCGGCCTACGAATCCTCGAATTCCCTCTGGGCCTGCATGCTGGGCGGCGTCAACTACGTACACCACGCCGCCGGCTGGCTCGAGGGCGGGCTGGTCGCCTCCTTCGAGAAGATGATCCTCGATGCCGAGCTGCTGCAGAACGTCGCCGCCTTCCTCGAGCCGGTGGTGGTGAACGCCGACGAGCTCGCCCTCGATGCCATCCGCGAGGTGGGGCCCGGCGGCCACTTCTTCGGGGTCGGCCACACGCTGGAGCGCTACGAGCACGCCTTCTACGAGCCGATGCTCTCGGACTGGCGGAATTTTCCCGCCTGGCAGGAGGCCGGCGCCGAAGACGCGACGAAGCGCGCCAACAAGCTGTGGAAGCGCATTCTCGAGGAGGTCGAGCCGCCGCCGCTGGACGAGGCCATCGAGGAGGCCCTGCAGGACTACATGACCCGCCGCAAGCGGGCGGTCCTGGGCAAGGACGCCGCCTGACAGCGCGCAATTGCGTGCACTTCCCGGGCCGCTCGCCTAGTATTTGGGCAGGGAGGCGTCGGCGCGCCTCGGCCGCAGCCGAATAGAGGAGGGCAGGTGATGCTCAAGGAATTCAAGAACTTCGCCTTGCGGGGCAATGTCATCGACCTGGCGATCGGCGTCATCATCGGCGCCGCCTTCGGCACCATCGTCAAGTCCTTCGTCGACGACATCATCATGCCGCCAATCGGCCTCCTGCTCGGTGGCGTCGATTTCTCCGACCTCTTCGTCGCGCTCGACGGCCAGACCTATGCCAGCCTGGCGGTCGCCAAGGATGCCGGGGCCCCGGTCATCGCCTACGGCTCGTTCCTCAACACCGTCATCTCCTTCCTCATCATCGCCTTCGCGGTCTTCATTACCATCAAGCAGATGAACCGCCTCTTCGAAGCGAAGAAGGAGGCCCCGCCGCCGGCCGCCAAGCCGCGCCAGGAGGTCCTGCTGGAAGAGATCCGCGACCTGCTGAAGGCGAAGTGAGGCAGCGGCCTCCCAAGCCCCCAGAAACCCAAAAGTTACCAAACTGAAACCACAAAGCGCCGGCGGTGACGTGCGGCGGAAACAGCGTCCTCCTACCTTCTGCATCGTCAGCGGCCACCCGGCCCTGACGCTTGCAGAAGGAGTTGAGGAAGATGTCTCGCTATCTGGTCCTGACCGAAGTGCCCTTTGCGGAGCGGCCGGCGCGCCGCGCGGACAGGCCTTTCTGGGGTCGCCTCCTGGGCTGGTTCGCCAAGCGGCAGGAGAAGGCCGTGGCCGGCCGCGCCCTGCGCGTCCTGGATGAGCGCACCCTGCGCGATATCGGGCTCAGCCGCTCCAAAGTCGCGCAGCAGATGACCAAGCCGTGGTGGGGCGCCTGAGGGCGCCCACACCCGAACACAACTTCGAACACGAGGAATAGGAAAATGTCTCGCACGCAGGTGCAGGCAATGCCGTCCCTGCAACGGCACAGGCGGCTGGCGGCCCGGCCGCTGCTGCGCCGCCTGATGGCGGCCCTGGTGGCCTGGCAGGAGAACGCCAAGGCGCGCTACGAACTGGAGCGCCTGGACGAGCGTACCCTGCGGGACGTCGGTCTCACCCGGATCCAGATCTCCAGGGCCCTGAGCGGGCCCTGGCTGCGCCGCTGACGCGCCGTCCCGACGGCGGTCTTTGGGGAGCCCCAGGCTGGTCCAGGGGCTCTGCGCTGCAACAGTTTAGAGATTCTAAAGTTACCGCAGTATTTCTTCCCTGACCGAGCCGTCCGACGCTCTCTAGGCTGGCTAGCCGTTGGCTCGCAGTGGGGAAAGGGTCGCGATGTCCGAGGGATCGCTCCGCAAACTGGGTGAGACGCTGCGACGGATCAGCCGCCTGCCCTACGACGCCGCCTGGGGCATGCCGGCGGCTTTCTATAGCGATCCGGCGCTGAACGCGCTGGAGGCCGAGCTGCTCTTCGGCCGGGAATGGGTCTGCGTCGGCCGCGAGGAGGAGCTCGCCGGTCCGGGCGACTACTTCACCTACCAGATCGGCAAGGAGCCGGTCCTGATGGTGCGCGATCAGGAGATGCGGATCCGCGCGCTCTCCAACGTCTGCCGCCACCGCGGCGCCCTCCTGGCCGAGGGCAGCGGCAACAAGAAGACCTTCGTGTGCCCCTATCATGCCTGGTCCTACGACAGTAGCGGCCAGCTCCTGGGCGCACCGCTGCTGGGCAGGCGGGAGGACTTCGACCGCAAGGCCTGCCGCTTGCCCGCCTTCGCCTGCGAAACCTGGCTGGGGTTCGTCTTCGTCTGCATCGCCGAGCAGCCGCCGGCCTTCGCGCCGCCGCACTCCGACCTCGAGCGCCTGGTCGCGCCCTACCATCTCGAGCAGACGAAGCTGCTGCATCTCGAGGAAGAGACCTGGCCGATCAACTGGAAATGCTTCGTCGAGAACTTCATGGAGGGCTATCACCTCTCCGCCCTCCACCGCGAGACGCTGCACAAGGTCAACCCGACCCGCCTCTGCACCCACCTGCCGCCGGGCGAGGGCTACTTCGGCTATTACGCCGGCTTCTCGCCGACGCTGCCGCGCTCGCAGAAGGGCCATCCGGACCTGCGCGACGAGGAGGCCGACCGCGTGGTCATGTTCGCCCTGCCGCCCGGCATGGTGTGCGGCTGCGCCGGCGACTACAGCTCCTTCATCTGCGCGCAGCCGGTGGGCGCCGACGCGGTCCGCCTGAAGATGGGCCTGATCTTCTACGGCGAAGACTGGCCGCAGAGCACGGTCGACTGGGCCGTCACGCTGTTCCGCGAGACCATGGCCGAGGACAAGGCGGTCCTGGTGTCGCTGATGCAGGGTCTGCGCTCTTCGCACTACCGCCCCGGTCCGCTGGCGACCGCCGACTACGAGGGGCCCACGCTCGACTTCTACCGCTACCTGGATGCGCGGCTCGGCAAAGCCCTGACGGGCGAGGCCGACACGCCCTCCGTCGGAGACGCGGCATGAGAGAGCTCCTCGATCTCGATCGCTATCCGCTGGATCGGCCGGACTCGGCCGAATACCTCGCCTTGGTCGAGAGCTGCCAGGCCGCGCTGGAGCACGAGGGGCTCTTCAGCCTCGAGGGCTTCGTCCGCACCGAGCCTGTCGTCCGTCTGGCCGAGGTCATGCAGCCGCTGCTCGACCGCGTCTCCTTCACCCACGCCCGCGACCACAACGTCTATTTCCTCAAGGAGGTGGCAGGGCTGGCGCCGGACCACCCGGCGCTGCGCACGGTGCGCACGGTGAACCACACGCTCTGCGGCGACCACCTCGAAGGGACGATCGTGACGCAGGTCTACGAGTGGCCGCCGCTGGTGGCGTTCCTCGCCCGCGTCATGGGCCGCGAGGCGCTGTATCTGATGGATGATCCCCTGGCGCGCCTGAACGTCATCTCCTATCGCGAGGGCGAGACGCTGAACTGGCACTTCGACCGCTCGCACTTCACCACGACACTCTTGATCCAGCAGGCGGATATCGGCGGCGAGTTCCAGTATCGCTTCAACCTGCGCAGCGACGACGATCCGAACTACGCCGGTGTCGCGCGCGTGCTGCTCGGCCAGGACGAGGCGGTGCGCACGCTGCCGCTGGCGCCCGGCACGCTGAACGTCTTCAAGGGCAAGAACACCCTGCACCGGGTGAGCCCGCCGCGCGGCCGCAAGGACCGCATCATTGCGATCTTCTCGTACTATGACCGGCCGGGCGTCACCTTCAGCAGGGAGGAGAGCCTGGCCTTCTACGGACGGGCGCGGGAAGCGTGATTGCTGCGAGTGCGAAGGCCACTCGTATGGGCGCCGCCTGCTGCGCTATCATCCGGCCGTGCGGCCGCCGGGCGCGCCGCGACAGATAAAGAGTTCGACAGGGAATGCCCCGGAACGCGGGGCGGGCAAGTGGGAGAAGAACAGTGAAGATCAATCATAAGCGACTCGACATCCTGCGGCGCGGCCGCAGCGAGATGGAGAATCATCTGATCGACGGCCTCGTGGCCGGACGCGTCGACCGGCGGCAGTTTCTGCGGCACGGCGCCGTGCTCGGCCTGTCGCTGCCCTTCCTCGGCGGGGTGACCGCGCTGCTCGGCAGCGGGCTGACGCCGCGTGCGGCTCGGGCGCAGGCAGCCGGCGGGACGCTGCGCATGGCGCAGACCGTGCCGGCCGGTACGCTGAACCCGGTGCTGATCGCCGACGGCGGCGGCATCAGCACCCTGAGCCAGGTGGCGGAGTATCTCTGCTTCGATCGTCCCGACCTGGTGCTCGAGCCGATGCTGGCGGAGAGCTGGAGCCCGAACGCCGACGGTTCGGTGTGGACCTTCAAGCTGCGCCAGGGCGTGAAGTTCCACAACGGCCAGGTGATGACCGCCGACGATGTGGTCGCCTCGATCAACCGCCTGGCCGATCCGGCCAACGGCTCGAACGCCCTCTCGGCCTTCAGCGGCGTGCTGTCCGCCGGCGCGACGCGCAAGATCGACGACCATACCGTCGAGTTCACGCTCGATGCGCCGAACGGCAACTTCCCCTACTACCTCTCCTCGGACAACTACAACGCCGTCATTCTGCCGGCGGTGGAGGGTGCCTCCTTCGAGGAGAACTGGATCGCCACCGGTCCCTATCGCCACGAAAGCTACACCCCGCAGGTCGGTGCGAACTTCACCCGCTTCGACGACTACTGGGGCCCCAAGGCGCTGGCCGACCGGATCGAGGTTTCCTACTACGGCGACATCCAGCCGCAGATCCTGGCGCTGCAGGGCGGCGACGTCGACATCATCCAGCAGGCCCCGGTGCTGCAGAGTGTGGCGCTGCTGAACGATCCGAGCCTGCAGATCATCGCCAATCCCTCCACGGCGCATCAGCAGGTGCACATGCGCACCGACCAGGCGCCGTTCCAGGACGCCCGCGTGCGGCGCGCGATCGCGCTCTGCCTCGACCGGCCGGCCCTGGTGCAGGGCCTGATGAAGGGCAAGGCGGCGATCGGCAACGACAGCCCCTTCGCCTCGGTCTATCCCTCCACCGATCCGACGGTGCCGCAGCGCGAGAAGAACATCGAGGAGGCGAAGGCGCTGATGGCGGCGGCCGGCATGGCCGACGGCTTCGAGGTGACGCTGACCACCGAGAACTACCTGGAGCTGCCGCAGTACGCCGTGCTGATCCAGAACGCGGTGAAGCCGATCGGCGGCAAGATCAACGTCGAGGTGCTCGACCAGGGCACCTACTACGGCGAGGCCGTCTACGGCAATTCGCCCTGGCTCGACTCGACGATGGGCATCACCGACTACGGCCACCGCGGCGTGCCCAACGTCTTCCTGGCGGCGCCGCTGACCAGCAGCGGCACCTGGAATTCGGCGCACTTCCACAATGCGACCTACGACGCCCTGGTGGTCGACTACGTCGCCAGCCTGGACCTCGAGTCGCAGCAGAAGGCGGCGAGCCAGATCCAGACGTTGCTGCTGGAGGAGTCGCCGGTCCTCTTCACCTATTTCTACGACTACCTGACGGTGACGAAGGGCGGCCTTGGCGGCATCGTCGCCACCGCCATGGGCCAGATCCGCTTGGACCAGGCTGCCTACTAGGCTACCGTTCGCGATGCATGCGGCGGACCCTCGACCCGAAGGGGGCGGGGGTCCGTTGCGTTAGCCAGAAGGGATCGGCCCCTTGCTGAAAGTCGCGGTGCGGCGCTTTCTCCTGTTCCTGCTGACGCTGTGGTTGCTCAGCGTCATCGTCTTCTTCGCCAGCCACGTCCTGCCCGGCAACGTCGGGCGGGCGATGCTGGGCCCCTTCGCCGATGCGCGCGCTGTGGAGCAGCTCAATCACGAGCTCGGCACCGACCGCCCGCTGCTGGCGCAGTACGTCGACTGGCTGAGCGGCTTCGTCGTGGGCGACATGGGCGACTCCTTCGCGATGCGCCGGCCGGTGGCACCCTTCGTGATGGACGCCCTGGGCAACTCTTTGCGCCTGGCGCTGATGGCGCTGGTCATCGTCGTGCCGCTCGGCATCCTGGGCGGTGTGGTGGCCGCCTTGAACGTCGGTCGGCCGGTCGACCGGATCATTACAGTCGGCGGCCTTTCGGCCGCGGTCGTGCCGGAATTCATCTCCGGCATCGTGCTGATCGTGGTCTTCGGCGTCTGGCTGCAATGGCTGCCGCTGTCGGCCTCTTGGCCGGCCGGCGCCGGCTTCTTCGAGCAGGTCTATCACCTGCTGCTGCCCTCGATCCCGCTGGTGCTGGTGCTGTTCGGCTACATCGCCCGCATGACCCGCGCCGGCATGGTCGAGGCGCTCGATTCCGACTACATGCGCACCGCCATGCTGAAGGGCCTGCGCCGGCCGGTGGCGATCCGCCGCCATGCCCTGCGCAACGCCCTGCTGCCGACCATCAGCGTGGTGGCGACCCAGACGGTCTACCTGCTGGGCGGCCTGGTCGCCATCGAGGTGCTGTTCCACTATCGCGGCATCGGCAGCCTGATGTTCACCGCGGCCGGCAAGAAGGACTTCCCCATGCTGCAGGCGGCGGTGCTGATGGTCGGCGCCATCTTCACCCTGGTCAGCCTGGCGGCCGACGTCTTCTACGCCTGGCTCAACCCGCGCATCCGACTGGGGGGCAGCGCGTGAGCGACACCGCGAGCAGCAGCGCCGCCGCCGAGACCAGCGCGGTGGCCCGGGAGCGGCGGGAGAGGCTGCGGCTCGTGCTGCGTTCGCCGACCTTCCTGGTGGGAGCCGCGATCATCCTGTTCTGGATCGTCTGTGCGCTCTTCGGCGAGAGCCTGGTGCCGCTGGACCCCTATGCCGACGACATGCTGAACTCGCTGCTGCCGCCCTCGGGCGAGCACTGGTTCGGCACCGACCAGCTGGGCCGCGACGTCTTCTCGCGCGTCATCGTCGGTTCGCGCGACATCCTGACGGTGGCGCCGCTGGCGACCCTCATGAGCACCGTGGTCGGCACCGCGCTGGGCCTGACGATGGGCTACTACCGCGGCTGGGTGGACGAGGTGCTGAGCCGCCTGATCGACGCGATCCTCGCGCTGCCGACCATCGTCATCGCGCTATTGGCGCTGGTCGCCCTCGGCACCTCCACCGTCACGGTCGTGCTGGTGATCGGCTCCACCTTCGCGCCGATCATCGCCAAGACCGTGCGCGCGGCCGTGCTGGCCGAGCGCGAGGTCGAGTACGTTGCCGCCGCCGAGCTGCGCCGCGAGAGCGGCCTCTACGTCATGTTCGTGGAGATTCTGCCCAACGTGCTGCCGCCGATCCTGGTGGAGGCGACGATCCGCCTTGGCTATGCGATCTTCGCCGTCGCGACGCTCAGCTTCATCGGTTTCGGCATCCAGCCGCCTTCGCCCGACTGGGGCCTCTCGATCTCGACCAACTACGGCCTGTTGACCGGCGGCTATTGGTGGACCGTGCTGTTCGACGGCCTGGCGATCGCCTCGCTGGTGGTGTCGGTCAATCTGGTGGCCGACGGGCTGCAGGCGGCGCTCAATGACTGACGCGCCGGCGCTGCAGGTCGCCGACCTTGAGGTCGCCTATCGGGTGCGTGGCCGCGATCGCCAGGTCCTGCATGGTCTGAGTTTCGAGATCGGCCGGGGCGAGGCTTTCGGCCTGGTCGGCGAGTCGGGCTGCGGCAAGTCGACCGTGGCCTATGCCACCGTCGGCTACCTGGCGCGCAATGGACGGATCAGCGGCGGTCATATCAACGTCGCCGGGCGCGAGCTTACGGCGCTGAACGCCAGCGAGCTCCGGCAGCTGCGCGCCACCTCGGTCTCGATGGTCTACCAGGATCCCGGGCGCGCGCTGAACCCGGCCATCCGCATCGGCCGGCAGATCGCCGAGGTCTACGAATACCAGCGCCTTCCCGCCGGCGAGGCACGCGCGCGGGCGCTCGAGATGCTGCAGCGCGTGAGGATTTCCGACCCGGCGCGGGTGATGGAGCGCTATCCGCACCAGCTCTCCGGCGGCATGCAGCAGCGCGTCTGCATAGCCATGGCCCTGGCGATCAATCCGGCGCTGCTGATCCTCGACGAGCCGACCACCGGCCTCGACGCCACCGTCGAGGCCGAGGTGCTCGACCTGGTGCGCGCGCTGCGCCAGGAGTTCCAGACGTCCATCCTCTGCATCAGCCACAACCTGGGGATCATCGCCGGGCTCTGCGAGCGGGTCGGCGTGCTCTATGCCGGCACGCTGGTGGAGGAGGGGGCGACCGAGCAGATCTTCGAGGATCCGCGCCATCCCTATACCGTGGGACTGCTGCGCTGCCTGCCGCAACGCGGCCGCCGCAAGGAGCAGGGGGCGCTCGACACGATCCCGGGCTTCCTGCCGGCGCCCGACAGCGTGATCGAGGGCTGCGTCTTCGCCGACCGCTGCGCGCTGGCGGATGCGCGCTGCCGCCGCGAGGCGCCGCCGTTGGCCGAGCTCGGCGACGGCCGGCGCAGCCGCTGCCACTACCCCGACAAGGCGCCCGCCTTGCCGCGCACCGAGCCGGCGCTACCGCTGGCGGCGGCGCCGGCCGACGCGACGGCCCAGCCGCTGCTGCGCATCGCCGGTCTCTCCAAGACCTTCCACCTGAAGGGGCACGATCTCAAGGCGGTCCATGACGTCTCGCTGGAGCTGCGCGCCGGCGAGACGCTGGGGCTGGTCGGCGAGTCGGGCAGCGGCAAGACGACCTTCGCGCGCCTGCTGCTGGGGCTGATCGAGCCGGATCGCAAGGACAGCATCGAGCTGGACGGCAAGCCGCTGCCGGGGCTTCTCGACGCGCGCTCGCAGGCCGAGGGAAAGGCGCTGCAGATCGTCTTCCAGAACCCGGACTCGGCGCTCAACCGCTCGCACCCGGTGCGCAAGATCATCGGCCGGGCGATCACCAAGCTGACCGATCTGGCCGGTGCGCGGCGCGAGGAGCGGCTGCTCGAGCTGACCCATGCGGTCCGCCTCTCCGAACGCCACCTCGGCGCCAAGCCGCGGCAGCTCTCCGGCGGCCTGAAGCAGCGTGTCGCCATCGCCCGCGCCTTCGCCGGCGAACCGCGGGTCGTGGTCTGCGACGAGCCCACCTCGGCACTCGACGTCTCGGTCCAGGCGGCGATCCTGAATCTCTTCGCCGAGCTCCAGGCCAAGCGGCAGGTGAGCTACATCTTCATCTCGCACGACCTCGGTGTGGTGCGCTATCTCTCCGATCGCATCGCCGTGCTCTATCTCGGGCGGCTGATGGAGCTGGGGCCGGCGGAGCGGGTCTTCTCCGGCCCGCACCACCCCTATACCGAGGCGCTGCTCTCCGCCGTGCCCTCGATCGACGGGCGCCGGGCCACCCGCATCCGCCTCTCCGGCGAGGTGCCGAGTGCCAGCGAGCCGCCCTCCGGCTGCGTGTTCCACACCCGCTGCGCGCGCAAGATCGGCGCGATCTGCGAGCGGGAGGAGCCGCCGTTGCATCCGGCCGGCGAGGGGCACGCCATCCGCTGCCACATCCCGGTCGCCGAGCTCGCCGTCCTGCAGCGGGCCGGAGAGGCGGTGGAGGCTCCGGCGGAGCCGTGAAGCTTCGCTAGGCCAGGGCCGCGAGCACCTGGCGGTGGAAGCGATGCAGCGCGCTTTCCGAGAACCAGGAGTCCTGCTGGTCGACCACGTAGCGCCCTTGGTCGTAGCCGGGGCTTTCCAGCCCGCGCTGCACGCTTTCCACGATGGCGATGTCTTCCAGGTTGAAGCTTTCGGCGAAGAGCTTCCGCACGGTCTCGAGATTGGCCGGCACCGGCCCGGCCGGGGCCAGGATGTCGGCCCGCTCGCGGCAGTGTCCGGGGCCCTCGGGCGTGATGCGCAGCAGGATGAGGTGCTCGCTACCCGGCAGGCTGAGCAGGCAGTGGTGCGGCCAGAGCGTCCAGGTCAGGTAGGGCGCGTCCTCCGGCAGCGGGAAGCCGCCGTAGTCGCTGCGCCCGCTGTTGCGGTAGCAGGCGAAGCGCTCGCCCACGATGGCGGGCTTCGCCTTGCCGCCGTGCAGTGTGGAGAGCTCCGGATGGGCGACCGGGATGTGATAGCCCTCGCTGAAGTTGTCGACGCAGACTTTCCAGTTGGCGGCGATCTCGAACTCCGGGCGAAAGGCGACGGTGAAATCGGCGAGACCCGGCAGGTGGTCGAGCAGGGTCTGCTCGAAGCCGGCCGCCTCGCTCGCCAGCGGCGTTGCCTCGACGTCCAGGTTGACGAAGATCAGGCCGGCCAGGATCGAGACGCCGAGGGCCGGCAGGGTGAAGTCGGCCTTGTCGAAGCCCGGCACCGCGTCGGTCAGGCGCGCCGCGCGCAGGCGGCCGTCGAGGCCGTAGGCCCAGGCATGGTAGGGACAGGTGATCGCCGCCCCACGCAGCCTCCCGCTCCCCTTCAGCAGCTGGTGGGCGCGGTGGCGGCAGACGTTGTGGAAGGCCCGCACGGCGCCCTCGCGGTCGCGGATCACGAAGATCGGCTGGCCGGCGATGCTGTCGGTGAGGTAGCTGCCCGCCGCCGGCAGCTCGCTGGTGTGGCCGACGTAGCACCAGGAGCGGCGAAAGATCCGTTGCTGCTCGCGGGCGTGTATTGCCGGGTCATGGTAGTAGCGGCTGGGCAGGCTCCAGGACTGCGTGGCCTCGCGCACGAAGGCGCCGCGCTCGCCCCGTACCTCTCCCTCGTCCGTCATCGCCTGTCACCCCTCCCTTGCCGCCGGCCGCGACGATGGGGTCGCGACAGCCCAGCCTAGGGGGCCGTCCAGCGGGGCAGAATTGCACAAATACTGCCAACTCTTTAGATTTTCTAAAGTTCGGCGGAACCGGTGACGGCGTGGCGCGCAAGCTACCTCCCCTCAATGCGATCAAGGCCTTCGAGGCGGTTGCCCGGCTCGGCAGCCTCAGCCAGGCGGCGCGCGAGCTGGCGGTCACCCCCGGCGCGGTCAGCCAGCAGATCCGCCTGCTCGGCGAGTTCTTCGGCAAGAGCCTCTTCGTGCGCAAGCACAACCGCCTGCAGCTGACCGACGCCGGCCTCTCGGTCTTCGCCGATACCGGCGAGGTCTTCGAGCGGCTCTCGACCATGACCGAGCGGCTGCTGCAGGGCGAGCCGCGGCTGCACTTCGTCGTCAGCGCCCTGCCGTCGCTGGCCGCCGGCTGGCTGAGCCACCGCCTGGGGGCCTTCCTGGCGACCGTGCCCGAGGTGCGCTGCGAGCTCAGGGTTGAGGACGACCCGGTCGACTTCACCCGCGATCATATCGATGTCAGGCTCTGCTATGGCGAGCATCTCTATCCGGAACTGGTCACCCTGCCGCTGCTGCGCGACGAGGTGGCGCCGCTCTGCACGCCGGAATTCCGCGCTCGCTCAGCCCTGTCGCCCGACGATCCGGCGACGCTGCAGGACGGCGACCTGATCCACACCGACTGGGGCCACAGCTTCGCCTCCTACCCGACCTGGGGCGAGTGGTTTCGCGCCGCCGGGGCGGAGCGGCGCCTGAACCTGGCGCGCGGGCACAAGGCCAGCATGTCGAGCTTCGCCGTCGACCTGGCGGCCTCCGGCGCCGGCATCGCGCTCGGCCAGCGGCTGCTGTCGCGGCGACAGCGGGCCGAAGGGCTGCTGGTCGCGCCCTTCTCGCTCGCGCTGCCGCTGGCGCACGACTACTGCCTGGTCCATCCGCACGCCAAGACCGAGAAGACGGTCGTGCAGCAGTTCATTGCCTGGCTACGGCAGGAGGTCTGAGGCGCCGCCCTGGCCCTGGCGCCCGCTGGCGGGACGCAGCCGCAGCAGCAGTCCCACCGGGCCGCGGCGGTACCACTTGCCGTGGTTGCGCTGGCGGGCGCTGCGTCCGACACCCTGGGAGATGCGATCCACCATGATCGCCACCAGGACGATGCCGAGACCGCCTTGCACCGCGGTGGCGACATCGAGCCGGCCGATCCCGCGCAGCACCACCTGTCCCAGGCCGGTGACCGAGATCATCGAGGCGATCACGGTCATTGCCAGGGCCATCATGATGGTCTGGTTCACGCCGGTCATGATGGTCGGCATCGCCAGCGGCAGCTGCACCTTGAACAGGGTCTGGCGGCGGCTGCCGCCGAAGGCTTCGGCGGCCTCGACCAGGTCGGCGCGCACCTGCCGGAGGCCGAGGTTGGTCAGCCGGATGACGGGGGCGATGGCGTAGAGGATCGTGACGATCACGCCCGGCACGTTGCCGATGCCGAAGAGCATCACCACCGGCACCAGGTAGACGAAGGAGGGGATCGTCTGGAGAAAATCCAGCAGCGGTCGCAGCACCGCCTCGAAGCGATCGTGGCGCGCGGCCAGGATGCCGATCGGCACCCCCACGGCGACGCAGAACATCACGGCCGTCAGGATGATCGCCAGGGTCGTCATCGCCGGCGCCCAGGCGCCGATGGCGCCGATCATGACGAGACAGCCGAGCGACAGCAGGCCGATTCGCAGCGAGGCCGCCTGCCAGCCGAGCAGGAAGATCGTCGCCAGCACCGCGATCTGCGGCGAGTCGCGCAGCAGGTGCTCGAAGCCGCCGAGCAGCGCCTGTACCGGCTGCTTGAGCGCCTGGAAGAAGCCGCGGTGGTTCTGCACCACCCAGTCGAGGGCCTGGTCGGCCCACTGGCCGATCGGCAGGTCGAGGTGCTGCAGCGGGTTCAGGATCTCGTCGATGGCCATCGCTCTGCGCCCCCCGTCATCCAACCTGGCCGCGGATCGCGGTCAGCAGCCCCTCGCGCGTGACGCTGCCGATCACCGTCGCGCCGTCGCTCACCGCGACCGGGCCGGAGCCCGCCATCACCGCGTCGAGCACCTCGGCCAGCTTCGCGTCGGCGGCAATCCTGCGGCCCTCCGCCGGGGCCGGGCCCGCCTGCATGATGCGCCGGGCGGTCAGCACATGGAGGTGCGAGATGCCGCGGATGAAGTCGGCGACGTACTGGTCGGCCGGATGCAGCAGGATCTCTTCCGGCGTCCCCACCTGCCGGAAGACGCCATCCTTCATGATCGCGATCCTGTCGCCGATCCGCAGGGCCTCCTCCAGGTCGTGCGTGATGAAGAGCGTGGTCTTGCGCATCGACCTGACCAGCGCGACGAATTGCGCCTGCAGGTCGCGCCGGATCAGCGGGTCGAGGGCGCTGAAGGGTTCGTCCATCAGCAGGATCGGCGGATCGGCCGCCAGCGCGCGGGCCAGCCCGACGCGCTGCTGCATGCCGCCGGACAGCTCATCGGGATAGCGGTCCGCCCAGCCGGCGAGCTGCACCAGCTCCAGCGCCTGTTCGGCCGCGCGGTAGCGCTCGCCGCGTCCGACGCTCCTGACCTCGAGGCCGAAGGCCACGTTGTCCCTGACCGAGCGATGCGGCCAGAGCGCCATGTGCTGGAACACCATGCCGATGGTACCGGCACGCAGCTGCTGCAGGGCCCGGCGATCGAGCCCGGCGACGTCGGTGCCGAAAACCTCGATCTGCCCGGCGGTCGGCTCGATCAGCCGGTTGATGTGGCGCAGCAGCGTGGACTTGCCGCTGCCCGAGAGCCCCATGACGCAGAAGGTTTCGCCTTCCTTCACCTCGAAGCTGATGCCCGCGACCCCGACGACGCAGCCGAAGCGCTCGCGGATCGCGTCCTTGTCCAGAGACTGTCCCTGGGCCATCGAAGCGCGCAGCGCCGCCAGGGCGCTGCGCGCGTTGGTGCCATAGATTTTCCAGATGTCCCGGCCGGCGACGGGAATGCCGTTCATTGAGGTTTGCTTCGCCATCCGTGACGGTCTGTTCCTTCAGCTTGCCGCGAAGCCGGCCTCGGCCGTGCTCTGCGGGCTGTTCATGCGACGCTCGATCATGCGGATCCGGCTGTCGACGATATCGAGGTCCATCGAGCCGATCTGCAGGTGGCGATGGCCGCTGCCCTGGTCGAAAGCATCGCGCGCATGGAGCACGCGGTGATTGTTCATCGCCAGCATGTCGCCGGGACGCAGGCGGAAGTGGATCTGCGACGCCGGATCGTTCAGCAGCGCACTCAGCCGATGATAGCCGGCGTAGAAGGGCTCCACCAGTTCCGGCGGGCAGCGCAGCACGCGCCGGGTCTGGTTGGAGAAGCGGATCATCTTGAGGTCGCCGGCGGCGTCGAGCTGCAACACCGGTGCCGCGACCTGCACGTCATAGCGCGGGTTGGCGATCCGGTACTGCACCTCGACGCGGGTGAGGGCCTCGAAGGCGAGCGGGTCCTCGCGGCGCAGCCGATCAGCGGCGAAGAAGCCGTCGACCAGGCGCGTGTCGCCGCCCTTCGCCCCCTGCAGCAGGCAGTGCAGCACCTGGAAGCCGGGCGGCCAGGCGTAGTTCGCCAGGTCGGTGTGCGGCCGCACCACCGAGGTGGTGAAGGCGACGTTGTAGGCATCCGGCGAGACCTTCACGTCGCGCACGCGGCCGAAGCAGACCTCGTGCAGGTAGCCCAGCGTGCTGGCCAGCCGCTCGATCTCGCCGGCTTCGCGGGGCGCATCCTGCAGGATGGCGAAGCCGACATGGCGAAGATCGCGCAGGAAGCGGAGCTGGGTGGCGTCGGCGCCGATGACCTCGCCGTAGTCGTAGGTCGGCCGCTGCTCGAGCATCTCGCCACCCCAGAGCTTCACCGGCCGTCGCGCCGCGGCCAGGCGGGCGGCGCCATAGGCATGGGCGCGCAGCCACTCGGGCTGGTAGCGCACCGGCGTTGCGACATCCGGCCAGCGGACCAGCAGCGCCCCGCTGGCATCGAGCTCGGCGGACAGCGGCCGGATCGCCAGCTCCAGGTCATGGAACTCGTTCGAGCGCTCGCCGGTCTCGGGATGCAGTTCCGCAGGCAAGGGCGCGTTGTCGCGAAGCCAGATGTAGTGAAAGGCGTCGCTTTCGCCATCATCCCAGTCCAACCGCAGGGTTCGTTCACCCAGATCCAAAGCTACGGCGTGCATGTTCGTCTCCTCAGCAGGATAGCCACGCGTCAACGTAGGTGTCGCGCGACTGTTCTCTCAACTTGCGAAATGCTGACTTCCACGTAATCCTGGCTATATGCAAAGACTGCGCACCCGCCTGCCGCCGCCGAACGCGCTCCTCGCCTTCGAGGCGGCGGCGCGCCACCTCAGCTTCACCCTCGCGGCCCGGGAGTTGAGCGTCACACGGGTTGCCGTCAGTACGCAGGTGAAGATCCTCGAGGATTTCCTCGGCATGCCGCTGTTCCTCAGGCTGCACCGGGCGCTGCAGCTGACGCCGGCGGGCGAGCGCCTGTCGCAGTGCGTGTCGAAGTCGCTGGGCGAGATCGTCGCCACCACCGAGGCGCTGCGCAGCCAGACGCGGGAGCAGCGCGTGACCGTCACCACGACGACTGGCGTGGCCAGCTGCTGGCTGTTGCCCAGCCTCAACGGCTTCCGGCAGCGGCATCCCGACATCGACCTGCGTTTCCTGATCTCCGACGCCTATCTCGACCTGGAGGCCGAAAGCGTCGACGTGGCGATCCGCTACGGCGTCGGCGAGTGGCCGCGGGTCGATGCCCGGCTGCTCGCCCGCGAATCGATCTTTCCGCTGTGCAGCCCCGCCTACCTCGCGACACGCGACGCGCCGAGCGAGCCGAGGGACCTTCTGCAGCACACGCTCTTGCATCTTGACGGCCCCTACGATCCGCAGACCCGCTGGGCGACCTGGTTCCAGTCACAGGAGGTCGTCCTGTCCGGCCCGGTGCGCGGTCTGACTTTCAACACCTACTCCAGCTTGGTGCAGGCGACGCTCGCGGGGCAGGGGATCGCGCTGCTCGGCCCGCCTCTGCTCGGGCCGCTGCAACGCGATGGTACCCTGGTCCGTCCGATCGACGTGGCGCCGACGCCACGCCGCAGCTTCTGGCTGGCGACGCCGCAGCACCGCCCGCTCTCGCCCGCCTGCCAGGCCTTCTGCGCCTGGGTCGAGGCGAGCTTCCAGAGCGAAGGGGCTACTTGACCGCCGCGGCCTCGGCGACCCAGCCGTCGAACTCCGCCTGGTGCGCGGCAATCCAGGCTTCCGCCTCGGCATGGATCGCCTCGGGCGTGGCGGCGCCGTCATGCTGCTTCAGGATCGCGTTGTTGACGTCGGCGATGGGGATCTCCACCAGCGAGAGGAATCGCGCGGCCGCCGGGTTGGCCTCGAGAAACGCCTTGTTGGCAAGGACGCGGATGGTGTTGACCTCGAAGCCGCGATTGTGGCCATCGGCCATGGCGGTATCGACGTTCTCCCGGTCCGGCAGTGTCGAGAAGGGCACGTCGAGCCAGACCGTGTCCTTGCCGGGCTGCAGGATCGAGCTGACCCAGAGCGGCGACCAGGTGTAGTAGAGGATCGGGTCGCCCTGGTTGAAGCGGGTGATGGCGTCGGCGATCAGCGCGAAGTATTCCCCCTGGTCGTGGCTGATGCTGTCGCGCAGTTCGAAGGCGTCGAGCTGGTGCTCGATCACCCGCTCGCAGCCCCAGCCGGGATTGCAGCCGACCATGTTGGCCTTGCCGTCGCCGTCGCTGTCGAACAGCGCCGCGATCTCGGGCTGCTGGAGCTGCTCCAGGTTGGTGATGCCGTAGGCTTCGGCCGTCTTGCGGTCGATCAGGTAACCCTGCTGCGCGTTGCTGATGAGATGACCGACGCGCTGCAGCGTCGCATCGCCCCCGGCCTCCTCGTAGAAGGCGACATGCAGCGGGTCCCAGTGGACCGAGGTGTAGTCGGCGTCGCCCTGGCCCAGGGCCAGGTGAAGCGCCGGGAACTGCGCCTCGAGGAAGGGCTCGGTCTCGTAGCCCAGCTGCTGCAGCCCGATCTCGACGACGTACTCCTGGAAGTAGTGGTCGAGCCGGCCGGTGGAGATTGGCTGCACCGATACGCCGGCGCCCGGCAGGGCATCGGCGTCTGCGCCGCTGCCGGTGAAGAGGAGCGCCGAGCCGATGCCGGCGGCGAGCAGCGCCCTTAGCCTGATATGCCGATTTCCCATGGAAGCCTCCTGTTTGCCGCGGCTGGTCGATTGCCGAGCCGTCTTGCGGCAAGGCTCGGGGAAGGGCGGGGTGGCGTAAACGACGGAAATGCTGACCCCTGCGTCAGGTCAGGTGACGCGAAGGGGGCCGCGGGCCGGCCCGGAGCGCTTTGCCACGGACAGCGGGTCCGCGGTGGCCCATAGTTCTCTTTGCCCGGGCGCTGCGCCCGGTCGGGCGTGCGCGGGCTGCGACATGATCCAGCCGGGCGGCGCGCGGGGACAACCGCGGCGGCCGCGAGGCCGGGAGGGACCCGGGGGTCCGGGGCTGGGGAATGACGATCTCGCCGATGACCTGCGTGGCAGTGATCCTGAGTCTCGCGTTGCCGGCGCCGGCGGGCGCCGCCGATCAGGACGATCTCGCCACGCTGAGGGCGACCGGCAGCTGCGTGGCCTGCGACCTGGCGGGCGCCGTGCTGCGCGGTCGGGATCTGAGGTCGGCGAACCTCACGCAAGCCGAGCTCGAGGGAGCCGACCTCAGCGGCGCCGACCTGTCTTCGGCCGTGCTGACCAGTGCCGACCTCACCGGCGCGGATCTCTCCGGTGCGAACCTCGGTGGGGCGACGCTGGTCGGCGCCTTCCTGCAGGGGGCGATCCTGAGCGGTGCCACCCTGACCGGGGCGGACCTTTCCTATGCGAACCTGCTCAAGGTCGATCTGGAGGCGGTCGACCTGTCGGGCGCGGTGCTCTGCGACACGATCCTGCCGCGGCACCAGCTGGCGACCCGCAACTGCTGAAGCGCCTGCCGTTCGTCTGCCGGTTGCCCGCTCGCGGCGCCGCGGCAACCCGCAGCGAAAGCGCCGTCCCTCAGTCCTTCGCGACCCGCTCGATCAGCATGCCGATCGCCTCGCAGGTCTGGGCATCGGTCGGCTCGCCGCCATAGTGGGCTTCGACCTCGGCGGCGTAGTCCGCCAGCTGCTCGTCCGTCGTGCCCTTCTCGGCCATCAGGGTTCCGAGTTCCTGGGCGAGCGCGTCGACCTTCTCCTCGGTGCACTCCTGCGCCGCGGCAGGGAACGTCAGGCAGGCAACGACAGCAGCGATTAGAATCGTCTTCATGGGGCGCTCCGGGTGTTGGGTATCGTGGACCGGCGGCTGGCCCCGTGGGGCTCCGCCGAAAGAGCAGGGCGGCGCGGACGCCTCTGCTGCAGTCCGCGCCGCCGGAAGCTCTCGATCAGTCGCTGGCGACCAGATCCGCCAGCATGCTGATCGCCTCGCAGGTCTGCGCCTGTGACGGCTCGCCGCCGTAGTGCGCCTCGACCTCGGCGATGTGCTTCTCGATCTGCTCGTCGGAGATGCCCTTCTGCTCGATCAGGGTGGCCAGCTCCTGCGCGAGGGCATTGGCCTCCGCCTCCGTGCACTCCTGCGCGGCGGCAGGGAAAGCGAAGGCGGCGATGACGGCGGCGATCAGGAACTTCTTCATTGGGCATCTCCCAGCGCGATGGATGATTCGTTCGGTGGCGGTCAGCTTGCGGCCTTCGTCGCACCTCGGCAACCGCGGAGCCGCTGTCGGGCGACGAAAAATCCCGACGGCTTTGCCGCTGCGATGATCAACGAGATGGCGCGAAGCCATGACGGCCTCTAGGGTCGCGTGGCTCTCCCGCTGCGGGCGAGATCTTTCGGAACAGGGGCCAAGATGACCATTACAGATACTGCCATGGATTTCTTCGATACGATCGAGAGCGGCCGGGGCTGGGATGCCTGCAAGGGTTGGTGCCATGCCGAGGCGACCTTTTCCGGACAGTGCGAGCCCCTGGTGGAGGTGACGACCGTCGAGGCCTATGCAGCCTGGATGCAGTGGCTGCTGCAGGTGGCTCCGGACGGCCGCTACGAGCTGAAGGCCTTCGCCACCGACAGCCAGCGCAACATCGTCTGCGCCTTCGCGGTCTTCCACGGCACCCACACTGGCGAGGGCGGGCCGGTGCCGCCGACCGGCAAGAGCGTCCATGCCGACTACGTCTATGCCATGGAGTTCGACGGCACCAAGATCCGTCATGTCACCAGCGATCTGGAACTCCGGCTGGTCGGTGCGGGACCTCGGCTGGGGTTGAGCGCGCGGCTGCGCCTGCTCCTATCGCAGCAGCGGGCGGGAACAGGGAAACCCGGTCCCGACCGTTGGATTGGCACGCTGCCGTCGCGATGTGACCTGTGAAGCGCATCACTGCGGCGGGGCGCCGTCGCTGTCATCTCTTGGGCCTCAGTTCACACGAAACGGGAGTGCCAGAGATGAACCCCTTACCCAAGGCGCATCAGACGCCGCCGGTCGATCCCCTTCAGGCAGCTTCGCAATGGGCGCGGCTCTCGGCGGCCTTCGTCCGGTCGATCGAGGCCATCAAGAGAGAGATGAGGGCGCGCCACGCGACGGACGCCCTGATGGCGTTGGACGACCGGATGCTGACCGACATCGGACTGGCGCGCGGCGAGATCCGGCGCGTCGTGCGGGAGGAAGCGGCGAACGACAATCGCCGGCTCGAGCCGACGCCGCAGCCGGTGCGGCCGCCCTTGGCCAAGACGGAAGCGCCGGCCGCGGCGGTGCCGCCCACGCGCCAGTCCCGGCCGACCGGCTTCCTGCCCGGCATCCGGATGGCGTGACTGCGGTCCGCCGTGGGGCCTCTGAAAATGTGACGTGCCAGGGAAGGGCCCCTCCTCGGGGGCGCAAACCTCCTGGACCTGCGCCTTCGTGGGAGTCATTGCGCCAATCCTCGACGGATCCGACTCAGTGTCGCCGCTTGCGGAATCTCGTCAGGCCTTGGACTGGCAAGTCGCGTAGAGGGCTCCGAGGGCGTCGCGCAGCTCGGCGAAGCGGTCGATGGCCTCCAGCGGATTGGGCGTGCGCTTGCTCATGCCGCGTCCTCCGGGCGTGGCCGACGATGGGCACGACGTCAAATCGGCACGGTTGCGCCAGTATCGCCGTCACGTCGGTTGCTGGCTCGACGGCCATTTCTCCTGCGTGCCTCATCAGCCAATGCATGGCTTGCCGGTCGGCTGTGTCGTGCGACAGATCGTTGTCGCAGTCAGCATGGCGCGCTCATTACCGGATGTTCTGGACCGCCCCGGACCCCGCCGGAAGCTGCTTTGGTGCCCGCTGCCGGACTCGAACCGGCACGGCCCTTGCGGGCCTCGGGATTTTAAGTCCCGTGTGTCTACCAATTCCACCAAGCGGGCGCCGGGCCGGGTCTGGATCGCGACGGCCGCAGCCTAGCCTCCCGCCGGCAGCGGCGGGAGGGGCTTCGGCCGCCTTTCCACTTTGGAAGGGTAAGGCACCGCACATCTCCCCTGTTGGTCTATAGCCTCAAGCGCGATGGCATCGGGCCCGCGAGGATCGGAGCGGGAGGGTCGCGACTTGGACGGCATGACGGCACACTCCCCGGCGGGGGAGGGCGACGCGCTCGAATCACCGGCCTGCCCGCTCTGCGGCAGCGCCGACGCGATGCCGACCGCCTATCGCCACGACGCCTTCGCGGTGCGCGCCTGCCGCGCCTGCGGCCTGCGCTTCCTCTCCCCGCGCCTGGTCGAGGCGGCGATGCGCCGGCACTACGAGGGTGGCGACTACTTCGAAGGCGGCGCCTGCGGCTACGACTCCTACGCCCGCCAGGAGGGCAGCCTGCGGCAGACCTTCCGCAAGGTGGCGCGCGCGCTCGAGCGGGCCGGTCTCGCCGGTGGCGCGCTGCTGGAGGTCGGCGCCGGCTATGGATTCTTCCTCGAGGAGGCGCGCGGCCTCTTCACCAGGCGCGAAGGCACCGAGCTCTCGCCGCCGGCGGCCGCGATGGCGGCCGGGCGCGCCGACGCGCTCTATGCCGGCGGCATCGAGGCGGTGCCGCAAGGGCTGCTCTACGACCTCGTCGCCTCCTTCCATGTCGTCGAGCACGTCTACCGCCCGGCCGACTTCGTCGCCGGGCTGGTGGCGCACACCCGCCCGGGCGGCCACGTCGTGCTGGCCACGCCTGACATGGGCGGTGCCTGGCGCCGCCTGCTCGGCCGGCGCTGGCCCTCCTTCAAGTGGCCCGAGCATGTCTGCTTCTATGACCGGGACACCCTCGGCCGGCTGATGCGGGAGGCCGGGCTGCAGGCGATCCGGCCGGTCGCCTATCCGCATGCCTTTCCGCTCGGCGACCTCGCGGCCAAGCTGCGCCTGCCGGCACCGCGCCGCTTCGCCGCGCTGCCGGTGCCGATTCCCGGCACCACGCTGGCGCTGGCGGGGCGGCGGCCATGACCGCGGCCAATATGGCGGACACCGCGGCGGAGGTGGCCGTGGGCACGACGGCACCGCTGCTCTCCATCGTGGTCCCGGCCTACTGCGAGGGCGAGCATCTGGAGAGTTCGCTGGCTGCCATCCATGCGGCCGCCGAGGAGCTGGGCGAGCGCTTCGAGATCGTGGTGATCGACGACGGCTCGAAGGACGACACCTGGGCGGCCTTCAAGCGCGCGTCGGCCAGGCTGCCGGGCCTGCGCGGCTCGGCGTTGACGCGCAATTTCGGCAAGGAGGCGGCGATCTCCGCCGGCCTGCGGATGGCCGGCGGCGCCGCCGTGGTGGTGATGGATGGCGACCTGCAGCACCCGCCGGCGCTGCTGCCGGAGATGCTCCGGCTGTGGCGCGGCGGCGCCAAGATCGTCAGCGCGGTGAAGCAGGAGAACGGCCGCGTCGGCCCGAAGCCCTGGTCGCTCTCCGGCCTCTTCTACCGCAGCTTCAGCCGCCTGGCCGGCACCGAGCTGGCCGGCCAGAGCGACTACAAGCTGCTCGATCGCGAAGTGGTCGATGCCTACCTGGCCCTGCCGGAGCGCGGCACCTTCTTCCGCGCCCTGGTCCCCTGGATGGGCTACCCCGAGGCGCGCATCCCCTTCAGTGTGCCGGCGCGGGTCGCCGGCGAGAGCAAGTGGAGCTTCTGGCGCCTGTTCCGGCTGGCCTGCGATGCCATCCTGTCCTTCTCCACCGTGCCGCTGCAGCTCATCACCGGGCTGGGGCTGCTGACGCTGCTGTTCAGCGTGGTGCTCGGCGCGCAGACGCTCTGGGAGAAGCTCGCCGGCGAGGCGGTGGAGGGCTTCGCCACCGTCATCCTGCTGCTGCTGATCTGCAACGGCGTGCTGATGGTCTCGCTGGGCGGCCTGGGGCTCTACGTCGCCAAGATCTACGAGGAGGTGAAGGGCCGCCCGCGCTATCTGGTGCGCGAGAGCGTCGGCACCGCGGCCGCGGGGTCGGCGTCCCAGCCGGCGTCCCTGCCGGCGCCCCCGTCGGCGCCCCCGGGCGCCGAGCGCCGCGCGCTTGCCTCCAGCGAGGCGCTGGAGCGCAGGTAGAGGCGGAAGGGGCCGATCTCCGGCAACGCCCGATAGTCCGGCAGGAGCGCAGCCAGCAGGGCGACGCTGAGCGGCGTGTCGTACTTGTCGTCGCTATGGTGGACGATCAGCGCCGGCGGGTCCGCGCGCAGCGCCGCCAGGGCGGCGTCGAATTCGGCCGCGTTCCCCAGCCCGAGCTGGGCGGCGAAGAAGGGCACCGGCGGATGGCGGTGCGAGAGGAAATAGAGCTCCGGGTTCATCGGCAGCGCCAGCAAGGTCTGGTCCGGCTTGACCCGCTCGGCGATGACGGCGAGCAGGGCGCGATAGAGCGCCTGCTCCTCGGCCTGCATCGCCAGGCTGGCACCGGGCAGGCCGGCGGGGGCGTCGAGCGGAATGCGCCGGCCGGCCACGACATCGGCCAGCGGCCGGGTCAGCGGCTGCGCCGCCTGGGTCCAGATCGCCAGGGCGGCGCAGGGCGCCATCGCCGCCAGCAGGAGGCCGCGGCGCGGACCCGCCGGCGCTGCCGCCAGCAGGCCGAGGCAGAGCGGCGCCAGGGCGAAGAAGAGATAGACCGGGATCTGGTAGTGCACCGCGACCAGGGCCAGGAAGGGCGCAAAGAGCAGCAGCGGCGAGGGGGCGGCCGCCGAAGGGCCGGCGGCGAGCGCCCGCATCCACTGCCGCAGCGCCACGATGCCAACCAGCAGCGGCAGCAGCAGCATCGCCAGCCAGAGCAGGGCGCTGACCAAGGCCATCGGATCCACCGGCGCGCGCAGCGTCTGCAGGGCCAGGGCCAGGAGATGGCTGTAGCCCGGCGTCGCCAGGAAGGACTGGCCGGCGATCCGCCAGGGCGTGATGAAGGTGTCCTGTAGCCACTCGTAGAGGCCGCCGTCCGCCAGGTTCCAGAGCACCAGCGGTAGCGCGGCCAGCAGCGCTCCGGCCAGCAGGCGGAAGAGCGCGACGGCAACCAGGCGGTCGGCCGGCCGGATATGCCAGGCGCCGACCAGCAGCAGGGCCAGGGGCCAGACGGCGAAGAGCGGCCAGGCCAGCGCCACGGCCTTGCCGGCGAGATAGAAGGCGAGGACGCCGGCCGCGGCCAGCAGCAACAGCGGGGCCAGGCGGCCGCGGGCCGTCGGCGATTCCTGGCGCAGGCCCTGCAGCACCCAGAGCAGCACCGCGGCGCCGAGGAAGACGCCGGTCAGCTGCCGGAAGAGAAACACCAGGCCGACGAGGAAGCCGAGCAGCATCGCCGACGGCAGGCGGCCGCGTGCCGTCGGCGATGCCACCGCAGCGGCGAGGCCGAGCGAAAGCAGCTGCGCGTACCAGTTCGCCGTCGGGTTGAGGAACAGCGGCAGCGTCAGGCCGCAGGTCACCAGGGCGCCGAGGGCGGCGGTCGCCTGGCCCTTCGCCAGCAGGGCGCGGAAGACCAGCGCGGCGACGGCGAGGGCGAGGGCGACCAGCGGATAGCGCAGCGACACCAGGTCGTCGCCGAACAGCCACAGCGCGGCGACGCCGGCCAGCTGCACATAGCCGGGGTGCAGGTCCTGGATCTCGACGTGCAGGCGCGCACCCTCCAGCAGGCGCTGCGCGACATAGCCATAGACGCCCTCGTCGGGTGGCCACCAGAAGCGGTCGTGGAAGTGGACCAGGAGCAGCAGGCCGAGGCCCAGCGACACCAGGCCGGTAAGCCAGGCGCTGCGCAGGGGCCGGATCCCGGCGGGGGCGGCCAGCGCCATCACACTCATGCCGGGTCGGCCTTCAGGCCGAGGACCTTCTGAAGCGGCCTCTTGCGCGTCTTCCAGATCAGGCTGTCGACGAGGTAGTGGTGGAAGTTGATCGTCATGTAGACCACCACCAGGCCACCGGCCAGGGCCATGACGTCGCTCACCAGGACGTCGAGCGCCAGGTAGATCGCCGAGGTGAGCGCGAAGCTGAAAAGGAAGTAGATCACCACGTTGCGCGACTGGCTGAGCCAGGAGAGCAGCCGGGCCTTAGCCACGACGCCGTCCTTGAAACGCTGGTTGTTGAACAGCCAGACGAACAGCAGGTACTGCGCGTTGTGCCAGACGTTGATCGCCAGCCAGCCGATCGAGATGTCGCGGATCGCCAGATAGCCCAGCCAGAAGATCGCGAAATGGGTGAGGAGATAGAGCGTCTGGGCGATCGGCAGCTGGCCGCGGGTCCAGAGCCGCAGCCGCCACAGCACCCAGAGGATCAGCGCTGCCTGCGCCAGGTAGCCGACGATCTCGACCAGCAGACCGGGCACCGGGATGACGCGGATCTCCATGCCGAGGAAGGTCTCCGGCGCCTGGTGGGAGCGCGAGAGGATGCCCCAGAGCGGCAGCAGGTAGAAGGCGCCGAGTGTCAGCCAGCGTGGCTCTTCGAAGGGCTGCGGCGCCTTGCGGCGATAGACCTGGGTCACGCCCCAGCTCTGCCGCGTGTAGTGGAACCACTGCCAGTAGAGATAGACCGTGCCGACCACCCAGATGCCGAGGCCGGCGGCCAGGCCGACGGTGACGCCGAGCACCAGCAGCGGCAGGTAGAGCACCAGGGCGCGATGCTGCCGGAAGGAATCGCGGTCGAAGCAGAGGCGGGTGTAGGTGGCCATCACGTGGTGGTAGCCGAGCAGCCAGAGGTCCAGCAGCAGCACCGCCATGAAGAGGTCGGGGCGATGGCTGACCGTCATCACCGCGGCAATCGCCAGCAGCGGCACGCCCAGGATGAAGGTCAGGTCGAAGCCCGGTCCGCGCAGGAAGCCGAGGTTCGCCGAGGTGGGCATCGTGATGGTGTCGCTCATCGCCAGAGGCCTTGGCCCGTTTCATCCATGCAGCCCGGCGGCCGCTGCCGCGGCGCAACTGGCCAGGCCCGCCGTCAGCCGCACCCTAGGAAGGCGACCGGCGGGGGACAATCTGACACCGTCTCATTTGTGACACCGTATCATTATGGAAGGGCCGGCCGGCCGGCCGGAAGCGCCTTCGAGGCCTGGGCAGCGATCATCGGAGCCGAGCGGCGGGCTGCGGCCTGGCCTCCGCGGTGCCCGTCTCAGGCCCCGGCGCCGCGCCAGGCTGGCGGCGCGATGGCGGTCTCGTAGTCGCGGTACATGAGGTTGAAGGAGATCGAGACGCGCTCGGCGTTGGAGCGGTTCGACGGGACGGCATGCACCGCCCAGCCGGGGAACAGCAGCAGGCGCCCTTCCGGGGTCGGCACGTTCAGGTCGCTGGCGTTCATCGCATCCTGCTCGAGGAAGCGCGGCAGCACCTGGAAGACCTGCGGGCGCGGGTCGAGGAAAGTGATGATGTCCGCCCCCGTCCCGGTGGCCACGTAGTAGACGCCGGAGAGCAGGTTGTTGGGATGGTTGTGGGCGTTGTGCGAGAGGCCGGGCGGATTGACGTTCGCCCAGCAGCCGGTGATCGCCAAGTCGGCGCGGGCCAGCTTCATCTGCTCCGCCACCAGGCCGGCGGCCGCCTCGATCACCTCGACCAGCGGTCGAAAGGCGGCCCGGCGATGGAGATCGTGGTGCGTCTGCCAGGTCTGGCCGGGCAGCAGCCTGGGGCGCGGCGTCAGCAGGCGGTCGATCTCGGCCAGCAGCGTGGCGTTGAGCGCGGCGGCGCGTGCCGGTTCGAGGTCGAAGGCGTTGATGCGGGTGGGGAAGAGCCCAAGCATCTGCAGCGGCGGCAGCGACCCGCTCATGGCGCTGCGCCCGTCTCGGGGGCGGTCATGCCGGTCCAGCGCGGCGGGCTCATCGCCGCGGCGAAGTCCTGGAACGAAATCGCGCAGTGGAACAGGGTCCGCTGCCCCGGCCCGGGATTGGGCAGGGTGGCATGCCAGAGCCAGGCCGGGAACAGCAGCAGGCGCCCCGGCCGGAGCGGCAGGGTCGCCTCGGGCAGGGTGAGTGCCGTCGGCTCGGTGGTCGGCGCGGTGATGAGATGCGCCTGCGGCCGCGGATCGAGCGCGCGGACCTGGTCCTGCCCCGCCGGGATGGCGGCTCCGCCACCGCTCTCGGCCAGATAGAGTCCGCCGAGATAGGCGTTCTGGAACAGCGCCGGCGGCAGCTGGGCGCCGGGCGCCTCGCGGGTCGCCCAGAGGGCGGTGATGGCCGGCGCCTGCTGCTCGCTCCGCAGCTTGGCCAGCACCCGGCTGGCGGTCTCCAGCAGGAGACCGGTGAGCGCGGCGAAGCCGGGACGTTGGTGCAGGTCGTGGTGCGAGCGCCAGGGGGAGGGCCCAGTGGCCGCGCCCCCCGGCAAGGTCGCCAGTTCTGCCAGCAGGCCGCGGTCCAGCGCGGCGCGATCGGCCGCCGGCACCTCCTGGGCGAAGACCGGCGTAACAAAGAGCGACAGCGGCGTGACCTTGGCGAACACCCTGGTGGCTTCCTTGCCGGCGGCTGCGGGACGGGCTGGTGGGGACCCCGATGGGGTAGCCCAGCCCGGTGCCGGCGCGCAAGCCGCCATGCGCCGGGCGGCTGTTGTCACCCCCGCCGCCTTGGCGCAGGCTTCCGGCCCTGAACAAACTGGCGACCCGGCGGGAGCAAGCAATGAGCGACAGGCTAAAGGGCAAGGTGGCGATCGTCGTCGGCGCGGGGTCCTCCGGGCCCGGCTGGGGCAACGGCAAGGCGACGGCAACGCTCTTCGCGCGCGAGGGCGCCAAGGTGCTCTGCGTCGATCTCAACCAGTCCGCCGCCGAGGAGACCGTTTCGATCATCGAGGAAGAGGGCCACACGGCCTCGGCCTTCCGCTGCAATGCCGCCAGCGAGGGCGAGGTCAAGGCGATGGTGGAGATCTGCCTGTCGCGCTATGGCCGCATCGACATCCTCGACAACAACGTCGGCATCGCCGAGGTCGGCGGCCCGGTCGAGACCAAGCTCGCCGACTGGGAGCGGGTGATGGCGGTCAACATCACCTCCATGTTCCTCACCTGCAAGTACACCTTGCCGGTGATGCTCTCTCAGTTCGAGCGCAGCGGGCACGGCGGCGCCATCGTCAACATCGCCTCGATCGCCGGCATCCGCTACACCGGCTTTCCCTACATCGCCTACAACACCTCGAAGGGCGCGGTGATACCCTTCACCCGCTCGGTCGCGCTGCAGTATGCCAAGCAGGGCATTCGCGCCAACGCGATCCTGCCCGGCCTGATGAAGACGCCGATGATCGTCGAGCCGCTGAAGGAGGCCTATGCCGGCGGCGACGTGCAGAAGATGTACGAGATCCGCGACGGCCAGTGCCCGACCGGCAAGATGGGCGACGCCTGGGACGTGGCCTACGCCGCCCTCTTCCTCGCCTCCGACGAGGCGCGCTACGTCACCGGCACGGAGCTGATCGTCGACGGCGGGCTGACCGCCAAGTACGCCTGAAGAGGCCGCCATGCCGACCATCGCCAAGCACGTCTTCGTCAGCGGCAAGGTGCAGAACGTCTGGTTCCGCGCCTGGACCGAGCAGCAGGCGCGCACCATCGGTCTCGACGGCTGGGTGCGAAACCTGAAGGACGGCCGCGTCGAGGCGGTGATCAGCGGCGAGGCCATCGAGGTGCGCGAGATGCTGCGCCGCTTCCACGTCGGCCCGCCGGCCGCCCGGGTGGAGAAGGTCGAGGAAGCGGACTGGAGCGAGCCGGTGGCGAAGGGCTTCCGCCAGGCCGACGGCTAGCCGCGCAGCAGCGCGCAGGCCTCCAGCGCGGCGTAGCTCAGGATCGCGTCGGCGCCGGCGCGCTTGAAGGCCAGCAGGCTTTCCAGCAGGGCGCGGTCGTTGTCGATCCAGCCGTTCTGCGCCGCCGCCTTCAGCATCGCGTACTCGCCGCTCACCTGGTAGACGAAGGTCGGCACCCCGAAGGCCTCCTTCACGCGATGGACGATGTCGAGGTAGGGCAGGCCCGGCTTCACCATCACCATGTCGGCGCCCTCGGCGAGGTCGAGTTCGACTTCGCGCAGCGCCTCGTCGCCGTTCGCCGGGTCCATCTGGTAGGTCTTCTTGTCGCCCTTCAGCGCGCCCTTCGAGCCGATGGCGTCGCGGAAGGGGCCGTAGAACGCCGAGGCATACTTGGCGGCGTAGGAGCAGATCTTCACGTCCTGGAAGCCGGCGCCGTCCAGCCCCTGGCGGATCGCCGCGATGCGTCCGTCCATCATGTCGGAGGGGCCCTGGATGTCGCAGCCGGCCTCGGCCTGCGCGATGGCCTGGCGGACCAGCAGTTCGACCGTCTCGTCGTTCAGGATCCGCTCGCCCTGCAGCAGGCCGTCGTGGCCCAGGGCGTTGAAGGGGTCGAGCGCGACGTCGCAGAGCACCGCCAGGTCCGGGAAGCGCTGCTTCACGGCGCGCACCGCGCGGCAGACGAGGTTCTCGGGGTCGACCGCCTCGCGGCAGTCCGCCGTCTTCAGGCCGGGCTCGACGTAGGGGAAGAGGGCGACCGCCGGGATGCCGGCCGCGAGCGCCGCCTCGCAGCGGCCGAGCAGCGCGTCGACGGTGTGCCGCGCGATGCCGGGCAGCGAGGCGATGGGCCCGGCGCTTTGCGGCTCGGCGACGAAGAGCGGCCAGATCAGGTCGTCCGGCGCCAGCCGGTGCTCGGCGACCAGGCGGCGCACGGCCGCATCGCTGCGGTTGCGCCGCAGGCGGGTGGCGGGGAAGCGGCCGGGAAAGGGCTGGCCAGGGCGGGACAAGGCGCTCTCCTGCGGGTGCTGTGCGGCCCCGGTCGTGCCGCGGCGCGGCAGTCTAGGCGGCCGGGGCGGGGGCGCCAAGCGCCAGCGCGCGCCGCGGCGGCAAAGACGTCGGCGAAATGCCGGCGCAGGGCCGCGTCCAGCGTGGCGAGGCCGGCCGGCCGGCCGAGGTCGGCGAGCGAGGTGACCCCGAGCCGGGGGTCGGCGATGCCGCAGGGCACGATGCCGTCGAAATGCGAGAGCTCCGGCGCGACGTTGATGGCCATGCCGTGGAAGGTGATCCAGTGCCGTACCCGCACGCCGATGGCGGCAATCTTGTCCTCGCGTTCCTCGCCGCGGGCAACCCAGAGCCCGACCCGGCCGTCGCGGCGCTCCGCCGTCACGCCGAATTCGCCCAGTGCGCGGATCGCCCACTCCTCCAGGCGCTGGACATGCTTGCGCACGTCGCCGTCGCGGCGCTTCAGGTCGAGCAGCACGTAGGCGACCCGCTGGCCCGGGCCGTGGTAGGTGAACTGGCCGCCGCGCCCGGCCCGATAGACCGGGAAGCGGCCTGGGTCCTTCAGGTCGCTCGCCTGCGCGGAGGTGCCGGCGGTGTAGAGGGCCGGATGCTCAAGCAGCCAGACCAGCTCGTCGGCGGTGCCGGCA
This sequence comes from uncultured Alphaproteobacteria bacterium, assembly GCA_942492185.1. GTDB lineage: Bacteria > Pseudomonadota > Alphaproteobacteria > Kiloniellales > JACOMY01 > CALOEA01. Next base: position 121,425 of record CALOEA010000006.1, read on the forward strand.
CGGATCGCGGCGACGCGCGCCTCCATGGCGGCGACGGCCTCCAGGTAGTCGACAGGGTCCGGGGAGAGGCGCCATTCCGTCATTGCGCCCCTAAGGTCGTCGGCCCGGCAGCCAGTTGCAAGACCCCACCTCGCGCAGGCGTTACCGGGAAGGCGGTACCGCTGGCTGTCTCCGTCGGACTAGACTTGCCGCCGGCGGGGCCCAGATTGCTCCGGATGGCTGACTGAGGAGGTCAAGGATATGCATCGCACCCTCTCTTCCCTCGCCGGCGCGCTGGCCGCCGTCTTGCTGGCCGGCGCCGGCTACCTGGCGACCGCCGAGGCGGTCGAGGTCCAGTGGTATGGCCAGGCGGCCCTGAAGATCGTTTCGCCCGGCGGCAAGGTCATCCTGATCGACCCCTTCATCAGCAACAACCCGAAGACCCCGGAGGACCTGAAGGATCTCTCCAAGATCGGCCCGGTCGACCTGATCCTGGTCACCCACGGCCACGGCGACCACGTCGGCGACGTCGAGCAACTGGCGGCGATGACCGGCGCCATGGTCGGGATGAACGCCGACATGGGCACCACCTTCCAGTTCCTCGGCATCCTGCCGAAGGAGCAGCTCATCCGCTTCAACAAGTCCGGCCCGATCCAGCCGCTGGAGGGCATCACCGTCACGATGGTGCATGCCGAGCACAGCTCCTCGGTGGTCCACAGGAGCCGATCAGGCCTATCCCGGCGGCGAGCCGGCCGGCTACATCATCGAGCTGGAGGACGGCACCAAGCTCTATCACGCCGGCGACACCGGCGTGTTCGGCGACATGGCTTGGATCGGCAGCTACTACCAGCCGGATGTCGCCTTCGTGCCGATCGGCGGCCACTTCACCATGGACCCGGCGCACGCCGCCTACGCGGTGCGCGAGCTGCTGAAGCCCGGCAGCGTGGTGCCGATCCACTTCGGCACCTTCCCGCCGCTGAAGGGCACGCCGGCCGAGTTCGAGGCCGCGCTGGGCGACTGGGGCGGCACCCTGGTGGTGATGGAGCCGGGCGAAACCCGCGACTTCTAGCGGCCGGCCGCCTTTCTCCTTGCCTCGCCAGGGGCAGCGGCTTACCTCTGGCTGTGCCCTGAAAACAACAGGATAGAGCACGGGGGGGAAGGCGGAGCGATGGCGCAGAAGCAGGGCGACGGTTTCAAGGAGGCGGCGCTCGCCTACCACCGGCTGCCGCGGCCCGGCAAGATCGAGGTGGTGGCGACCAAGCCGATGGGCACGCAGCGCGACCTCGCCCTGGCCTATTCGCCGGGTGTCGCCGCGGCCTGCGAGGCGATCGTCGCCGACCCGCAGGAGGCCTTCTCCCTCACCGCCCGCGGCAACCTCGTCGCCGTGGTGACCAACGGCACGGCCGTGCTGGGCCTCGGCGCCATCGGCCCGCTGGCCGCGAAGCCGGTGATGGAAGGCAAGGCGGCGCTGTTCAAGAAGTTCGCCGGCATCGACGTCTTCGACCTGGAGATCGCCGAGCACGACATTGAAAAGCTCTGCGAAATCGTGGCGGCCCTGGAGCCGACCTTCGGCGGCATCAACCTCGAGGACATCAAGGCGCCGGAGTGCTTCGAGGTCGAGGCGCCGGCTGCGCGAGCGCATGCAGATCCCGGTCTTCCACGACGACCAGCACGGCACCGCCATCATCGTCGGCGCCGCCGTTCTCAACGGGCTGGATCTGGTCGGCAAGAAGATCGAGGAGGTGAAGCTGGTCACCTCCGGAGCCGGCGCCGCGGCGCTGGCCTGCCTCGACCTGCTGGTCGCGCTGGGCGTGAAGCACGAGAACATCTGGGTCACCGACATCGAGGGCGTGGTCTACGAAGGGCGCGAGAGCCTGATGGACCGCTGGAAGGCGCGCTATGCGCAGCCGACCGACAAGCGCCGGCTGGGCGAGATCATCGCCGACGCCGACGTCTTCCTCGGCCTCTCGGCGCCGCGCGTGCTGACGGCGGAAATGGTCAAGTCCATGGCCGACAAGCCGCTGGTGCTGGCGCTGGCCAACCCGACGCCGGAGATCCTGCCGGAGGAGGCGCGGGCGGCGCGCCCCGACGCCATCATCGCCACCGGCCGCAGCGACTTCCCCAATCAGGTGAACAACGTCCTCTGCTTCCCCTTCATCTTTCGCGGCGCGCTGGACGTCGGCGCGACGACGGTGAACGAGGAGATGAAGCTGGCGGCGGTGCGCGCCCTGGCTGCGCTGGCGCGCGCCGAGCCCTCCGAGGTGGTGCAGCGCGCCTATGGCGGCGAGGAGACCGCCTTCGGGCCCGACTACATCATTCCGCGGCCCTTCGATCCGCGGCTGATGCTGGAGATCGCGCCCGCCGTCGCGCGGGCCGCGATGGAGAGCGGCGTCGCGCTGCGGCCGATCGAGGATTTCGACGCCTACTGCGAGCATCTGGCGCAGTTCGTCTATCGCTCCGGCCTGGTGATGAAGCCGGTCTTCACCGCCGCCAAGCGCGTGCTGCAGCGGGTGATCTATACCGACGGCGAGGACGAGCGCATCCTGCGCGCCGCCCAGATCGCGCTGGACGAAGGGCTGGCTCGCCCGATCCTGGTGGGACGGCCCGAGGTGATCGACGTCCGCGCCCGGCGCATCGGCCTGCGCATGAAGCTGGAAGAGCAGGTCGAGATCATCAATCCGCAGTCCGACCCGCGCTACGTCACCTACTGGCAGACCTACCACGCGATGATGCAGCGCAGCGGGGTGACGCCGGACACCGCCAAGACGGTGGTGCGCACCAATGCCACCATCATCGGCGCCCTGGCGGTCCGCATGGGCGACGCCGACGCGCTAATCGCCGGGCCGACCGGCCGCTACCACCGCCACCTGGAGCATATCCAGAACGTGCTCGGCCGCTCGCCCGGCGTGCGCGACTTCTCCGCTCTGTCGCTGCTGATCCTGCCCAGCGGCACGCTCTTTCTCGCCGACACCTATGTCTCGGAGGACCCGACGGCCGAGGAGCTGGTGGAGATGACGCTGCTGGCGGCCGAACAGGTGCGCCACTTCGGTACCGAACCGAAGGTGGCCCTGCTGTCGCACTCGGCCTTCGGCTCCGCCGATTCCGAGAACGCCCGCAAGATGCGCAAGGCGGTGGCGCTGCTGCAGGCCGAGGCGCCGGACCTCGAGGTCGAGGGCGAGATGCACGGCGATGCCGCGATGTCGGAAGAGCTGCGCGCGCGGACCTTCCCCAACTCGCGCCTGCGTGGCCAGGCGAACCTGCTGATCTTCCCCAACCTCGACGCCGCAAACATCGCCTTCAATCTGCTGAAGTCCACCGGCGCCGGCCTCTCCGTCGGGCCGATCCTGATCGGCGGCGCCTTCTCGGCCCATATCGTGACGCCGTCGGTGACGGCGCGCGGCGTGGTGAACATGACGGCCATAGCCGCGGCCGAGGCGACGGCCCGCCGGGAGAGAGGGCGGGGCGCATGAGCGATCCGGGGCGTCAGGACCGCGTCCCCGAGGAGCTGTCGGCGGAGGTCAAGGAGGCAGCGGCGGCGGCAGCCGAGACGCCCTCGTCCGACGCCCTCACCAACGAGCTGATCGACGCCGTCGAGGAGGCGATCGAGGCGGAGAGCAGCGAAACGGTGCGCGCCCTCGCCGGTGCCCTCTTTCCCTCCGATCTCGCCGACCTGCTGGAAACGCTGGGGCATGACGACCGCGCCTCGGTGGTCGAGGCGCTGGGGACCGAGCTCGACCCCGATACCCTGAGCTATCTCGACGCCACGGTGCGCGAGGAGGTCATCGAGCTGCTGGGGCCGGACCGCCTGGCCCGCGCGCTGTCGGAGATGGAGTCCGACGACGCGGTGCTGGTCTTCGCCGACCTCGACACCGAGGCGCAGAGCCGCATCCTGGCGAAGCTGCCGCAGGCCTACCGCCGGATGCTGGTCGAGGGCGTCACCTTCGAGGAGGGCACCGCCGGGCGCCTGATGCAGCGCGAGGTGGTGGTGATCCCCTCGGCCTGGACGGTCGGCGACACGATCGACTTCATGCGCTCCGCCGAGACCCTGCCGGACGACTTCTACGACCTCTACGTGGTGAACCCGAAGCACCAGCCGATCGGCGTCATCCCGACCTCGCGGGTGCTGCGTTCGAAGCGGCCGCTGCAGGTGACGGCGGTGATGGACAGCGAGCGCATGAAGGTGGTGCCGCTGACCCTCGACCAGGCCGACGTCGCCGATCTCTTCCGCCGCTATGGCCTGGTCTCGGCCCCGGTGGTCGACGACGCCGGCCGTCTGGTCGGCACCATCACGGTCGACGACGTGGTCGACGTGATCGACGAGGAGGCGGAAGACGATCTGCTGAAGCTCGGCGGCGTGACCGAGACCGACCTCTACAGCGACGTGCTCGACACCACCCGGGCGCGGCTGCCGTGGCTCGCGGTGAACCTGCTGACCGCCATCATCGCCTCGGTGGTGATCGGCCTCTTCGAGGACACGCTGGCCACCATCGTCGCCCTGGCGGTGCTGATGCCGATCGTCGCCTCGATGGGCGGCAACGCCGGCACCCAGACGCTGACCGTGGCGGTCCGGGCGCTGGCGATGAAGGACATCACCTCGGCCAACGCCAAGCGCATCGTCGGCAAGGAGCTGATCGTCGGCACCTTCAACGGACTGGTCTTCGCCCTGGTGATGGGGGTCATCGCCTGGCTGTGGTTCGACCGGCCGGCGATCGGCCTGGTGATCGCCGCGGCGATGCTGATCAACCTGATGGCGGCGGCGCTGTCGGGCATCGTCATCCCGCTGACGCTCGAGCGCATGAAGGTGGACCCGGCCATCGCCTCGACGGTCTTCCTGACCACCGTGACCGACGTCGTCGGCTTCCTGGCCTTCCTCGGCCTGGCGACGCTCTTCCTGCTCTAGCGAGCGCGCGGTGGCCTTCAGCCGCGCCCAGCCGAGTCCTCGCTACAGCCGTCTCCTGGCGCTCTATCGCCAACTTCACGCCGAGGGCGAGACGCGCCTGCGGCTGCCGGCCGCCGAAACCTTCGCCGGCCAGAGCCTGGCGCCGCACCTGGCGGCGATCCGCGACCTGCTGGCCGACCTTCCGGCCCGCACGCTGCTCGACTACGGCAGCGGCAAGGGCCGTCTGCACGGCCTCTCGCCCCTGCCGCTGCCGGGCGGCGGCGAGGCGGCCAGCCTGGCGGCCTACTGGGGGCTCGAGCGCACGGCCTGCTACGACCCGGCCTTTCCGCCGCATGCCGGCCGGCCGGCCGAAACCTTCGACGCCGTGATCTGCACCGATGTGCTGGAGCACTGCCCCGAAGAGGACCTCGACTGGATCCTGGGCGAGATCTTCGGGTTCGCGCGCTACGCGGTCTATCTCGCGATCGCCTGCTATCCGGCGAAGAAGTCCCTGCCGAACGGCGAGAACGCGCACGTCACCATCCGGCCGCCCGCCTGGTGGCGCGTCCGGCTCGAGGCCGCGGCGGCGCGGCGTCCCGGCGTCATCTGGCGCGCGACCTTCGAGCTTCCCGGGAAAGGCTCCCCGGCCGGCTAGGGCGGCCGCGGCGGCGCGGCGCACAGCTTGACGTTTACGTAAACGTAAGGATAGCGTTCTGCCTGTGAGCGAGCGCCTGACCATCGGAGAGCTGACCCGTGCCGCCGGCATCACGGCGCGCACCCTGCGCTTCTGGGAGGACCAGGGGCTGTTGCGCCCCCGGCGGGAGGGGCAGAGGCGTCTCTACGGCCCGCGCGAACGCACCCGGGTGGCCTTGATCCAGCGCGGCCAGCGCCTGGGCTTCAGCCTGGCCGAGGTAAAGGAGATCCTCTCGATCTACGACGCCTCGGGCGGCACCGCCGAGGGCGAGGCGCGGCAGCTGGCGCTGCTGCTCCAGAAGATCGAGGGCCGCCGGGTGGAGCTCGAGCAGAAGCGCGCCGACATCGCGGCGACGCTGCACGACCTGGGCGCGGTGGCGGAGGGCTGTCACCGCCGCTTGGGCGAACTGGCACGGCGCGACGGGAAAGAGAGGAGCGAGCGGTGACCTTTCAGGCGAGCGATCCGGGTTTCGAGGTGCGGGTGCGAGAGTCCTTCGGCCGGCAGAGCGTCATGGGATTGATCGGGGCCACCCTGGGCAGGGTCGAGCCGGGCTTCGCCGAGATCGTCCTGCCGTTCCGGGCCGACCTCTGCCAGCAGCATGGCTTCTTCCATGCCGGCATCACCGCAACCATCGCCGATTCGGCGGCCGGCTATGCCGCCTTCTCGCTCTTTCCCGCCGACGCCTCGGTCCTGACCAGCGAGTTCAAGCTGCATCTCCTGGCGCCGGCCGAGGGCGAAGGGCTGCGCGCGGCAGGGCGGGTCCTGAAGCCGGGCCGGACGCTCACCATCTGCGAGACCGAGGTCTTCGCGGTGAAGGCGGGGCGGGAGAAGCTCTGCGCCAAGCTGATCGGCACGCTGGTGCTGCTGGCCGGGCGAAGCGACCTCGGGCCGGCCGGCTGAACGATGGCGGTCCCGTCGCAGCAGCTCCCCTCATGCCTGGCATGAGAGACCCTGGCTTGAGTGCCGGGGAGACGGCGCGCGACACTCGCCGCCCCCAACCCTGGAGGCAGAGATGAGCCATACCCTCTACTGGCGACGGCGGACCGGCGCCTTCGCCCCGGCGGCGATCCTGGCCGAGGCCGGCGTCGCCTGGGACGCCATCGAGATCCCCTCCGACCGCGACGACCACCGCCGCGCCGACTACCTGAAGCTCAACCCGGCCGGGCGCATCCCGACGCTGATCCTGCCCGACGGCAGCGTGATGACCGAAACCGCGGCCATCGTCCTGCATCTGGCGGAGAGCTATCCCGCAGCCGGCCTGCTGCCGCCGCTGGGCGATCCGGCGCGGGCGCAGGTGCTGCGCTGGCTGATCTTCGCCCAGGCCAACATCTACGAGACCGATCTGCGGCAGTCCTACGCCGAGCGCTACACGACCGATCCGCAGGGCGCCGCCGGCGTGCGCGGGGCGGCCGACCGCGAGGTCGAGCGGCTGTGGGACATCGTGGCCGGGGTCCTGGACGAGGGGCCCTTCCTGCTGGGCGAGCGCTACAGCCTGGTCGACCCCTATCTGGCGATGATGGTGGCCTGGCATCCGCGGCCGAAGGAGCTGGTGGCACGCCACCCGGCGCTCGGCCGGCTGAAGCAGGCGGTGGTGGCGCGCCCGGCGATCCAGCCGCTGTGGCGGCAGTTCGACCTCGACCTGCGGTTCTGACGGCGGCGGCGATGCGCCTTGGCCGCTCCCTGCCGCTGTGGGACCCTCCCGACCTCTGGAACACAGGAGCTGCGCGATGATTCCCAACCGCCTACCCGGCCTCGACTTCGGCCTCGGCGAGACCGCCGACATGCTGCGCGACACGGTCTCGGCCTTCGCTGCCGAGCAGATCGCGCCGCTGGCCGCCGAGATCGACCGCAGCGACCAGTTCCCCCGCCAGCTCTGGCCGGCGATGGGCGAGCTCGGCCTGCACGGCATCACGGTGGAGGAGGACTACGGCGGCAGCGGCCTGGGCTACCTCGAGCACTGCATTGCCATGGAGGAGGTCAGCCGCGCCTCCGGATCGGTCGGCCTCTCCTACGGCGCCCACTCCAACCTCTGCGTCAACCAGATCCGCCGCAACGGCACCGAGGACCAGAAGGGCCGCTACCTGCCGAAGCTGATCTCCGGCGAGCATGTCGGCGCATTGGCGATGTCGGAGCCCGGCGCCGGCTCCGACGTGGTCTCGATGACCACGCGGGCGGACAAGAAGGGCGACCGCTGGGTGCTGAACGGCCGCAAGTTCTGGATCACCAACTGCACCGAGGCCGACACCTTCGTCATCTACGCCAAGAGCGACCCGGCCGCCGGCCCCAAGGGCATCACCGCCTTCCTGGTGGAGAAGGGCTTCAAGGGCTTCTCGGTGGCGCAGAAGCTGGACAAGCTCGGCATGCGCGGCTCGCCGACCGGGGAGCTGGTCTTCGAGGATGTCGAGGTGCCGGAGGAGAACATCCTCGGAGCGCTCGGCAAGGGCGTCAACGTGCTGATGAGCGGCCTCGACTACGAGCGCGCGGTGCTGGCGGCCGGGCCGCTCGGCCTGATGCAGGCGGCGCTCGACGTGGTGGTGCCCTACCTGCACGAGCGCAAGCAGTTCGGCCAGCCGATCGGCACCTTCCAGCTCATGCAGGGCAAGGTCGCCGACATGTACACCACGCTGAACGCCAGCCGCGCCTACGTCTATGCCGTGGCCAAGGCCTGCGACCGCGGACAGACCACGCGCAAGGATGCCGCCGGCGCCATCCTCTACGCCGCCGAGAAGGCGACCCAGGTGGCGCTGGAGGCGATCCAGGCGCTGGGCGGCATGGGCTACATCAACGACAGCCCGACCGGCCGCCTGCTGCGCGACGCCAAGCTCTACGAGATCGGCGCCGGCACCAGCGAGATCCGCCGCTGGCTGATCGGCCGGGAGATCTTCGAGGAGAGCCGTTAGGGGCCGCCCCAGTTCCCCCTGTCGTCATCCGGGCCTGACCCGGACAGCCATCGCGGATCGTGCGCGGGCTTCGGCGCTCCGCTCTTGCCCCCTGGTCCGCTGTCGTACCGGCCGGCGCGACAGCCTAGGGGGGGCGTCTCCCTACCTGACGTTCAGCACCACGGCGATGGCGCCGACCAGCAGGGCGATGCCCAGCACCTCGTTGCGCTTCGGCGTCTCCTTGAAGACGGCTACCGCCAGGGCGAAGGTGAAGAGCAGCTCCACCAGCCCGAGGGTGCGGACGTAGGCCACCTGCTGCAGCGTCATGGCGGTGAACCAGCCGGCGGAGCCGAGGATGCCGGTGATGCCGGAGAGCGAGGCGACCGGCCAGGCCTTGAAGACCAGGGTGAGCTGGCCCGGCTCGCGCAGCCGCAAGTAAAGCGTCATCACCACTGTCTGGATCAGCGCCGACCAGACCAGCGTGTAGGCGGCGGCCATGATCGCGCTCTCGTGGCCGAGCGAGAGCGAGGCGGCGCGGAAGGCGACGGCGGAGACGCCGAAGAGCGCCGCCGAGGCCAGGCCGACCAGCGCTGGACGCTCCAGCCAGCCGGTCAGGAAGGCACGGAAGGGGTGGGCGTCCTTCTTCAGCGAGAAGAGCATGACGCCGACCGTGCCGAGCAGGATCGCGGCGCTGCCGAGCCAGGTGACGTGTTCGCCGAGGAAGACCAGGCCGAAGAGCGCCGCCTGCACCACCTCGGTCTTCGAATAGGCGACGCCGACCGCGAAGTTCTTCCAGCGGAAGACCTTCAGCAGCAGGGCGGTGGCGAGGATCTGGCTGAGCGAGCCGCAGAGCGTCCAGAGCCAGAAGGCCTCCGCCGGGTCCGGCCAGGCATAGCCGACGCCCTCGCCCAGCAGGACGATGTAGAGGACCGCCAGCGGCAGGCCGTAGACGAAGCGGGTGTAGGTCGCGCCGTTGGTCGAGAGTCGCTTGATCAACTGCCGCTGCACCGCCGAGCGCAGCGACTGCATGAAGGCGGCGGCGATGGTGATGGGGATCCAGAGCCAGGTCATGAGGGGCGCAAGGCTGCCCCAGGCCCCCGGTATCGGCAATCCGCGTTGCGTGCAGGGCGCCCTCCCGCCGACGCGGGGCAGGCCCTCCCGGGCCGCGTCCGCGCGCGCTTGCGGCCGGCCGGCCCGACCGCCAGACTGCCGGCCATGATCAAGGGCATGCGACAGCAGGTCGGCTGGGCGAACATGACGCCGGTGGTGGTGATGGTGGCCCTGGCGCTCGTCGGCGTCGGCACCTGGTTCTATATGGCGCGTCCGGCGCCGCTGCCGGCCGGCGAGGTGCGCGAGCTGCTCGCCGACCGCACCGCCGCCGGCGCCTGGCCGAACGGCCAGCCCTACATGATCTGGTTCGGGCCGGAGGGCGGCTCGCTGCACGGCGGTCCCGGCCGCCCGACGGCCGCGGGCCACTGGCGGGTGGTGGAGGACGGCCGGGTCTGCTTCGCGCTGGAGGCGCAGGGCGAAACCTGTTTCGGCGTGGCGCGGGAGGCCGGCGAGACGGTCTGGATTCTGGCCGGGTCGGGCCGCACCTATCCCTTTGCCTTGCGCGAGGGCCGCGACCCGGCGCTCTGACTCCGGGCGACAGCGGCGGGCCACCCTGCCTTGCAGGATGCGCAAGAGACGCCGGCGCGCCGGGGCGGCAGACTGGCAGCTGCCCGCCAGACAGGAGGACCCATGGCCCGACGACTGATCTCTTCCGGCTCGCGCTTCGAGAAGCTCGCCGGCTACAGCCGCGCGGTGGTGGAGGGCGACTTCGTCTTCGTCGCCGGCACCACCGGTTTCGACTACGCCGCCGACAGCATCGCCGAGGACCTGGGGGAGCAGACGCGCCAGTGCTTCGCCAACATCGCGGCTGCCCTGAAGGAGGCCGACTCAAGCCTCGCCGATGTCGTGCGGGTGGTCGTCTACCTGGCCAGACGCGACTACTTCCCGCTTGTCGCGGAGATCATGGGTGAGCATCTAGGGGACATCCGCCCGGCCAACACGACGGTCGTCGCGGAGCTGATCGATCCGCGCATCAAGCTGGAGATCGAGGCCACCGCGAAGCGCCGCAGCACCGACTAACACCCGGGGATCATCGGCGTCGCCGCCCAGCGGCGATCGCCTGCGAGGGAGAGCCGCCATGCCGACCGTTCTCATCACCGGTGCCAACCGCGGCCTGGGCCTGGGATTCGCGAAGCACTACGCGGGCGAAGGCTGGGATGTGATCGGTGCCTGCCGGCAACCGCTGGAAGCGGCGGCGCTGAAGAAGTTGCCGCGAACCCGCGTGCTGCCGCTCGATCTGGCCGAGGAGCCCTCGATCCTGGCCTTGGCCGACGATATCGGCGGCGCGCCGCTCGACCTGCTGATCAATAACGCCGGCATGCTGGGCCCTCGTACCGCCGGGCTCGGGCAGCTCGGGCAGAGCGACTGGCTGGAGGTGCTGGGGGTCAATGCCGTCGGGCCGGCGCTGCTGGCCGAGGCGCTCGCCGCCAACGTGCTGGCGAGCCAGCGCAAGCTGGTGGTCAACATCTCCTCCGGCCTCGGCTCCATGAGCGAGACCGAGCCCGAGTGGGCGCCGCTCTACTGCGTCTCCAAGGCGGCCTTGAACATGGTCACCCGCTACCTGGCGAAGGCGCTGGCGCCGCGCGGTGGCCTGGCGGTGGCGCTCAGTCCCGGCTGGGTGCAGACCGCGATGGGCGGGCCCGGCGCCACCCTGTCGGTCGAGGACGCCGTAGAGGCTCTGGCGGCGGTGATCGCCGGCCTGAAGAAGGCCGACAACGGCAGCTTCCTCGGCCACCAGGGCCAGCCGATCCCCTGGTAGGGTCGCATGGGCCGGTGGCACCGGCCACGCTCGACCGCCCGCGCGCTTCGCCCTACAACAGAGGCGGGAGGACCGAACCATGCTGCTGACCGACGAACAGGAGATGATCCGCCAGACCGCGCGCGATTTCGCGCAGGCCGAGCTGGCGCCGCGGGCGGCGGAGTGGGACCGCGAGGCGCGCTTCCCGCAGGAGGGGATCGACGGGCTCGCCGGCCTCGGCTTCATGGGCATGTTGGTCGATCCCGCCTATGACGGGGCCGGCGCCGATCACGTCTCCTACGCGCTGGCGCTGATGGAGATCGCCGAGGGCGACGGCAGCACCTCGACCATCATGTCGGTGCACAACTCCGTCGGCTGCATGCCGATCGCCCGCTACGGCACGCCGGACCAGAAGGAGCGCTGGCTGAAGCCGCTGGCGCGCGGCGAGAAGCTGGCGGCCTTCTGCCTGACCGAGCCGGGTGCCGGCTCCGATGCCTCGGCGCTCGACGCGAAGGCCGTGCGAGACGGCAATCACTGGGTGCTTTCCGGCACCAAGCAGTTCATCACCTCGGGCAGCCACGCCGACCTCGCCATCGTCTTCGCGGTGACCGACCCGGCGGCGGGCAAGAAGGGGATCTCCGCCTTCCTGGTGCCGACCGACAGCGAAGGCTATCGCGTCGCCTCGACCGAGCGGAAGCTGGGGCAGCGCGCCAGCGACACCTGCCAGATCCAGTTCGAGGAGCTGCGCCTCACCCCGGACCACCTGCTGGGCGAGGAGGGGGGCGGCTACAAGGTGGCCCTGGCCAACCTCGAGGGCGGCCGCATCGGCATCGCCGCGCAGGCGGTCGGCATGGCGAGGGCCGCCTTCGCGGCGGCGCGCGACTATGCCCGCGAGCGCAAGTCCTTCGGCAAGGCGATCAACCAGCACCAAGCCATCGCCTTCAAGCTCGCCGACATGGCGACGAAGATCCATGCCGCCCAGCTGATGACGCTCGAGGCCGCCGCCCTGCGCGACGCCGGGAAGCCCTGCCTGACCGAGGCCTGCATGGCCAAGCTCTATGCCAGCGAGATGGCCGAGGAGGTGGCGAGCGCCGCCATCCAGATCCACGGCGGCTACGGCTACCTGCAGGACTTCCCGGTCGAGCGGATCTACCGCGACGTCCGCGTCTGCCAGATCTACGAGGGCACCAGCGAGATCCAGCGCATGGTGATCGCGCGCGGCGTGGCCTGAGGGGAAGCGCGGGCTGCCATTCACCCCTCCCCCTTTCCGGGGGAGGGAAGGGTGGGGGTGGTTTGGGAGCCTCAGGCTGCACCGTCTTAAACTCGATCGTTCGGCCGATGATACTGGTTCTAGTCCTCACTTGAGGCCAGGACGGCGGTGCGAACCAGAATGAACAGCAGTAGTGATGCCGCAGTTTCAACGGCGAGCCCATACAAATTTGGGATTCCGTCTTCGTACCCAATTTCCCCAAATACATAAACATCACCTTTAAATCGAACCAGCATCATCATGATAAAAGCCCTAAAAGTGGTTAGGATAACCACGAACAAGATTCCTGATATTGCTCCTCGTGTCCACTTTTGTTCAAGAATACTAAACATAAAATAAACAAAAACAAACAAAAAATGCATAACTATGACTACAACAGCAAGGAAATGCTGGTACAAAAATATCGGAATTGCACAAGAAAAAAGAAAGAGAAAGAAAAATGATAAATATATCATATGACTCTTTCTTGTTTCATAGATGTCTGCTGGCGTGCTCTTTCTTCAAATCTCCAGCTCGATCACCAGCGGGTAGTGGTCGCTGGCCTTCAGGCAACTCTGCTCTAACGCTTCTCCACGATCAGGAACTGGCTGCGGCAGTCCTCCAGGTGGTCGTGGTGGGTGCCGTTCAGCTTGAAGTTCGAGTAGACGTGGTAGATGCCGTGGAAGGCGATCCAGAGGTCGCCGTCGCCCACCGAATTCAGGTTGCGCGTCTCCTTCTTCCACGACTTGCCGCCTTCGTGGAAGACGTTGGTCGAGTGGTCGAAGAAGCTCTCGTCGATCTGCGCGATCGCGCCGTCGGGGCCGAAGCGCGCCTTGAAGAAGGCGGTAAGGCCGTCGCAGGAGCCGCGCGGGATCGACTCGGCGAAGGATTCCTCGCGGCGGCTGGTGACCAGCCAGATGGCAACCAGCCGATCCGCCTCGAAGGTCGCATAGAGTTGCAGCGGATGATCCAGGAATGCGACCTCGCTCTGCCAGATCAGGAAGTCGAATGCCCCCTCGAAGCCGATCTGCGGAAAGGCGATCTTCACCCCCTCGGCCGTCTGGTCCGCCTCCCGCACCATCGCCTGGACGGCCTCTTCCGACGACATGCCGATCCGTAGTGGCGAGAGCGATCTCAGGACCGTGACCGCGACATCGGCGGCGCCCTCTTCCGCTTCGGAGTCGTGGACGCTGTAGTAGGGCGCCACGCAGCTCGTGCCCTCCGCCTCACCGCCAAAGAGGCAAAGCTCGCACGCGCCCGAGGGACAGTAGTCTTCCCCGGCCGCCGCCGCCGGGCGCTGATCCGCGATGGCGGTGGTGAGGAGGGCGGCAAACAGGAGATTCCGGGAGATCGCGATCGTCATCATTTCCTCCGGTCCAGCGCAGCACGCTGGGGCTGGACCCCTGGACTGCTGTCGGATGGGCAGCGGGACCTCCGCCGAGGGTGGCCAAGGCGAGCGGCCGGTGCAAGCAATCGGCCAGGATGATCTTGATCGTGCCGGGCGCTGTCACAGCTCCAGCTCGATCACCACCGGGCAGTGGTCGGAGGCCTTCGGCCGGTCCCAGCCGACCCGTGGCAGGCGCGGCTGGGTGGCGCGCTCGGCCCGCCAGGGCTGGCCGCTGCGCACGATTTCCGGCAGCGCGTCGGCGTTGCGTGCCGCCAGCGCCGGCGAGAGCAGCAGCTGGTCGAGCTGGTTGTAGGTCCGGTCGCCGACGTAGAAGTGGGTCCAGCGTTCGCTGGGTGGCAGCCGCTCCAGCGGATCGACCACCAGGCCGCTGTCGAGCAGCGGCTGCAGGCCGTGCTCCGCGTCGGGCACGCCGTCGCGATGAGCGAAGTCGTTGAGGTCGCCGGCGACGATCCAGTCGGTGATGCCGCGCGCCTCGGCCCGCGTGCGCAGCAGGTGGGCGACGCCATAGGCCTCGGCGAGGCGGAAGGCGCGGGTCTGCTCGCGGCCGATGCCGATCGCCTTGAAGTGGCAGTTGAACAGCAGCAGCGGCCGGCCCTCCAGCTCCAGGCGGATCTCCAGGCAGTCGCGGCGGAACACGTGGGTCCTGGGGTCGGCGAAGGCATGGTCGCGGTCGATCGAGTGCTGCTTCACCCCCCAATGGTTCCAGTCGAGCCCGCCGCGATAGAGCTCCGCCAGCGACAGCTCCTTGTGGCTGGTCAGGCTTTCCAGCGGCAGGCGCGAGAGCACGCCGACGTCGATGCCGCGCCCGTCGTTGCCCTCCAGCACCGCCAGGTGCTCCATCGCCGGCGCGCCGACCCGGACGAGGTAGCGATCGTGGAAGAGACGCAGCGCGTGCATCGACTCCACCTCCTGCAGCAGCACCACGTCGGGGCGCCCCTGGCGGATCGCCAGCGCCTGGAAGGTGCGCACCTCGTCGTCGATCATCAGGTGTGCCGACTTGGCCAGCGCCAGCTGGCTGGCGGCGTTCTCGCCTTCGATCAGGCCCATGTAGCCCTGCACGTCCGAGGCGCGGCGGAAGTCGAAGCGCGCGAACATGTTCTCGACGTTGAAGGTCATCACCCGGATGCGGGCCATTGCGGGCTCCCCTGCGGCTGGGCGGAGAGTAGCGGCAGGCACGCACCGCCGTCACCCTCGGGGCTCGCGCCCGTGCGTTGCCGGCCGGGCGTCATCGCCGCCGGGTGACCGGGAAGAACAGGTCAGCCGCCGCCGCGCGGCTCGACCTCGGCGGCTGCAGCCGCTAGCGTTCGGCGCAACGCTGCGCAGACCCAGGGAGCCCGACCGTGGCCGATCCGATCCTCTTCTACTTCGACTACTCCAGCCCCTACGGCTACATCGCCTCGGAGAAGATCGACGCGCTGGCGGCGAAGCATGGCCGCGCGGTCGACTGGCGGCCCTTCCTGATGGGCGCGGTTTTCAAGGTGACCGGCACGCAGCCGCTGGTCGACATCCCGCTGAAGGGCGACTACACGCGCCTCGACATCGAGCGTGCCGCCCGGGCGCTGGAGATCCCCTTCGTCGTGCCGCCGGGCTTCCCCTTCGCCTCGGTCGGCGCCGCGCGCCTGAGCTATTGGGCGAAGGAGCAGGACGCGGCCAAGGGCCATGCACTGATGCAGGCGCTCTTCCGCCAGGCCTGGGCCGAGGGCGGCGACATCTCGCACCCCGGCGGCGTGCTGGCGGTGGCCGAGGCGCAGGGCTTCGAGCGCGCCGCCTGCGAGGCGGCGATGAACGACCCGGCGGTGAAGGACAGGCTGCGCCAGGCGGTCGAGGGCGCGATGGCGCAGAAGGTCTTCGGCTCGCCCTTCTTCTTCGTCGACGGCGAGCCCTTCTGGGGCCACGACCGGCTGGACGCGATGGACCGCTGGCTGGCGACGGGTGGGTGGTAGAGAGACCGCCCTTTACTCCGCCGCCTTCGTCTCCTCGATCTCGCCGGTCATTTCCTCTGGCACCTCGCAGCCGGTGGCGCAGCAGCGCCCTGGCTGCTTGCTGACGCGCTTACCCTCCGCCAGCACGCCGCGGTCGAGCAGGCGCTCGACCAGCTCGACCTTCTCGGCCACCGGGTAGTTGCGCCAGATCTCCCGCTTCATCGCCTCGGGGCTGCCGCCGCCGTGCAGCGAGATCAGCGAGTACCAGCCGGCCTGGTGGCTGACCGTCAGGTCCTCCAGGAAACGCGCGACCTCGGCGCGCTGGGCGCCGGGAATGTCGGCGCGCCCGGCCAGCACCGCGGCCAGCGAGGCCGCGGCCTCGGGGTTGTGATCCTCGTCGGGGCCGGGGAGGGCGACCACCAGGCCGCCGGAGACGTAGTGCGCGATGCGGTGCATCTCGTAGATCTGCGTCGCCAGCAGCAGCTTGCCGATGTTGGAGAAGACCGGGTCCGGCATGATCGAGCCGGCCGGGTCCTTCATGCCATAGACCGAGGCGGCGACGCCGCAGGCGAAGAAGCCCTCGACGATCTTGATCAGCTCGACCAGCTGCTCGCGCACGTGGCCGTGGCGCTCGGCATCGAGGCCGTTGGCCTCGACCATGAGCTGCCCGGCGCCGATCAGGAGATCGCCGAAGCCGGCGCGCGCGCCGATGCAGGAGTGGCGGTGGTGGGTGGCGTAGCTGGTGGTGGCGAAGCCGGCCTCCTCGGTCTCGCCGGCCATGAAGACGCGCTCCCAGGGCACGAAGACGTCGTCGAAATGGACCACGCCGACCGACTGGCCGTACTTGGCGGAGAACTTCGCCGCCGCCTCGCCAGGGCGTCCGGCCGGCTTGGCGACGATGGTGATGCCGGCGGCGTCGGCGGGGACGGCGCAGCAGACCGCGCAGTCGGCATCCTCGGCGCGGTGGGTGCGGCAGGGCATCACCAGGAACTCGTGCACGTAGGGCGCCGAGGTGACGATTGCCTTGGTGCCGCGGATGACGAGGCCGTCGCTGCGGCGCTCCACGATGTGGAGGTAGGAGTCGCGGTTGGCCTGCTCGCCCGGCCGCTTCGAGCGGTCGCCCTTGGCGTCGGTCATGGCGATGCCGATGGTCAGGTCGCGCGCCTGGAAGTCGTGCAGGTAGGCGAGGAAGCGCTGGTGGTAGTCGGTGCCGTGGGCCTCGTCGCAGCGCTTCGTCGCCTGGAACAGGCCATTGAAGCCGTCATGCGCCAGGTAGCGCTGGGCGCAGCCGGTCTCCTGGCAGAGCAGGCGCACGGCCTCGAGCTTGTAGAGCAGGTCGGTCGAGCTCTGGTCGATCTGCAGCATGCGGTTGACCGTCTTGCCGCTGGTGTGCTGCCGCGCGGTCATCAGCGTCGCGTGCCGCGGATCGAGCGCCTTGTCGTAGGAGACGCCCAGGGCGCGCACGCCCGGCGCGAAGAGCGGCTCGTCGGCGACGGTCTCGACGCGCTGGCCGTTGACGAAGACCCGGGGCTTCAGGGCGCGCAGCGACTCGCGGTAGTCGGCGGCGGACATCATCGACATCGGCTCTCTCCCTTCGAGGCTGCGGCATCGCCGGCCGCTTGACCGGACTCTTCCGGAGCCGATACCTTGAGTCAATCGAATTTTTTAACGGTGTTAGAATTTTGCGTGATATCGAGATCGCGGCGGCCTGCCCCCTCCTCCTCGGGGAGAGGGCGTGATGGCCGGCACGACCGCCACCGGCGAGCGCAAGCGCGCCGTCTCCGCGCTGAAGCGTGGCCTGATCCTGGAGGCGGCCGAACGGGTCTTCGAGGCCGAGGGCCTGGAGGGCGCCTCCCTGCGGGCCATCGCCAAGGAGGCCGGCTATACGCCGGCCGCGCTCTACTTCCATTTCGAGTCCAAGGAAGCGCTCTACGCCGCCGTGCTGGCGCAGTCGCTGGCGGTGCTGAACGCGGAGATTGCGGCCGCCGTGGCGGCGGCGGACCCTCCCGGCGACCGTCTGCGGGCGGCGGCGCTCGGGTTCTTCGACTACTACGCGGCCCGCCCGCGCGACCTGGCGATGGGCTTCTATCTCTTCCGCGGCGGGCTGAAGCCGCACGGCCTGGGGCGCGAACGCGACAAGGCGCTCAACGCCGAACTGGAGCGCAGTCTGCGGCCGATCGCCGTGGCGGCCGAAAGCCTCGGGGCGCCCGAGGAGGAGGCGCGGCTGCTGATGCTCGACTGCTTCGCGCATGCCTCCGGCATCCTGCTGCTGCTCCATACGCGGCGCCTCGGCATGAAGCCGGCGGCGGCGCGGCAGCTCTTCGCGCGGCGCCTGGACGAGGCGCTCGGCCGCCTCTCGGCGGCGGCGCCGCGGCGGACCTAGGCCTTCGCCAGCGCCTGCGGGCCGGCGTCGTTCGACCTGGCGCGCGCTGCGGCCTCAGACCGTGCGCGGCGGCTCGCCTCTTGCCGACTGCTTTTCCCGGATGATGAAGTGCAGGTTGCGGAAATAGATCAGCAGGCCGCCCGCCTGGCCGGTGATGATCACCGGATCCTCGCGCCAGATGGCATAGGCCAGCAGCGTCGCGCCGCCGCCGATGGAGAACAGCCAGAAGGCGGTCGGTACGATCGATTTCTTCGCCCGCTCGCTGACGATCCACTGGATCAGGAAGCGCGAGGTGAAGAGGGCCTGGCCGGTGAAGCCGACGATGAGCCAGATGGTCTCGCTGTCCATGGGAAAGCCTCGGATCGTGGCAGGGGCAGGAGTCTCGCTGTGCTGGGGCGGTGGGCGCGAAGCCTCAAGGGGTGCGTGCGGCCGGTGTGCCGGCGGCGGCGTGGCCGATTTCCTCGACCGCCGCCGGCCGGCGGTGGCGGCGGATCAGCCACCAGACCGCCAGCATGTCACCGATGCCGACCCACAGGCGATTCCACAGGCCGTACTTGGTGACGCCGGCGGCGCGCGGGCGGTCCTGCACCTCGACCAGCCGCACCTCCTGCCCCTGGCGACGGGCGAGCGCCGGCAGGAAGCGATGCATGCCCTCGAACTGCGGCATGGCGAGGAAGGTGGCGCGGGGGAAGAGCTTGAAGCCGCAGCCGGTGTCGCGGGTCCCATCCCGCAGCAGCCGCCGGCGCACCGCGTTGGCGGTGCGGGAGGAAAGCCGCTTCAGCAGCGTGTCGCGGCGCCGCACGCGCTGACCGGCGACGCAGCCGACGATGGCGCCGGCCGGCGCGTTGCGATAGGCGGCCAGCATGGCGGGCAGGTCGGCCGGGTCGTTCTGCCGGTCGGCGTCGAGCGTCGCGATCAGCGGTGCCCGCGCGGCCGTCACGCCGGTCAGCAGCGCCGCGCTCTTGCCGCAGCGGCGGTCGTGGCGCAGGCAGCGGATGCGCGGCTCCGCGGCCATCAGGCGGGAAAGTTCCTCGGCGCTGCCGTCGGTCGAGCCGTCGTCGACGAAGATCGCCTCGAAGGAGGCGACGCCGACCATGGCGTTGACGATCTCCTCGACCAGCCGCGCGAGGTTCTCGCGCTCGTTCAGCGTCGGGATTACCAGCGAGATGTCTGGCGGCGGCGCGGGGCGGTCGGCAGGGGCGTCGGTCATCGGCCTACGGCGGTCGAGAGGCGCAACGGGGGACCTTGAGCGGAGGCGCCGAGCGCTCCGGAACAGCGGCCGGCACTATAGCCCGGCAGGGTCCAAAGACAAGCGAGGGCGAGCCCTTGCCAGGCCCTTGGACGCGAGCGCGGCGGCGGCCGCATCCGGGCCGCCGCCGCCGGCACGCGCCGCCGGTCAGGCCGCCTGCAGCAGGCCTTCGCCCTGAACCCAGGTCCAGGTGTCGTCCAAGGCGCGGCTGAAGCGGTCGAGCATCTCGTCGATTTCCGCTTTGGTGATGATCATCGGCGGGCAGAAGGCGATGGTATCGACGATCGGCCGCAGGATCAGCCCGTGCTCCTGCGCGCGACCGGCCATGTAGGCGCCGACCTTGCCGAGCGGGTCGAAGACGGCGCGGGTCTCGCGGTTGGCCACCGCCTCGATGCCAGCGATGAGGCCGTGCCCGCGGACCTCGCCCACCAAGGGGTGTTCGGCGAAGCGCTGGCGCAGCTGCGCCTGCAGGTAGGGACCGACCTCGCCGACGTGCTCGATGATGTTGCGCTCTTCGTAGATCGTCAGGGTCTCGAGCGCGACGGCGGCCGGGACCGGGTGGGCCGAATAGGTGTAGCCGTGGCCGAAGTTGCCGCGCTTGTTCGAGTTGTCGGCCAGCACCTGGTAGAGGCTGTCGGTGATGGCGACGGCGGACATCGGCATGTAGGCGGCGGTCAGCTGCTTGGCCATGGTCATGATGTCGGGGACGATGCCGAAGGTCTCCGCCCCGAACCAGTTGCCGGTGCGCCCGAAGCCACAGATCACCTCGTCGGCGATCACCAGGACGTCGTACTTGCGGCAGACCTCCTGCACCTTCTGCCAATAGGTGGCGGCCGGCACGAGGACGCCACCGGCGCCTTGGATCGGCTCGCCGATGAAGGCGGCGACCGTCTCCGGCCCCTCGGCCAGGATCATCTCCTCCAGCTCGCGCGCGCGGCGGCTGGCGAACTCCTCCTCGCTCTCGCCGTCCTCGCCGAAGCGATAGAAATGCGGGCAGCCGGTGTGGAGGATGTTCTTGATCGGCACGTCGAAGTCATACTGCGCGTAGGCGAGGCCGGTCAGGCTGGCGGCGGCGATGGTGACGCCGTGGTAGCCCTTCATGCGGCCGATGATCTTCTTCTTCTCCGGCCGGCCGAGGGCGTTGTTGTAGTACCAGACGATCTTGATCGCGGTGTCGTTCGCCTCCGAGCCGGAGTTGGCGAAGTAGACCTTGGAGAGCGGCTTGGGCAGGTGCGACACCAGCTTCTCGGCCAGATAGGCCGTCGGCTCGTTCGTCTTGTGCGAGAAGGTGTGATAGAAGGGCAGCTTCTCCATCTGACGGGTCGCCGCCTGCACCAGGCGCTTTTCCGAGAAGCCGAGGCCGGCGCACCAGAGCCCGGCCAGACCCTCGATGTACTCGCGGCCGTTCTCGTCGAAGACCCGGATACCGTCGCCGCGCGTCACCACCAACGGACCGTCGGTCTCGTGCCGACGCAGGTTGGTGTAGCTGTGCAGCACATACGCGACGTCGCGACTGGCGACGGAGTTCGGCCTGACGGTCATGATCTGTCCTCGGAAAATGGCTTGTTTCGCTGCCGCGACCTTAGCCAAGGTCGGGGGCGGTGGGAAAGGCCCGCAGGGTCTTGGCCGGGCTGTCCGGCGCGCATGGTCGCCGGCGCGACTCCTGTCATGCTGCGTGTGCGAAGAGGAGCTATGAAAAAACGGCAACACTCCTGCCCCTTGACCATAGAACAGTCTGATATCATTCTAATGGTGCGCCGCACAAAGAAAGCGGCAAGTTAGGGTCGGAACGCCTCTGGGGAACGGTCACACGGACCACATTCACGGAGGCACACAATGTCCATGCAACAGTCCTTCAGCGATCCGCTCCGGCGAATCTCCGATATCACTCCGGAAGAGCTGGAGCGTCACCTGCGCGAAGCCCGGCGCCAGCGCGCCCTGGCCTTCGCCTCCATCTTCGGCCAGCTCGGCCGGGCGATGACGCGCCCCTTCGGCCGCCGTCACGGCGGCCAGGGCGGGCTCAAGGGCGGCTTGGCGACCCACAGCCGCTGATCGGCAGTCGGCGGCAGCTCCCGACGGGGCTGCCGCCCGATTCTCGTCGCGCGCGCCTGCGGCTGCTAGGCCGCGACGCTGCGCACCACCTTCACCTGTTCGCCACGCACCAGGCCACCGCCGTTCGCCAGGTCGTTGAGCACGCGGAAGGTCTCGTCGTTGTACTGGCCGAACGGCATCGACCGCGACAGGCTGTCCACCGTGTCGCCGCCGCCGACGGTGCGGATGGCAATGCGAAAGGCCTTCACGCGCTGCGCCTCGCTCTGCGTCAGGCGGGCGAAGGAATAGGTGGTCTCGCGGAAGCCGGCGTTCCAGCCGGTGGCACCGGCCGGCGCGATGAAGAGGAAGCGGAAGACCCGCCCGTTGTCGCCCTGGATGGCGACCGGCCGCACGTCGACCTGTCCCGCGTTGCTCTGCAGCCGTGTCCAGCCGGTCGCCGCGGCCTGGCCGTTCACCGTGATCCGCTCGATATCGGTGAGCGGCGTCTCGCCAGCCCAGCTGCTCAGATAGGCGGCCATGTCGCTGCTGCGCGCCTGCGCCATGTCGAACACGATTCCCGCCCCATTGGGGTGCTGCGCCGTCACTTCGTTGGCGCCGTTCATCAGGCGGAAGCCGCTCGGCACCTCGAACTCGAACCGCAGCCCGGGATGCCGGAACCAGCGGCCGTCGATGATGCCCTGGCTGGGGTCGTCGCCGTAGAGCATGCCGTCGATCTCGGCGAGATAGATCTCGCGATGCAGCACACCCTGGCCCACGCCGGCGCCGGCTGCCTCGACCGCGCGCTGGACGCGGTCCACGGTCCGCGGGTGGCTCGCCATCATGTTGAACTCGTCGACCGACGACGGGCTCTGCCCCGCCATCAACGCCTCGAGCTGGCTCTGCTCGCGCAGCGAGGCGAGGAAGGTCACCATCGCCTCCGGATCCCAGCCGCCCTCCGCCATGTAGCGCACGCCGAGCGTGTCGGCCTCGAACTCCTGGTCGCGCGAATAGGACTGCAGATAGACAGCCGCTCCGGTGGAGGCGAGGTCGACCAGCTCGCCGCTGCCGGTCGCGACCCCCAGCAGCACCAGGCCGAGCTGCGCGAAGATCGACTGCGTCTGGCGCTCGGCAGTATGGCGTGCGGTGACGTGGCCGATCTCGTGGCCCAGCACGCCGGCGACCTCGGCCTCGTTCGACGCCAGCGCGAGCAGGCCGCGGGTCACGTAGACATAGCCGCCCGGCAGCGCCATGGCGTTGACGATCGGCGAGTTCAGCACGGTGAAGCGATAGGGCAGGTTGGGAAATTCGGTCTTCGCCGCGATCGTCCTGCCGAGGTTCTGGACGTAGCTGCTGAGCGCGGCGTCCTGATACTCGCCGCCGAAGGCCGCCACCAGCTTCGGGTGCTCCTGCTTGCCCAGCGCCACATCGTCCTGGATCGAACCGAGGGAGGAGCGCCCGGTCACCGGATTGGTCGCGCAGGCTGCCAGAGAGGCCGCGCCGGCCGAAGCGAGGAGCCCCTTGGCGAAGCCGCGCCGGCTGAGCCGCGGTCCTCTGGCGCCGGCGAGGGCGCCATGCAGGCTGCAGGGGCCGCCCTGGTGTCGGTGCGAACAGCTCATCGCTCTCAATCCCCCTGTTGTCCATCCTGTCATTGCAGTCGGGCGCCACCGGCCCCTGGGATTCAAGGGCAGGCGACCTCACGTGGCAATGGTGAAGCCGCGCCGCCCGCCCTCATGGCAAACGGCATCGCCGCCGCAAGGTTCCTTGATGCAGGTCAAGGCCCCGGCGTGGCGACCGGCCGATGGTGGCGTCGAACTGCGGCCGCAGAGTGACCAGGAGGTGACCCATGACCTATCGCGACATCCTGCTTCTGCTCGACGAGGGCGCCAACGCCAAGGCGCTGATCGACGCGTCGGCCGAACTGGCGGCGCGCTTCGACGCGCACCTGACGGCGCTCTACAGCCAGGTGGAGGAGCCCTTGCCGGCCTTTGTGGCGGCGCAGATGACCAGAACCCTGATGGACCAGCGCCGCAGGGCGCTGGGCGAGGAGGTTGCCGCGCTGCGCTCGCACTTCGAAGCCTCCTGCGGTCGCCAGGGCGTCATGGGCGAGTGGCGCCAGGCGAGGGTCCTGACCGGCGACGCCTCCGATCTGCTGGCCCGCCATGCCCGCTACTCCGACCTGATCGTCGCCGCTCAGCCCGACCTGGACGCGACCGACGGGGCCAGGGGCCGCCTGCTCCAGGAACTCGTCCTGGGAGCCGGTCGGCCGCTGCTGCTGGTGCCGGCGATCGGCGCGCCTCCCGCCTTCGGGCGGCGGGCGATGATCGCCTGGGATGCCGGCCGCGAGGCGGCACGGGCAGTGGCCGATGCGCTGCCGCTGCTGCGCCGGGCGGAGAGCGTCGAGGTCGTCACCATCGACGCGGCGCGCACCGGTCGTCACGGCGAGGAGCCGGGGGCCGACATCGCACGCCACCTGGCACGGCACGGGGTCAAGGTCGAGGTCGAGCAGCTGCGAAGCGGTTCGCTCTCGGTCGGCGACCTGCTGTTGAACCGCGCGGCAGACCGCGGCCTCGACCTGCTGGTGATGGGCGCCTATGCGCACTCGCGGCTGCGCGACCTGGTGCTGGGCGGGGTGACGCGGCACCTGATGGCGCACATGACCCTGCCGGTCTTCATGGCGCACTGACCTCCAGGCCGGGACGCTGCCGCGGATCGAGCGCGCGCAGCAGGCCGTCGCCCAGCAGGTTGAGGGCGGCGACCGTCAGGAAGATGGCGATGCCGGGGAAGAGCGCCAGGTGGGGCGCGTCCCACAGCAGGTCCTGTGCGTTGGCCAGCATGCGACCCCAGGAGGGGGTCGAGGGATCGAGGCCGAGGCCGAGGAACGACAGCACCGACTCGAAGAGGATCACCTGCCCGGCGGAAAGCGCCGTGGCGACGATCAGCGGCGTGGCGATGTTGGGCAGCACGTGCCGGCGCAGCACGCGCAGCGGCGTCGCCCCGAGCGCGCGCGCGGCGCGGGCATAGTCCTGCCCCAGGGCGGCGAGAGTCGCGGCGCGCACCAGCCGCGCCGTGGTGGTCCAGCCGACCAGCACGATGATCAGCACCAGCCGCATCAGCTTGGCGCTGTCGCTGGCCGCCAGCTCCGGCGAGAGCCCGAGCTTGGTGAGGTCGATGGCCGAGAGGACGATCAGCAGCGGCAGCAGCGGCAGCGCGATGACGGCATCGGTGCTGCGCATCAGCAGCGCGTCGAGCCAGCCGCCCCGCTCGCCGGCCAGCAGGCCGACCAAGGTGCCGATCACCGCGGCGCCCAGGGCGGCGGCGGCGGCGACGCTGAGCGAGACGCGCCCCCCCTCCAGCAGCAGCCAGAGGAAATCGCGGCCGAGCTCGTCGGTCCCGAACCAGTGCGCGCCGGAAGGCGGCTGCCGCGCGCCGAGCAGATCGACCGCGCTGTTGTCCACGCCGCTCCAGGCGGCGAGCCAGGGAGCGGCGAAGCCGGCCAGGGCCAGGAGCGACAGGAAGACGAGGCTGACCAACGCCAGGCGCTCCTGGCGAAAGCGGTGCCAAAGGCTGTTGCCCTGGGCGGCGATCATGGCGCGGCGCTCATGACAGCGCGATGCGCGGATCGAGCCGCGCATAGGCGATGTCTGCCAGCAGGTTGCCGATCAGCGTGGCGGCGGTGGCGACTAGCAGGCCGACCAGGGCGAGGTTGTAGTCGTTGCCCAGCACGGCATCGTAGATCACGCGGCCCATGCCGAGCTGGCGGAACAGGATCTCGGTGATGAGCGCGCCGGAGAAGAGCGAGCCGGCGGAGAGGCCGATCAGCGTCACCAGCGGCAGGGCGGCATTGCGCAGGACATGGCCCCACAGCAGCCGGCGGCGGGTGACGCCCTTGGCCCGCGCGGTGCGCACGTAGTCATGCCGCATCGCCTCGCCGGCGGCGCTGCGCATGAAGCGCAGGAAGGGGCCGAAGCTGCCGAGCGCCAGGGTCGCTACCGGCAGCACCAGGCTCTCCAGGCGGCCGCCGAGGCTGCCATCGCCCATGCCGCCGGCCGGCAGCAGCGACCACTCGACGGCGAAGAGGTACATCAGCAGGAGCGCCAGCCAGAAGGTCGGCATCGACAGGCTGGCGATCGCCGAGAGGTCGCTGCAGCGGTCGAGCAGGCCGCGCGGGCTGGCCGCCGCCAACAGGCCGAGCGGCACCGCCAGCCCCAGCGCCAGCAGCAGCGCCGGCAGCATCAGCCACAGGGTGTTGAGCAGGGCGCCGCCCAGCACCGCGAGCGCCGGCTGCGAGTAGGCGCGCGACCAGCCGAAGTCGCCGCCCAGCGCGTTGCCCAGCCAGGCCAGGTAGCGCTCGAGCAGCGGCTTGTCGAGACCGTAGAGCGCCCGCAGGCGCTGCGCGTCGGCCGGCGTGAGGTCGGGGTTGCCGGCGAGCATCAGGTCGACCGGATCGCCCGGCATCAGCCCGATGAGGAAGAAGACCACGGCCGACATCAGCAGCAGCACCAGCAGGCTCTGCAGCAGACGGCGGCTGAGATAGGCAGCCATTCCTTTCGCCCCGCGCGGCCCGGCTACTCTGCCACCTGCCACTCCTCGATCCACAGCGTCGTCGGTGCCAGGTGGCCGGTCGGCCGCAGGCCGCTCAGCCAGTGCGGCAGCACGTAGCTGTTGGCGCGCCAATAGAGCGGCAGGACCGGCAGGTCGGTCATGTAGCGCAGCTGCAGCTGCCGCCAGAGCACCCGGCGCTCATCGGGGTCGAGTTCGATCTCCAGCCGGTCGATGATGGTGTCCATCTCGGGGCTGACGTAGCCCATGTCGTTCTGTCCCGAGTAGCCGTTCTCCGCCGTCGGGATCTCCGTCGAGTGCAGGATCGAGCGCATCGGCGATTCCGGTGCGGCGATCCAGGCGAAGAGCGCCATGTCGCCGTAGGTGCGCTGCCGCAGGCTCTGACCGAAGAGCACGCGGGCCGGCTGGTTCTCGATCTTCACCTCGATGCCCACGGCCTTCCACTGCGCCTGCAGCACCTGCTGCACCAGCTCGCGCGTGCGGTCGCCGGCGGTGGTGACGAAGGAGAGTGTCAGGCGCTGCCCGCTGGCATCGCTGCGCCAGCCGTCGCTGCCCAGCTTCCAGCCGGCCTGCTCGAGCAGCGAGGCGGCCTGCAGCGGATCGTAGGGGTAGGCCGGCAGATCGACGGCGAGGTCGGGCTCCAGCGGCGAGAGCGGCGTGGTGGCGACCGGCTGCTTGCCGCCGAACAGCCGGTCGACGAGCGCCTGGCGGTCGATGCGCGAAGAGCAGCGCCTGGCGTACGCGCCGATCCTGCAGCTGCGGCGCTCCAGGTTGAGGTCGATGTGCTCGTAGACCAGGCCGGTGTTGTAGAGGATCGTGTAGTCATCGCCGTGCCGCTTCTCGAAGGCCAGGGCCTGGTCGATCTGCAGGCCGAGCTCTCCGGCGATCATGTCGATGGCGCCGGAGAGCAGGTTCGCCTGCAGCGTCGCGGTCGAGGAGACGGTGATGATGCGGATGCGGTCGAAGGCCGGCGCCGCGCCCCACCAGGTGGGGTTGCGCTCCAGCACCACTTCGCTGCCGGGCGTCAGCGAGACGATCCGATAGGGACCGAAGTAAAGCCCGGGATTGCCCGGCTCCGCATCGAAGCGGGTGCGCGTGCGATAGTTGACCGGGTCGGCCTCGTAGACCGGGCGCTCGATGTGCGCCGGCAGCAGCTCGCCGCCGAAGGCGTTGTAGTCATAGGTGATGCGGTCGAGGTGCAGGGTGAAGCGCTTCGGGTCCAGAACGTCGATCGCCAGGATGCGGCGGTAGCCCTCGGCCGAGACCACCCCCGACAGCGGGTCCTTGCCGACCTGCCAGGTGAAGACGACGTCGTCGCTGGAGACCGGCGTGCCGTCGCCCCAGGTGGCCTCCGCGTTCAGCTCGTAGGTGACGGCGACGCCCTTGCCGCCGTCCGCCAGCGTCTCGGGCACCGCCAGGCCGTTCTCGAAGCTCGGCAGCTCGACGCAGAGCTTGCACACCAGCGTCCACTCCTGGTCGTAGACGGTGACCGGACGGCGCGTCATGCCGTTGACGTAGCTCTGGACGACGCTGGCCTCGTTCAGCGGATTGAAGGTCGCCGGATACTGGCTGACACCGATCTTCAGGTCGCGGGCGGCGAGGGCGCCGGGCAGCAGCAGGAACAGGGCGGTCAGCCAGAGAAGCCGCATGAAAGGGTCCTTCCTTCGTCGAGCATTGCCGTCACCGTTGCCCGGGACTGATGCCAGGGACCGATGCCGGGGACTGATGCCGGGGACCGATGCTACGGAACGCACGCCGCCGCGCCAAGCGGCGCGCCCCCTGGACAAGCCCCGGCAGCGCGGGCAGTTTCCAGCGATGAGCGGAAAAACCCCGACCGAAGCCACCCTCGAACTCGACCCGCTGCGCGCCCGCGACGGCTTCGCCGATCTGGTGGAGTATCGCCTGACGCTCTGGAGCGAGGGATACTGCGAGCTGGAGCTGGCGGTCGCCGCCAAGCACCTGAACCGTTCCGGCCTGCTGCATGGCGGCGTTCCGGCGACGTTGATGGATGCGGCCTGCGGCTATGCCGGCTGTTTCATCGCCACCCCGGGGCGGCGGCGGCGCGGCTTCACCCTGGCGCTCAACACGCAGTTCATCGGCGCGGTCGGCGCCGGCACCACCATCGTCTGCAAGGCCACGAAGACCGGCGGCGGCCGTTCGATCTTCTTCGCCAGCGCCGAGGTGCTGAGCCAGGACGGCGAGCTGCTGGCCCGCGGCGATGCAGTCTACAAGTACCGCGGCCGGAGCGGCGAGCCCGAGGGCGAGCCGCTCGAGGGCTGAAGTCTTTCCGCTAGTCGCCCTTGAACGCCGGCTTGTCCTTCGCCAGGAAGGCGCGGATGCCCTCGGCGTAGTCGGCGCTGTCGCAAAGCGCGAAGGGCGCCTTCCACTCGCTCGCGTCGAAGGGCCGCGGGTCCAGCGCGCGGCGCGTGAAGGCGCGGTGGAAGGCATGGGCCAGTGGCGCCCCGGCGGCGATCCGCCCGGCCGTCGCATAGGCCTCCTGCACCACGGCGTCGTCAGTCACCACCCGTGTCACCAGGCCCTTCTGCAGCGCTTCCGGCGCGGCGTAGAGCCGGCCTTCGAGCAGCAGCTCCAGGGCGGTCGAGCGGCCGCAGAGCTCGACCAGCGGCCGCAGCGCCGACAGCGGCAGGCCGTGGCCGATGCGCTGGATGGGTATGCCGAAGCGGGCGCTCTCGGCGGCGATCCTCAGGTCGCATTGCAGGGCGAGCTCCAGGCCGCCGCCGACGCACGGGCCCTCGATCAGCGCCACGGTCGGGTGCGGGCTGCCGCTCAAGGCCTCGCTGGCTCGCTCCATCACCGCGGCATAGGCCTCGGCCTGGGCTGCCGAGGCGCGCAGCGCGGTGAACTCGGCGATGTCGGCACCGGCGCCGAAGGACTTGCGGCCCTCCGCCGAGGTGGCGCCGCGCAGCACCAGGCAGCGCAGCGCGGCGTCGCCGTTCAGGGCCTCGAGGCGGTCGCCCAGCGCCTGCCACATGGCGAGGTTCATCGCGTTCAGCCGCTCGGGCCGGTTCAGCACCACCGTGGCGATGGCGTCCTGCCGCTCCACCAGGACCAGGTCGCTCATGTCTTCTCGCCTCCCTGCTGTGGCCGGGCTTGCTGCGCGATGGCCTGGCGGAGCGACCGGGCCGCCGCCGCCGGATCGGCGGCGCTGGCGATCGCGGAGACCACGGCGATCCCCTGGACCCCGGCGGCCATCACCGTCGCAGCGCTCTCCTGCTTGATGCCGCCGATGGCGACGGCGGGCAGGCCAGCGACGGCGCGGCGCAAGGACGCCAGCCCGGCGACGCCCAGCGGCAGGCCGGCGTCGCCCTTGGTCGGCGTGGCGAAGACCGGGCCGAGGCCGACGTAGTCGACCACGCTCGGATCGGCGGTCAGCGCCTCGGCGGCCGAGCCGACCGAGAGGCCGAGAATGCGGTCGGGCGGCAGGCGCCGCCGCGCCGCCTCGGCCGGCGCGTCCTCCTGGCCGACGTGCAGCCCGTCGGCGTCGCAGGCCAGTGCCGCCTCCAGGTCGTCGTTGACGATCAGCGGCACCCCCAGCGGACGCAGCAGCGCCACCAGTGCGCGACCGAACTCGGCGCGCGCCTGGCTGCCGCCCAGCTTCTCGCGCAGCTGCACCAGGGTGACGCCGCCGGCAACGGCGGCGCCGACCACCTCGGTCATCGGCCGTCCGGCGCAGTCGCCGCTGCCCAGCACGAGATAGAGCGAGAGGTCGAAGGGACGGCGGGTCATTCGCTGCGCAGCCTGTCCGCCAGGCTCACGCGGTCGAGCTTGGCGAGGCAATCGAGGAAGTGCATGCGGAACGAGCCGGGGCCGTCGGCCTTCTGTGCCGCGATCTCGCCGGCGACGCCATAGATCGCCAGCGCGTGCAGCGCGCCGGTGAAGGGATCGTCGCTGACCGCCAGCAGCGCGCCGACCAGGGCGCTCAGCGCGCAGCCGGTGGCGGTCACGCGACCCATCAGCGGGTGGCCGTTGGCGACGGCCGCCAGACGCTTGCCGTCGGTCACGTAGTCGACCGCGCCGGTGACCGCGACCACGCCGCCGGTCTGGCGCGCGACATCGCGTGCCGCGTCGAGTGCCTCGACCGAGGCATTGGCGGACTCGACGCCGCGCGCCGCCGCCTTGCCGCGCAGCGCCAGGATCTCCGAGCCGTTGCCGCGGATCACCGTCGGCTTGCGCGCGACCAGGCGCTTCAGCACCGCGTTGCGGTAGGGCGTGGCCCCGGCGCCGACCGGGTCGAGCACCCAGGGCCTGTCCAGGGCCCGCGCCTTGTCGCTTGCCAGTTCCATCGCCTCGACCCAGGAGGGCTCCAGCGTGCCGATGTTGATGGTGAGCGCGCCGGCGATGGCCACCATGTCGGCCACCTCCTCGCGCGCATGGGCCATGATCGGCGAGGCGCCGACGGCGAGCAGCACGTTGGCGGCCAGGTCCATGGCGACGAAGTTGATGATGTTGTGCACCAGCGGCGCCTCGTTGCGCAGCGCCAGGACACTGCCCCAGACGGCCTCGCCGTTCAGTCTTTCGATCATCCAGGGTCCCCCTTCCGCCGGCCGTTGCCAAGGCGGCCCCTACCTCCTAAGACAGGCATCGCCCGCGCGCAATCTCGATCCCTCCCCGTGACAGGACGACGCCATGACCAGCCCCGCGCCCCTTCCCAGCGAGACCGCCCGCCTGACCGTGCGCCTGCTGATGGAGATCGAGGCCATCCTCTTCCGGCCGGACGATCCCTTCATCTTCACCTCCGGGCGCGCCAGCCCGGTCTATGTCGATTGCCGCAAGATCATCGGATTTCCGCGCACCCGCTCGACCTTGATGAACCTGGGGGTCGAACAGCTGGTGAAGACGGTGGGCGCGGAGGCCTTCGACGTGGTGGCGGGCGGCGAGACCGCCGGCATCCCCTTCGCCGCCTGGATCGCCGAGCGGCTCGGCCTGCCGATGACCTACATTCGCAAGAAGCCCAAGGGCTTCGGCCGCAATGCGCAGATCGAGGGGCATTTCCGGAGCGGCGACCGCTTCCTGCTGGTCGAGGACCTGGCGACCGACGGCGGCAGCAAGCTGAACTTCGTCGACGCGCTGCGCAAGGCCGGGGCCGAGGTCGGCCACACCTTCGTCGTCTTCCACTACGGCATCTTCCCGCAGTCGTTGGCCAAGCTCACCGAGAAGGGCGTGACGTTGCATGCACTCGCGACCTGGTGGGATGCCCTCACGGTGGCGGAGGAACTGGGCTATCTCGATGGCAAGCAGGCGACGACCGTGCGCGGCTTCCTGACCGACCCCGACGGCTGGTCCGGGGCTCACGGCGGCAAGACCTCAGCCGATATCGGTTAGCTCAACAGGACCAGCGCCGGTCCTGCCCCGCGGGCCGGCGCTGGAGGGGAAACTGGCGAGCGCTCCATCGCGAGCCCTCTCGCCGACCGGCCGGCGCCCGCAGGCCGCGGCCGGCTCAGCCGGGCTCGCGCCTAGCGGTGGGTCTTCTGGCCAGGGTTGTCGCGTTCGCCCGCCTTGCGGTCCGGCTGCTGCATGCCGCTCTTGTCGCGCTCATGCTTGCCGGTGCCCTCGCCCTTGCTCGGCGGCGCGCCGGTGCCGGGCTTGCGGGTCTTGTCGTCGTTCTCGTTGTGCTTCGGGGTCATGGTCTTTTCTCCTTTGTCGGACCCGGCGATTCGGATCCGGCAAGAAGAACCCGGCCGGTCAGGGCTGGTTCCTGAACCTGGCGGTCAGGCGCGAGATTTTCCGCCGTTCAGCGCAGCAGGGCCGACAGCGCGTCGGGGAGCTGGTCCATGCGTTCGATCAGGCGGTCGGCGGCCAGGCCCTCGGTTACGCCATAGCCCCAGGCGACCAGGACGGCTGGCAGCCTGGCGTCGCGCGCCGCCAGCAGGTCATTGCTGCTGTCGCCGATCATCACCGCGCTGCCCGGGTCGGCACCGATGAGATCGAGCGTCCGGGTCAGATGGCGGCCGTCGGGCTTCTTCTCGGGGAAGCTGTCGCCGCCGGCGACCGCCGCGAAGAAGGGGGCCAAGCCGAGCGCCTCGAGCATCAGCCGGCTCAGGCGCTCGATCTTGTTGGTGCAGACCGCCATGCGCCACCCGGCCGCGGCCAGCAGCGCCAGCGTTTCCGGCACGCCGGGGAAGGCCCGGCTTTGCGCCGTCAGGCTGCTTTCGTAGCTCTCCAGGAACAGTGCGAACCCATCCGCCGGAACAGTTCGACCATGTGCCGAGAAAGCCCGCTCCAGCATCACCTTGGCGCCGTCGCCGACATAGCGACGATTGCGCTCCAGATCGAGCGGCGGCAGGCCGGCAGCCGCCAGGACGGCGTTCACCGCGCCGGTCAGGTCGGGCAGGCTGTCGACCAAGGTGCCATCGAGGTCGAACAGCAGCGTGCCGGCGCCCCCGGCGGGCTGGCGTGAGGAGGTCACGGGATCGCGTGGTCCTTGGCTGCGGTGCGGGGACTAGGTGTGCCCGCTCGACGGCCGCGGGGCAAGCGCGGCCGGACGGGCGGGCGGCCAAAAAACCGACGCAATTGCGGCGCAATCCTTTGACAGACAAGAAGCCTCGCCGGGCGCTAGCGTGCCAGTCGTCGATGCCGACCCAACGGATGGGACCGCCTCTTGCCGGCCGTGCCTTCCCCGAGGGGGGCGGGCGGCGCCGGGCACCGCATCCCGAGGCGCGAGTACCGGCGCCGCCCCTTGTCTTCGTGCCGCCAGCCGGCGCTGCCGTGACCCTGCTTTGCAAGAGGAAGCCGATGGCCGTTACCTCTCGAATCCCGAACCTGTGCTCCCTGGCGTTCTCGCTGGTCGCGCTGGGCGCCCTGCCAGCCGCGGCGGCCGATGAGCCGGCCGACTTCCTGGTCGGGGTGATCGCGCACTCGCGCGGCGACTATGAGACGGCGCTGGCAACCTTCGGCGACCCCAGCCTGGTGGCTGTCCCGGAAGCGCAGGGCTATCTCGGCCGGATGTATCTCATGGGCCAGGGCGTCGAGCCGGACCCCGCCCTCGGCCTTGCCCTCCTGGCGGAGGCGGCGGCGGGCGGCGACCTGGACGCCGCCCTGTTGCTGGCCAAGGTCTACGATTTCGGCGTCGGCGGCGTTCCGGCCGACCGCGCGCTGGCGACGAGCTATTGGCTGCGAGCGGCCGAACTGGGCAATCGCGATGCCATGGTTCAGGCCGGCATGCGCTTCATGGACGGTGACGCCAAGGGCCAGCCCGACTACGGCCAGGCGGCGCACTGGCTGGGCTTGGCCGCCGCCGCCGGCGATGCTCGGGCAATGACCTACCTGGCTGATCTCTACGCCGCCGGCCACGGCCGGCCGGGCGACGAGCGGCGCAGCGAGGACCTCTATCGGACTGCCGCCGGCAAGGGCAACTCGCTGGCCATGGAGCGGCTGGCGCGCTCGATCGTCACCGAGGGCGGCGACCTCTCCGAGGCCCGCAGCCTGGCGGAGACGGCCGTGCTGCGGGAGGGCCAGCCGGCCTTCCACGATACGCTCGGCACGATCCTCAAGCTGCAGGGCGACTTGGCCGGCGCCGAGCAGCAGTTCCGCCTCGCGATGAAGAAGAGCCCGCTCTACGCGCAGGCGCGCGAGCACCTGGGCGATCTCTACTGGGAACAGGGCCGCCGGCTGGAGGCCAAGGCCCTGTGGCAGGAGGCCCGGGACCTGGCGCGGGACCACGGCACCAAGGCTAGGATCGAGGCCAAGCTGGAGCGCCTCTGAGCCGGCGCGTAACATTCGTTCGCATTAATTGAGTTGGAGCCACGGCCGGCGCTGTGGCACCTCAGGGCGGCGCCGTCGCGACCGTGGCGGCGAGTCGAAAAGACCGCAGCAGGTTGCCCGTGCCCGTGACGTCCTCGCCGCCTTCCTTCCGCCTCCCAGCGCCCCCTGGTCGTCGTCGTCCTGGCCGCCGGCCAGGGCACGCGCATGCGCTCCGCCCTGCCGAAGGTGCTGCACGAGATCGGCGGACGGCCGATGATCGGCCACGTCCTGGCCGCTGCAGAGGCCCTGTCGCCGCGACGCATCGCGGTGGTGATCGGTCCTGACATGGAGGCGGTGGCGGCGGCGGTTCGCCCGCACGACACGGCGGTGCAGCAGGAGCCGCTCGGCACGGCGCACGCCGTGCTCGCCGCCGAGGCCCTGCTCGGCGAGGAGGTGGCGGCCGGCGCCGACGTGCTCGTGCTCTATGGCGACGGTCCGCTGATCTCGCCGGCGACGCTGCAGGCCATGCTGGCCGCGCTCGACGCCCCGGCCGCACCGTCCTTCGTCTGGCTTGGCGTGCGGCCGCCGGACCCGACCGGCTATGGCCGTCTCATCCTGTCCGAGGGTCGGTTGCAGCGCATCGTCGAGGAGCGTGACGCCGACGACGAGGAGCGCGCCTGCGGCCTGGTGTGGGGCGGGCTGGTCGCCGGCCGTGGCCGCCGGCTGTTCGATCTGGCGCGGCGGATCGGCAACGACAACGCCAAGAGCGAATACTACCTGACGGCGCTGGTGGCGCTGGGGCAGGGCGAGGGCGCCACCTCGGCCGTCGTCGAGAGCGGCTTCGACGAGGTGCGCGGGGTCAACTCGCGCGCCGAGCTGGCCGAGGCCGAGGCAATCTTCCAGGGCCGGGCGCGACGCCGGGCGATGGACGGGGGTGCGACCCTGCAGGCGCCGGAGACGGTCTTCTTCTCCTGGGACACGCAGCTCGCCGCCGACGTGACTGTCGAGCCCAATGTCGTGTTCGGGCCCGGCGTCACGGTGTCGGCCGGCGCCACGATCCGCGCCTTCAGCCACATCGAGGCCACCGAGATCGGCACCGGCACCGCGGTCGGCCCCTTCGCACGCCTGCGCGGCGGCGCGGTCCTGGGGGCGGAGGTGCGCATCGGCAATTTCGTCGAGGTGAAGGGCAGCCGTTTCGGCGACGGCGCCAAGGCGGCGCACCTCAGCTATCTCGGCGATGCCGCCATCGGCGCGGCGGCGAACATCGGCGCCGGCACCATCACCTGCAACTACGACGGCGTCGCCAAGCACCGCACCGAGATCGGCGCCGGCGCCTTCATCGGCTCCAACACCGCGCTGGTCGCGCCGGTGACGGTGGGCGACGGTGCGCATCGTCGGCGCCGGCTCGACCATCACGCAGCCGGACGACGTGCCCGCCGACGCCATCGCGACGACACGCGCTTCGCTCACGGTGAGCGAGCGCTCGGCCGAGCGCTATCGTGCCCGGCTGCGGCAGCTCAAGGCCGCGCGCGACCAGCAGAAGGACTGACGCCCATGTGCGGGATCATCGGCATTCTCGGCCAGGGCGACGCGGCGCCGCAGCTGCTCGACGGCCTGCAGCGGCTCGAATATCGCGGCTACGATTCCGCCGGTATCGCCACGCTGGTCAACGGCCACATCGACCGCCGCCGCGCCGAGGGCAAGCTCGGCAACCTGGCGGAGCTGCTGCAGCGTCAGCCGCTCGACGGCCAGGTCGGCATCGGCCACACCCGCTGGGCGACGCACGGCCGCCCGACCGAGACCAACGCCCATCCGCACGCCAACGAGCGCGTCGCGCTGGTGCACAACGGCATCATCGAGAACCACCAGGCCCTGCGGCAGGAGCTGGAGGACAAGGGCATCGTCTTCCAGACCGAGACCGATACCGAGGTGGTGCTGGAACTCATCACCGAGCAGCTCGCGGCGCAGAAGACGCCGCAGCAGGCGGTCGCCGCCACCCTGCGGCGCCTGGAGGGCGCCTTCGCGCTGGCCATCATGTTCGCCGGCCGGCACGACCTGATGATCGGCGCGCGCCGCGGCAGTCCGCTGGCCGTCGGCTTCGGCCAGGGCGAGATGTTCCTCGGCTCCGACGCGCTGGCGCTGGCGCCGCTCACCAGCCGTATCTGCTATCTGGAGGAGGGCGACTGGGCGGAGCTCACCGCCAAAGGCGCCACGATCCACGACGAGGAGGACCGCGTCGTCGAGCGGCCGGTGGTGCTGACCGCCGTCTCCGGCGCGATGATCGGCAAGGGCGAGTTCCGCCACTTCATGCAGAAGGAGATCTTCGAGCAGCCGGGTGTCATCGGCGACACGCTGGCGACGCTGGTCAACCCCTGACGCGGCAGATCACGCTGCCCGACCTGGCGTTCGACCTCGCGACGATGCCGCGGCTCACCATCGCCGCCTGCGGCACCGCCTTCCACGCCGGCCACTGGTCGCGAAGTACTGGTTCGAGCAGATCGCCGCGCCTGCCGGTCGAGATCGACATCGCCTCCGAGTTCCGCTACCGCGAGGCGCCGATGCCGAAGGGCGGGGCGGCGCTCTTCATCTCGCAGTCGGGCGAGACGATCGACACGCTGGCGGCGCTGCGCTACGCCAAGTCGCAGGGCCAGCGCTCATCGCCGTGGTCAACGTGCCGGAGAGCGCCATCGCGCGCGAGAGCGACGCCGTGCTGCCGACCCTGGCCGGCCCGGAGATCGGCGTCGCCTCGACCAAGGCCTTCACCACGCAGCTGACGGTGCTGGCCTGCATGGCGCTGGCCGCCGGCCACGCGCGGGGCGCGCTGGACGACGCCCGTGTGGCGGGGCTCTCGGCCGCGCTGCTGGAGGTGCCGGCGCGCGCCGCCGAGATCCTCAAGTCGGACGGTCAGATCGAGCGGGTGGCGCACGAGGTCGCGGAGGCCCGCGACGTGCTCTACCTGGGCCGCGGCAGCCTCTATCCGATCGCCCTCGAGGGCGCGCTGAAGCTGAAGGAAATCAGCTACATCCACGCCGAAGGCTATGCCGCCGGCGAGATGAAGCACGGGCCGATCGCGCTGATCGAGGAGGGGGTGCCCATCGTCGTCTGCGCGCCCTCCGGCCCGCTGTTCGACAAGACCGCCTCCAACATCGAGGAGGTGATCGCGCGCGGCGGCCAGGTGGTGCTCTTCTCCGACGCCGAGGGCTGCCGCCGCCTCGGCCCCAAGGTGCACCACGCCATCGTGCTGCCGACGGTGGACCCCTTCGTCGCGCCGCTGCTCTACGCCCTGCCGGTGCAGCTCCTGGCCTACCACGCCGCGGTGGCCAAGGGCACCGACGTCGACCAGCCGCGCAACCTCGGCCTGGTGGGGGCGATGTCTGGTGCTGGCCGGGCTGGCGGCACATCCTCGAGGAGGTCGGGCCGGAGGCCCAGCGCGATCGCAGCGGCTGAGGGCGCGTCGTGTGCCTGGAGGGCTCCGGTCCTAGGCCGGCAAGGGCTATGGCGCCGCGGCGGGATAGGGGAGTATCTGCTGCCGCGTCAACACCGGAGGACCCTGTCGATGTCCCTGCCCAAGACCCTGCTGCAGATGGCCGGCGCTCCCGCGACGCCGCACCCCCTGGCCGAGAGCGCACTGCTGCTGATCGACCTGCAGAACGAGTACCGCGACGGCAAGCTGCCGCTGCCCGGCGTGCAGGGCGCGGTCGAGGAGGCGGCGGCGCTGCTGGCGAGGGCGCGGGCCGCCGGCCGGCCGGTGATCCACGTGCGCCACTGCGGCCGGGTCGGCGGCGCCTTCGACCCCTCGACGGCGGCCTTCTCCCTCGTTGCCGAGCTGACGCCGCGCCAGGGCGAGAGCGTCATCGACAAGACCCTGCCGAACGCCTTCGCCAAGACGCCGCTGGAGGCCACGCTGCGCGCCCTGGGCGTGACGTCGCTGATCGTCGGCGGGTTGATGACCCACATGTGCGTCAGCTCCACCGTGCGCGCCGCTCTCGACCTGGGCTTCGGCTGCACCGTGGTGGCCGATGCCTGCGCCACCCGCGACCTGCCGGACGGCACCGGCGGGGTCGTTTCGGCGGCCGACCTGCACCGTGCCGAGCTGGCCGCGCTGTCGGACCGCTTCGCCATCGTCGCCAAGGGGGCGGCCTCCCTGGCCTGACCCCGTCTTGCCTCGGCCGCCCGGTCGATGCTACGACCGGAAGACCCGCGAACACCCGGCCACGAGGAGGGCTGCATGAACCGCATGACGCAGTACCACACCCGTGGCCCTGTAGGGGCCTCACGACAGAGCGTCGTGAGGCGGGCCCCCAGCAGCAGCTGACGCCGCGGCGCGCAACGCCGCCGCGTCCACAGGCTCCCGGCCCGTTCTCGACGACCGTCCGCCCGCGCCGCTGGCGCGGCCACTTCCTCCGGTCGGGAGAACCGTCATGGCTACCATCACCCTTCGAGGCCTCGGCCTCACCCTGCAGCGCCCGCTGTTCCAGAACCTCGACCTGGTCCTGGGCGACGGCGAGCGCCTCGGCATCGTCGCCGGCAACGGCGCCGGCAAGTCATCGCTGCTGCGCTGCCTGGCCGGCCAGCTCGAGCCCAGTGCCGGCGAGGTCCTGCGCTCGCGCGGCCTCTCCATCGGCTTCGTCGAACAGGACCCGCCCGCCGCCTTCGCCGAGCTCACGCTGGCCGAGGTCGTGCGCCGCGGCCTGCCGCCGGCCGAGCGCGCCAGCCAGGGCTGGCAGGTGGATGTCCTGCTTGACGAGCTCTCGGCGCCGGCTGCCCTGCACGACCGACCGATGAAGCAGTTGAGCGGCGGTTGGCAGCGGCTGGCGCTGCTGGCCCGCGCGGCCGTCGCCGAACCCGATCTGCTGCTGCTCGACGAGCCGACCAACCATCTCGACGTCGGGCAGATCCAGCGCCTGGAGGCCTGGCTCCGTGGCCCGGCGGCGCGGCGCGCCATGGTCATCGCCAGCCACGATCGCAGCTTCCTGGACCGCTGCACCGCGCGCACGCTCTTCCTGCGCCCGGAGCTGTCGCGGCTCTACGCCCACCCCTATACGCGGGCGCGGGCGCTGCTGGAGGCGGACCAGGCGGCGCAGTCGGCGAAGCTCGACAAGGACGCCCGCGAGGCCCGGCGTCTGCGCCGCAGCGCCGGCGAGCTGCGCAACATCGGCATCAACAGCCGCAGCGACGCAGCGCAGAAGAAGGCGCAGCAGATGGCGGCGCGGGCGGAGGCGCTGGAGCGCGAGCTGCGGCCGCCGGAGGTGGAGCGCAGCGGCCTTGTCCGCCTCAGCACCAGCGGCAGCCACGCGAAGGTGCTGCTGTCGGTGCGCGACCTCGCCGTCTGCCGGCCCGACGGCGAGCCGCTCTTCCGCGTCGAGCGGTTCGAGCTGAAGCAGGGCGAGCGCGCCGTCCTGCTCGGCCGCAACGGCGCCGGCAAATCGCTGTTCGTGCACCTGCTGCGGCGGGCCATGGCCGGCGGCGACACGCTGGCGGGAATCAAGGCCAGCCCCAGCGTCGTGCTGGGCTATCTCGACCAGGAGCTGTCGGACCTGCCGCAGCAGGAGACGGCCTTCAGCCTGATCGCCGGCCGCTTCGACATCGCCGATCAGCGCACCACCTCCCTGCTGGCCGGCGCCGGCTTCGCGCCGCCGGAGCAGCGCCAGCCGCTGGCGCGGCTGTCGCCGGGACAGCGCGCGCGGCTGGGCCTGCTGGCGCTGCGCCTGACGACGCCGAATCTCTATCTGCTGGACGAGCCGACCAACCACGTCGACATCCCCGGCCGCGAAGCACTGGAGGCCGAGATCCTGGAGCAGCAGGCGAGCGCGCTGCTGGTCTCGCACGATCGGCGCTTCGTCGAGGCGGTGGCGACGCGCTGCCTGCTGATCGACCGCGGCCGGTTGCGCGAGGTCGAGTCGCCGGAGGTCTTCTACCGGCAGCTCTCGGCGGAGGCGTGAGCGCCCGGCGGCGCGCCGCCTTTCCGACCGGCGCTACTTCAGCGGGTTCGCCACGACATAGACCTTGCCGAGGTAGGGGGCGTTCTCCTGATCGTCGACCGCCATGACGTAGACGACGGCCTCGTCAGCGGAGAACGCCAGGTTCGGCGCGGCGGGCGAGGGCACCTCGAGCGTCCCGATCAGCTCGCCGGCTGGCGAGACGATGGCGATCTGGCCGGCCGAGTAGTGGCCGACCCAGAGGTTGCCGGCGGCGTCGCGCTTGATGCCGTCAGGATAGGGGCCCCAGTCGTGGGTGAGGCCGAGGTCGGCCATGCGCACGAAGAGCCGCCGGTCGGAGAGCGTGCCGTCGTCACCGACCGCGAAGGTGATGACCCGGGCCGCTTCCGACTCGTTCACATAGAGGATCGTGCCGTCGGCGGAGAGTTCGATCCCGTTGGCATAGTGGAGGTCGTCCGCCAGGGCGGCGATGCTGCCGTCCCCGTCGATGTGGAAGACCTTGCCGACGATCGGCGCGCTCTCCCAGGGGCCGGAGGCGGTGAAGTAGGCGCCGCCCTTGCCGTCCAGGACGATGTCGTTGGGCCCCTGCAGGGCGCCGCCGGCGGTGTCGGCGTCGTAGTTGGCCAGGGTTTCGCCGGCCGCCGAGACGCGTGCGATGGTGCCGCTGTCATAGCAGGTCACCAGGAAATCGCCGCCGGCGAGCTGCGCCACAGCCGAGGGACCGCAGCCCTCCTGTTCCCAGAAGACCCGGTTCTCCTGGCCGTCCCAGGTTACGATGGTGTGTCCACCATACTCGACGTAGTAGAGCAGGTCGCCGACGACCAGCGGCCCCTCGGGGAAGCGGGCCTCGCCGTTGATCACCTGCGGCTCGGCAGCCTGGGCGGCGCCGCCCAGCAGGACCGCGGTGGCAGCGGCCAGCAGCATTCTGTGCATCATGGAGTCCTCCCTCTGTCGCGTCAGCCTCCGCAGCCGTCGCCCTCGCCGCGCCGCTGCCCTGCGGCCAAGCCTTGCACGACCAGGGCCGCGGGCAGAAGAGCTTCCGCGGCCGGGAGGGCTTCCGGAGGGCCCGGAAGCGGCGCAGACTTGCCCCTTCCGGGGCCGGTAGCGGCGCACGGGATGCAAGCGACTCTTCGCCTTGCGGCCGGCAGCGAAAGGCCCTTAGACTTTCCTTGTTGGCAGTCCATCCAACAAGAACGGGAGGCAGGAAGACATGAAGAAATTCGTCAGCGACCTGAAGTCGGGCCGCATCAACCGGCGGCAGGCCAACCGTATGCTCGCCGGTCTGGGTATCGGTCTGGTGAGCCTGCCGGTGCTGAGGCGTCCGGCAAAGGCCGACAACGACATCATCTACTTCACCTGGGAAGGCTATGAGATCCCGGAGCTGCATCCGGACTACGCCGCCAAGTACGGCGATTCGCCGCCCTACTCGATCTTCGGCACCGAGGAGGAGGCGCTGCAGAAGATCCGCGCCGGCTATGAGGCGACGCTGGGCCATCCCTGCACCTATGCCGTCACCCGCTGGAACGAGGCCGGCATCATCCAGCCGATCGATACCAGCCGCATCCCGCGCTACGCCGATGTCTGGCCCGGCCTGAAGACGATCGCCGGGACGCAGACGGCCGACGGCCAGCCGCTCTACGTGCCGTTCGACTGGGGCAACTCCTCGGTGCTCTATCGCACCGATCTGGTCGAGGGCGAGGAGAGCTGGAACATGCTCTTCGACGAGCGCTACAAGGGCCGCATCGGCATGTCCAGCGACCCCGAGGCCTGCGTCGAGGTCGCCGCCCTGGCACTTGGCTACAAGAACATCTTCGATCTCGACGACGACCAGCTCGCCGAGGTTCGCAAGATGCTGCAGAAGCAGAAGGAGCTGCTGCGCTTCCATTGGGACAGCGAGACGGCGATGCAGCAGGCCATGGCGTCGGGGGAGATCGTCGTCGCCTATAGCTGGAACTCGGCCTACGCCTCGCTGAAGGCAGCCGGCATTCCGGTCGCCTACGCCAATCCGAAAGAAGGCATCTTCACCTGGGCCTGCGGCCTGGTGCTGTTCAAGGATCCGGTCGGTTCCGTCGATGCAGCCTATGAGTTCATCGACGCCATGCTCGACCCCGAGGTCGGCAAGTACATGATCGAGGAGTACGGCTACGGCCACTCCAACATGAAGTCCTTCGAGCTCGCCGATCCGGCGGCGATGGAGAGCCTCGGCATCCAGCGGCCGGCCGACCTCTTCGAGCGCGGCATCTTCTTCGAGGCGGTGCCGAGCGAGATCACCGCCAAGTACACCGAACTCTTCAACGAGGTCTTCCTCTAGGCGCCTCGGCGCTCTCGGCGGGGGAAGGGGCGGGTCCTGCGGGGCCCGCCCCTTTCGCTCCGCCCTCCCGCGCCGCTGTCATTGCTGCGGGGTTGCGGCGGCCCCAGAGCTCGGCTAAAGCGGCGCCTTCCACGAGAGGAGAGACCCCCAATGGCAGGCGCTGCGGCCTCCGCATCCAGCGGGCTTCGCGATCACAAGGTGCTCGACGGCAAGGTCATCGCCGCCGAACTGCGAGCCGACGTCAAGCGCGCCGCGACCACGCTCAGCGAGGCCGGCTGGGCACCGCGCCTGGTCTCCATCG
Organism: uncultured Alphaproteobacteria bacterium; assembly: GCA_942492185.1. Classification (GTDB taxonomy): domain Bacteria; phylum Pseudomonadota; class Alphaproteobacteria; order Kiloniellales; family JACOMY01; genus CALOEA01. The sequence continues at coordinate 163,758 of CALOEA010000006.1, forward strand.
CGGTGGGCGATACCGATGCCGCACTGGTCTACATCCGCAACCAGCGGCGCGCCGCGGAGGCCGTGGGTGTCGCCTTCGAGGAGCGCCACTACCCGGCGGAGATGACGCAGAGCGAGCTGCTGGCCGCAATCGCCGCGCTGAACGCCGATCCGCGCGTGACCGGCATCATCCTGCAGCGCCCGATGCCGGCGCACCTCTCGACCCGTGCATTGCAGTCGGCGGTGCATCCGATGAAGGACGTCGAGGGGATGCATCCCGCCTCGATCGGCAACATCGTCTACAATGACCTGCTGATGGGGCCCTGCACCTCGGTCGCGTCGGTGGAGATGCTGAAGCGGACCGGTCTGCGCCTGGAGGGCCTCGAGGTGGTGGTGATCGGCCACTCCGAGATCGTCGGCAAGCCGATCGCCTTCCTGCTGATGAGCGAGGGCGCAACGGTGACGGTCTGCCATCACATGACGCGCAATCTGCGGGTCCACTCGCGCCAGGCCGATGCGGTCTTCGTGGCGGTCGGGCGGCCGGGCCTGGTCACCGGCGACATGATCAAGCCCGGCGCGGCGCTGATCGACATCGGCATCAACCAGGTGACGCTGGAGGACGGCAGCACGCGGGTGGTGGGCGATGCCGACTATGCCTCCTGCCACGAGGTCGCCGGCTGGATCACGCCGGTGCCGGGGGGTGTTGGCCCGGTCACCGTCTCGATCCTGCTGAAGAACGTGGTCACCGCCGCCGCCCTGCAGAAGCGGCATTACGAGAGCGTCTTCGGCGAGACCAAGGTCTCGGCCGGCTGATCGACGCTCAGCCGAGCGCCTTGCGCATGATCGGCCGGGTTTCGGAGCGGCGCGCCACCTCCCGGAAGCCGGCGCGTAGGAACTGCTCGGCGAAGCCGGTCCAGGCGTAGGCAGCGGGATAGCGGGCCTGCTTCGGCGCGATGGGATAGCCCTCGAGCAGGCGCGCGCCCTGCGCCCTGGCGAAATCGCAGGCGGCCGTAAGCAGCCCTGTCGCCACGCCGCGGCCGCGGTGTCCGCGGGCGATCAGCAGGCAGGAGACGCTCCAGACCTCGGCATCGTCCACCGGCTGCAGAACCCGCGAGTTGGCCAGCCGGACGAAGCTGCGCCGCGGGGCGACGGAGACCCAGCCGATCGGCCGGTCGGCCAGATAGGCCAACAGTCCGGGGGGCGGCCCGCGGCCGATCAAGCCTTGCATGGCCAGCCTGTTGGCCTCGCCGGCGCCGCGGTCCTGGTCGGCCTTGGACTGGCGCCAGAGCATGCACCAGCAGCCGCCGACGCCGCCCTTGGGCCCCATGAAGGTCTCGAAATCCTCGCGCCGCTCCGGGGTCAGCGGATGGATGGCAACGTCCGGCGGGCTGCTCATCGGGGCCGATCGGCCGACTGCAGCATCGACACCAGGTCGCAGCCGCCCTCGGCGTCGAGCGCGAGGTGCTCGCTGTTGCCCGCGGCCCGCTCGGTGATCTGGATCACCAGGTCGCCGAGCACGTCGCCACTGCCGACCATGTAGAGCTGGCCGCTCCAGACCTCGGCCGAAAAGCAGTGCGGGCCGGGCCAATCGGTCGTCGGATAGAAATAGCAGAGCTCCTCTGCCGTCGCCCACCACTGGCCGCGGTAGAGGCAGCCCTCGAACCAGTAGGCGCTGCGTCCGTCGGGGTGGTGGTACTCGATGTCGAGGGCACCGTCCGAGCGGTCGCCGTAGAGGGTGGCGTCGGCCACCAGCTCGATCAGCGTCGCCTTGCCGACGATGTGGCCGTCGGGGCGATCCAAGGCACCGGTCTCATCGGCGAGGGCGCCGGCCGGTGGCAGCAGGGCCACCAGCAGGCACCTGATCAGGAGACGACGCATTCCCCGGTGACATCCAGCGGCAGGCGCTCCACGTTGCCCTCGACGTCTTTCACCGCTGTCGCCGTCGGCAGCAACGCGCCGGGGTCGCCGGCCCACCAGAACTCGAGCTGCTCCTGGCCGTTCTTGCGCACCCAGAAGCAGTGCGGGCCCTGGAGCGTGGTGTCGGGATAGTAGAAGCAGATCTGCTGCTCGGTGGTCCACCACTCGCCGCGCTCGATGCAGCTATCCCAGAGGTAGGCCGAGCGGCCATCGGCGCTGTGATACTCGATCTCGCTGCTGCCGTCGGAGCGATCGCGGTATTGCGTCCGGTTTGCGACCAGGGCGGCCAGGGCCGCCTGGCCGGTGATCCAGCCCTCCTGCGCCCGGTCGGCATCGACCGGCGAGCTCCAGGCGAAGGTCAGGCTGGCCGCCAGGATCGCGGCGCCGGCGGTCGCGGCGAGGGTCAGGCTGCGCAACGCTTGCATGGCATCAGATCTCGTGGCACTGCCCGTCGGCATCGAGCGCCAGGTGCTCGGGATTGCCGGTCAGGTTGTCGGTGGTGACCGCCAGCGGTGCCGCGCCCTGCGGCTCGGCCGCCGACCAGTATTCCAGCTGCCCGCGGTTGAGCTTCAGCCAGAAGCAGTGCGGCAGGTCGCCGGTCATCGTCGGATAGGCGTAGCAGAGGACGTTCTCCTCCAGCCACCAGCGCCCCGGGATGATGCAGCCGTCGAAGTCGTAGGCGACGCGGCCGTCGAGGCTGTGAAATTCCATCTCCGTGGTGCCGTCGTCGCGCAGGCGGTAGTGCGTGCGTCCCTCGACCAGCGCGGCGATCTCCTTCTGCGACTGCAGCCAGCCGGGATCGCCGGAGACGTCGGCCGCCTGCGTAGCCGCGCCGGCCAGGGCGAGGCCCAGCATCAGGGCAGCCGCGAAGAGGGTCGGGGCAACTCGAAGTCGCTGCGGTGCCATGCTGGCTCCTGGGCTGCTGTCGCAGGGAGGCCGGAAGACCGGCCGGGTCGCCTGCGAATACACGAAAGATCAATGACTTGGCAGCTATCCTGCCCGTCGACTCTCAGCATAACAACAGCAAACTGTGGCGATTATGCGCCCCTTGGTCGCGGTGGGCGCGGGCGGCCGTCCGCCGGGGGGTGGCGCTCTCCGGGGCGAGTGGCTATCTCTAGGGCGTCTCAAATGCCGAGCGGCGGATCGTGGCCGGGTACGCCCTGTGCCTGCCCGCGATGACCGCCGGCCCTAGCCTTTCGGAGGATCGTCTATGTCCGCTCCCAAGCTCAAGGATGCGAGCCTTTTCCGCCAGCAGTGCTACATCGACGGCAAGTGGGTCGATGCCGACGATGGCGCCACCATCGAGGTGAAGAACCCGGCGACCGGCGAAGCGGTCGGCACCATTCCGAAGATCGGCGCCAACGAGACGCGCCGGGCCATCGAGGCGGCCGAGAAGGCCTGGCCGGCCTGGCGGGCGAAGACCGCGAAGGAGCGCAGCAACGTGCTGCGCAAGTGGTTCGACCTGATGATGGCGGCGCAGGACGACCTCGGCCTGCTGCTGACCATGGAGCAGGGCAAGCCGCTGGCCGAGGCCAAGGGCGAGATCGCCTACGGCGCCTCCTTCATCGAGTGGTTCGCCGAAGAGGCCAAGCGCATCTACGGCGACGTCATCCCGCAGCATCAGGCCGACAAGCGGATCGTGGTCATCAAGCAGCCGATCGGCGTGGTGGCGGCGATCACGCCCTGGAACTTCCCCAACGCCATGATCACCCGCAAGGCGGCCCCGGCCCTGGCCGCCGGCTGCCCGATCGTGATCAAGCCGGCGACCCAGACGCCCTTCTCGGCGCTGGCGATGGCGGAGCTCGCCGAGCGCGCCGGCGTGCCGGCCGGCATCCTGTCCGTGGTCACCGGCTCGGCCGCGGCCATCGGCGGCGAGATGACCGCCAATCCGATCGTGCGCAAGCTGACCTTCACCGGCTCCACCGAGGTGGGCAAGCTGCTGATGGAGCAGTGCGCCGGGACGGTGAAGAAGGTCTCGATGGAGCTCGGCGGCAATGCCCCCTTCCTGGTGTTCGACGACGCCGATCTCGACGCCGCGGTCGAGGGCGCGCTGCTGTCCAAGTTCCGCAACACCGGACAGACCTGCGTCTGTGCCAACCGCATCCTGGTGCAGGACAAGGTCTATGACGCCTTCGCCGAGAAGCTCGCCGCCAAGGTCAAGGGCATCAAGGTCGGCAACGGCCTGGAGGAGGGCGTGACGCTGGGCCCGCTGATCGACATGAAGGCGGTCGAAAAGGTCGAGGAGCACATCTCCGACGCCGTCGCCAAGGGTGCCAAGGTCGCGGTCGGCGGCGAGCGCCACGCGCTCGGCGGCAGCTTCTACCAGCCGACGGTCCTGACCGGTGTCACCACCAAGATGAAGGTGACGAAGGAGGAGACCTTCGGTCCGGTCGCGCCGCTCTTCCGCTTCAAGGACGAGGACGAGGCGATCGCCATGGCCAACGACACGGTCTTCGGCCTCGCCGCCTATTTCTACGCCCGCGACCTCGGCCGGGTCTGGCGCGTCGCCGAGGGGCTGGAGAGCGGCATCGTCGGCATCAACACCGGCATCATCTCCACCGAAGTGGCGCCCTTCGGCGGCGTCAAGGAGTCGGGCATCGGCCGCGAGGGCTCGAAGTACGGCATCGACGACTTCCTGGAGATCAAGTACCTCTGCATGGGCGGCGTCTGAGCTAGCCGCACGCCGACAGGCGAAAGGGCGGGCCTGGAGGCCCGCCCTTTCTGCTGCCCCTGACAATTCAACGCCTTGATCCCCCCGACAGCGCTCGCCATCTGGGGAGAGGCCGCGCCGATGCGGCTCAATGAGAAACCTGGGAGGATGGCGCCATGGCGCAGAACCGACGGATCGTCCTGGCCGCGCGGCCGGAGGCGGGACGCGTCACCGAGGCGCTCTTCCGCCTGGAGACCGGCGAGCGGCCGCAGCCGAAGGAAGGCCAGGCGCTGCTGCGCAACCGCGTGCTGTCGCTGGAGCCGGCGATGCGCGGCTGGATTTCCGATGTGCCGAACTACAGCCCGCCGGTGCCGATCGGCGACGTGATGCGCTCCTTCGCCGTCGCGGAGGTGGTGGAAAGCCGCCATCCGACTCTCGAGGTCGGCCAGCTGCTCTATGGGCGCTTCGGCTGGCAGGAGTGGGCGGTGACCGACGGCAGCACGGTCAACCGGGTGATCGTCGAGCGCGACCTGCCGCCCTCCTATTCCGCGCATCTGCTCGGGCTGACCGGCTTCACCGCCTACCAGGCGCTGCTCGGCATCGGCCAGCCGAAGCCTGGAGAGACGGTGGTGGTCTCCACCGCCGCCGGCGCCGTCGGCTCGGTGGTGGGACAGATCGCCAGCCTCAAGGGCTGCCATACGGTCGGCATCACCGGCAGCGAGGCCAAGGTGCGCGACTGCCTGGAAACCTTCGGCTACGACGCCGCCATCAACTACAAGACCGAGGACGTGGCCAGGGCGCTGGACGGCGCCTGCCCCGACGGCGTCGACATCTACTTCGACAACACCGCCGGTGCCGTCTCCGACGCGGTGATGCAGCGCCTGGCGACCCACGCCCGCATCATCGTCTGCGGCACCATGGCGATTCCCTCGGCACCGCCGCCGACCGGGCCGCGCTACAACCGGGCCATCCTGGTCGCCCGCGCCCGCATGGAAGGCTTCATGGTCTTCGACCACGTCGACAAGCTCGAGGCCGCCGCGGCGGAGCTCGCCGACTGGGCGCGCGCAGGCAAGATCAAGGTGAAGGAGGACTGGGCCGAGGGGTTGGAGGCGACCGTCCCGCACCTGCTGCACCTGCTGTCCGGCGAGAACAGCGGCAAGGCTCTCGTCCGGCTGTCCGACTAGCCGAACAGAGACGTAGGTGATGCCACATTTGTTTGTCATGATCGGCGCAGGAGGAGGCTGACACCATGGTGCTTGCGCAGATCGTTGCCATCGCCTGTTTCGTGGTTGCCGGCGTCGCCTGGATCGTCGCTCTGCTGTCCGCCCTCGCCATGTCGAAGCGGGGCGAGCCGGGCCGGGGTCTGCTCTGGCTGATGATGAACGGCCGTGTCTTCTTCACCGGCAAGGGCTTCACCGCCGCCGCCAAGCCCTACCGGCGACGCTTTCTCGCCGCCGCCGCGATCTTCTTCTTTTCGCTGCTGCTCGGCGTCGTGATCATCGCGCTCTTCCTCAGCCAGCAGCCGGTGAGCGGCTAGCCCAGCCGCGCCGCGATCCGGCCGATCCCCTCGGCCAGCACCTGCGCCCCCAGCACGAGATCCTCTGGCCGCGTGTCCTCGCCGAAGTCGTGGCTGAGGCCGCCGAGCGAGGGGACGAAGAGCATGGCGGTGGGCAGCCGCTTTGCCGCGTTGGTGGCGTCGTGCAGTGCCCCCGAGGGCATCCGCCGCCAGCTGCCGGGGGCCAGTGCCTCGGCGGCGGCAGCGAGCGCGGCGACCAGGGCCGGGTCCATCGGCGTCGGCGGCGCCGCCACCCGGTCGGCCAGCTCCAAGCCGAAGCGGCCCTCTTCGGCCACCGTCTCGGCGATGGCGCGGATCGTCGCCTCCATGCGGTCCAGCCGCTCCGTCGAGCCGTCGCGCCACTGCACCGTGAAGCGGACGCGGCCGGGCACCACGGAGGCCGCGTTGGGATGCAGCGCGACGTGGCCGAGGGTCCAGACCGTGGTCGGGGAAACGATCTCGGCCAGGGCTTCGTCGAGACGCCGGGAGAAGCGGCAAAGGCCGGCGAAGGCGTCGCGTCGCAAGGCCATCGGCGTGGTGCCGGCATGGTTCTGCTGGCCGGTCAGGGTCACGGTGACCTGGCGGATGCCGACGATGGCCTCGACCACGCCGATGGCTTCGCCGGCCTGGTCCAGCACCGGGCCCTGCTCGATGTGGATCTCCAGGAAGGCGGAGAAGCGATCCGGAGGCAGCCTCCCGGCCGCCGCCAGCTCCGGCCATCCGGCCCGTAGCGCGCAGAGCTCGACTCCATCCAGATCGCGCAGCGCGTCCATCGCCTCCAGCCCCAGGTCGCCGTTCCAGAACTGGCTGCCGGTGAAGAGGCCGAAGCGGCCCTCCTCGTCCTGGAAGGAGACCGCGGCGACCGGCGGGCCGCCGGCCTCCAGGCTGGCGCGCGCCACCTCGAGCCCGGCGATGACGCCATAGGCGCCGTCCAGCCAGCCGCCCTCCGGCTGGCTGTCGCTGTGCGAACCGGTGAGCAGCGGCCGGGCCGCGCCCGGCGGCAGGCCGAAGAGATTGCCGGCCGGGTCGAAGCGCGGCGTCAACCCGGCTTCCGCCATGCGCCCGGCCAGCCAGCGCCGGGCCGCGATGTCGGCCTCGGAGAAGGCACGGCGGACCACGCCGCGGCCGCTCCGGCCAAAGCCGCGAAGGGTCTCCAAATCCTGCAGCAGGCGCTCCGGCCGGATGGCAATGGCGGTCATGGCACGTCCCTGACAGTTTCGATCATCGGTGCCATGCCCGTCAGCGGACTTTGCCCGGACGCTGGCAGTCCCTACATTGCGCGCCATGGCATACGATTTCGACCTCTTCACCATCGGCGGCGGTTCGGGTGGCGTCCGCGCCAGCCGCTTCGCCGCGGGCTACGGCGCCAAGGTGGCTATCGCCGAGGAGCGTTGGCTCGGCGGCACCTGCGTCAATGTCGGCTGCGTGCCGAAGAAGCTCTTCAGCTACGCCGCGCATTTCCGTGAGGAGTTCGAGGACGCCGCAGGCTTCGGCTGGAGCGTCGGCGAGCGCACCTTCGACTGGGCGACGCTGGTCGCCAACAAGGACAAGGAGATCAGCCGGCTGAACGGGATCTACGAGCAGATCCTCGGGCGCGCCGGGGTCGAGATCCTGCACGGTCGGGCGACCATCCTCGATCCTCATACCGTCGAGGTGAAGGGCCGCAAGATCACCGCCCGCCACATCCTGGTGGCGACCGGCGGCCGGCCGAGCCGCGACAGCCGGCCCGGCGTGCCCGAGCACGGCCTGGTCTCGGACGACTTCTTCCATCTGCCCGATCTGCCCAGGCGCGTGCTGGTCGCCGGCGGCGGCTACATCGCGGTGGAGTTCGCCGGCATCTTCCGCGGCCTCGGCGCCGAGGTGACGCAGATGTATCGCGGGCCGCTCTTCCTGCGTGGCTTCGACGACGACGTCCGCGTCTTCCTGCGCGACGAGATGCAGAAGAAGGGCGTGCGGCTGGTCTTCGACTGCATCGTCGAGCGGATCGAGAAGACGGCCGGCGGCTATGCCTGCCATCTCTCCAACGGCATGATCGAGGAGTACGACGCGGTGGTCTACGCCATCGGCCGGGAGCCCAACGTCGAGGGGCTGGGGCTGGAGGGCGCCGGCGTCGAGCTGAAGGGCAACGGCGCGGTGGTCGTGGACGACTACTTCCAGTCCTCGGTGCCCTCGATCCATGCCCTCGGCGACGTGACCGACCGCATCAACCTGACGCCGGTCGCCCTGGCCGAGGGCATGGCGCTGGCCAAGACGCTGTTCACCGGCGAGCGCACGCGGGTGAACTACGACTACGTGCCGACCGCGGTCTTCAGCCACCCGCCGATCGGCACGGTCGGCCTGGCCGAGGGGCCGGCCCGCCAGCGCTATGGCGCCATCGACGTCTATCGCAGCGAGTTTCGCCCCCTGAAGCACACGCTCTCCGGCAGCCGCGAGCGGACCTTGATGAAGCTGATCGTGGAGCGCGCCGGTCAGCGCGTGGTCGGCTGCCCACATGGTCGGGCTCGACGCCTCGGAGATCCTGCAGGGCATCGCCATCGCGATGAAGGCGGGGGCGACCAAGCAGGTGTTCGACGAGACCATCGGGATACATCCAACCGCGGCGGAGGAGTTCGTCACGATGCGCGAGCCTGTCCCCGAGCCGACGGCACAGGCTGCCGAGTAGCGGCGGCGGAGGAGGGGGGCATGAGCGAGCACGACGAGGAGAATTTCCAGATCAACCGGGCGCGCTGGGACGAGGTGGTCGACCTCCACGTCGCCTCGCCCTTCTATCGCGTCAAGGAGTTCCTCGCCGGCGAGGACTCGCGCCTGCCGATCGAGCGGGAGGAACTGGGACCGGTGGCCGGCAAGCGGCTGGTCCACCTGCAGTGCCACTTCGGCCTCGACTGCCTCTCGATGGCGCGTCTCGGCGCCGAGGTGACCGGGCTGGACTTTTCCGGCAAGGCGCTGGCCGCCGCGCGGCGCATCGCCGGCGAGGCGGGAATCGCGGCCCGCTTCGTGCAGGGCAACGTCTATGACGCGCAGCTCCTGCTGGAGCGGCGCTACCAGATCGCCTACGTGACCTGGGGCGCGATCAACTGGCTGCCGGACATCGCCGCCTGGGCGCGCACCGTGGCCGCGGTCCTGGAGCCCGGAGGCTTCCTCTACATGATCGAGGGCCACCCCTACGCCCTGACGCTCGATCAGCGCGAGATCACCGCGCCGATCGTCGCGACCTACCCCTACTGGCACAAGCCGGAGCCGCTGGTCTTCAACTCCGACGTTTCCTACACCGGCGAGCAGACCAAGCTGACCCACACCGAGATGCGCGAATGGATCCATCCGGTGGCCGACATCGTCGGCGCCCTGCTCGACGCCGGCCTGCGGCTGGAATTCCTGCACGAGCACCCGCGCCTCGCCTGGCAACTGGTGCCGGCGATGGTGGAGGACGAGGACCGCATGGGGCGTCCCCGACGGCCTCAACCCCACCGGCCGCTGGCGGCCTCGCCGCGAAGCGGAGAAGCCAGGACCCAGGCCAGGATAGACCGAAGAGTCGATGACGGGTCCGGTCTCAACCCTCGCCGTGTCCGCTGGCGGGAAGACCAGGAGTCCCATGGAAGGCGGCCATGTCGCCGCAGGCACTGGTCCGCACGGCTGCGCCACCGCTGGGCACCGGAAGGGAACGCGCTCCTGCACCGCCAGGAAAGGGCCCTGGCGCAGGACGAGTTCATCGTGCGCTCGGCCACAAGAGTCAGCCGAGCGGCTAAACGGGGGAAGCTAGTGCGCCGAGGCCGGTATTCCGGCTCCAGGCGACAAGGAGCCGAGCCAGTCATCCAAGTGCTCAAGGACTACGCACCGGAGAGAGGGTCCCTGGTAGCCACCCGAGACGGTTAACCGGCGTTTTCGCCTGGATCCTGACCGCGGGGCAAGCCGATCCAGCTTGAGGTGCCGAGCTCCCCGCCGCGCCGCCCGCGAGGGCGGTGGTGCCTCTCGACGCCGCGGCGTTCGAGGGCGTCGAGGCGCGCGAGAGTTCGTCCTCGCCGGCGAGGCGCGGAGCCTGAAGACGTCGCTGGCGCGCGTGGCGGAGGGCGAGGCCTTCCTGCTGCAGGGCGGCGACTGCGCGGAGTCCTTTGCCGAGTTTCACGCCAACACCATCCGCGACACCTTCAAGGTGCTGCTGCAGATGGCGGTGGTGCTGACCTTCGGCGCCGCCTGCCCGGTGGTGAAGGTCGGCCGCATGGCCGGCCAGTTCGCCAAGCCGCGCTCGGCCCCGACCGAGGTGATCGGCGGCGTGGAACTGCCGAGCTACCGCGGCGACATCATCAACGGCATCGACTTCGAGACCGGGCAGCGCACGCCGGACCCGGAGCGCATGCTGCGCGCCTACAACCAGGCGGCGGCGACGCTGAACCTGCTGCGCGCCTTCGCCCAGGGCGGCTTCGCCGACCTGCACAAGGTGCATCAGTGGAACCTGCAGTTCGTCGCCGGCTCGCCGCAGGGCGCGCGCTACGAGGAGCTCTCCACCCGCATCGACGAGACGCTGGCCTTCATGGCCGCCTGCGGCCTGACTTCGGAGACCGTGCCGCAGCTGCGCGAGACCGACTTCTACACCAGCCACGAGGCGCTGCTGCTGCCCTACGAGGAGGCGCTGACCCGCGTCGATAGCCTGACCGGGCAGTGGTACGACTGCTCGGCCCACATGGTCTGGATCGGCGACCGCACGCGCCAGCTCGACAGCGCGCACGTCGAGTTCATGCGCGGCATCAAGAACCCCATCGGGATGAAGTGCGGCCCGACCCTGGAGCCGGACGACCTGCTGCGCCTGATCGACCGCCTCGATCCGGAGAACGAGCCCGGGCCGCCTGACGCTGATCAGCCGCATGGGCGCCGACAAGGTCGACCAGCACCTGCCGGCGCTGGTGCGCGCGGTGAAGCGCGAGGGCCGCAAGGTGGTCTGGTCCTGCGACCCCATGCACGGCAACACGGTGAAGTCCTCGAGCGGCTACAAGACCCGCCCCTTCGACCGCATCCTCTCCGAGGTGCGCGCCTTCTTCGCCGTGCACCGTTCGGAGGGCAGCTACGCCGGCGGCGTGCATGTCGAGATGACGGGCAAGGACGTCACCGAGTGCACCGGTGGCGCCCAGGAGATCAGCGACGATGCCCTCGGAGACCCTGGCGCCGACCGCTACCACACGCACTGCGCAGCGGGTGACGGCGGCCTCGTCCTCCCAGAAGGAGAGCGAGAGGTACTTGCCCGGGCTGGTGAGGCTCCGGAAGCGTTCGACCGAGATGAATCCCTCCACCGTCTCGAGGACCGGCTTCAGTTCGGCGGCGATGTCGAGATAGGGCTGCAGATGGCCCTCCGCCGGCTCGACCTCGAAAATCACGGCAATCATCGCGTCTCTCCCGCTGCAGGTTTCTTGGCGTGCAGGATAGCGCGGCTTCGGCGCCCTGGCTTCGGCCGCCGCCGAACCATCCCCGCCGCTCAGTGCGCGGTGCGCAGGGCCAGGTCGTCCAGCGCGAAGACCCGCTGGCGTTCGGCGAAACCCTTCATGCGGAAGGGGCCGAGCGGACGCAGCGGACGCCCGAGCCCGCGCGCGAAGGCGCTGGAAAGCAGCAGCGCCTCGTCGGTGCGGGCGCAGAGCTGGCTGAGCCGGCTCACCAGGTTCACGTCGCGGCCGATGACGGTGAAGTCCTGCCGTTCCACCGACCCGACGTTGCCGTAGGCGACTCGCCCCAGGTGGAGGGCGACGCCGGCCTTCAGCGGGCGCGCATCGCGTCGCGTCGCGTTCAGCTGGTCGAGCCGCAGCAGGCCCTCTTCGGCGGCAGAGAGCGCGGCGTCGCGGGGCGGGCGCTGCGGCGCCTCGCCACCGGGTTGCGGGAAGATCGCCAGCACCGCGTCGCCAATGAACTTCAGCACCTCGCCGCCGTTCTCCGCCACCGGCGGCACGAAGCAGTCGAAATAGCGGTTCAGCAGCTCGACCAGCGGCACGTCGGCCATCTCGTTGGACAGCAGGGTGAAGCCGCGCAGGTCGACGAAGAGCATGGCGGCCGACAGCGCGGTGACGTCGCCGCGGCGAACCTGCCCGGAGAGGATGCGCGCGCCGGGCTCCCGGCCGACGTAGATCCGCAGGATCTCGTTCAGCGTGCGCCGCAGCGTCTTCAGTTCAAGGATGCGGGCAAAGAGCGGCATCAGGCTCTGCAAGAGCGACTGGTCTTCGGTGGTGAAGCCCTCCGGCCGGTCGGTAGAAAAGCTGGCCGCCTGGATCTCGCCGTCGGAGAAGAACAGCGGCCCGATCAGGTAGTGGACCACGCCCTCGGCGCGCAGGTCCGCCGTGATGTTGTATTCGTCGCCTTCGCGCTGCGGCCAGATCGCAACCCAATTGCGGGTGTCGTGCACCCGGCGGATCACGCTCCGGTCGTAGCGGTGGTCCTGCATGACGCTGAAGCCGTAGTGCTGCTCGTCGAGGCTGCCGTCGCGGCGCCACACCCGGCTGGTGCCGATTCGCTCGGAATGGATGGCCTGGATGTGGATCGAGATACGCGACAGCGGCACGCCTTGCGTCACCAGCCGCTGGGCCAGGCCGGCCAGCACTTCGCCGGCGTCGAGCGCGCGTTCGCCGGCGTCGACCAGCCAGCCGGCGATGCGGGCAAAGCGCAGGTCCTGCAGCAACGATACCGGGGCGACGGGGCTGTCCATGGGCGGCAATCCTGAGGGGGCGGGTACGGTATGCCCCGGCGGGCCCCCGATGTGGGAGGCGCCGGCGGAGATTACCATAGGCGCGCGGCGGCACGGTTGTATTGCCCTGCATGCGGGGTAAGAGGCGAGGGCGGCCCTGCCTTGCGGCCAGATCGCTTGCCGGCCCGAAAGGCCCGTCGTAAACAGGCGCCATGGTGGAAGCCTTCTCCCTGGCGCTGGCACAGCTCAACCCCACGGTGGGCGACGTTGCCGGCAACCTCGCGCTGATCCGGCAGGCCCGGGCCGAGGCGGCGGCGGCAGGCGCTGCCGTCCTGATGGTCCCCGAACTGGCGCTCTCCGGCTATCCGCCCGAGGACCTGGTCCTGAAGCCGGCCTTCCTGGAGGCCTTGGCGACTGCGGCGGGCGAACTGGCGGCGGACACGGCCGACGGCGGCCCGGCGGTCCTGCTGACCACGCCCTGGTCGGAGGAAGGGCCCGATGCCGAGGGGCACCTGAAGAACCGTGTAACTAACTCCGTGCTGCTGCTCGACGAAGGCCGCATCGTGACCCGACGCGACAAGCACGACCTGCCGAACTATGGCGTGTTCGACGAGAAGCGGGTCTTCCGCGCCGGCCCGCTGCCCGGCCCGATGAACGTGCGCGGCGTGCGGCTCGGGGTGATGATCTGCGAGGACATGTGGACCCCCGACGCCGCCGAGACCCTGGCCGAGAGCGGCGCCGAGATCCTGCTGGTGCCGAACGGCAGCCCCTACGAGAGCGGCAAGGTGGAGCTTCGCCTGCAGCTTGCGGCTGCCCGCGTGCTCGAGACCGGCCTGCCGATCGTCTACCTGAACCGCGTGGGCGGGCAGGACGAGCTGGTCTTCGACGGCGCCTCCTTCGTGCTTGCGGCCGACGCCACGCTGGCGGCGCAGCTCCCGGCTTTCGAGACGGCCCTGACGTTGCTCGACTGGCGCCGCGGCGAGAGCGGCTGGACCTGCCCCGGCAGCCCGCGGGCCAGCCTGCCGGAAGGCCAGGAGGCGATCTATCGCGCCCTGGTGCTGGGCCTCGGCGACTATGTCGAGAAGAACGGCTTCCCCGGCGTCGTGCTGGGCCTCTCCGGCGGCATCGACTCGGCACTGGTGGCCGCGGTCGCGGTGGACGCGCTCGGGCCTGAGCGGGTGCATGCCGTCATGTTGCCCTCGCCCTACACCAGCGACGACAGCCTGGAGGACGCGGCCGCCTGCGCGACCCTGCTCGGCATCCGACTCGACGAGGTCGCCATCGGCCCGGCGATGGCGGCCTTCGAGACCATGCTGCGGCCGCTGTTCGACGGCCTGCCCCCCGGCGTCGCCGAGGAGAACGTGCAGGCGCGCGCCCGCGGCCTGACGCTGATGGCGATCTCCAACAAGCTGGGGCCGATGGTGCTCTCGACCGGCAACAAGTCGGAGATGAGCGTCGGCTACGCCACGCTCTATGGCGACATGTGCGGCGGCTTCAATCCGCTGAAGGACGTCTACAAGACCGAGGTCTACGCGCTGGCGCGCTGGCGCAACCAGGCCCTGCCGCCCGGCGCGCGCGGCCCCGCCGGGCGGGTGATCCCGGAGCGCATCGTGACCAAGGCGCCGACCGCCGAACTGCGGCCGAACCAGACCGACCAGGACAGCCTGCCGCCCTACGACGAGCTCGACCGCATCCTCGAGGGGCTGGTCGAGCGCGAGGCCACGGTGGAGGCGCTGGAGGCCGAGGGCTTCGCGCGCGATACGGTGCTGCGGGTCTGGCGGCTGCTCGATGGCGCGGAATACAAGCGTCGCCAGGCCTGCCCCGGCGTGAAGATCACCCGCCGCGCGCTCTCCCGCGACCGGCGCTATCCCATCACCAACGGCTTCCGCGCGCCGCGGCACTAGGCGCCGCCGCAATGGGTCGACACTCTGCCGCCCGTGTCGCGATCCTCACGCATCTCTATCAGGGACTCGATCCCAGCGCCTTTCTCCACACCATCGCCTTCGAGCACTGGAGGAAGGCCGGCATCGAGCCGGTGGTACAGCAGGGGCTGCGCCGGCCGGTGCCCGCCGAGGCGGCCGTCCTGCACGTCAATCTCACCAGGATGCCGCCGGACTATGCCGCCCTGGCGGCGGGCTATCCGCGCTGCCTCAACGGCGGCGTGACCGACATTGCCAAGCGGCGCCTGAGCGACGACCTGGTCAGCCGGGACGACGACTACGACGGCCCGGTGGTGGTGAAGACCGATCTCAACCACGCCGGCCTCGCCGAGCGGCGCCTGGCGCTGGCCTCCGGCGGCCGCCGTGCGGCGCTGGCCGAGCGATGGCGCCGGCTGCTGCCGGGGCGCGCCAGCGGCCGCCTGGCCGGCGACGCCTACCGGTTTTTCGAGCGCAAGGACGCCGTGCCGCGGTGGATCTGGCGGGCGCCCGGCCTGGTGGTCGAACGGCTCCGCCGCCAGCGCGTCGGCGCGCTCTACGGGATGAACATGTACTTTTTCCTCGGCGACTGCGGGGTGGTCGGCACCACGCTGGCCAGGGAACCGCTGGTGAAGAGCCGCAACGCCGTCGAACGCCTGCCGCTGAGCGAGAGCGTGCCGACCGAGATCGTCGCTGCGCGCCGCCGGCTCGGCCTCGACTACGGAAAGATCGACTACGTGGTGGAGGCGGGTGTGGTGCACCTGCTCGACGCCAATCCGACGCCGCATGCCGGACCCGCCGGCCTGAGCGAGCGCGGTCGCGAGGTCTGCCGGCGATTGGCGCCAGGCATCGAGACCTTCCTCGCAAGCGCCGCGTGACGGCCCTTCGCTCCATCGTCGTGCTGCTGCATCCGCTGCAGGGCCTGGACCACGGCTACTTCCTGCGCCGCATCGCCGAGATGAACTGGTCCGGCGAGCAGGGGCGCCGGGTGGTCCTGCAGCATGGCCTGAAGAACCTGCCGGAGGCCGATGCCTGCATCCTGCATCTCGACCTGACCAGCCTGCCGGCCGACTACGTGGCCGCCGCCGAACGCTATCCGGTGGCGTTGAACTGCCGGCCCCGCAGCATCGCGAAGCGGGTGGTCTCGCAGTCACTGCTCTCGGCCACGGACGACTACGACGGCCCGGTGGTGGTGAAGACCGACCTCAACCACGGCGGCCTGCCGGAGGCCCGCCTGGTGGCGGCGCAAGCGGCGCTGGGGCGGCTGGCCGGAGTGCAGGAGGCCATCGCCCGCTGGCTGCCGCGCCCCTGGCGGCGCGATCGCCTGGCCGCGGGCTATCTGGCCTTGCCGCATCGCAGCCAGGTCCCCGGCTGGATCTGGCGCGACCGGCACCTGGTGGTCGAGCGGCGGCACGTCGAGATCGTCGGCGATCTTTTCGCCCTGCGGCACTGGTTCTGCTTCGGCGACCGCGGGGTCGTCTCGACCCACCTCGGGCCGGATCCCATCGTGAAGCTCGCGACCTCGGTCAAGCGTCTCAAGCTGAGCTTCGAGGTGCCGGAGGAGATCAGGGTCCGCCGAAGCGAGTTGGGCCTCGATTTCGGCAAGCTGGACTACGTCGTCACGACGGAGGGGCCGCGACTCTTCGACGTGAACCGCACCCCGCACAACGGCACGCGGATCGATGCGCGTCGCTGCCGCTGGATCTGTCGCTACCTCTCGAAGGCGCTCGACGACTATGCCGCACGCTAGCGGCCGGCGGAGGCCGTCGCCGCCTTTCGATCTCGACTTTCGCCGCCGTCCGGCCTAACCCCTTCGGCCGTGATGACCGAACCTCTCCTGCGCTTCGCTCCCTCGCCGACCGGGCTGCTGCATGTCGGCAACCTGCGGGTCGCCCTGGCCAACTGGCTCTTTGCCCGCCAGCAGGGCGGCCGCTTCCTGCTGCGCCTGGACGATACCGACCTGGAGCGCTCCACCGCCGACTTCGCGGCCGCCATCGAACGCGACCTCGCGTGGCTCGGGCTCACCTGGGACCTCTTCGCCCGTCAGAGCGAGCGGGACCGCCTCTACGAGACCGCGATCGCCGGGCTCAAGGCCTCGGGGCGGCTCTATCCCTGCTACGAGACGCCGGAGGAACTGAGCCTGAAGCGCCACGCGCAGCGCTCCCAGGGGCAGCCGCCGCGCTACGACCGCGCCGCGCTGGCGCTCGACGCCGACGAGCGCCGCGCGCTGCAGGCTGGCGGGCGCCGGCCCCACTGGCGCTTCCTGCTGCAGGATCGCGATGTCGTCTGGCAGGACCTGGTGCGCGGCGAGCAGCACTACGCCGCCCGGCACCTGTCCGACCCGGTCCTGCTGCGCGAGGACGGCCGGGCGCTCTACACCCTGACCTCGGCGGTCGACGACAGCGACTTCGGCGTCACCCACGTGGTGCGGGGCGAGGACCATGTCGCCAACACGGCGGCGCAGATCCAGCTCTTCGAGGCCCTGGGCGGGCCGGTGCCGCGCTTTGCCCACCTGCCGCTGATGGTCGATGCCGGCGGGCAGGGACTCTCGAAGCGCCTGGGCTCGCTGTCGGCTGCCAGCCTGCGCGACGCCGGGCTGGAGCCCTTGGCGCTGGCGTCCTATCTGGCGACTCTGGGCACCGCCGGGCCGATCCAATTGGCGGCGGATCTGCCGGCGCTCGCCGCCGCCTTCGACTTCGACCGCATCGGCCGCGCCTCGCCGCGATTCGACCCGGACGAACTCTGGGCCCTGAATGCCCGGCTGCTGCACGGCCTGCCCTTCGCCGCCGTGGCCGGCCGCCTGGACGGCCTCGACGAGCCGCTCTGGCTGGCGGTCCGCGGCAATCTGCGGGTGCTGTCGGACGCGGCCGATTGGGTGCGCGTGCGCCAGGGGCCGCTGCAGCCGGTGATCGAGGACGCCGATTTCTGCGCCGCCGCCGCCGCCGCCCTGCCGCCCGCGCCGCTCGACGCCGAGAGCTGGCGCGGCTGGACCAAGGGCCTGCAGGCGGCCAGTGGGCGCAAGGGCCGGGCGCTGTTCCACCCCCTGCGCCTGGCGCTGACCGCGCGCGAGCAGGGGCCGGAGATGGCCGCGCTGCTGCCGCTGATCGGGCGCGAGCGCGCGGAGCGCCGCCTGCGGGGCCAGACCGCCTGACCGGGCGGCCTGCGGTTGACCGTCCCCGGCCGGGCGTCTAGAACCGCCGCATGATGCGTCCTGCCCCGCGATGTCGCGCCTGCCGCGCCTGACCGCCCCGACCGGCGTGCCTCTTCGGCGCGCGCCCTTTCGCAGGACCCGACGATGACCAAGCTCCGGCTACACAACACGCTGACTCGCAGCGACGAGACCTTCGAGCCGCAGGACCCGCGGAATGTCCGCATGTATGTCTGCGGGCCGACGGTCTACGACTACGCCCACATCGGCAACGCCCGCCCGGCGGTGGTCTTCGACGTGCTCTTCCGCCTGCTGCGGCATCTCTACGGCGAGGCCCACGTCACCTACGCGCGCAACATCACCGATGTCGACGACAAGATCATCGCGGCGGCGCAGGAGCGCGGCGAGGCCATCGACGCCATCACCCGGCGCACCACCCTGGCCTACCACGAGGACATGGCGGCGCTCGGCACGCTGCCGCCCACGGTGGAGCCCCGCGCCACGCAGACGATCCCCGAGATGATCGCGCTGACCGAGCGGCTGATCGAGAAGGGCCACGCCTACCTCGTCGAGGGGCAGGTGCTCTTCGCCGTCGGCTCGATGGCCGACTACGGCGAGCTCTCGCGGCGCAATCGCGACGAGATGATCGCCGGCGCCCGGGTCGACGTGGCGAGCTACAAGAAGGACCCCGCCGACTTCACGCTGTGGAAGCCCTCGACGCCGGAACAGCCGGGCTGGGACAGCCCCTGGGGGCGCGGCCGGCCGGGCTGGCACATCGAGTGCTCGGCCATGAGCTGGAAGCACCTGGGGCCGGTCTTCGACATCCACGGCGGCGGCCTCGACCTGATCTTCCCGCACCATGAGAACGAGATCGCGCAGAGCCGCTGCGCCCACGGCACCGCCACCATGGCGCGCTACTGGCTGCACAACGGCTACGTGGTGGTGAACGGCGAGAAGATGTCGAAATCGCTGGGCAACTTCCTGACCGTCCGGCAGCTGCTGGAGGAGGGCCATCCCGGCGAGGCGATCCGCCTGGCGCTGCTCTCCGGCCACTACCGCGCGCCGCTCGACGTGACGCGGGAGAAGCTGAAGGAGGCGAAGGTCCAGCTCGACCGGCTCTATGGCGCCTTGCGGGCGACGCAGGAGCTGCCGGCCGCGGAGTCGTCCCCGGGCGGGACGGTGGAGGAGGCGCTGCTGCAGGACCTCAACACGCCGCTGGCGCTGGCCGCGCTGCACGAACTGGCCGGGGCGCTCAATCGGGAGCGCGACCCCGGCACCCGGGCCGCGCTGCTGGCCGGCGGCCGGTTGCTGGGAGTGCTCGAGCAGGACCCTGAGAGCTGGTTCCGGGGCGCCGGGGCAGGGGACGGCGATGCCGCCATCGACTCCCTCGTCGCTGCCCGCACGGCCGCGCGCAAGGCCAGGGACTACGCCGAGGCGGACCGGATCCGCGACCGCCTCAAGGCGCAGGGGGTCGAGCTGGAAGACGGCCCGGGCGGCACGCTCTGGCGCCGCGCCTGAGGCGCCGCCGCCGCGATTCAGCTGCTGGCGGCGGGTAATCCCCTCTAGCGCCGTTTTATTGCATCGCAGCAGGCATAGCTGCCCTGCCGCCGCTGCCGGGTTGGCAAGGCGGGGCCGGCGTTACTACATTTGCCAGTCAGACGCACGAATACTGCGCGTTGCCGCCCAGCCGGACAGGGAGGTCATGCCATGCTTCTGCAGCGACTCTTGCGTGCCATGGTGCGCGATGGAGCCTTGACGATCGAGGACGCGAGAGGGCGCCGAAGCGTTGTCGGCGACGGCTCGACGCCGGTCTGTACCTTCAAGATGCATCGCCGATCGCTCGAATGGTCGCTGCTGTTCAATCCCTCGCTGCGCATGGGCGAGGCCTACGTCGATGGCCGGCTTACCTTCGAGGACGGCGGCCTGGAGGATTTCGTCGAGCTCCTGGCGAGGAACTATGGCCACCTCGAGAAGCATTGGTTCATGCGCCTGAGCTACGGTCTGGTGCGCCGCGCGCGCTGGCTGTGGCAGCACAACCCGATCGGCAAGGCGCAGAAGAACGTGGCCCACCATTACGACCTCTCGGCCCGCCTCTACGACCTCTTCCTCGACAGCGACCGGCAGTACTCCTGCGCCTATTTCACCGAGCCGCACGACGACCTCGAGCGGGCGCAGCAGGACAAGAAGCGCCATATCGCGTCCAAGCTGCGGCTCAACCGCCGCGGCCTGTCGCTGCTCGACATCGGCTCCGGCTGGGGCGGTCTCGGCCTCTATCTCGCCGAGGTCTCCGGCGCTGCGGTCACCGGCGTCACGCTGTCGGAGGAGCAGCACAAGCTCTCGCGCCAGCGCGTGCAGCAGGCGGGTCTGGTAGACCATATCGATTTCCGCCTGCAGGACTATCGCGTGCTGGAGCGGCGCTACGACCGCATCGTCTCGGTCGGTATGTTCGAGCATGTCGGCAAGGCGAACTATGCCGAGTACTTCGCCAAGCTGCGGGACCTGCTCGCCGACGACGGCGTGGCGCTGGTCCACTCCATCGCCCGCTTCGACGAACCGGGGCCGATCAATCCCTTCATCCGCAAGTACATCTTTCCCGGCGCCGACGTGCCGACCCTCTCCGAGGTGCTGCCGGTGGTCGAGGAGAGCGGCCTGCTGGTCACCGACATCGAGGTCCTGCGGCTGCACTATGCCGAGACCTTGCGGCTCTGGCGCCGCCGCTTCAATGCGAACCGCGCGGAGGTGGCGGAGCTCTACGACGAACGCTTCTGCCGCATGTGGGATCTCTACCTCGTCGGCTGCGAGATGGGCTTCCGCTACCAGGGCCTGATGGTGATGCAGCTCCAGCTCACCCGCCGGCAGGAGGCGCTGCCGCTGACCCGCGACTACATGGTCGATTGGGAGCGGGCCCAGGCGGTGCGCGAGGCGGCCGAGCGCCAGGCGGTCGGGCATCGGGGCGACGGCCAGCAGGCAGCCGAGTAGCGCCGGCCCGCTACGCCAGAGCCTCGCCGATCGCACGGGCGATCACCCGGCAATCGGCCTCGTCCTCGCCGAGCACCAGCCCGGTGATGCTGGTGGCCGGTTCCGGCGGCTCCAGCCGGGCGAGATTGGCCAGGCGGGTCACCAGCAGATGCCCGTCGCGGACCCAGGGGCGCGCCTGCGTCGCGACCTCCGACGGCGCCTGTCCGGCCACCTTCTGAAAGAAGGAGAGCGAGGCGCGGGCGCCGTGGCGTGCGGCCGCCGCGCCGTGCAGTAGAAGCTGCCCGCTGCTGGCATTGAGCCGCACGTTGAGATCGAAAACCAGCAGGCGACCGTCCGCCGTGCGTCCGACATCCAGTCCGGCGATGCCACGATAGCCGGCCGCGCGCCAGCGCTCGGCGATCGCCAGGAGCGCCTCGACGGTCGGCGCCGGCAGCGGCGCGCCGGCATCGAGAATGTTGCCGGTCTGCAGGCCGTCCGGCCCCCGCAGGTGGCGCGTGGCGCCCAGCCAGACGGCCCGCTCGTCGAGCAGGCCGAAGCCGGCGCACCAGAGGGTCTCGAAGCGCTCCAGGCGCTCGACCACCAGGCCGTGGAAGGCGTGGCCGGCGGCGCGGAAGCGGGCGAGGGCCGCCAGGCGCTCGTTCGGCGTGGCGCAGAGCGCGACGTCGCCGGCGGCGCCGTTGGCGAGCGACGTCGCGACCTTCAAGGCCACCGGCTCGCCGCGGAAGGGCTCTTCGAGGCGCTCCAGGTCGGCCAGCGGCAGCACGACGCGCTCGGGCAGCAGCCCGGGCGGCACCCACTCGGCCAGGGTCGCCTTGTCGTTCAGGCGGGAGACCAGGGCGGGTGCCACCAGTTGGCTCTTCGCCGGCAGCCAGTCGGCCGGCAGCGGGTAGGGCGCGGCGATGCGCCAGCCTTCGTCGCACAGGCGGCGGAGCGCGGCGACCGCCTCCGCCTCGCTGCTGTAGGTCACGAGACGCGGCGGCAGGGCGAGGCCGCCGGCCTCCAGCAGGTCGCGCGCCGCCGCCTCGGTTATGGCGGCATGGGCGACGACCGGCATGTCGCCGGCAAAGGCGAGCGTGAGGCCGGTGATGGTGTCCGGCGCGTTGGCGGACAGCGCGACCCAGCCGATGGCCTCGTGCCGGGTGCGCGGCGCATAGGCCGTGCCGGGTGGGTGAAGCTGCGCGAGGGTCAGGGGCAGCGGGAGCGGCAGGCGGCTCATGCCCTCTCCGCGAGGAGGCCCTCGAGGCCCCCGGCCAGGTGGCTGACGCGCTCCGCGTTCTTGCCGGTCCAGGCCGGCGTGCTGTTGGCGTCCAGCAGAACCGCTTCCCCTTCATGGATCACATAGTCGAACTTGCCGAAGTCGAAGCCGAGGCGTTGCCGTTCGGCGGCGATCGGCGCCGGCGGCGGATCGTAGCTGGCGTCGAGATGTAGATAGCGGTCGGACTTTACCAGCGGGTCCGGCGAGACGATGCGGTAGTTGATGTCGCGGCCGCCGAAGAACAGCCAGATGCGCAGGACATAGCCCTCGCCGTCGCGCTCCGGCAGGAAGCGTTCCGCCACCAGGTCTTCGCGGCGCCACACCCAGTCGGGCACCGCGCCCAGCGACGGCAGGATCGGGTAGCGCGACGGCGGCAGGCGGCGCGTCCAGCGCCAGGGCAGTCGCCCGGCGAGGCGCTGCAGCCGGCCGGCGCGGCGACCCGGTTCGTTGTTGCCATGGTGGTTGGCGTCGGTCTTGACGATGACGGGCCCCTGCCAATCGCTCTCCGGCGTCAGGCGGTGGCGACTGACCTGGCGCTTGGAGATGTCGCGGACCCGGCCGTTCAGCAGGCGGCCGCCGGTCTCGATCCGCGGGAGCTGCCGCGGCTCGACGCGCGTGCGGTCGATGTGCAGCAGGCCCAGGGTCTCTGCCGGCAGGCTGTCGCAGGGACCGACCTCGACCCGACGGCCGGCCGCCTGCCAGGCCCGCGAGAGGTGATGCAGGAAATAGTGCGTTGCCAGGGGGCCTGGAAAGGCAGTGACGATCCGGATGTTCTGTGCCGTCCTTGGCCGCGCCAAAGTTCTCTCCTGCCGTCCACGCCTGGATGCGAGAGCTAACCCATTGGCGCGCAACGGCCAAGTCTCATGACACCGAGCTGGCCTTGGTGGGCAGGCGGCGCAGCAGGCGATCTGTCCACGACGGCGGCAGAGCGGCCAGGAAGCGGACCGCCCAGTAGAGCCGCAAGGGGAAGGCGATCCGCGCCCTGTTCCGCCCAAGCCCGTTCATGATGTGCTCGGCCGCCCGCTCGGCGCTCCACAGCAGCGGCATGCGGAAGCCGTTCGCCGCCGTCATGCGGGTCTCGACAAAGCCCGGGCAGATGACGCTGACACCAACGCCCTCGGTCGCCAGGTGTGCGCGCAGCGCTTCGCCCCAGACCCGCACCCAGGCCTTCGAGGCGCAGTAGGCCGGCGCGCCGGGAAAGCCGCGGAAGCCGGCGAGCGAAGACACCAGGCCGACCTGGCCGCGCCCGCGTCCGCGCATGGCGATCACGGCGGGCTCGACCGTATTGATGACGCCCTCGACATTGGTCGCGGTGATGCGGCGCAGCTGCTCGGGCGGCTCGCTGTCGGCACCGGTGCCGGCCGAGATGCCGGCATTGGCGATCACCAGGCTGAGCGGGGCCAGGACCTCGATCTCGGCGACGAAGGCGGCCATGGCCTCGCGTTCCAGGACGTCGAGCTGGCGGGCAACCACGCTGGCGCCGCGGGCGCGGCAGGCGCCCGCCACGGCCTCCAGCCGCTGCAGGTCGCGTCCGGTCAGCGCCAGCAGGCGCCCGGGGGCGGCATAGCGACGCGCGAGCGCCGCACCGATCCCGCTCGATGCGCCGGTAATGAGCAGCGATTCCCTTGGCGCCTCTCGAGGGTCCGTCATGGTCCTTTCCCACTGGAGCCGCTCTGTTATAAGAGCGGAGCGCTTTCAAGGATAATGACCTGCCGATGACCACGCCACGCCCGCTTGCCTCGATGACCGGATTCGCGCGCGTGGAGGGTGGCGCCGGGCGCTTCGTCTGGGCGCTGGAGGCCAAGTCGGTCAACGGCAAGTCTCTCGACCTGCGTTCCCGTCTGCCGAACGGCTATGAGTTCCTCGAGCCGCTGCTGCGCCAGGCGGCTCAGCGCCACCTGGCACGCGGTAACGTGCAGATCGGCCTGCAGCTCGAGCAATCGGCCGGGCGCGCCGCCCTCAGCATCAACCAGCCCCTGCTCGACCAGCTGCTGGTCCTCGCCGAGGGCTTGACCGCCCGGGGCCTGGCTCCGGCCAGTCCCGACGGGCTGCTGGCGATCCGCGGCGTGTTGGAGAATGCCGAGGAGCAGCCGTTGGACGAGGCCGAGCGGGCCGAGCGCGACCGGATGCTCGCTGCCGATGCAGAAGCGCTGTTCGCGGCTCTCGCGGAACAGCGGCAGCGCGAGGGGACGGCGTTGCTCGCCACGCTGCGTGGCCACCTGTCGGCGCTCGGCGGCCTGGTCGAGCAGGCTGCGGGCCTGGCGGCGCTGCTGCCGGAGGCCCTGAAGGCGCGGCTGGCGGCCCAGGTGGCACTGCTGCTGGAGGCCTCGCCGGCGCTGCCGCCGGAGCGCCTGGCGCAGGAGGCGGCGCTGCTTGCCGTGAAGGCCGACATCCGCGAGGAGCTGGATCGCCTGTACGCGCACCTCGACGAGGTGGAGCGACTGCTGGCCGGCGGCGGTGCCATCGGCCGCAAGCTGGACTTCCTCTGCCAGGAGCTGAACCGCGAGGCGAACACGCTCTGCTCCAAGTCGCCCGACATGGCGCTCACCCGCATTGGCCTGGAGATGAAGGGCCTGGTCGACCAGATCCGCGAGCAGGTGCAGAACGTCGAATGAAGCGCGAAACGACCGATAGCGCCTTGCGAGGCGCCTTGCCCGGCAACATCAAGCGCCGCGGCTTCATGCTGGTGCTCTCCTCGCCGTCCGGAGCCGGCAAGACCACGATCTCGCGCCGGCTGCTGGAGCGGGTGAAGACCCTGACTCTCTCGGTTTCTGCCACCACGCGGCCGCGCCGGCCGGGCGAGGTCAACGGCCGCGACTACCTCTTCGTCACGCCGGGCGAGTTCGAGGCCATGGTGCAGGAGGGCGAGTTCCTCGAGCACGCCACGGTTTTCGGGCAGCGCTACGGCACGCCGCGCAGCGCCGTGGACCGCTCGCTGGAGGAGGGCATGGACGTGCTCTTCGACATCGACTGGCAGGGCACGCAGCAGGTGGCGGAGAAGGCGCGCGATGATCTGGTCAGCGTCTTCATCCTGCCGCCCTCGACCAGCGAGCTGGAGCGGCGGCTCTATGCCCGCGCCCGCGATCCCGAGGACGTCGTGAAGGGCCGCATGGCGCGCGCCGCCGACGAGATGAGCCACTGGGCCGAATACGACTACGTCATCGTCAATCGCGATTTCGACGAGAGCGTGCGGCAGGTCGAGGCGATCATCCAGGCCGAGCGGCTCCGCCGCGAGCGGCAGATCGGCCTCGCCGCCTTCGTGCGGCGACTGCGCGAGGGCAACTAGGCGCCGTTCCCTGCCGGCCCATGCCGACATCGCCGCTGCCTCTCGAACGGCCGGCGGAACTGGTACGGCCTCTTTCCTGTTTCCCTACCTGACGCGGTGAGTTCAGCCTAAAATCGCGAAGATAGACGACGCGGCGCGACGAAGGCCGATTCGGCCTGCGTTCACGATCCCGAGAAAGGAAAGAGGCGCTTGCCGAATGACCCGCCCGCCCAGTCTGCCGCTCGACAGTTTCTGATCGTCGGGCTGGGTGCGTCGGCCGGGGGGATCCCCGCTTTCGAAGGGTTCTTCAAGCATGTGCCGCGGGACAGCGGGATGGCCTTCGTCGTCGTCACCCATCTCAGCCCGGACCGGGAGAGCCTGCTGCATGAGGTGATCGGCCGCTTTACCACGATGGCCGTGGTCGTCGCCCAGGACGGGACCGAGGTCGTGCCCGGGCACGTCTATGTCCTGCCGCAGAATGCCATTCTCGGCATCGAGCAGGGCCGCCTCCGGGTGCGCCGGCCGAACGAACTGCAGCGCCAGCGAAAGCCGGTCGACATCTTCTTCGCCGAACTGGCCAAGGATCAGGGCGAGCACGCCGTCGGGATCGTTCTGTCGGGCGGCGACGCCGACGGCACGCTCGGCATCAAGGCGATCAAGGAGCGCGGCGGCCTCACCCTGGCGCAGGTCGCGGACGGCTCCGGGCCGCGAAATCCCGGCATGCCCGAGAGTGCCATCGCCAGCGGGTTCGTCGACTTTGCCGTGCCGGTGGAGGACATGGGCGCGAAGCTGGTCGAGTACCGGCAGGGGTTCGCTGCCCTCGACGCGCTGACGCGTTCGGTCGAGGTCGGTCCCGGCGACGGCGCCCGCCGGACCCAGGAGCAGATCTATCGCCTGCTCCGCGAGCGGGTCGGCCACGACTTCTCCGGCTACAAGACCAAGACCTTCCTGCGCCGCGTTCACCGGCGCATGCAGGTGTTGCAGGCGCAATCCCTCGAGGAGTACCTGGGCGAACTGCAGCGCGACCCGCAGGAGGTGGTCAGGCTGTTCCGCGACCTCCTGATCAACGTCACCAACTTCTTTCGCGACGCCGATGCCTTCCAAGTCCTGGAAAAGCTCGTCCTGCCCCGCCTGTTCGAGGGGCGCGGCGCCAACGACACCGTCCGGATCTGGGTGCCGGGCTGCGCCACCGGCGAGGAGGTCTATTCCCTCGCCATCCTCCTGTGCGAGGAGGCGGAGCGTCGCCCGGCCAAACCCCGCGTGCAGATCTTCGCCACCGACATCGATGAGCCGGCGCTCGCCGTGGCGCGAAGCGGCCGCTATCCGGCGCCACTGCTCGACGGCGTCTCCCTCGAGCGCCGCCAGCGCTACTTCGCCAGCGAAGGCAGCAGCTTCGTCGTGCGCAAGGAGATCCGCGATCTCTGCATCTTCTCGTCGCACAGCGTGATCCGTGATCCGCCTTTCTCGCGGATGGATCTCGTGTCCTGCAGGAACCTGCTGATCTATCTCGGCCCCGAGATACAGAGCCAGGTCGTCCCGATCTTTCACTATGCGCTTCGCCCTGGTGGCTACCTTTTCCTCGGGACCTCGGAGTCGATCAGCCAGCACGGCGACCTCTTTGCCTCGCTGGACAAGAAGAATCGCGTCTTCCAGAGCCGCGAGCATGCCTATCCGCCGGGGCGGCTGCCGCAGATGCTGGCCCGGCAGGAGCGGTCTCCGGCGAGCGCCGACCACCGGCCGCCCGCCGGGATAGCCAGCCCCTATCCGCTGCGGCAGATGACCGAGGCGCACGTGCTGGAGCGTTTCGCCCCGCCGCATGTGCTCGTCAACGCCGAAGGCGAGGTCGTCTACTACTCGGCGCGCACCGGCCCGTTCCTGGAAGCGCCGCAGGGCCAGCCCAACCGCCAGCTCCTTTCCATGGCGCGCAAAGGCCTGCGCCTCGACCTGCGCGCCGCCCTGCGGGAGGCCATCGAGACGAGACGGACGGTGCAGCGGGACAACGTCGAGGTCGAAACGGACGAAGCGGACCGGCTGCAGGCCATCGACCTGACGGTCGAGCCGCTGCCCGATCGCGCCGACGGCGAGCCGCTTTACCTGGTGCTGTTTGCCCCGAGGGGACCGGTCCGCAGTCGCAGCGACGCAAGCAGGGCGCGGCGACAGGACGGCGCCGGCGCGCTGGAGAGCGTGGAACTGGAGCTACGCGATACCCGCGAGCGGCTGCAGTCCACCGTGGAAGAGTACGAGACGGCGCTGGAGGAGCTGAAGTCCTCCAACGAAGAGCTGGTCTCGGTGAACGAGGAATCGCAGTCCACCAACGAGGAGCTGGAAGCCTCGAAGGAGGAGATGCAGTCGCTGAACGAGGAGCTGAACACCATCAACGCCGAGCTCAACTCCAAGGTGGAAGAGCTCGACCGGGCGAACAACGATCTGAAAAACCTCTTCGCCAGCACGCGGATCGCCACGGTGTTCCTCGATCGCGCGCTCGTCATCCGCAACTTCACGCCGGCCGCCTCCGACTTCTTCCGGCTCCGTGCCTCCGACGTCGGGCGCCCGCTGACCGACCTTGCCACCCATCTCGACTATCCCGGCCTGAAAGACCACATAGCCGGCGTCTTCGAGGATGGCGGGCCCTATGAGCATCGGCTGACCCGTGACCAGCACGGCCGCTCCTTTCTCGTCCGCCTGATCCCCTACCGCAACGGCGACGAATCGATCGAGGGCGTGGTGGTCACCTTCGTGGACGTCACCACGCTCGCCGAGGCGGAGGAGCATCAGCGGACGCTCATCGCGGAGCTCAATCATCGGGTGAAGAACATGCTGGCAGTCGTTGCCAGCGTGGCGCAGCAGACCTTTCGCCAGGCGGCCACGGCCGAGTCCTACCACAGCGCCCTGATGGGCAGGCTGCAGTCCATGGGCCGGGCCTACGGGCTGCTCACGCGGGAAAACTGGACAGAGGTCTTGCTCGACGAGCTGCTCCGCCAGGAGCTGGCGGTCTTCGGGCTGGAGCGCGTGTCGATCGAGGGGCCGGAGGTGGGGCTCGCGCCGCAAGAGGGGCTTTCCCTCGGCATGATGATCCACGAGCTGGTCACCAATGCCACGAAGTACGGGGCCTACTCGGTCCCTGACGGTCGTGTCGAGGTGCGGTGGGAGCGCGCCGCGGACGGGCGCATCACCTTGTCGTGGCAGGAGGTCGGGGGACCGGCCGCGCGGGCGCCGGCCGAGAAGGGCTTCGGGCTGACGCTCCTGGAGATGGAAGCCTCCTACCGTCTGGGCGGCGAGGCGAAGATCGAGTTTCGACCGGAGGGGCTCCGCGCGGTCATCGAGATGCCACGAACAAGCGAAGGTCCGCAGTCATGACGTCGAACGCGAAGACCGCCGAGGGCGAACGATCCCGCCGGATCCTGATCGTCGAGGACGAGTGGATCATTGCCGCCGATCTTGCCATGCAGGTCCGCCAGGCCGGTCTCGAACCGGTGGGGCCGGCGCCCAGCGTCGAAGCGGCGAGGCGGCTGCTGGCGGAAAGCGCGATCGACGCCGCCATCCTCGACGTCAGCCTGACGGAGGGGACCAGCCTGCCGCTGGCGGAAGACCTTGCCGCGCGCAACATCCCCTTCGCCTTCATCACCGGCTACTCGCAGCAGGAACTGCCGGAAGCGTTGGCCGGGCGCATCCTGTTGGAGAAGCCGGTGACCACGGCGGCGCTGCTGGCGACGCTCAAGCGGCTACTGGCCGAGACCCCCGGGGGATAGCCGGGCGCCAGCGCCGTCGAAGGCGCGTGCCAGGGCGCAGAACTCTTCCACCGACAGGGTCTCCGCCCGGCGCGTGCCGTCGATCTCGGCGGCGGCGAGGAGGCCCTGCGGATCGCCGCCGAGACTCTTCAGGCTCTGGCGCAGCATCTTGCGGCGCTGCCCGAAGGCCGCCGCCGTCACGCGCTCCAGGCAGCGCAACGCGGCGGGCGCAAGCGGTGCCGCGCGCGGACGCAGATGCACCACGCTGGAGGTCACTTTCGGCGGCGGCACGAAGGCCGAGGCGGGGATGTCGAAGCAGAGCCGCGGCTCGGTGAGCCACTGCGTCAGGACCGCGAGGCGTCCGTAGTCGGCGTCGCCGGGCTGTGCCACCAGCCGCAGGGCGACCTCGCGTTGAAACATCAGGGTCAGGCCTGCGAGAGCCTCCGGTGCGGCTGCCAGGCCTTGCAGCCAGCCGACCAGCAGGGCGGTGCCGACGTTGTAGGGAAGATTGGCGACGATCTGCCGAGGGGCGTCGCCGAGCGTCGCCGCCGCGATCTTCAGCGCATCGCCCGCGACGATCTCCAGGCGGCTCGGATAGGCCGTCTCCAGCGGCCGCAGGGCCGCGAGACAGCGGCTGTCCTTCTCGATCGCGAAGACCCGCCGGCAGGGGCTTTCCAGCAGTGCCCGGGTCAGCCCACCGGGGCCGGGCCCGACCTCGATCACGTCCTGGCCGGTCAGGTCGCCGGCCTGGCGGACCACCCGCCGCGTCAGGTTGAGGTCGAGCAGGAAGTGCTGCCCGAGGCCCCGCAGCGCCAGCAGCCCGTGGTCGCGGATGACCTCCCGCAGCGGCGGCAGCGAAGCCCCGGCGGGCGCCTCGCTCAGATCCGGACCTCCACGTTGGCGTCGCGGCGCAGGTCGCGCATGTAGCGGCGCGCCAGGCCCTCCAGCTTCTCGTTCACCAGCCGGTCTTCCACGCGCTGGCGATTGATGCCGCCGTCCTGCTTGTCGCAGAGCACGATGGTCGCGACGCCGCCCTGCACCTCGACCGGCGGGCTGGCCTGGCCGATGGCCAGGCTGTTCACCGCGTTGCGCAGATTGCCCGGCAGGTCCTGCAGCGCGATCGAACCGAGGTCGGTCGCAGCATCGGCGCCCATGCGCTCCGCCACCTCCTCGACGTCGCCGCAGCCGGTGATCGAGGCGGCGGCCTGCGCCGCCTTGCCGGCCGCGCGCTCCAGTTCGTTTCGCGTGCGCTCCTTGATGGCGAAGACCACCTGCTTCAGGGAGACCGTGACGACGTTCTCCGGGGCCAGGCGCTGGTCGCGGATCAAGATGATGTAGAAGCCGCTCAGTGTCTCGATCGGCTGCGAGAGGTCGCCGGGCTTGAGGGCCTGCAACGCCGTTTCCAGGTCCTCCGGCAGCTGACCCGGCTCGACCCAGCCGAGGTCGCCGCCGTTGGCGGCGCTCGCCGACTGCGAGAACTGCCGTGCCACCGCCTGGAAGCTGGCGCCCTTCGCGATTTCGTCGCGCAGCTGCTGCGCCTGTGCGCGCACCTCCTCTTCCTGCGTGATGTTGTCGACGTTGAGGAAGATTTCCGCCAGCAGGCGCTGTGGCTGGTCTTTCGTGGCCTCGAGCCGGGCCACCGCCTCGTCGATCTCCTCGGCGGAGATGTTCACTTCCGGGCGCAGGCGGCGCTGCACCACCAGCTGCCAGGTGAGCTGGGCGCGAATCTGGTCCGCCAGGTAGGCCGGCAGGATCCCGGAGCCGCGCAGCGCATCGGCGAGCTGTTCCGGCGTAAGGTTGTTGTTCTGGGCGATGCGGGCAAAGGTCTGGCGAACCTGCTCCTCGTCGACCACGAGATTGAGGCGCCGCGCCTCCTGCTGCTGCAGCAGCTCGTCGACCAGGGTCCGGATCACCTGCGGGCGCAGGCGCTCCACCGTCTCCGGGCTTTCGCGCAGGCCGGAGGAGACCAGCGCCAGCCGCAGGCGCATGACCAGCTCCAGTTCGCTGATCGCTTCATCGTTGACGATGATCGCGGCGCGCAGCGTGTCCTGCGCGCTCGCCGGCCGCTGCCAGCCGAGCAGAGCGGACGCCAGCGCAAGGGCGCAAAGGCAGATCCGTGTGGCGTGCAGCATCCTAGGCATCCTCCCAGTGTTCTTGTTGGCCCCGGCACAAGGCGCAAGGCAAGCCACAAATGCGACTAAATTTGGACAGACCCGACAATACCTGCCGCTATTCGACGGCGATCTCGCCGAGATTCCGCAGTGCGATCCGGATCATGATGGCGTTGTCGGGTTCAACTTCACGATCGCGGAAGTTGGTGCGCTCGTAAATGCCCTCGATCGTGAAGCACTCATCCTGATACTTCAGGCCGACCCGCGTCGTCAGCGCGATGCCTTCCTCGAAGTCCTGGCGGTGGGACACGAAGCCGGACCAGTTTTCGGCGAACTGGCTGTTCAGCCGGACGTAGAGCTCATTGCGATTCTGCAGCAGCTCGTCGGAGGTGAAGGACGTCAGGAGCTCGTCGGAGTAGAGGTAGTCGATCTCCAGGTTCAACTCCGGGATGCCGGCGTTGAGCGACAGCTCGTGGCGGCTGAAGGAGTAGGACTGCGCATCGACCTGGAAGCGGTAGGAGGCATTCAGCCACTCCGCCGGGCTGGCCTCGATATGGCCGATGATGTCGGACACGTGGTTTTCCAGGCCGGACCCCAGGGGATAGACGTCGTCGTTGTCGGCCAGGGGCCGGTAGCTCTGGCCGACGAAGACCGAGGTATAGCCGCCGCCGGCGCCGAGACCGGTCCACTTCAGGCCATAGTCGATGCGCGGGCCCGGGTCGACGACGTCGAGGCCGGGGAAGCGGCTGAGGCTGAAGAGATTGGTGTCGTCGAACTCCAGGCCGAGCGAATCCTCGTTCGGGATGCCGTCGGGGTTCACGTTCGGCGGGGCCAGGCGGATCTGCGCGATCGGCTCGATGATCTGCTGCATGGAGCCGGTCTGGCGGACCAGCGGATAGCGCCAGTTCAAGGCCACCTCAGGGACGATGCGGCCGGCGAACTCGTTGCCGAAACTGCTGCCGGGATCGAGGTTGCTCGGATCGTCCGGGTCGAAGTCGTCGGTCCAGTAGCCATCGGCGCGCAAGGCGGCGGTCAGGGTGTAGACCTCGCCGCTGGGGGCCGTGTAGGGCAGGGTCCAGGAACCGCCGACCGAAAGGCGCCGGGTGTCGCGGCCCTCGGTGCGGAACAGCGACAGCACGCTGGCATCGAAGCGGTAGACGCCGCCCCACTGGTCCGGTTCGCTGATATGGGAGTACTCGGCCAGCGGCAGGATGATCGGCATGGTGCCGGGGTCGTCGTCGTCGCGCAGGCCCTGCCAGGTGATGGCGCGCAGCGAGCCGTAGTCGCGGCCGTCGAAGCCCTCCAGGAGGGCCTGCGTCGTCAGGGTCGATTCGCTGCCGAGGTTGTAGACGCGCAGATAGGTGTCGTCGCTGGTGCGGGCGATATCGACCGCGGCGCGGAAATTGTCGTCGATGTCGTAGCGCCCGTGCGCCTCGATGAAGCCGCGGAAGCGCTGGTCCACCACCTCGCCGTTCTCCTCGACGAAGTCGGCGAAGGTGGCGCTGCCGCCCACCTCCGCGTAGCCGTTCTCGAAGAGCTTGCGCACCTCGCCCTGGCCCACCACGCCCTGCTTGGTGGTGAAGATCGGCGAGATCGTCACGTCGGAGGTGTCGTCGAGTACGATGAAGTAGGGCGTCTCGATGATCGTCCCGAGCTGCTGCGAGTTGCCGAACGTCGGCGTCAGGAAGCCCGTCTTGCGGTCGACCGTCGGGTCGGGATGCTCGAAATAGGGGGTGTAGAACACCGGCACGCCGAAGAACTCGACCGTGGCGTCGCGATAGAAGATGACCTGCTCCTCCTCGTCCCACACCACCTTGTTGGCCTTGATCTGCCATAGCGGTGCCCGGGTCGGGTCGGTGGCGCAGAGCTCGCAGGGGCTATAGACGGTCTTCGACAGCTCGCTGCGGTTGCCTCCGGTGCGCACGCCGCTGGCGGCAGCCATGCGGCTGTTGTCGGTCATCAGGACGCGGATGTCGCGCACGAATCCTTCGCGCAGGTCGCCGGTGACCTCCATGTAGTCGGAGAAGTAGATGTCGCCGGTGGTCTCCACCAGCGCTACGTTGCCGCTCGCGGTCACGACGTCGGTGTTGACGTTGTAGGACACGCTGTCGGCCACCAGGGCGCGCCCGCCTTGCGAGATCTCGACGCTGCCGCTGGCGGTGACGATGCCGAGCTGTTCGTCGTAGGTCATGCGGTCGGCGGTGATCAGCGCCGGCTCGTCGCCGGCGGCCTGCGGAATCTGTGCCGCTGCCGGCGCGGCGGCCAGAGAAAGCAGCGGCAGAACCAGCAGCGCCAGCAACGGCACGATACGGCCCCACGGCAGCGCCGCCACGGCCTGTTGGGCTCCCTTCGCGGGCTGCCGCGCCTTGCTGCGCACCAGCGATCCCCCCCTTCGCACCAATGGACTCCGTCCCCTCTCGCTTGCCGCCTCAGCCGTCTTCCAGATGCAGCAGCATGGTCACGCCAAGCATCAAGCAGACCGTGGTCGGCGTCCAGGCCGCCAGTATCAGCGGCAGCTTACCAGAAAGGCCGAGCGCAAAGACGAAATTCGACAGGAAATACAATAGGAAACCGACGACGACCCCAAGCCCGATCACGACGGTCACGCCGCCCCGGCGCGGCGGTCTCAGGGCAAAGGTGGCGGCGATGATGACCATGGCGGCAAAGAGCAGCGGCATGGCCAACAGGCGGTTGAACTGGAGCTTCAGGCGCTCCGAGGGGAAGCCGGCGGCCTCCAGCACCTCCGTGTAGCCAGGAATCTGCCAGAATCCGATGGTTTCCGGGGGCGCGAAGTTGTCGTTCAGTCGCTGTCGGGTCATCTCCGTCGGGATGTCCATCAGCGGCAGCTTCTGCGGCGCGCCGCCGGGCTTCGAGGCCCAGACCTCGTGCAGGCGCCAGGCGCCGGGCACCAGCTCCGCCGACAGGGCGTCCAGGCGTTCGAGGAAGCGGTCGTTGGCGTCGAAGCGCAGCACCATCACCTGCTCCAGCGTGCTGCCATCGCCGGAGACCTTCTCGGCCTGGATGACGTTGACCTGGTCGCCCTCCACCTGGCGCAGCCACAACCCGGTCTTGGAGACGGTGATGATCGAGGTCTGGTTGCGCAGGACCTGGGTCTCGAGCTGCAGATAGCGCTTCACCAGGACGGCGGCGACGGGATTGAGCACCGAGAAGGCGAGGATCCCGATCAGGATCGAGACCACCAGCGGCGGCAGCAGGAACTGCCAGATCGAGACGCCGGCGGCCCGCGTCACCACCAGCTCGTGCGTCCGCGTCAGGCGCCAGAACAGGCCCATGCCGGCCCCGAGGACGGCGAAGGGCAGCACCTCCTGCGAGATCTGCGGCACCCGGAGCAGGGCGAGCTGGATCACCAGGCCGAGGGCGGCCTCCTGCTTGTTGGCCAGGCGGTCGAGCATCTCGACGATGGTGGCCAGGGTGATGATCGCCAGCAGCAGGCCGAATAGGGCAAGGAACCAGAGGGTGAACTGCCGCGCCAGGTAGCGGGTCAGGGTACCGGACAGATATCGCCGGGTGGCGCGGGGCAGGGCCAGGCTGGTCATCCGCTCGCTCCTTCCGGTGTCATTTGCGGGCGCCGCATCCACCGCCGGCGGCGAGCCAGCAGAACCAGGCAGACGATACTGGGGATCACCGGCCCGAGATACATCAGGGGGGCGGCCTCGCTGGTGCGGTTGGTCAGGTCCTGCGCCGTCAGGGCGAAGGCCTGGAGCGCGCCGACGGCGAGGGCGGCCGCGACCAGGCGCTGCGGCCGGCCGCGCCGGCTGAAGTCGCCGGTCAGCAGCGCCACCAGCCCGATCAGGGTGAAGGCGAAGGTGTAGAGCGGCGACACCAGCCTTTGGTGCGCCTCGGCATAGAGCTCGCGCACGAAGGACTCGTCCTTCAGCTCGTCCGGCTGCGGCCAGAGCAACTCATGGAGGAAGCGCTCTTCCGGCTCGCGCCAGCGGCCGTCGCGGACCGCCGCCAGGGAGGAGAGGTCGACCGTGTACTGGTCGAAGTAGAGCAGCGAGAGCTGGCCGGTCTGGCGGTCGACCTCCTGCCGATTGCCGTTGAGCAGCAGGACGCGGGGACCTTCCGGCGCCTTCACGATCGCGCCCAGCTCGGCGATCACCGTGACCGGCTTCTTCTTGTTCCGCGTGTCGTGCACGATGATGCCCACCAGCGCGCCTTCATCGTCGCGCTCGCGCACATAGACGGTGATGCTCTCGCCGACCGTGTTGAAGACGCCTTCCTGAATCAGGACGCTCGCATAGCTTTGTCGAACGTCGTACTGCATGTCTTTGAATTCGCGGAAGGAAAGCGGCAGGAAATAGAGCATCAGCGAATAGACGATCAGGGTCGAGAAGGTCGCCAGAACGATCGCCGGGCGGGCCAGCTGCAGCGGGCTCAGCCCCGAGGCGCGCATCACGATCAGCTCGCTGTCCTGCGTCATCTTGTTGTAGACGAAGAGCACGCCGACGACCGTGGCCACGGGAATGACCAGGCCGAGGAAGCTCGGCAGCAGCAGCAGGATCAGCGTCAGGAATTCGGAGGCCGGCAGGCCGCGGTTGACCATGTAGTCGATCATCCGCAGCGACTGCGTCAGCCACAGCGCGAAGGTCAGCGCCAGGGTGATGAAGAGCGCCGCGAAAAGCAGCTGGCGGAACATGTAGCGGCTGACGGCGCGCATGGGCCTGGAGTCTAGTTGAAACGGACCGGCGCCGATAGGGCCCGTGCCGGGCGTTCGCCACGGCGCACGCCTTGCGGGCCTTGCAGGCAAAGCGCCTTCGCTATAGGTGATGGAGCCACTGTCCGTCCAGTCCGCTGCGCCCCCGTGCGACAACAAGGGGCCGCAAGGGCGCACTGGCCGGCGGCCGGCCTGGTTCCGCTCGCCCGCCCCTCGGGATCGAGCCCCGTTGCACCGCAGCCTTGCGAAAGGGAAGTCATGCTGAAGATCGCCTTTGCCGCCCCCTCCATCCCCAAGAGCGGTGCCATCGTCGTCGGCGTTGCGGCCGATGGCAAGCTGGCCGACGTCGCGCAGACCCTGGACAAGGCGACCGGCGGCGCGTTGACGCGCGCCATCGCCGCCTCGCGCTTCACCGGCAAGAAGGGCCAGCTGCTCGAGGTGCTGGCGCCGCAGGGCTTGACCGCGAGCCGGGTGCTGCTGATCGGCATGGGCAAGACTGCGGACCTCGCAGAGAAGGACATCATCGACAACGGCGGCCTGGCGATCGGTCACCTGCTGGCCAGCGGCGAGCAGGAGGCGTCGATCCTGCTGCACGGCGAACTGAAGGGGGCGGGCGCTGCCCCTGAGCGGGCGGCCCTGCTCGCCTTCGGCGCGCTCCTGCGCTCCTATCGCTTCGACAAGTACCGCACCACCGAGCCGAAGGATCGCAAGCCGGCCCTGAAGAAGGTCACGCTGCATCTGAAGGACGCCGCCGCCGCCCGCCGTGCCTTCCAGCCGCGGCAGGCCATCGCCGAGGGCGTCTTTCACACCCGCGACGTGGTCTCCGAGCCGGCAAATGTGATCTATCCCAAGACGTTCGCCGCTGAAGCTCAGAAGCTTGCGAAGCTCGGCGTGAAGGTCACGGTGCTCGGCATCAAGGAGATGGAGAAGCTCGGCATGGGCGCGCTGCTGGGCGTCGGCCAGGGTTCGTCGCGCGAATCGCAGCTCGTCGTCATGCAGTGGCTCGGCGGCAAGAACGCCAAGGACGCGCCGGTCGCGATCTGCGGCAAGGGCGTCACCTTCGACACCGGCGGCATCTCGATCAAGCCGGCCGCGGGCATGGAGGACATGAAGTGGGACATGGGCGGCGCCGGCGTCACGCTGGGCCTGATGGAGGCGCTGGCCCGGCGCAAGGCGAAGGTGAACGTCGTCGGCCTCTGCGGCCTGGTAGAGAACATGCCCGACGGCAACGCCCAGCGTCCGGGCGACATCGTCACCTCGATGTCCGGCCAGACCATCGAGGTCCTGAACACCGACGCCGAGGGGCGGCTCGTCCTGGCCGACGTGCTCTGGTATGCGCAGGAAACCTTCAAGCCGAAGGCCATCGTCGACCTCGCCACCCTGACCGGTGCCATCATGGTGGCGCTCGGGACCCAGCACGCCGGACTGTTCGCCAACGACGACGCGCTCTCCGAGCAGCTCACCGGCGCCGGCAAGGCGGTGGGCGAGCCGCTCTGGCGCATGCCGCTGGGCGAGGAGTACGACCGCATGATCGACAGCGACGCCGCCGACATGAAGAAC
Organism: uncultured Alphaproteobacteria bacterium; assembly: GCA_942492185.1. Taxonomy (GTDB): domain Bacteria; phylum Pseudomonadota; class Alphaproteobacteria; order Kiloniellales; family JACOMY01; genus CALOEA01. The sequence goes on from CALOEA010000006.1 coordinate 201,153, forward strand.
ATCGGCAACCGCTTCGGCGGCTCGATCACCGCGGCGCAGTTCATCCAGCGCTTCGTCAAGAAGGGGACGCCCTGGGCGCACCTCGACATCGCCGGCGTCACCTGGTCGGACAAGGCCAAGCCGACCGCCGCGAAGGGCGCGACCGCCTTTGGCGTGCGCCTGCTCGATCGCTTCATCGCCGATCACCACGAGCGCTGAGGGCCGCGGCATGACGGGCGGGGAGGCGGACCGGGTAAGCGAGGTCCGCTTCTACCAGCTCGGCCGCCGCCCGCTGGACGAGACGCTCGCCCTGATGCTCGAGCGGGTGCTGGCGCGCGGCCAGCGGGCGCTGGTGGTGGCCGGCTCGCAGGAGCGTGTCGAGGCGCTGGCGGACCGCCTGTGGACTTGGCGCGACCGCTCCTTCCTGCCGCACGGCACCGCCAAGGACGGCCATGCCGCGCGGCAACCGGTCTATCTGACGACCGAGGCGGAGAATCCGAACGGCGCCGAGGTGCTGTTCCTGCTCGATGGGACGGAGCCGGCCGAGCCTGCCGCCTATGCCTTGACCGCCGTGCTGTTCGACGGCGGCGACCAGGAGACCCTGGGGCGCGCCCGCCGCCAGTGGCAGGCGCTGAAGACCGCCGGTCATGCACTGACCTATTGGGAGGAGGATTCTTCCGGCAAGTGGATCAAGCGGGCCTAGCGGCGCCGGTGACGATCCTGCGCCACTGCCCCGGCGGCAGGCCGAAGGCGGCGCGAAATTGCCGCGTCATGTGGCTCTGGTCGGCGAAGCCGCTGTCGGCCGCGGCCTCCGCCAGGGAGCGGCCGGCCCGGATCGCGGCCCGCGCCCGGTCGAGCCGCCGCAGGGTGAGGTAGCGGTAGGGGCTGGTGCCGAGGCGGGCGCGAAACTGCCGCGCCAGCTCGTAGCGGTCGAGGCCGGAGACCGCCTCCAGATCCGACGACTCCACGCTGTGCTCCGCCGCCGTCTCGAGAAAGGCGCGCGCCCGTTCGACCGCGAGGGCGCAGTTGGCCCGCGAGTCCCGCTTGCCGCCGCCGGCCAGCGCCAGCAGCGCCTCGGCGATGGCGAGTACGGCCGCGTCGCGCTGCAGCGGCTCCAGCGGCCGCTCCAGGTCGTCGAGTGCCAGGTGCAGTGCCCGCCGCAGGCGGCGGTCGCCGCAGATCGCCCCCGGCACGAAGGGCAGCGCGCCCGCCCGCCCGGCGAGAGCGTCGCGGATCAGCCGCGGCTCGATGTAGGCCATGCGGTAGACGAAGCCCTGCGCGATTCCGGCGTGGCCGTCGTGGCGCTCGTCGGGATGCAGCACGATCAGCTTGCCGGCCGTGCTCACCCGCTTGGCGCCGCGGTAGTCGAAGGCCTGCACGCCCTGCAGCGTATGGCCGATGGCGTAGGTGTCGTGGCGATGGGGGTCGTAGGCGTGGCCGCAGAAGAAGGCCTCGATGCGTTCCAGGCCCGGCTGCGGCGGTGCCGTGCGGATCCAATCGCCCGGCGTCGGCACGCAGGATCGTTCAAGACGGGGCTCCGGGGCGGCGGCTAGTCTCTCGGCCATGATCTTCGAAACCAAAATCGCCATCGTGGTGCGCGACGAGCTCGCCACCTGGCAGAAGCTCAACGTCGCGTCGTTCCTCGCTGGCGGCCTGGTCGGATCCTACCCGGAGCTGGCAGGCGAAGGCTATGGCGATGCGTCTGGTCAGCTCTACGGCTGCCTGGTCCGGCAACCGATGCTGATCTTCGCCGCCAGCGGAGCGGAACTGACCCGCTGCCTGCAACGCGCCCGCGACCGCAACCTGCGGGCGACGATCTATACCCGCGAACTCTTTGCCACCGGCAACGACCGTGACAACCGCGCTGCCGTGGCCGCCGTCGCGACCGAGGCCCTCGACCTGGTCGGCCTCGCCCTGCACGATCAGCGCAAGGCGGTCGACAAGGTGGTGAAGGGCCTGAAGCTCCACGGCTGACCGGGCCGCTGCCGTCCGGCCGGCACGCTCGCGGCCCTCCGGCCGTCAGGTCGAGGGCGGCTGGCCTTCCTCGACCACCACCACGCCGCGCTTCAGCCGCGTCTCGCGGTAGACGATGTAGAGACCGCTGGCGATCACCAGCGCCGCGCCGATCCAGAGCGTCGGGCCGGGCAGGTGGCCCCAGACCCACCAGCCGATGCCCACGCTCCACAGCATCGCGGTGTACTCGAAGGGCATGATCACCGACATCTCGCCGACGCGGAACGCCTCGGTCATGAAGATCTGCGCCGTGCCGCCGATCAGCCCCAGGCAGATCAGCAGGCCGAGGTCGCCGAGATCCGGCGTGACCCACTGGAAGGGCAGGAAGCAGGCGGAGATCACCGTGGTGCTGACGGTGAAGTAGAAGATGATCGAGACGTTGCTCTCGGTCCGTGACAGGCGGCGCACGGAGATCGCGGCCAGGGCGTAGAACAGCGTGGCCGCGAGCGCCACCAGCGCGCCGCTCTCGAAGAGGCCGGCCCCGGGGCGAACGATCACCAGGACGCCGGCGAAGCCGACCAGACAGGCGCTCCAACGCCGGATGCCGACGCTCTCGCCCAGCAGCGGGACGGAGAGCGCGGTGATGAAGATCGGCGCTGCGAAACCGATGGCGATGGCATCGGCCAGCGGCAGCAGCTTGTAGGCGTAGAAGAAGCCGGCCATGGCCAGGATGCCGGTGGCGCAGCGCAGCAGGTGACCGCGCCTGTCGGTGACCTTGATCGCCGCGCGCCAGGGGCCGCGGAAGAGGACCAGGGAGAGCGGCAGGAAGGCGAAGAGGGAGCGGAAGAAGACCAGCTGCATGGTCGGGTAGCCGGCCTCCGCCAGCCACTTGATGAAGCCGTCCATGATGGTGAAGAGCGTCACCGCGACCGTCATGAAGGCGATCCCGCGAGGAGCGTTGCTGCGGTTCAGTGGCAGGGCGGCGATGGCCATGGACGGGGTGGTCCGTTCAGCGGTCTGAGGCCGCACGCTAGGCTGGCCGGGCGCCGCGGTCGAACGCGCTGGTTGCAGGCCTCGGGCGCGCTGTCCGCAGGTCTGGCCGCTGCGGCGACCCGCGCTACTGCAGGAACATGACGTCGAGGCGCGTGCCGGCCGGCAGGTCCGTCAGCTCCACGCGGTAGCGGCCGTCGTCGCCGTAGCGCACCTCCGGGGCGGCCTCGCCGCCGGGGGCGCAGAAGGCGGCGCGCCCCTCGCCGGGGTCGACGATCAGCGTGACCTCGGCATAGTCCTTGGGCCAGCGGCCGCCGCTCCAGAGGAACGAGAGGTCGAGCAGTTCGATGTCGGCGAAGGCGTTGCTCTCCGCCTGCTCCTCGTCCTGGCCGGCGGCGACCAGTTCGGCTTGGCGGGCGGCGGCGCGGGCGGCGATCTGCTGGCGCACCCAGGCGAGCAGCCCGGTGTCGTCCTCGGCGCAGTAGGCGGCGAGATGCGCCAGGTTGTCGAGCATCTCGTCCCCCGGCAGGCGATCCAGCGAGCGCCCGGCATAGGGGCTGTAGGTCAGGGTCAGGGTGCCGGTCGAGCGGGCTGCCAGCGGAACCTGCCACGCCGGCTCGACCGCCAGGCTCCAGCCGAACGGGTCGAGCGGAATGCCGTTGTCGATCATCGCCTTCTCCATGGCCCGCCGCAGCTCTCGCGGCAGCTCCACCATGTTGCCGCCGGCCAGTGCAGCCAGGTCGATGCCGGCGCCGATCAGCAGGTCGGTCACGTCCAGGCCACGCATGAAGACGCGGATGCGGACCTCGGCCAGCGGCATGGTCTCCCCGTCCAGCGTCACCTTGGCATCGCTGAAGGCCGACGAGAGCGGCGGCCCCTCGCTGGAGAGGTGCTGTGGGCTGGGGATCGGGAAGCCGACGTCGAGCAGGCGGCGCTGCTCGGCGGCGTTGGCCAGGAGATAGGTCGCCTTCACCTCGCGCGGCGAGAGCGTCACCACCATCTCGCCCAGCGTCAGCCCCGGCACCTGGCGAATCGACAGGCCTCCGGAGGGGATCGCCAGCCATTCGCTGGGGTCGGCCGCCGGCGCCGGCCCCGCCGCCAGAAGCGCGCCGCAGAGCGCCAGGATCGGGCGTGCGGCGCGGCGTGGCATGGCGTCAGGCGCCTTCCAGGGCGGTCTGGGCCGCCAGCCACTGCTCCTCGGTGGCGGCGATGGCGCTGCTGATGTCGGCCAGCTTGGTTTGCAGCTCGACCAGCGCCTGGCCGCCACCGTTGTAGGTCGCCGGGTCGGCGAGCCGCCGCTCCAGGATGTCCTTGGCCGCCGTCAGCTTCGCCAGGCGCCGCTCGGCCTCCTGCAGCTGCCGGCGCAGTTGGCCGCTCTCTGCCTTGGGCACCGGTGCCTTCGCGGCGGCCGGCTTGGCGGCGGTTGCCTTGCTCTCGGAGGCCTTGGCCTCGCGGCGCGCACCGCCATTGCGCTCCCGCTTTTCCTCACGCTGCTGCGCCAGCACCTCGCGGCGGTAGTCGTCGAGGTCGCCGTCGAAGGCCTTTACCTTGCCGTCGGTCACCAGCCAGAGGCGATCGGCGACCAGCGACACGAGATGCGGATCGTGGCTCACCAGGACGACTGCACCTTCGTAGTCGTTGAGTGCCTCGACCAGTGCCTGGCGAGCGTCGATGTCGAGGTGGTTGGTCGGCTCGTCGAGCAGCAGGATCTGCGGCTCCTCCAGCGTCACGAGCGCGAAGAGCAGGCGGGCCTTCTCACCGCCGGACAGCTTGCCGACCGGCGTCTCGACCTTCTCGGCCGTGAAGCCGAAGCGCGCCAGGTGGCTGCGGTGACGGCCATCGTTCTGCTTCGGCAGGCGGCGCTGCATGACCAGCAGCGGCGTCGCCGTCATGTCGAGGACCTCGCCCTGGTCCTGCGCGAAATAGCCGACCTTCAGGCGTGACGGCCGCACGATGTCGCCCTGCTGCGGCTTCAGCTCGCCGGCCAGCAGCTTCATGAAGGTCGACTTGCCGTTGCCGTTGGCGCCGAGCAGCGCGATGCGGTCGTCGGGATCGAGTCGCAGGTCGAGATTGCGCAGCACCGGCTTGCCGGGGCTGTAGCCGACGTCGATGCCGTCGAGCGCCAGCAGCGGCGGGGAAAGCGCCTGGATCGGCGGGAAGGAAAAGGCGGTGGCGGCATCCTCGGTCACCGCCGCGATCGGCTCCATGCGCTCCAGCATCTTCACCCGCGACTGTGCCTGGCGCGCCTTCGAGGCCTTGTAGCGGAAGCGGTCGACGAAGGCCTGGATGCGCTTGCGCTCGGCCTGCTGGCGCGCATGCATGGCGCCCTGGCGGTCGAGGCGCTCGCGGCGGGTCCGTTCGAAATTGTCGTAGTTGCCGTTGTAGGACACCAGCTTGCGCGCATCGAGGTGAAGGATGCGCTGCGGCAGGGCGTTGAGCAGCGTTCGGTCGTGACTGACCAGCAGGATGGTGCCGGGATAGAAGCGCAGGAAGCCCTCGAGCCACATGGTGGCCTCGATGTCGAGATGGTTGGTCGGCTCATCGAGCAGCAGCAGTTCGGGCTTGGCGAACAGCAGGCCGGCCAGGGCCACGCGCATGCGCCAGCCGCCGGAGAGCTCGCTGGCCGGGCGTTCCTGCCGCTCCGGCGAGAAGCCGAGGCCTGCCAGGATGCGTGCCGCGCGGGCGCGCGCCGAGCTCGCGCCGATCTCGTTCAGACGCTCGTGGATCTCGGCCTGGCGGATGCCGTCGGTACAGGTCTCCGCCTCGGCCAGCAGGCTGGTGCGCTCGCGGTCGGTCGCCATCACCACCTCGAGCAGCGGTTCCGGGCCGCTCGGCGCCTCCTGCTTCACGCCGCCGACGCGCCAGCCGCCGGTGACCGAGACATCGCCCTCGTCCGGCTGCGTCTCGCCGGCGACGAGGCGCAGCAGCGTGGTCTTGCCGGCGCCGTTCGGGCCGACCAAGCCGACGCATTCGCCGCGCGTCAGTGTCGCCGAGGCGCGTTCGAGGAGCGTCCGGCCGCCAACGCGGACGGTGATGTCTGTCATCTGCAACATGGGCCGGGGGATAGCACGCCGGCCGCCGCGCTGTCATGTCGCCGCATGCTGCCCTGTCGCCGCACCCCGCGGGGGTTGCCGGGGCGCCTGCGGCCCGTGTATAGACGCGCCGCCTTTACCCCTACGGCCGCGCCGCCGGCGCGCCCAGCCACAAGGATCACATCATGGCTCTCGAGCGCACCTTTTCCATGGTCAAGCCCGACGCGACCAAGCGCAACCTGACCGGCAAGGTCGTCGCCAAGCTGGAGGAAGCCGGCCTGCGGGTCATCGCGCAAAAGCGCATCTGGATGACCCGCCAGCAGGCCGAGGGCTTCTACGCCGTCCATCGCGAGCGGCCCTTCTTCGGCGAGCTCTGCGAGTTCATGTCGTCCGGGCCCACCATCGTGCAGGTTCTGGAAGGCGAGAACGCCGTCGCGCGGAATCGCGAGGTCATGGGCGCGACCGACCCGAAGAAGGCCGATGCCGGAACCATCCGCGCCGAGTTCGCCCTCTCCATCGGCGAGAACACGGTGCACGGCTCCGACGCCGCCGAGACCGCCGCCGAGGAGATCGCCTACTTCTTCTCGCAGGTCGAGATCGTCGGCTAGCCGCACGGCGCCCACCTCGCCTCCGACCCCTCTGCCCGACCCCTCTGCCCGGTTCCTGGTCCGGGCGCCGTTCGGGGCATTCATGCCATGGCGCCGGACCCCGCGGGATCAAGCCGCGGGTCCGGCGGCATGCCCGCGCCGGCGCCTGTCACAACAGGATCAGCGCGTCGCCCAATTCGTTGCGATCGCTCGGCAGTCGCGGCAGGGCCAGCTCCAGGCGCTCGGCCAGGTAGTTGAGCGTCAGGGCGAAGGCGCCATCGAGATCGCCGGCGCCGGCCTCGCGCTGGAACAGGGCGACGGCCTGGCCCCAGGTCTCCGACGGCAGGGCCAGGTCCGCCGCTTCGTCGGCAATGATCTCGACCCGGCGCTCGGCCAGCGCGACCAGCAGCATGACGGCGCCGCGCGACTCGGTGCGATGCAGGCCCAGCCGCTGGAACAGGTCTTCCGCCAGGCGGCGGACGCCCGCGGCGCGGCGCCTCGGCCCCTGCAGCAGCCTATGCGCCTGCGGCAGGAGGGCGAGCAGGCCGACCAGCAGCACGGCGACGATCTGCGCCAGATAGAGCCGGGGGAAGTCGTCCACCAGCCCGCTGCCCCATAGCAGGCCGGGCAGGGCCAGGGCGGCCAGTCCGCCGATCAGCAGCGGGGTGCTGCCCACCGCACAGGCCTGGCGCACGACGACGGTAACGAACTCCGCGCGGGTACGGCGCTCGGCTTCGCGCACGCGCCACGCGAGGCGTTCCTGCAGGGCTTCGGTCAGTCTCGGTTGCGTGGCCATGGCGGCCCTACCAGCCGCCGGAGGCGCCGGCACCGCCGCCGCTTCCCGCCGCGCCGCCGGGCGCCTCGCCGGCGCTGCCGCCGTCGGTGCCGCTCTCCGAGCCCGCATTGGGGCGCCCGCGGCCTTGGCGGTGCCAGACCGCGGCAATCGCGGCGGATGTCCTGCCGGCTGGCTGCCGCGCGCGCCGCTGTCGCCGCCGGCGCACACTGAGCAGCGTGTAGGCGAGGGCGGCGAGGTAGAAGAGGGCGATGGCCACGACGATGGCGCGCGCCAGCAGGGAGTCGCTGCGCCGCTCGGCGCTGGGCGGGCTCGGGACATAGCCGCCGGCGAAGTTCGCCAGGATCGCCTGCGTGCCCTGCAGCATCGCCAGGTCGTAGTTGCCGCCCTGCGCCGGCGGCAGGATCTCGCGCTCGATGATGGTTCGCGCCGTCTCTGGGGAGAGCCGGTCGCGCAGCGCCGGGCCGACTTCGATCCGCACCGCCCGCTCGCGCGGCGCCAGAATCAGCAGCGCGCCGGCAGCGCCGTCCGCCGCATCGAATCCCCAGGCGCCGGCCAGCCGCTGGCTGTAGTCGGCGATGTCGATGCCGCGCAGGCCGCTCAGGGTCACCACGACGACCTGCACGCCGCCGGCGGCCTCATGGCTCGCCAGCAGCTCAACCAGCCGTGCCTCGGTCTCCGGGGACAGGACTTCGGCCTCGTCGACGACGCGGCCTGTCAGTTGCGGGAAACCGCGATCCTGCGCCGAGACCGCCAGGGGCAGCAGCAGCAGCAGCAGCACCGACAGGAGGAGAGCGGTGAACGCGTGCCGTGGCATCGCGGGCCCTCGTGCGCCGCCCCCGCGGAAAGGGGGGAGGCGGCTAGAGGGTGATGATGGCCAGCAGGACCAGGCCGGCGATCACGCCGATCCCGGCGTAGACCGACGAGCGGATGAAGCTGCGGTAGGTCGAGATGTGCTCGCGGAGCAGATCGTCCTGGGTGACCATGATGTCCCTCTCTTGCAGTCGTTGCGCGGCCGCCTTGTCCAGCGGTCTGTTTACGGGATCGCGGGCCGCCTCGACAAGTCTGGCGGCCGCGCCTCAGTCCGGCGGGTTGAGCAGCGCCCCCTCGGCGGCCACCCCTCGCCAGTCGACCCGGCCGTCCAGCAGCCTGGCCGCGCCGGCGGCCACCAGCGCGAGGCAGCGGGGATAGAGCCGGTGCTCGGCCGCCAGCACCCGGGCGCCCAGGCTGCCGGCGGTGTCGCCGGGTGCCACCGCCACGGCGGCCTGTCCGACCAGGGCGCCGCCGTCGACCTCGGCGGTGACGAAATGCACGCTGCAGCCGGCCAGACGCACGCCGGCATCCAGCGCGCGCTGGTGCGTGTCGAGGCCGGGAAAGGCCGGCAGCAGCGAGGGGTGGATGTTCAGCATCCGGCCTTCCCAGCGGCGGCAGAAGGCCGGCGAGAGGACCCGCATGAAGCCGGCGAGGCAGACCAGCTCCGCGCCGGCCGCCGTCAGTTCCGTCTCCACGGCCGTCTCGAAGGCCGCTTTGTCGGCGAAATCGCGGCGCGGCACTGCGCGGGCGGCGATGCCCTCGGCGCGGGCCGCCTGCAGCCCGCCGGCCGCCGGTTCGTCGCTCAGCACCAGGGCGATCTCGGCCGGATAGTCGGGGGCCGCGGCCGCGCGGACCAGGGCCATCAGGTTGCTGCCCCGGCCGGAGAGCAGGACGGCCGTCTTCACCCTGGCCAAGGCCAGGCCTCCGCGGCGAGCAGGATCTCCTCGCTGCGGCCCTCGCGCGCTTCCAGGCCGCCGCAGGCGCTGGCGCCCAGCTCGGCGAGCGCCGCCAGGACCGCGGCTTCGTCCACCGCGGCAACGACCAGGACGAGGCCGACACCGCAGTTGAAGGTGCGCAGCATTTCCGCCGGTGCCACGCCGCCCTGCCGCATCAGCCAGCCGAAAACCTGCGGCAGCGCGAAGGCGGGCGGCTCGACCCGCGCAATCAGCTCGTCCGGCAGGACGCGTGGCAGGTTCCCCGGCAGGCCGCCGCCGGTGATGTGCGCCATCGCCTTGACCTGGCCGGCCGCCAGCGGCGGCTGCAGCGCGCGCACATAGATGCGGGTCGGCTCCAGCAGCGCCTCGGCCAGAGTGCGGCCGGGCGCGAAGGGCGCCGGGTCCTGCCAGCCGAGGCCGGCGATCTCGACGATCCGCCGGGCCAGCGAGAAGCCATTGGAATGCAGGCCGGAGGAGGGCAGGGCGATCAGGCGGTCGCCGGGCCGCAGGTCGGGGCGCGGCAGCAGCCGGTCGCGCTCCACGGCACCGACGGCGAAACCGGCGAGGTCGTAGTCGCCCCCGGCGTAGAGGCCAGGCATCTCCGCGGTCTCGCCGCCAACCAGGGCACAGCCGGCCTGGCGGCAGCCTTCGGCGATGCCGCTGACCACGGCGCGGCCGGCCTCGACCTCCAGCCGGCCGACGGCATAGTAGTCGAGGAACAGCAGCGGCTCGGCGCCCTGCACCAGCAGATCGTTGACGCACATGGCCACGAGGTCGATGCCGACGCTGTCGTGGATGCCGCTGTCGATGGCGATCTTCAGCTTGGTGCCGACGCCGTCTGTGCCGGTGACCAGGATGGGGTCGCGGAAGCCGGCGGCCTTCAGGTCGAAGAGGGCGCCAAAGCCGCCGAGACCGCCGAGGGTTCCCGGCCGGTCGGTGCTGCGGGCCAGGGGTTTGATCGCTTCGACCAGGGCGTCGCCGGCGTCGATGTCGACTCCGGCATCGCGGTAGGTGAGGCCGTTCCGCTGCTTTGTGGCGTCTTGCTCCGACATGGGCTATCCAGGCACTGGGGATCGGGTGGTTGCTCGGGGGCGCTGCCGAAACCGGATGGGGGTCTTTCGCGTGGCCGAGACCATAGAGGATTCATCGTCGCACGCCAGGGGCTTTGCCGCCGCAGGGCGCTTGGCGGTCTGTCTGGCCTTTTTGTTCGGCCTTTGGCCCGCGGCCGCCCTGGCCGCCGAGGTCTTCACGGTCCGCGGCATCGAGGTCTCCGCCGAGAGCAGCGACGCAGAGCAGGCCCGGCAAGTGGCGCTGCTGCTGGGACGCGAGCGGGCCTTCCAGGCCCTGGGGCAGCGCATGGTCGAGAGCAGCGACCTGGCGGCTCTGCCCAGGCTCTCGGCCCCGGAGCTGGAAGCGCTGATCGTCAGCACCGAGATCGAGCGGGAGTCGATCGGGAAGACCCGCTACAGCGCACACCTGACCTACCGCTTCGACGCGCCCGCGATCCGGCAGCTCTTTGCCGCCCAGGGGCTGCGCTTCACCGAATCCGTCTCGCAGCCGCTGGTGGTGCTGCCGGTGCTGGTCACGGGCGCCGAGGCCCGGCTCTGGGAGGATCCCAACCCCTGGCGCGCGGCCTGGGCGAACCACACGGCGCCGAACGGCCTGGTGCCCCTGCTGGTGCCGCTGGGCGAACTGCAGGACATCGCCACGGTCGATGCCGCCGCGGCACTGGCGGGGGACCCGGCGGCGCTGGAGACCTTGGCCGGCCTCTATGGCGCTGGCGGCGTGCTGGTGCTGCAAGCCACTCTCGGTGGCGATCCCGAGGCCGGCACGGCGCGGCTGTCGATCGAGGGGCGGACCTACGGCCGGGTCGAGCTGGGGGCGCTGAAGGCCGGCATCGAACAGGTGGCGGGGCAGTCGCCGGCGGACTTCTGGGCCGGCGCGGCCGATACCGCCGATGCTCTGGTGCAGCTCGAATGGAAGAGGCTGAACGCGATCTACTACGGCACCCAGTCCAGCCTGCCGGTGACGGTGGCGATCAACGCGCTGCAGGACTGGCTGCTGGCGCGGCGACTGCTGGAGGAGGAGCCGCTGGTGGTCTCCGTGCAGATCCTGGGGCTCAGCCAGACGGCAGCTTCCGTGGTACTGACCTATCGCGGTACCATCGAGCAGTTGCAGCGGGCGCTGGCGCAGCGCGACCTGCTGCTGCAACAGGGCCTCAATGGCTGGGACCTTCGCGTCGGTTCCGGCGTTACCAGCCTGAGCCCGACCCCGCTGGGGTCGCAATAATCAGGGGGTTGGGATGAGCTATCGCCGTCTGGAGCCCTGGAAGTATCTGCTCTTCTGGAGCTGTATCGGCCTCGGCCTGCTGATTTTCCTGCTGCTGGTCAGCGAGATCCTGCTGCCTTTCGTGGCCGGCCTGGCGGTGGCCTACTTTCTCGATCCGGTGGTCGACTGGCTGGAGGAGCGGGGCCTCGGCCGACTGACCGCGACCGCGCTGGTCTCGCTGCTCTTCTTCATCGCGGCCGCGGGTGCCGTGGCGATCATCGGCCCGATGATCGTGAACCAGCTCATCGACCTCGTCGCCGCCATGCCGGACTACATCGAGGCGCTGAAGCGCGAGGTCTTCAACCTCTCGCTGGAGCTCTCGGAGTCGGCCGGCGTCGACCTGCGCGCCCGCATGCAGGAAGCCCTGGCCAGCTCCGCCGAGGAAGCGGTCGGCAGCCTGAGCGGGATCGTCGTCGGCATCGTCCAGAGCGGGCTGGCGGTGGTCAACGTGCTCTCGCTGCTGCTGATCACGCCCTTTGTCGGCTTCTTCATGCTGCTGCACTGGGACAACATCGTGGCGCAGATCGACCAGCTGCTGCCCTTGCCGCAGCGCTCCACGCTGCGCGACCTGGCGCGGCGCATGGACCGGGTGCTGTCCGGTTTCGTCCGCGGCCAGGCGACGGTCTGCCTCATCATGGCGGCCTACTATGCCGCCGCCCTGACGCTGACCGGCCTGCAGTACGGCCTGGTGGTCGGGGTGATCGCCGGCCTGCTGACCTTCATCCCCTTCGTCGGCTCGCTGACCGGCATGGTGCTGACCATCGTCATCGGCCTGGCGCAGTTCGGCAACATTCCGGACATGGTGCCGCCGGTAGTGGCCTATCTCGCCGGGCAGACGATCGAGGGCTACTTCCTGACCCCGCGGATGGTCGGCCGGCAGATCCGCCTGCACGACATCTGGGTGGTCTTCGCGGTGCTGGCCGGCGGTGCCCTGCTCGGCCTCTGGGGGGCGCTCCTGGCGGTGCCGGTGGCCGGCTGCATCGGCGTCCTGGTCCGCTTCGGCCTGCGCCGCTATCGCACCAGCGCCTACTACTTCGGCCGGGTGCAGGAGTGAGCGGACGGCAGCTCGTCATCGGCCTGCCGCCGCTGCGGCGGCTGGGGCGCGAGGACTTCCTCGCCGCCGATGCCAACGAGGCGGCGCTGGGCTTCGTGGAGGCCTGGCCCGCTTGGCCGGGGCCGGCACTGGTGATCCACGGCCCGGAAGGGGCGGGCAAGAGCCACCTGGCGGCGATCTGGCAGGCCCGGGCCAGACCTCTGGTTTTGCCACCCGCGACCCTGGCCGGAACACCGGCGCGCGCGCTGTTGGGCGAGGCCAAGGCGGTGCTGCTGGAGGATCTCGACCGCGCACTCGACGCCGGGGCCGCGGATGGCCGGCTGCTCGACGAAGGGCTCTTTTCGCTTTGGACCGCGATGGTCGAGCGCGGCGGTCATCTGCTGTTGACGGCGCGCCTGCCGCCGTCGCGCTGGACGCTGCAGCTGGCCGACCTGCGCTCGCGGCTGCGCGGCGCCAATGCCGTCGCCGTGGCGGCGCCCGACGAGGCCCTGCTGGGCGCCCTGCTGGTGAAGCTGCTGGCCGACCGCCAGCTGCGGGTCGCGCCGGACGTGGTGCGCTTCCTGCTGCCGCGCAGCGAACGCTCGTTTGCCGCGATCTACCGACTGGCCGAGGCCTTGGACCGCGCCGCGCTGGCCGAGCATCGCGAGATCACCGTGCCGCTGGCCCGCGCGGAGGAAGGGAGGGGAAAAGGGGGGGGGGGGGGGGGGACCGGAGGGGGGGGGGGGGGGGGAGGGGGGGGGGGGGGGGGTGCTGGAGCGCCTGGAACAGGAGCGGCTGGAACAGGACCGGACGGAATAGGACCGGACGGAATAGGACCGGCGCCGCCGCAGCGACTTGTCGCCTTGGCGGCCGCTGTCTGCTATTGGCAGGCAAAAGCGACGGAACAGGGAGCACTGTCATGGATCTCGGCATCAAGGGCCGCACGGCCATCGTCTGCGCCGCCAGCAAGGGGCTGGGCAAGGGCTGCGCCATGGCGCTGGCCGCGCGAAGGCGTCGACGTCACCATCGTCGCGCGCGCACGGCCGGGCCGCTGGAGGCCACCGCGCAGGAGATCCGCGACGCCACCGGCGTGACGGTGACCGCGGTGGCCGGCGACATCACCACGCCGGAGGGGCCGCGCGCCGTGCTGGCCGCCTGTCCAGCGCCCGACATCCTGGTCAACAATGCCGGCGGGCCGCCGCCCGGCGACTTCCGCAACTGGACCCGCGAGGACTGGCTCAAGGCGCTCGACGCCAACATGCTGACGCCGATCGAGCTGATCAAGGCGACGGTCGACGGCATGATGCGGCGCGGCTTCGGCCGGGTGGTGAACATCACCTCCTCGGCGGTGAAGGCGCCGATCGACATCCTTGGCCTCTCCAACGGCGCGCGCAGCGGCCTGACCGGATTCGTCGCCGGCCTGGCGCGCAAGACCGTGCGGCACAAGGCGTGACCATCAACAACCTGCTGCCCGGACCCTTCGACACCGACCGGCTGGCGCAGACGCTGCATGCCTCGGCCCGCAGCAGCAACCGGGCCTACGACGAACTGCGCGCCGAGCGCGCGGCGCAGAACCCGGCCGGCCGCTACGGCACGATCGAGGAGTTCGGCCACGCCTGCGCCTTCCTCTGCAGCGCCCATGCCGGCTACATCACGGGGCAGAACCTGCTGCTCGATGGCGGCGGCTACCCGGGGACCTTCTAGGGCCCGGCCGGAAGTCTCTAAGTCATTGCCCGAGCGGAACAATATCCGGCTTCTGCTTGACGGCGCGGGTGTGCCCGGAAATGTTACCGCCCGGTGAAGGTGGCAGGGCGCAGCGGCGGCAGGGCATGGGAATCGAAGTCGAACTGAAGCTGGCGATGTCGCCATCGGAGCTGGCGCGGCTGCGGCGTCACCCGCTGCTGCGCTCGCTGGCCGGCGGCAGGCGGGCCCGGCGCCGGGTCTTGCGCGCCATCTACTACGACACCCCCGGCCGTCGCCTGGCGGCCGAGGGCCTGGCGATCCGCCTGCGCTCCGAGGGCAAGCGCATCCTGCAGACCTTGAAGGCGCCGGTCGCTGGCGAAGGCGGATTGCAGCGCCTGGAGGAGCAGGAGCACGAGGTGCCGGACTGGCACCTCGACCTGACGCTGATCGAGGATCCGGCACTGGCCGCCCGCCTGGCCGAACCCGGCGTCGGCGACGCCCTGGAGCCGGTCTTCGAAACCCAGGTGGTGCGCCACCTGCTGGACGTGCGCCTGCTGGAGAGCGAGATCGAGGTGGCCTTCGACGTCGGGGAGATCATCGCCGGCGAGGCGCGCCAGCCGATCTGCGAGGCCGAGTTCGAACTGAAGAACGGCCGCCCCGAACGGCTCTACCAGCTTGCCCTGACGCTCTTCGAACAGCTCGACTTCCGCATCGAGCGGCGCAGCAAGGCGGCGCGCGGTCACGGCCTGCGGGCACCGCGCCTGCCGCCGCCGGCCAATGCCGCGCGCGTGGTTCTGGCCGACACCGCCTCGGCTGGCGAGGCCTTCGCCGCCATCGCGCGCAACTGCCTGACCCAGCTCACCGCCAACGAGGCCGCGCTGCTTGCCGGGTCCGAGGACCCCGAGGCGATCCACCAGTTCCGCGTCGCCGTGCGGCGGCTGCGGGCCGCGGTGGCGCTGTTCCGGCCGATGCTCGCCACTGCGGCGTACGAGGCCTGGCTGGGGGGCGAACTGGACTGGCTGCAGACGGCGCTGGGGCCGGCGCGCGACTGGGACGTCTTCGTGCTCGGCACGCTGGATCCGTTGGCCGAGCGCCTGCCGGGCGAACGCGGCCTGCGGCGGCTCGACGCCCGGGCGGCCGAGCAGCGGCGGGTGGCGCGCGCCGGTGCCGAAGCCGCCTTGCGCGATCGCCGCTATACCCGGCTGCTGCTGCAGCCTCGAGATGAGGCTGGAGGACGGCAGCTGGCGCCAGGCCGAAGCCGAGCCCGGCGCCCTGGTGGCGCCGGCCGAGGAAGCGGCCGAGGCCTTCGCCCGCCGGGTGCTGGGGCGGCGCACGCGCCAGCTGTTGAAGCGCGGGCGGCGGCGCAACGAGGCCGAGGAGGAGTCGCTGCACGCGCTGCGCATCGCCGGCAAGAAGCTGCGCTATGCGGTGGAATTCTTCCGCTCGCTGCTGCCCAAGGGCGAGGCCAAGGCGGCGCTGGAAGTCCTGCGCGCGCTGCAGGACAGCCTGGGGTCGCTGAACGACGCTGCCGTGGGCAAGCGCCTGTTGGCCGAGGCCGGCGCCTCCGGCCGCGGCGCGGCGGAGGCGCGTGCGCTGGGCATCATCGTCGGCTGGCAGACTGGACGCATCGATGCCGATCTGCACCACCTGCGCCGCACCTGGAAGCGGGTGAAGAAGGCGCTGGCGCCGCTGGCCGCCGGGTAGGCCTGCTCAATCCCCGCCGGCCGCTTCCTCCAGGTCCTTCGGCACGACGAAGCGGACCAGCCGGCCCTCGCGGATCTGGCTCCAGTCACTGGCGTCGAACTGCAGCCAGGCCAGCGCGGCGGTGGGGAACTTGCCGTGCAGCGCCGCCGCGGCCGCGGCATCGGAGCCGGCTCCGGTCAGGCGGCGGGCGAGGCGTTCCAGGCCAGGGTTGTGCCCCAGCACCAGCAGGCGCTGCGGCCCCCGCCGGGGCCTGCCGGATGCTGGCCAGGATGCTGGATGGCACCGCCAGATAGAGCTCCTCGAGGAGGTCGGCCTCGGGTGCCGATTGCCGGTCCAGCGTCGCTGGTCAGCCGCCCAGGTCTCCCGCGTGCGCTGGGCGGTCGACACCAGGGCATAGTCCGGTACCAGCCCCGCGCCGCCGATATAGTCGCCCATCAGCGCCGCGAGCCGCTGCCCGCGACGGTTCAAGGGCCGGTCGCGGTCCTCCAGTGCCGGATCGTCCCAGTCCGACTTGGCATGGCGCAGCAGCAGCAGATCGAGCATTGAGGAGCGCCTCCGGAAGAAAAACGGCGCTTCTGCGGGCTGCGCCGGGTGCCTTAACTAGCCGGGGCCGACGAGCGGCGCCCGTCCTGATGACGAGTGTCATAAATCTGGTGCGAATCACCGGGTTAGCTTGGCCGGTGGCGGGCTGCCGGGCGTCCGGAGCGCAAGGAGGATAGCGGGTGACCGAGGGATCGACCAGAAAGCGCGAGCGGAGCGGCCAGGGCCGGCGGCGCGCGCGGCGAGGCTGCTGGCGCCGAGGTCGCGCCGCTGCCGGCCAGCACGTCGGCCGCGCCCGTTCCCGCCGCGCCCGTCCCCGCTGCGAGCGCCGCCGCGCCGGCCGGGGTCGCGCTGGTCAACGCGGCCATGCAGGCCCCGGACCGCTTCATCAATCGCGAGCTCTCGTGGCTGGCCTTCAACGAGCGGGTGCTGGACGAGTCCTTCAATCCCAACCATCCGCTGCTCGAGCGCCTGCGCTTTCTGTCGATCTCGGCCTCCAACCTCGACGAGTTCTACATGGTCCGCGTGGCCGGCCTGAAGGGGCAGGTGCGCGCCGGCGTCACCACGCCGTCGCAGGAAGGGCTGACGCCAGCTCAGCAGCTCGTCGCGATCAACGCGCGCGTCGCGCTCCTCATGCAGCGGCAGCAGGACGGCTGGCGCCAGCTGCGCAAGGAGCTGCGTGGCGCCGGCATCGCCGTGCTCTCGTCGGACGAGCTGACCGTGGAGGAGCGCGAGTACCTGGAGCGCTTCTTCCTGGAGGAGATCTTCCCGGTCCTGACGCCGATCGCCATCGACCCGGCGCATCCCTTTCCCTTCATCCCCAATCTCGGCTTCAACATGGTGCTGCGCCTGCTGCGCCCGGAGGCCGAAGGCGGGCCGATGAACGGCCTGCTGCCGATGCCCGGGCAGATCGAGCGCTTCATCCGCCTGCCCGGCAAGGCGCACCGTTTCGTCCGCCTGGAGCAGGTGATCCGCCTGCACCTCGACCGCCTCTTCCCCGGCATCCAGCTGCAGCATGTCGGCTTCTTCCGCGTCATCCGCGACAGCGAGATGGAGATCGAGGAGGAGGCGGAGGACCTCGTGCGGGTCTTCGAATCGGCCCTGAAACGCCGCCGCCTCGGCCAGGTGATCCGCCTGTCCTTCCCGCGCGACATGCAGCCGGACCTCATCGAGTTCGTCATCAAGGAGCTGGAGGTCAGTCCGCAGGACATCTTCGCGCTGGACGGGCTGCTCGGGATGGTCGACCTGAAGCAGTTGATCGTCGACGACCGCGCCGACCTGCTGTTTCCGCCCTTCAACGCGCGCTTCCCCGAGCGCATCCGCGACTACGGCGGCAACTGCTTCGAGGCAATCCGCGCCAAGGAGATCGTGGTCCATCATCCCTACGAGTCCTTCGACGTGGTGGTGCAGTTCGTCCGTCAGGCGGCGCAGGACCCCGCCGTGGTGGCGATCAAGCAGACGCTCTATCGCACCAGCGAGAACTCGCCGATCGTGCAGGCGCTGCAGGAGGCCGCCGAAGCCGGCAAGTCGGTGACCGCCCTGGTCGAGCTGAAGGCGCGCTTCGACGAGGAGCGCAACATCCGCTGGGCGCGCAACCTGGAGCGCGCCGGCGTTCAGGTGGTCTATGGCTTCATCCGGCTGAAGACCCACGCCAAGGTGTCGCTGGTGGTGCGCCGCGAGGGCCGCAAGCTGCGCTCCTACGTCCACTACGGCACCGGCAACTATCATCCGGTGACGGCCAAGATCTATACCGACCTCTCCTACTTCACCTGCGATCCGGCGCTCTGCCGCGACGCGGCGCGGCTCTTCAACTACATGACCGGCTATGCCCGGCCGGAGAAGCTGGAGAAGGTGGCGGCGGCGCCGGTGAATCTGCGCTCGACCCTGCAGGAGCTGATCCACGGCGAGGTCGAGCATGCCAAGGCGGGCCGCCCGGCGGCGATCTGGGCGAAGCTGAACTCGCTGGTCGATCCGGCGATCATCGACGAACTCTATCTGGCCAGCCAGGCCGGCGTGCAGATCGACCTGATCGTGCGCGGCATCTGCTGCCTGCGTCCCGGCGTGCCCGGTCTTTCCGACAACATCCGCGTCAAGTCGATCGTCGGCCGCTTCCTGGAGCACAGCCGCATCGTCTGCTTTGCCAACGGCAAGCCGCTGCCCTCGCCCGACGCCCTGGTCTTCATCTCCTCGGCCGACTGGATGCCGCGCAACCTCGACCGCCGGGTGGAGACCCTGGTGCCGATCGAGAACCCGACCGTGCACCAGCAGGTGCTCGACCAGGTCATGATCGCCAACCTCAAGGACGAGGCGCAGAGCTGGATGCTGGACGGCGACGGCATCTACAGCCGCGTCAAGGCGGGCAAGAACGCCTTCTCCGCCCACACCTTCTTCATGACGAACCCCAGCCTCTCGGGCCGCGGCTCCGCGCTGAAGAAGACCAAGAGCAAGGCGCCCAGCGCCTGGTGCTCGATGGCGACGATTGATAAGCCGGAGGCATGGCGCTGTCCGATCGAGCCCTCCGCCGCCCAGCGATTCTCCTGCTGCCCGCTACGCCGGGCGGGTCGGCGTCATCGACATCGGCTCCAACTCGATCCGCCTGGTGGTCTTCGACCAGCTCTCGCGTGTGCCGGTGCCGCTGTTCAACGAGCGGGTGATCTGGGCCTCGGGGGGCTGTCGGAGCCCAAACTGAGGCAGCAGTGCCGGATAAAACCATTGGTTGCTTACCGACCACAGCAAAAGCGGCAGGAACGGGAGCAGGACTGCCGCTATAATACTCAGTCCGAGGAGAAAGGAACGTTTATTCACCCTGGATACTCTCTCTGTCTGCGCGCAATTTGCATCAACCCCTGGGAAAGCAGGAGCGAACAGATAACAATCGCGGCAATGATCAGGCCGATGGCAATGCCTTCCGGGCGGGCCATCAGGTCAATATCCGCGTAGTTTTTATACGCCCAGACCGGCAAAACCATTGGATAGGTTCTGCCCAGCAGGTAAGGCACTTCAAAGGCGCCAAAGGTAAAGGCAAACACAATGAATCCGGCCGCTCCAAGGCTTGGAGCGATCAACGGCAGGGTGATGTGGTAAAATCGCTGCCATGCATTTGCTCTGAGTGTGCGGCCCGCATCATCCAGTTCAGGACCGCTGTTTTTTAAGACCGCCAGGATCATGAAGGTAATAAAGGGAATTTCCTTCCAGATATAGGTCAACAAAATGCCAATCGCATAGGTATCGTTTATGAGCAGGGGAAAGGAGGCTGCTCCTGCAGTCATACCCAAAAAAGAGCATAGGCGGGAGAGGATACCGGTTGGCGCGAGGAGAAAAAGAAGTGATATGGCAATCACCAGGTGAGGAACGGTGAGCGGAATCTGAAGAAAGAAATGCAGTATCCGGTTTGCAGCTGCACAACGAACCAGTGATATGGCCAGAGCAACACTGGCAAGCACTGCAACCAGGGTGGAAACGGTTGCAATGTACATGGTCATGGCAAAACTTGTGGCAAAGTCGGGATCAGTCAGCACCGCGATGAAATGGGCAAAGGTGAAACTGCTTTTTTCTGTGAACGGCTGACTGCCAAGAGCCTGCAGGCTGCCGAGCAGTAACCCGCCGCCAAAGAGCAGCAGAATGATCAGGAGCGCCGGAGCAAGCAGGAGCAGTAAATGCGCTGTTTCAATGGTGCGGGTTCGTGCTGCATCTTCAGTAACAGGGGCAAACATCAGCGCCCTTTGAGAACATGCTGCTCCCAGCCCTTTTCAAGCTGGATAAGGATCTCGCTCGGCGGTTCCGGCAGCTGATGTGCTTGCAGTTCCTGGTTGGAAAGTGTTGCCGGGCCACGCGGCAGGTCAATAAACTGCTGCTGCTGTTGCCTGGGCAGGCGGGTAATGTCCAGGGCTGGGAAATCGCCCCATACATCTGGTTTAGCCTTTTCCATCTGTGCCTCGGCAGAGAGCAGAAAATTTGCCGTAACCATTGCCGCAGCTGTATCTGCTGCATTGTATGGAATGGCGACAAAATGGGTATTGGCAATGGTTCCCTGGTCAAACACAAAAGACCTGACTGTTGGTGGGAAAAGACCGTCCTGGATATTGCGTGACGCCTCTGCCTGGTGGTAGGAGAAGGAAAAATCAATTTCTCCATCGGCAAAAAGGGTGTTCATTCTGACTGGTGATTCGGGGTAGGTCGTCCCCTGCCGCCATAACGCCGGTTTCAGTTCGGTGAGCAGGCGATAGGTGGCACTGGCTGCCTTTTCAAATTGTTTTTGGGTGTATTCGCCTTGCCAGAGATTAACGTCCTCGGAATAGTGATAAAAAACGTGGCGTACAAAAACCGAGCCGGTAAAATCCGGGGGCGCTGGATAGGCGAATTTCCCTGGATGCTGCTGTATCCAGTCGATCAGCTGCGCCATGGACCTCGGAGGTTCAGGGGTTCTGGCGGTATCATAGATCATTATCATCTGTGCGCTGCCCCAGGGAGATTCCATCCCTTCTACCGGAGTACCGAAATCATTATAAACAGACGGCTTGCTCCAATCTACAAAACGCTGATTGGGCAGTTTGTCGGCAAAGGGACCAAAGAGCAGATCGTGACGTTTGCAAGTGCGAAAGTTTTCTCCGTTGATCCACATCAAGTCTACATTGCCGCCTGATGTTTTACCGGCCTGTTTTTCAATCACCAGTTTGCTGACCACCTCGGCAATGTCTTTGACTGGTACCTGGCGGAGGGTGATGTTATATTTTTCCTTTAACCGGGCGGCAACATAGGTATTCACATAGGTGTTTACTGCAGGGAAACCGCCCCACATATACCAGTCAACGGTTTGTCCGTCCGCTGCCTGGACAATTTCATCCCAGGATGCCTGTTGCAAGTCAATTGCCTGAGTTTTGTCCACCTGGCAGGTGAGAGAAATAACTAACAGTAACAAAACGAGCTGCAATGTTTTTTTCATATGCTTTCCATTCGTATGCAGGCTTGATTTAATTGATAAGGTTCGCGAGTAGTATTTTTCTGCACAAAGGTGTTGAGGCAAAAATATACTCGAACCGGCATCTCATAAAAATAAATAAATCAAGAGGCTGTCCCTTTTTTTAAGGGAAGCTTGAGGGAGAAGGCTTTAAAAGAGGATATGGCTAGTTAGAATTCGGGATGCGTCAAGAGGGATGATTTCCGGCTCTATACGTTGCAAATCATCCATGTTCCAGTGACCGTCTTGGGCAAGTAACTGGTAGGCTTCCTCTTTAGACGTGGCCATAACTGCCACCTCCGCTGAAGTATACCTGTCATTGTAAATTTGTGGTTCATCGATCATGGACCAGCTGGAGAATTGGTTGCTGTGGCGCCAGAGATAAATGTGCATAGATTCTGTCCAAGCTCTGAGGTGGATAGTGGAGAAGTAATCACAAACGCCAATATACCAATTTTGTAGAATTTAGCACATTGCAAATACAGCAGCAGGCTGAGTCAAGCCTGCAGATGATGCTACTTACCAAGCGGCAGGCCATATGTTGTTTGACCCAGGAGGTGGATGGAGTCTTTACCGAATAATGAAAGGAAACTGTCGTCTGCCATGTTGCATTTAAAACCGCGACAGGCTCTTGGCCGATAATGATAGATAGTGCAATAGTATTTATTGTTTCTTTTTTGGAGAAACGTGCAGCCTTTATCATCTGGATGAATCATAAAGACTTTTCCCCGTTGCATAGCGTCTTTTTGGGCTTGTTCCAGTCCTTTTTTCAAGATTTCAGTAATGCTGATGTCGTAACCGACATGACCTCCCAGTTTTTTAATATGTTCCACTTCATCTGGTTGGAGGGTGATTTTTCGGTACTGCTTACAGCAGGTTCCACACTGATGGCATTCATGGAAAATTGTGTTGAGCCGGTTGGCGTCGAGTGGGACATGTTTTGTCATTTGTCTGCCTCTATAAGGTCCAGAATGCATGGAGAGGATGGTTTGTGAAAAGAGCATCAGCTCGTTCGGAATGGAGGATGCCAACTCTGGATCCATGGGGCTGCAGCAGGCTGTCGATAGTAGCAAGAACCGATTTTTCCAGTGAGACCGGGTTGTATCCGCCTTCAAGAATAAACAGCAGTCGATCGTCGCAGATATCCCGGGCGCACTGTCTGAGCAGGGTGGTGATGGTGTGAAAACTATGGGTGGAGAGGAGGGTTGAGCTGATTGAGTCTTCCCGGTGGCCGTCGTATCCTGCAGAAACAAGAATGATCTCAGGCAGGTACTGCTCTGCAACGCTTTGCAGGAGTTTGCCCAGAAGGAAGGTGTACTCCTGGTCACCGAAATGGCTGTGCACAGGGATGTTGATATTATAGCCGAGCCCCTCTGCATTGCCTATTTCGGCAATATCACCCGAGAAAGGGAAAATATTATTTTGGTGGATGGAGATGAACAAAACCTTGTCCGAGTCGTAGAAGGCTTCCTGGGTCCCATTGCCGTGATGAACGTCGAAATCGATGACCAGAATTCTATCGAGCTGGAAGTGATCCTGGAGATACTGTGCGGTAATGGCAATATTGTTGAGGATACAAAATCCCATGCCTCTCCCCGGTTCTGCATGATGGCCTGGAGGGCGAATAAGGGCAAATCCCTGTTCGAGGCTGCCGCCCATAATCTGATCAGCAAGTTCCAGGCAACCGCCGGCCGCAAGCTGGGCTGTTGCAAGGGAAAGCTCCATGAGGTACGTGTCTTTGTCGTAGGAGAACGGATCGCCCTTGATGGCATGTTCGCGAATCTGATTAAGGTAAAAATTTGAGTGAATCTGCTCAATATCTTCCAGTCGTGCTTCACGCGGCTGCACCGTCTCCAGCCTGTTGTTAAATTGCTGCTTGACTGCTCCAAAAAGGCTGCGCAGTCTGTCAGGGTTTTCCCTCGTCGGTTGCGTGATGCGATGATCCAGATAGCGTGTGTCAAATACAATGCCAGGCTTATTCATAGTGGTAATGAAAAACGGGATATTCTTGGAAGCGGTTCTCCCTCAGCCGGTAAAGGTGTCCAAAGCGTGGTACCTGGTGGTCCTCGTAGGAAAGGGATTCGATCAGTTCAAAGCCTAACTTGGTCAGGCAACGTTGTTGCGCCATATTATTGACGTCAGTATACATCTCTATTTCTTTGACTTTTGCCCGTTCAAACAGATTTATGATCAGGTATTTTTGTGCTTCCGTACCAAAACCTTTGCCGCGTTGCTGTGGTTCGGCAATTTTAAGCTGGGCAACTGCGCATTCCTCCCGCTCCGGGCGGAGCCAGTAATGGATTGTACCGATGGGATCCCCGTTACGCGGTTCAATCATGAAGCATTTATTTTTTGCGGTCCAAAAAGTACCGGATTGCAACCTCTCCAGACATGTTTGTTCCGTCATCTTTTCCGGGGTGAGATAGTTGCCGTGCGCCTCTTCCGCATTACTCCACGCTACAACCTGTGACAGGTCTTCCATACAAATTTTACGAATTTTCAGACGTGGTGTAAATATGGCTTCGCTAAAAAGTGTCATGGTTTCTCATGCCTGACCGGCCTTTGCAGACCGGTCAGGAAAAGGAAAGATTTACAGGTTGTTGACAGCTTTCTGCAATTCTTTATTGGAGGCTGTCAGTTGGGTCAGTGCTGCCACCGTGTCGGTAAGGGATTGATTGACCACAGCAGTTGATTCCTGGTTTTTCTTGGATGAGTTGGCAACGGTCTCGATTTTTTCCATGACCTTACTGCCGCTGTCACTTAATGCTTCAGCCGTTCCACTGACTTTATCAACCGAGTCGGAAATGGTGACAATGCCTTTGGAGATGGTTTCCATGGACTCAAGGGCCGTATTTATCACCCGGCCGCCTTCACCAAGCATGTTCATCCCTTCCTGCATGGCATTGATGGTGTGGTTTGAATCTTTTTCAACATTCTTCACGATATTGGAGATGTCAATTGCCGATTTTGAGCTGTTTTCAGCGAGCTTGCGCACCTCATCGGCAACAACGGCAAAACCGCGGCCTGCGTCTCCGGCGCGTGCAGCTTCAATGGCGGCATTAAAAGCAAGCAGGTTGGTCTGGGAGGCAATTTCTTTAATAATATCAACGAAGCTGGAGATTTTCTCCAGCTGGTTGACCAGGCCGTTGACCATCTCATTGTTTTTTTGCATGGTGTCGTTGATGTCAGCCAATTTTTGGCCGGCGTCGCGGCCTGCTATCTTTCCACTCTCAGCCTCTTTTGCCAGTTCTATTGCCAGTTGGTTTGACTGTGCAGATATGCTCAGCATTTCTTTGGAACTTTCAAGCATATCGCGGACAGTGACCATTGAGTCGTCAAGCTGCTGCACCGCCTGATCAATGGAATCATTCATGCCGTCAACCTGGGTATTGGCCTGATCCATTTGCAGCTTGGAGGCATTGACCAGGCTGTCAACTTCACCCACTGCACTGGCAATCAGTCGTTCTATCTCCTTTTCTGCCGTTACATCGTTGATGTATTCCAGTGCGCCCTTGATATTACCTTTCGCATCCTTGATTGGGGACCCCGTATATTTGATAGGCATTTCCACTCCTTGTGGATTCGCAACGGTCTGGTCGTAAACTACGGAGTCTGTCTTCATGGCGCGGGTACAGGCACATTGCTCGGTATGACAGTGTTCTGTTCGGAAAAGATCATAACATTTCTTGCCGATAGCCTGGTCCGGTGTCAAGCCTGCTGCCTGGGCGCCGCTTGGATTGATAAAGGTGATATTATAATCTGTATCAATCGAAAGAATGGGAGTGGGAATGGTATTGAGGTTTTCAATTTTTTCGTCGGCAGCCTGTTTCTGTTTTGATTCTTCTGTTTGGTCGAGGATGTATTCGAGTGCGCCCTTGATGTTACCTTTTGCGTCTTTTATCTGTGATCCTGTGTACTTGATGGGGATGATGACCCCTTCCGCCGGCCTGGCAATGGTCTGCTCCGTAATGACGGCATCATTTTTCATGGCCTGCTTACAGGCACATTTATCGGTTTTACAGTGAGGTGTTTTAAAGAGGTCGTAGCATTTTTTTCCTACCAGTTCATCAGGGGTGGAGCCGACCACAGCTGCTCCGGCCGGGTTCATGAAGGTGACGTTGTAATCTGTGTCAATCGACATGATCGGAGTCGGGAATGGTATTGAGGTTTTCGATTTTCTCATCAGCAGCCTGTTTCTGTTTCGCCTCTTCGGTCTGATCGAGAATATTCGAGTGCGCCCTTGATATTCCCCTTGGCGTCCTTTATCGGCGATCCGGTGTACTTGATGGGGATGATGACCCCTTCCGCCGGCCTGGCAATGGTCTGTTCGGTAACGACCGAGTCATTTTTCATGGCCTGCTTACAGGCACATTTATCGGTTTTACAGTGAGGTGTTTTAAAGAGATCGTAGCATTTTTTTCCAATCAGCTCGTCGGGAGTGGAGCCGACCACAGCCGCCCCTGCAGGGTTCATGAAGGTGATATTATAATCCGTATCAATCGACATGATGGGAGTGGGAATGGTATTGAGATTTTCGATTTTCTCATCAGCAGCCTGTTTTTGTTTAGCCTCTTCGGTCTGATCGAGGATGTATTCGAGTGCGCCTTTGATATTCCCCTTTGCGTCCTTTATCGGTGATCCTGTGTACTTGATGGGGATGATGACGCCTTCTGCCGGCCTGGCAATGGTCTGCTCGGTAACCACGGCGTCATTTTTCATGGCCTGTTTGCAGGCACATTTATCGGTTTTACAGTGAGGTGTTTTAAAGAGATCGTAGCATTTTTTTCCTACCAGTTCATCAGGGGTGGAGCCGACCACAGCTGCTCCGGCCGGGTTGATGAAGGTGACATTGTAGTCTGTGTCAATCGACATGATGGGAGTGGGAATGGTATTGAGGTTTTCAATTTTTTCGTCGGCAGCCTGTTTCTGTTTAGCCTCTTCGGTCTGATCGAGAATGTATTCGAGTGCGCCCTTGATGTTCCCTTTTGCGTCTTTTATCGGTGATCCTGTGTACTTGATGGGGATGATGACCCCTTCCGCTGGTCTGGCAATGGTCTGCTCGGTAATCAGAGCATCATTTTTCATGGACTGCTTACAGGCACATTTGTCTGTTTTGCAGTGAGGTGTTTTAAAGAGCTCGTAGCATTTTTTTCCTACCAGTTCATCGGGCGTTGAGCCGACCACTGCTGCGCCGGCCGGGTTGATGAAGGTGATATTGTAGTCGATGTCAATCGACATGATGGGAGTGGGGATGGTATTGAGGTTCTCAATTTTCTCGTCAGCAGCCTGTTTCTGTTTTGTCTCTTCGGTCTGATCGAGTACGTATTCAATTGCGCCCTTGATGTTTCCTTTTGCGTCTTTAATCGGTGCCCCTGTATATTTTATGGGGACAATAACCCCATCTTTTGGCCTGGCAATGGTATGTTCGGTGATCACAGAGTCGGTTTTCATGGCTCTTGCGCAGGCACATTTGTCGGTTTTGCAATGGGGTGTTTTAAAGAGATCGTAGCATTTTTTACCCACTACTTCGTCCGGAGTTGAGCCAACTACTGCGGCACCTGCCGGGTTCATGAACGTGATCGAGAAATTTTTATCAATCTCAATGATCGGGGTAGGGATAATGTTGAGGTCTGTTAGGACCTGGCGAAGATCTGCCTGGGTATTCTTTAGTTCGGTAATATCGGTCATGGAAACAAAGGTACCGCTTCCCTTACCATTGACCGGACGGGCAGAGGATGTAAATTGGCGAATCTGATCTTCAGCAGTTTTATAGATGACTTCCGCAGATGCAGGTTTGCCGATCCTGGTTGATTTCTCCACAGGGCAGTCTTTTGTGCCGCAAAGCTGGGTCACGCAGGCCTCCTCACAAGACATCTTATCGATGACATCAGCCCGCTGCAGATTGAAGTTGTCAAGAAAAACATCATTGGCCCAGGTAATGATACGTTCATCGTTGACAATAAATCCGGGGTTCATCATGAGGTTCAGACTCGAAGTGTTGATGGCTGGTGCTGTGGTCTCTTTTTTGGTTTCCATTGGTGCTTACCCCTTTGCTTGTTCAGTTATTGTGTCGTCGGCATGTTGATCAGCATGCAGGTCTGCTGCCTGTCGACTCGTTGTTTCAAGTTGGAGATGATTACGGATTAGGCTGTGTATGTTCAGTACCAGGACATGTTCATTTATCTCTTGATCGTTGAGGAACTCAATTAGTCTGTCCAGGGTGTCTTTTTTGCTTCGCAGCTGGTCGCCCAGAGAGGGCGTGGCATAGAACTGCTCTTGTTTATAAATCGTCACTATTTTGTCTACTTCCAGAGCAACTGTTTGCCCGTGAGCACTGCAGATAATCAATTTGTTTGTTTCAGATTTTTTCTTCGTATCAAATTGATAAAAATTTCTGAGGTTTATGATAGGGACAACTTCACCACGTAGATTTATGACCTCTGTACTGCAGCCGGAGGCTCCCGGCACTCTCATTACATGGTCGTTTTCTATTATTTCGTTTACGTCTTTTATCTCGATGGCAAAGTTTTTACCGATGGAGAAGATCAGGTAGCAGTTTTCAGTAATAAGGTGGTGAGTAACGATGTGAGCACCTGTATCGCTATCCTCATGTTCCTGTTCTTTATGATTGCCGATGTTGGCCATGGATTTAATAGCTTCAACATGGTTGCAGAGGAGATTATGTACATCCAGCAAAATAGTATTCTCACCATCGAGCCGGGAAAGCATCCCTTTCACATTGTCATTATCGCTATAGGGGAAGGGAAGGATCGAGTCGTCAGCCACTGTGGTTATTTCTTTAATATGGTCCACGATCATACCAACAGAACAGTTGTCTGCAGAAAGAATCAGGATACGGGAGTGTTCGTCGGTGATCAGTTCTGTCGTTTCGCTGTTGGTGAAAAGTGCCTGGGTGTCGATGATGGGAATGGTCCGACCCCTGAGTTCAATAGCACCGGCGACTATTCCCGTCCTGAAAATTTCATTTATTTCTCTGCAAAAGGTTATTTCTCTCGCTATCTCTACAGATACGCCGTACTCCTGCCCACCTGAACTGAAGACAACATAGCGTGAGTAAGTCTTCTGCTTGGCCGTCGATTCATGGGAGGGGGCGTCGTTGGTATAGTCTATGCCGGTACCGGCAAACAGATGATCCAGGTCAAGTAATTCCACAACTCTTTTGCCGGGTTCAACTTTTATCAGCGCCGAGATTGCTTGGTCGTCGGTTCGCAGCACAGGATTAATAGGGAGTATTTTTTCCGGTTTGACTCGGAAGACCTCCTTGATATCCTCAAAAAGTAGTCCATATCGGGTGTTAAAGTGGGAGACAACAGCCACCTTTGCCTCTTGAGTATAACTGTCCGGGCTGAAGCCGAGCCGTTTTTTCAGGTTGATCACCGGGATGACATCGTCACGAAGGTGCATAACCCCTTCAAGGAAATCGACGCTGCCAGGCAGTTTCTGGATACCTCCCTGAATGTGGGTTGCCTCGGTTACCTGCTCAGCCCGCAGGGCAATTTCCACCCCTTGGGTTTGGTCAAGCAAAAATGAGGCAAAGAGTTTTTCCTGGTTCATGGATTCACCTGTCAGAAAGTTGAAATGGGGCTTTGTGAGCGGGCTGTTGCTTGAGAGCTGCAAACGGGGTGGCGTGGGCCGCACATTTTTTGGACAACTTCTTTCAACACATTTACATCCTGTTGAGAGGTCATAATAAAGCGGGGTGCCAGCAAGTGGTAGCTCCTGCTGTTGTGGTAGGCTTGTTCTCCGATGATAAGAATAAGACGGAACTGTTCCACGACCTTTCGTTTTTCCACTAATTTTTCCAGAGCTTCCCGACTTTCAGTGTGGAGAATAAGCAGGTCTCCGCTTTTGAGCGGTGATGTTAGAGAAGGGGTGAAAAGCGAGTCGGTTGGGAACGGATTTATTTCGGAAAGACAGGGAATCTCCCGGAGCGTAAACAGGTATTTTTCCGGACAGTGCCAAAACGAGCACTCCTGGCCGCATGGATATTTTATGAAGGAAGAGAAAAATATATTCATTGCATAGTCTGAGCAGTGGACACGTTGCTGTGCACTTTTAAAAACAATTTGATTTCTTACTTATAGAGTAGCAGTAACCGTGCCGTTTTGTATTAAGCAATTGTTTATGAAATAATGCATACTTTTCAGCCTGTTAGGGAGCTAAGGGGATAGAGGGCGAAAAAAGGAAAACGTAAAAGGTGTTAACAATCGTGTGCTTGTTAACTTTTGTGGACGGAAAGGGGAGAGCTTGGGCTAGCTGATTACTCAGAATTTTCGCTCAGGATTGAGGAGTACGAAAGAGGATACCGCCGACTGGGCTCTATTTTTAAAGCAGCTATCTTTTTTCGCCCTGCTCCTTGTTAATGGGTGTTAATCAGGAAAATGGCAGTTCGTATTTTTTGATGAGCTGGTACAGCCTTGTTCGCGATAGACCGGAGAGTTTACATGCCCGGCTGACATTGCCTTTGGCTATGGAACGTAATTTAGTCATATATTCCTGTTCGCATTGCTCTTTAAAAACACGCCAGGGGAAGAATTCCTCAGATTTTGGTAGGGAGCAGGGGGATTTCCCTGTCTTGAAAACCTGCCCGGAGCTGTAATATTCTGAATTTCTCCGGTAGGTGAATGAAAAACAGGTTGGCCTCAGGGAAGGATTGGTAAAGAGTTGTTCAATGGTTTGATACAGTTCTCGAACATTTCCAGGCCAGTCATAAGTCGTCAAGGTTTCTATCAGGTCGGTGCCGATACCTTTTGATTCGGTATTATAGCGTTCACAGAGTTGCGAAATAAAATAGGTGACCAATTCTCTAATATCTTCCAAACGTTCTTTGAGAAGAGGAAGGTGGAGGGGGAAAGCTTCAAGCCTGAAAAGCAGGTCACTTCTAAAACTCCCTTCCTTGACCATGTCCTCAAGATTTCTGTTGGTGGCTGCAATCAGCCTGAAATTACTGTGTTGATGACGCGATGAACCTACCGGTCGATATTCATGCTCCTGGAGCAGGCGAAGAAAGGTTTTTTGGATAGAGAGCGGAAGCTCCCCAACCTCATCGAGAAAAAGAGTTCCCTGATGTGCATGTTTGACCAAGCCATCCTGGCCTTTGTCAGCCCCGGTAAATGCACCCTTGACATGCCCAAAAAGTGTACTTTCTATGAGCGTTTCCGGTAGAGCAGCACAGTCGACAATAATAAAATTTTCGTTGCATCTGGCACTGTTTTCGTGGATGGCTTTGGCAAAAAGTTCTTTGCCCGTCCCGCTGGAACCGGTTATCAGGACGCTCACGTCTGATGCTGCTGCTCTGGCCACCTGATCGAGGCAGGTGTTGAGCAGTGCACTGCTACCGATGATCTTCTCTCTTTTCAGTGCGACCGGTATTTTTTGTATTTTCTGTTTCTCTTTGCGATACTGGAGAGCTCTGGTCAGATTGAGATCCAGTTCCCTGATAACATGTGGTTTTTCAATATAGCTCCAGGCACCGCTGATTACCGCATGCTCAGCGCCATCTGCTTCTCCCTGGCCGGTTATAATGATGACTTCCGGCTCTGATCGACTATTTCTGAAACTGGGAATATGCTCAAGACCATTACCGTCAGGCAACTCTACATCCAGGAGCACCACATCAAAGGATTCAACTTGTACAGCGGCAATCCCTGCGGCAAGGGTATGGGTAATGACAGCTGTATGCCCCTTGTTTTCCATCTGTTCCCACAGCATCTTGCACAGTACCTTATCATCATCGAGGATGAGAATGTTAGCCATTGTCCAGCACCTTTCTGATTGTACGGATCAGATCGTTTTTTTTCAGGGGTTTTTCCATGATTTCGCGGACACCTATCCTTTGAGCCTTTCCATTGTGAATGCCGTCACTGTAGCCGGTCGTCAGGATAACCGGCAGTGATGGGCGAAGAGACAAAATTTCACGAGTCAGTTCCACTCCTGTCATGTCCGGCATGGTTAGATCGGTGATGACCAGATCAAAACTGTCGCTGTTGTTCCGGAAATGTTTGACAGCTTGTATGCTCTCGGTAAAGGCGGTGACTCTGTACCCGGTTCTTTTGAGTAAAAAACTGAGGAAATTAACAAGCATAGGCTCATCATCTACGATAAGTATGTGTTCGTTTTTTACTGGGCCTTGTTTTGTTTTCGGTTCTGCTTTGTTTTCTTTTGTTTGTATTGCTGGGAATAACAAGGTAAAGGTCGTTCCCCGGTCGACCTGGCTGTGTACATTAATGGTGCCGCCATGTTTTTTTATAATGCCGTGTACCACCGACATTCCAAGTCCTGTGCCGTAGTGCTTGGGATGGGTCGTGAAAAAAGGATCAAAAATACGTTTGACAGCCTGGCTGTCCATCCCGCAGCCATTGTCGGTAATTTTGAGACAAATGCTTTTTTCGTTGTCCAGTTGTGTTAATTGGACCCTGATAAGGCCATAATTTTTATTGATGGCTTCTTTGGCATTTGCCAGAAGATTCATTATGACCTGATGCATTTCTCCGGGATCGGCCAGGATAGCATTGCAATCATTATCAATGTCCTGCTCAATTTTAATGGTTGCCGGCAGTGAAGCCCGTATCAGCTTGAGAGCTTCTTTGAGTATGTATTGTATCTTGACAGGGGCATAAGGTCCGGTTGACTGCTCTTGTCTGCTGAAAGTCAAAATCTGTTTGATAAGGTCTGCGGCTCGATCGCCTGAGGAGAGGATGTTATCCAGTGCATAGTCTGCTGAAGAATTGTCTCCTATATGGCTTTTAGCAATATGGGCGTATCCGAGCATTGCCGAAAGGATATTGTTGAAATCATGAGCGATGCCGCCCGCAAGGGTTGCGATTGCTTCAAGTTTGATCGCTTGTTGCATCTGTTTTTCGAGGGCTTTCTCCTTGCTCACATCACGCTTGACCGCGACAAATGAGGTTATTTTTCCGTCTGCATCAATGATTGGTGAGATGGTTGACTCGTCAGAGTAGAGTGTATTGTCCTTTCTTTTGTTGATGAATTGCCCTTTCCAGACATTGCCCTGCATGAGTTGGTTCCAGAGCTGTTTGTAGAAGGCGGCATCATGTTTGCCGCTCTTCAAAATACGTATATTGCTACCGACTGCCTCCTGGTTCGAATAGCCGGTTGTTTGTGTAAATGCAGGGTTGGTATATTGAATCGTTCCTTTCGTATCTGTAACAATAATGACCTCGGATGTTTGTTCTATTGCAGTGGTCAGTTTTTTACTTTTTTCCTCTTGTTCCATGGCTGTGGTGATGTCGCGGGCAATGTGCACGATCATGCTCAGTTGGCCATACTCGTCAAGTAAAGGGGAGCCGGAAATGTCGAAGGTCTTGTTGGATTGTGCAAACCGTTTGCAGAATCGATGTTTTGCAGCATTTTCTACTGTTTGTAAAACAGGACAATCTTCGCACGGCTCAGGTTCATTATAAAATGCTTGGTGGCATTTCATGCCGACCAGTTCGCCGATTTTATAATTGAATAAACGGTGGGCTGCTTTGTTGGCCCGTATGATGCGCATTTCCTTATCTAAAATGGTGATGATATCATCAATCGCATCAACGGTCTTTTCCCATTCATTTTTCCCTTTTTCAATAATGTGCAGGAACTGTTCTTGAGCGTGGGAGGGATCTCGGGTGGTAGGTTGTTTTGTCGGATTCGGAGTGGAATGTTTGCCTGGAGAAGAGGTGTTTTTGTGATTGCCGCTCATTGTATTGAAAAACGTGGTAAGTTATAAACAGTTTGTTCACATGGTTATGATCCTGTATTTTATAAAATTTCCCAACATTTAAGTGTATCAAAAGAAGAAGGGTAATAGCAAGTTTTTAGGTGAGATTTGCTTGAAATTAGAAGAAGTGGTAGCCTTTTTCATGCCAGCTCTTCACTCTTTGATATATTGCCATTTATGAACAAAGCAATAATACCAGAGAGTGAAGAGCTGGTTTTTGTTAAGCAGGGATAACCGATAACTGTTGAACGGCACCCCCATTTCCTCGATCAGGCGTCCTCGCATGACCAACCGTAGCTCGGCCGCCTGCTTGAACCGACCTGGAGCACAGGTCGATCGGTTACTGGTTCAGATTACGCGGTTACCTCTTACACTCAGGTGAACGATTACGAGAACAACACAAGTTGAGTTTTTACATTACACTTTGAACCTCTTGACCAGGACATCAAGTTGTTCAGCAAGCCGTGAAAGTTCTTCAGCACTTGATTGTACTTGTGTGCTACCGCTGTCGACTTCACTTGAAGCCTGGTTAACCATCGCAATTTCTTTGGTAATATCACTTATAGCAACCGTACTCTGAGCAACATTTTCGTTTACCTCGGCTATCCCTTCCGACACCTGAGCAACGTTGGTTGATATTTCAGTTGTTGCTGCAGATTGCTGCTCAACCGCTGAAGCAATAGAATTGATGACGCTGTTGATATCGTTAATAATTTCGCTGATATCGTTCATGTCGGTCACTGTGATATGAGTTGTGTCCTGCATCTCTTCAATTTGATTTTTTATATCAACCGTTGCTTCAGCTGTTTGTTTGGCAAGGTCTTTTATCTCATTGGCCACAACAGCAAATCCTTTGCCTGCTTCCCCTGCTCGAGCAGCTTCAATTGTTGCATTTAAAGCTAGTAGATTGGTTTGCTCGGAAATCTCGGTAATAGTTTCGGTAACTCTACCGATTTTATTTGCGCTTTCACCAAGTTGGCTCATCTTTTCGGATGTAGAAGTTGATTTGACAACGGCCTTCTCGGAAACAGATCTTGCACTTTCAGCGCTTCGAGCTATTTCTCCTATTGTTGCAGACATCTCTTCGGTGGCAGATGCAACCATACCGGTATTAGCAGAGGATTGTTCCATAGCAGCGGAAACTGAGTTGATGTTAGCACTCATCTCCTCTGCTGCAGCGGCGACGGTTTCAGCCTTATGGGACGTTTCGTTTGAAGCCGTCATCAATTGATTTGATACACTGGCAAGCTCAGTGGAAGATGATGACAGAGTTCCCACCCCTTGAGTAATTTCTTGAATCATAGCGCTAAGTTCGGAAACCATGTCGTTCAGAGCTTTAGCCATCACGCCGATTTCATCTTTTTGATTGATAGGCAATTTCGAAGTGAAATCCCCGCCGGCAATTTTTTGGACAAACTTCACGGCAAGCTGTACCGGAGTGGTGATTGAACGGGTGAGAAATATGGAAATTATTATCCCGATTACAAGGGCAACACAGGCTATAATCAGCATTATGGTTATAGAGGTACTGCTTTGTTTTTGTAAACGTGGCCCAAGTTCATCTTGCTCTGTTTTGACGGACAGCTTAACGTCTTCAACTGCTTGCGCCACTTGCGGACCGATTTTGTCAAGCGAGTTGGTAATGATGCCGTTCCTCTCATAAATGATTCTTGTGAGCTCCTCATAAGCGGCAATATATGCTTGGGCTTCTTCTTTCACCTTGACCATGAGGGCACGGCGCTTTGGATTTTCAAGCATAGAGTCAAGCGTGTCTAATCCTTTGAATATACTTGAAAATTCACTTTTGATTCGATCGAAATCTTCAGGTGCATTGGTAGACAGAAACTTTTGACCGTACAGCCGGCCGAGTAACATATGACGCAAGACGATACCTGCTTCATAGGCTGCCTCGGCATCACTGTCATTTTTTGCTGAAGCCATGATCTCTGTCAGAGCTTTCTCCATACTCGGCCCTGCTGCCCGTAAACTTCCATTGACGATGGCGTCACGTTCTTTACGAATTTCCACTACCCTGGCAAAAGAAGATTCATAGGTCTTCAGAGCCTGCGTGACTAGATCTATTTTTGCAGCTCGCTCAGGATGCTGAATTTCCTCATGAGCGGTTTCGAGAAAACCATTCACCTTTTCAACATAGTCTTTATACTGCTTTTGATCCTTTTCACTGCCGGTGATAATGAAATCTTTCACGTTCATGCGTACCATGAGCATATTTGCCTGAAGCCTTCCGGCCAGGTTCGTGTCGCGTGCCAGCCCTCTATATGTAACAAAACCATCAGTGACCCCGGTCAGCCCTTTCCAGCCAACAAATGAAACAATCACCAGTAACAGTAGCACTAGAGCAAAACCACCACCGATCTTTTGAGCAAGTGACAAATTTTTCATCATTTCTCCTTTTTTATTTCTGATTACCCATGAAACTCAGCCATTTTTTTCGGGACTCGGGAGACAGATCGGAGTCTTCGCTTACCTAAATTTCTCAGTACTGAGGTAGGGGACTGATTTTTTTTCATGGTTTTTTATGAAAATTAATCTGTCTCCCGGGTTAAAAAGA
Organism: uncultured Alphaproteobacteria bacterium; assembly: GCA_942492185.1. Lineage (GTDB taxonomy): Bacteria > Pseudomonadota > Alphaproteobacteria > Kiloniellales > JACOMY01 > CALOEA01. Next base: position 236,792 of record CALOEA010000006.1, read on the forward strand.
GAAATAAAATCAGTCCCCTGTCTGTTTCGATAGATAATTGGCTGAGTTTTGTACGTAATCAAATTTTTATTTGTATGGCAAGAAAGCCATGAACATGCTGAACCAGCAGGTCCCAATCCCACCCGCTTAGGAAGCCGGATTCATTTTTAAATATTGTTGCTATTCTGAAAACTTACCGCTTGATACAAATTTTGTTTAGCTAATGCCGCAACACGTCCTGTCTTGAAACTATCAAAAGCATGAATAATGCCAACACGATCTCTCTTCGCTGAAAAAGGGGGTACTCCCTTTATTCTATTTGAAATTATTCGTTATTTTTGGGTTCGTATGAAAAAACAGATAAAGAGATGACACTGCCGAAAACGACAAAGTCGAGTCAAAGGAGGTGGTAAAAAGGATACCTTTTGATGCGCAATTTTGAGATAATGCCTATGTGAAATTGCCTGAACGTCACCTAACTTGCTTAAAAATATAATTATTTTTCGGTCTGTGCATGGTGGTGTTTTTACCACCCTGTTGCACGTCAATTGGATGAGTGAGAAGTAAATGACAACAGGGGACGACCTGATAAGGTGGTATTTTTACTACCCGCTGAATTTTTTCAAACAATCAGCAGCCAGTGCAGCAAACATAAAAATAGAGCTTTCTGTTTCAGTAAAAAGAGCATGAATAGCTCAACAATTTGATACAATAGAAAAAAGCTGTGTTTATCAAAGGAAGATAGAGGTGCCTGCAATTGAAACAATCTGAAAATACGTGTTCTATGACGGCACGAATAGTGCTTGAAGAATAGACAGCCAATGAAAGATGTCGCCCCGCTACGTACGACGACATCGGTTCGAATTGGACGTAATTACGTAAATGGAACCCAATTATGAAATATAAAGAGACCTTCTATTCGAAATTTGGAGAAAAGAGCGAGGCACTCTTCAAAGATATGCTCTATGAGTATAAATACCTGCAGTCTTTGCAGCTTGTGACTCGTGGAATCACCCATAATTATAACAATATATTTGCCGGAGCAACCGGTCAGCTCTCCCAGGATTCTACAACAACATCAGACCGGGAGCTACGACTGGCTACCTTCTCTTCCCTTATTGATCGCGGCATACATAACACAGAGGTTCTTTTCGCTTTTGCACGATATAGAACTGGCGAAAAAGGTTGCCACAGCCTGCAAAGAATACTTTATCAAACAAGAGACGTCCTGCAGGCAATATCTCCAATGGCCACCATAACTATAGATAATGCAGATGACTTTTCAAAAATTGAAGGGGATTTTAACGAGCTGGTCCTTATGTTGTTTTATCTTGTCGAAAATAAAATCGAGGACTTGCAGAAAAACGAGAGAATTATTTTTGATGTGAATCTATCAAGACGGCACAATGAGAAGGAAATGGTCTCTATTATCATTAAAAGTGAAACCCCGTTTAATAGAGTAAGAAATCAGCACAACGAATTTGATTTTTTTACCCCCCCTGGTGAGAAGAATACCCTTTCCGGGCTAGGTTTACATATCAGCCGGGAAATAGCTAAAAACCATGGGGGAGAGATTCGTGTCGATAACAATGAGCAGTTTTCGTCCTTCATCGTAGTCTTACCGACAAGTGAGCCGAAAAAAATCCCGGTGCCTCCTCCTGTTGAATCTAATACGCCAGTCCCTGAAAATCATGCTGTCGGACGTGAAAAGAAGGTATTTTTTCTTGTTGAAGACGACAGCGTACTTTTAAAATATCTTGCGAGTGGGTTGCAGCGTAAAGGTCATATAGTATTTTCGACAGAGAGCTGTGCAGAAGCTGTTGAGGAATTCAAACTTGTCAACCAGGTTGTCGAAGTAGTGTTGATTGATATCGGTTTAACGGATTGTGATGGTTTTGAATGCATGAAACAGCTTTCCGAAATCAACAATAATGTGCAGACAATTTTTATGTCCGGAGATATTGATTATAACAATGGCCGCATGCCTCCAGAATCGTCATCTCTCATAAAACCTTTTACCATAAGGCAACTGGAGGAATTGGTTTATGCCTATACCATCAAAGATTAATGTGGATGAAGAGGTGCGAGTCCTCGTCGTTGACGATGAGATACATATTGTTAATTTTATTTCCGACACGCTTACCAACCATGGATACGATGTTGATGCATTTAGCGACCCTGAAGCAGCATATCGAATTTTACCCGATAAAAAATTTGACCTGGCACTTATCGATATCAATATGCCACATATTGACGGCACTGAACTATCCAAAGCGTTTCGTAAACACAATCACGATGCTGAAATTATCATTATCACCGGTGCTCCTGATGAGAAAAACCTGGATCCTTGCCTGAAACTAGGCCTGACGCACTTCCTCTTTAAACCATTCAATAAATCACAGTTGCTCTATACTGTCTACGCGGCCGTTCATTTCCAACGATTACGAAGATCTTACATGGCAGACCTGCAGAATTCGACACAGAGTAAACTCGTGGGTATTTCCAAGTCCATAAGAGAGATAAAGCAAGAAATAAGAACAACGGCTCAGGTAGATCTTCCTGTCCTCATTACTGGGAAATCAGGGACAGGAAAGGAAATCATTGCCCATGAGGTACACCATGTAAGTAACAGACGAAAAAAAGCTTTTCTTCCTATCAATTGTGCCATACTTGGTAGTCTCGCTGAGTCAGAACTTTTCGGCCATGCGAAAGGTGCTTTTACCGGGTCCCACACCGCCACAAAGGGATACGTTGGAGCATCTGAAGGCGGCACACTTTTTTTGGATGAGATTGGAGAGCTTTCAATAAACATACAGGCCAAACTTCTTCGCTTTCTTGACAGCGGCGAATATATGAGGGTAGGAGAATCAAGCCTTAGAGTAGCAGACATTAGAATTGTGGCAGCAACAAATAGAGATCTTGAATTGATGTGCCGGGAGGGAACATTCAGAAAAGATTTATTTTATCGTCTATCAGGGCTTACAATACGTACAACACCTCTTCATGACAGAAAAGAAGATATAACACCTCTTATATGGCACTTTCTCACCCAATTTGGAACCTCCCACAGTAGAACATATGATATTTCGTCGGATGCTTGCACTTTGCTGGTGAATCATGCCTGGCCGGGAAACGTTCGCCAGCTTAAACAGACCTTGTTTAAAATAGCTCAGCTCACTGCAGGAAACAAAATTCTTTCCCATGATGTAGAAAAAGTCATTGGTGCACCAATCAGTTCAAGTCATCAAACGTTCAAGCAGGCAAAGCAGGAGGTAGTGGAGGATTTTGAACGAAGGTATCTGATCAAGACACTCCAAATTTCCAAGGGCAACCTGAAAAAAGCTCTTGCATTAAGTGGAATGCATAAAAAAAATTTTTATACCAAGATTAATAATCTTGGGCTTTTCCTAAAAGATTTCAATCCAAATAAAACATGACAATTCGATTACATGGTAAACATACGAGTTCTTTTTTACCGCAACCATAACTCGATGTATCCAAATAAAACGATAAGGCATTAAGAGTGTGGATATCCTATTGCCATGGATCGATTCATATAAGCACAAGGTAATTTAATGGCCGGTAATATTACTTTAACTGTAGATGAATTAAGGGGAAAATTAAAGTCTGCAGGGTGGGTATTAGGCATCTGTTGGCTGCTAATCATAGGCGGCTTTCTATGGTGGGAGCTGTCTGCCTACAAAAATACGATCATAGATTTGGCGACAACCGAAGCCCGTGCCGTTTTTAATAAAGATCTTGAATATAGACGTTGGATAGTATCCCTTGGAGGCTTATATGTCCCAATTACACCTGAGTCTTCTCCTGATCTTTATTTGAAAGATGTTGATCAAAAAGAAATCATCACTAGTTCAGGTAAAAAACTCACCCTCTTAGACCCTGCCTACATGACCAGAGAAATTCATGAACTTGCAGGGAATCAGTACGGCACACGGGGGCACATTACCAGTCTGGACCATTTGTGCCCTAATAAAAAACCCGACCAATGGGAAAAGGACGCACTGAGAGCCTTTTCCAACGGAACAAAGGAAGTCGTATCGCTACGTTTTGTTGAGGGTGAGGAATATCTCCGTCTTATGCGCCCTATGATCGGAGAAAAGCTATGTCTAAAATGCTATGCCGATCAAGAAGGCTCCAAGGAAAAGGATATGTGTGGCGGTATGAGTGTTTCCATTCCAATGGCAGGCTACAGGACTATTGAAAAACGCCATATTTTCACCATGGCAGGTGTGCATTTCGTCATATTCCTGCTTGGAATAGGTGGTATTCGCTCAGGTTTTGTCGGCATTAATCGCTCTCTAAAAAAAAGTATGACCACAGAACGTGCTCTAGAAGATAGCGAGAACTATTTAAAAACGCTTGTTAATGCAGCAGACAATGTCGCATTTCTAACAACTGATCTTGGAGAAAAAGAGGCCAGAATTACAGGATTCAGCCCTGGCGCAGAAAATATTTTTGGGTATACAGCTGATGAGATCATCGGCCAAAATAGTAAAATACTGCATCCTCCAGACAGCGATACTCATTTTCTAAAGATGCGAGAGGCTCTTCAACATAGCAAAAATACGTGCGCACAAGAAAAAGTACTATTAAAAAAATCTGGAAAACCTTTCCACGCATTATTCTCCGTTCGTCCACTTTGCGACAGTGATGGAAAAGTAGTTGGGACCATAGGCGTAATAGTAGATATTTCAGAACAGAAAAAATTTGAAGCATCTCTACAACAAAGTGAGAAAACAGCCAGAGCGCTCCTCAACGCCATCACCGAATCTGCCTTGCTTATTAAACCTGATGGTACGCTGATTACCATGAATGAGTTGTCCGTACAACGACTCGGTCGCAGTGTGGATGAGCTGATTGGAAAACGTGTTTATGATTTCCTTCCTGAAAAGATCGCTACTTCTCGAAAAGGTAAAATTAAATCAGTTGCCAGAACAAGGCAGGCCTGCCGTTTTATTGATGAGCGGGACGGCATTATCTTTGATAATAATATTTACCCTCTTTTCGATTCAGACGGCAGCATCAACCAGTTAGCAATTTTCTCTCGTGATATTACAAAAGAAAAAAAGGCTGAAGAAGCACTTTGGGCCAGTAAGCAAAAGTTTCAAAACATTTTTCTGCAGGCCCCGATAAGCTATCAGTCTTTGGATGAAAATGGAAAATTTTTAGAGGTGAATGCGACCTGGCTAAATACAATGGGGTACACCAAAGAGGAGGTTATCGGCAGAAATTTCAGTGATTTTTTAGTTCCTGAATGGAAAGACCATTTTGCAGCAAATTTTCTGCGTTTTATAGCCGTGGGTGAAGTACTGGGAATTGAGTTTGAAATGGTCAAAAAAGACGGAAACACCATCCTGGTATCCTTTCATGGGAAAATCGGCACAGGAGTAGACGGCCAGTTTGAAAGAACCCATTGTGTTCTTGATGATATCACGCGCCAGCGAGCAGCAGAAGAGACACTGCTCAATGATCTTGCACTCAATAAATCTATAGCCGATATTTCTAAAGAGTTACTGTCAGAAGAATATAATATCGAGAAGGTTGCAGAGGCAGTCCTTGATGCCGCCAAATCCCTGACACACAGTGAACACGGACTAGCATCTTCAGTCGATCAAAAGACCAACGAAAACATTTGCCACACTTTAACGAAAATGCTCGAGAAAAAATGCAAAGTTAAAGAGGGGAAATTTGTATTCCCAATTGGTGAAGATGGTACCTACCCTGGACTTTTGGGGCATGCCCTGAATACAAAAGAACCGTTTTTTACCAACAATCCAGACACTCACCTCCATTCAAAAGGGCTTCCGCCTGGACATATCCAGTTGGTAAATTACCTGGCAGTACCAGTGATGGCCGGCGAAAACTTGCTTGGTTTAATAGCACTTGCAAACTCTGAAAGAAGTTTTTCCCACAAAGATATTTCTGCTGTCGAGCGTATTGCAGAAATCTTTGCCCTGGCAATTCACAGGCAGGAGTACGAGACACAACGAATGGAGATGGAACAAAATCTGCGCCAGCTGCAGAAGAACGAAGCAATCGGTGCTCTGGCAGGAGGAATAGCACACGACTTTAACAACATACTCGCCCCGATTATTGGGTATACAGAATTTTTAAAAGAGGACCTGGAAAAAAGCAGTCCCTTACTCGAAAATGTATACCAAATCCTTGCTGCTGCCGGCAGAGCTAAAGAACTAGTGGGACAGATTTTAACCTTCAGTCGGGACCATAAGCAAGAAGTGATTCCTTTAAAACCGCAATTGGTGGTTAAAGAGGTCGTGAAACTCATCAAAGCGACACTTCCCTCTACCATTGAGGTACAACAAAAAATAAATGACAAATGCTACGCCATACTGGCTGACCCAACCCAGATGCATCAAGTTGCCATGAATTTATTAACCAATGCCTACCATGCAATGCAGGATGCAGGCGGCGTTTTATCCATCTCTTTGAGTAATTTGTATTTGGAAAAAGATCAGTCTATTGGAGATCTTAATGCAGGACCATATGTTGTGCTGACTATTGAGGACACCGGCACCGGTATACATAAGGCTGCTATAGATAAAATATTTGACCCGTATTTCACGACAAAATCTCAAGGAAAAGGCACTGGACTCGGCTTGTCTATGGTGTATGGAATCGTAAAAAAATATAAAGGAAATATACAGGTAGAAAGTACTCCAGGAAAAGGGACACGGTTTCAAGTTTATCTACCTGCTATTGAACAGAAAATGAACACACATGAGCACTTACGGCAAAAGCAGGACGCTACAGGTAATGAGTCCATACTGCTTGTTGACGATGAAATAGCTATCTTGGATATTGAGAGGATACTGCTTGAACGCTTAGGCTATACTGTAACTGTTTTTGGAGACAGCACTGAAGCCCTGCAGGAAATTGTATCTTTTCCTGAAAAATACGATTTATTGGTCACGGATATGACCATGCCTAAACTTACGGGAGAGCGCCTTACCTGCGAAATCAGGAAAAGAAACATACCAGTACCTATAATCATATGTACTGGTTTTAGCGAGAGCATGACCATGGACCGAGCTCATTTTATCGGCGCTGATGATTTATTGATGAAACCTGTTTCCGGTTCTCAACTGGCTACCGCAGTCCGCAAGCACTTGGATGCCTAAATTGTAATGATATTTGTGTATGAGCTTTTGTTTGTTTTTGCTGTTTGGTTTTGTGATTTTTTTGTGAGTTGGTTTGAGTTTTTTTCTTCTTCCTCGATTGCTGATCCGATCTGCGTTGCGCCCGAGTCTCGTCGGCGTCGCGCTCGCCCTCGGCACGGCGCGGTGGTGAGATATTATTCATGTTACACTTTTTACTAAAATTTGCCTTGTCAAAATAAGCGACAAGGCATCTCCATATTTATCAAGATAGTATTGGTGTTGCCTATGAGATTTAATAATAAAGGTCGCATTACTGGGGGCTGGAAGAACTTCGTAAAAACGACTTTTCTTGGCGTTACTGCAATTCTCTTTGTTTTACATGCATATTCGTTTTCTTACGCAGCAGTTAAAAAAAGAGTCCTCTTGGTCAGTTCTTACCACCCGGCATTTCCGACTTTTTTTCAGCAAATAGATGGAATTAAAGATAGATTTTCAGGGGAAGATATTTATCTCGACATCGAATTTATGGATTCGAAACGATTCCCCGGCAGTGTTAGCAGGGGGCAGTTCATAGAATTATTAGCATCAAAGCTTTCACGGACAGAACCATATGACGCGGTCATGACTGCCGACGATAATGCACTTGTCTTTGCCCTGGAACAGCAAAAAAATCTTTTCAAGGATACACCTATAGTCTTTTTCGGCATAAACAACCGGCTGCTCGCTCAACAGCAAAATGACAATCCCCTGGTAACCGGGATTGTCGAAGCAGTATCAATGAAAGATACGATAGAACTTATTAGCAGGCTGCAGCCCGAAACGAAAAAGGTGATAGCGATTGTTGACGGCACGCCTAGTGGTCAAGGCGATTTAACTAAATTTCATCAGATAGCAGAACATGTTGATACGCTGGAATTATCTGAGATTTCGTTAACCAGGCTAACATGGCAAGAGTTGGCAAAAACCCTGCAAAATGTTTCCAGCGACAGCGCTCTTTTACTTCTGTCAGCATATAAAGATAAAAACAATGTTACCATGGAGTTTCAGGACAGCCTCAATTTCATTAAGGATCACAGAGCTGGATCCATATATCACCTTTGGTATCATGGCATTGGTAGTGGTGTGGTTGGTGGAAAGGTAATCAGCCAATATGAGCAAGGAAATGTTGCCGCAAAAGTTGTCCTCAACGTGCTAAATGGAGCAGCAGTTGAGCAGATAACGGTAACTGAGGATAGTCCCAATAGATATGTTTTTGATTTTCATCTTCTGCAAAAATATCAAATACCCATATCCCGGCTTCCAGCCGAAAGTATCGTTTTAAACCAACCTTCCTCGTTCTATAAAGAGTTTAAGCACATCATTTGGGGAATCACCTGTGGGTTTGTCGTTCTTTTGTTAGCCTTGTTTTTTTCCATGCTCAATATTGTTCGCCGAAAAAATGTTGAGAGACAATTAAGAGCGGGTGAGGAGAAGTATAGAAGTCTTATTGAGGGAACATCCGATGCTGTTATTTCAATAGATAGCCACGGGTCGGTTGTGTCGTGGAATACGGGAGCAACAAACATGTTCGGCTTTAGCCCCGGTGAGATTGTCGGCAAGCATATAGGTGCCATTACTCCGAAGGAGCTGCGGGGACAGCAACGCAAGATGCTTGAAAAGGTACGGGCAACAGACGATCACCAACGGTATAAGACTTTTCGACTGACCAAAGATGGTACAAAGGTACCAGTCGACATTCTATTACATAGAAAGTGTGATGCAGATGGAACCGTTATAGGAACATCTGCTTTTATCAGGGATATAACTGAACAGCATAACATCGAAAAGGCTTTACGGGCGTCGGAAATGAAATTTTCAAAAGCCTTTCAAAGTGCACCTCTGTTGATGACCATAAGTGCCGTTGAAGATGGAGTTTATTTAGATGTGAATGATGCCTTCACCCAAACCACAGGGTACAGGCGGGAAAAGGCTATAGGCACGAGTTCCGTGGAGCTTGGTTTTATAAATGTGCAAGCCAGGGATCAAATCAAGCAGGAAATGATCAACAAAGGATATGTGCATGACCTGGAGCTGGAGCTGAAAAAGGCTGATGGGTCAGGCCTTTGTTGTCTCTACTCCGGGGAATTTATAGAGGTGGGCGGCACCAATCGCCTCCTTTCGATTGCAACTGATATTACAGCGCGAAGGAAACTGGAAAAAGACTTGCTGCAATCGCAAAAAATGGAGGCCATAGGGACCTTGGCTGGAGGAATTGCCCATGATTTCAATAATATACTTGCTGCGATGATCGGTTACACCGAGATAGCTCTGGAAGAACGCCATCCTGCAGCAAACAGAGCGAGACATTTAAACAAGGTCTTGGATGCTGGCGAGAGAGCAAAAGGTTTGGTGCGGCAGATACTTACCTTCAGCCGCCAAAGTAGTACGGAAAAGGTCCGGATACAATCGGCTGACCGTGTTCAAGAGGCGTTAAAAATACTGCGCCCTTCTTTGCCCAGTACTATAGAAATAAGTACAGACATTGATCCCGAAGCCGGGGTGCTCTTTATGGGCGCCACACAGCTGAATCAAATAGTGATGAACCTCTGCACAAACGCTTTTCATGCCATGGAAAAGAAAGGCGGAAAGTTGAGCGTCTCGTTAAAAAGGGCGACTGTTGATTCTACAGGATATGTTCAGTTATCCGTTAGTGATACAGGGGCTGGTATTGATCCTGGTACTAAAAAAAGAATATTTGAACCATATTTTACGACAAAGGAAACTGGAAAAGGTACAGGGATGGGGCTTGCGATTGTCCATGGACTTGTGACGAGTTACAAAGGCTTTGTTTCCATTGACAGTGAGTTGGGTAAAGGAACAACCGTACATGTGTATCTTCCCGCATCACAAGGCCGCGTTGATGCGAATTCGGAAGCGGTCTGTGCTGTGCCGACAGGTAACGAAAGCATTCTTTTTGTTGATGATGAAGAATTGATTACCACGATGGGCAAAACCATGCTCGAAAGGCTTGGTTATAGGGTTACCGCCAGCACGAGTAGTTGTGAAGCGTTAGAAACGTTTCGGAATGAACCCGATCAATTTGATCTTGTGATCACAGATCAGACAATGCCAAAAATAACAGGTGTCGAACTTGCACAAAGGATGATGCAGATTCGACCCGACATCCCCATAATATTGTGCACCGGTTACAGTGCCATTACGTCTGAAACAGAGGCAAAGCTGTTGGGGATAAAAGCGTTTGCTTATAAACCGCTTGTCAAAAAACAGTTAGCGGGACTACTTCGATCGGTTTTAGATTCGTAATCGAACCAGATGCAATGGCTTTTAGAAAATGAGACCCGGCAAAAAACAGTTTCAATACAAACAAACAAATGTGTCCATCTTTCTCCGCAAGATATTTACTTGTATCTTTATTTCTTTTTTTATCATTGGCAATACCCAGTCAGATGCTTCTGAAAAGGTGATAATTGGAATTCTTGCGAAAAGGGGAGAGCAGGTAACCTTCAAAAGATGGCAACCTCTCGCCAAATATCTGGACCAACAGGTGCCGGGATATCACTTTGAAATACTTCCCCTTGATTTCGACCACATCTCTAACGCTGTTGCCAACCATGCCGCGGATTTCTTTTTTATAAATTCCGGTATCTTTATTGAGCTCGAAATGAAATACGGTGTGCGTCCCATCGCAACCGTACGTACACTACGGGGAGATAAAGGGGTTTCTTTGTTTTCCGGTTTGATTATCACCCGTGCCGACCGCACAGATATCCGCTCTTTTAAAGACCTTCGCGGGAAAAATTTCGCGGCAGTAAAAAAGAACTCTCTTGGCGGTTGGCTCATGGCCAAAAGAGAACTTGAAGGGGCTGGGATAAATACTGATCATGATTTCAAGAATTTCATTTTTGCCGGTACCCATGATGCAGTTGTGTACAAAGTTATGCAAGGAGTTGTCGACGCTGGTACTGTTCGATCAGATACCCTTGAGCACATGTCCAGAGACCACTTGTTGGACATAAAAAAAGTCAAGGTTATGCATGGCGATAAAGTACATTACAATTTTGGATTAGGTGAAAAGGATTTTCCTTTTCCGCACAGTACAGATATTTATCCGGAATGGCCCATGGTGAAACTGGCAAGTACGCCGGATGAACTTGCAAAAAAAGTTGCTATTGCTTTACTCAACATCAAGGGAGACGAACAGGCCGCCAAACAAGCAGGTATCAAAGGATGGGATATCGCCCGAAATTATCAACCCGTCCATGACCTTTATCGAGAATTCCGCCTTGGTCCATATCGTGAGATCAAGCACTTGAACCTGATAGATGTATGGGGAAAATTCTGGCCGATAATTACCTCGTTGCTCATACTGTTAGGGACCTTATGCTGTTGTCTCGTTATTCTTATACACTTACGCTCCAGACTCATAAAAGCCAATCACCGTATCACCCATATGGCGATGAATGACCCATTAACCCTTTTACCAAACAGACGCTTTTTTCGATCACTTTCGCTCCGTGCTTTTTCCCAGGCACGAAGAGAAGGGTGGAAAGTGTATTTACTGCTCATCGATTTAGATGACTTTAAAGTGGTTAATGACACGCATGGGCATGAATATGGAGACGAATTGTTGCGGCAGGTCGGCAACCGTATTCGTATTGTTTTGCCTGTTGATGAAGGCGTCGGCATTCCGCGCAATAAGGCTGTGCTGCCGCTGCATAAGCAAGCGACATCGGATGGCGTTCTTAGAGCGGAGGATTGTGTGGCACGCCATGGTGGTGATGAATTTATCTGTTTGTTAATTCATGTGCAGAATTTAGAAGACGCCTTATCCATAGCCGAGAGGGTCGTTCAAGCAATCGAAAAACCTTTTGATATTTTTAACCGTCAATTTTTTGTCGGAGCAAGTATCGGGGTCAGCGTATATCCGGATGATGGAGACAGTCTGGATGAATTATTCAAAAAAGCCGACATGGCAATGTATGACGCAAAACGATCTGGAAAAGGTACCTACAAGACATACGATAAATCATCTGGTTAACATGATCCTGCCTGGAAACCAATCTGGAGCTGTCACCTCATGACCTGTATGATGAGATAGATCTGTTTTTTGGCTGTCATTGCAAAATAACTGTTCGACTTGTTATAACCTTCCAGCTTGCCGGGCCAAAGGGAAGGCAATTTTCACAGATTAGTCCTTTAAAAGAGAAAAAAGTGTCATTATGGGGTAACAAGATTGCCGTTTCTTTTGTATATGAGCTGTATCAGCCCTTGTAATGATGGATTTTGCAAGGTGCGAGATAGGGGCTGGAAGCTGGGTTAGTAATTAGAAGTTGCAGGAAGAACACATACATGAGTATTCGCATTGCTATTAATGGATATGGAAGAATAGGGCGTTGCATTTTGCGGGCGCTTTATGAATCAGGGAAACGGGAAAAACTGCAGATTGTTGCCATTAACGAACTGGCAAGCCTGGCGTCCATAACCCATTTGACACAGTTTGATTCAACCCACGGTAAATTCGGTGGTACTGTTTCCTGCGACGGGACCAATCTGGTGGTAAACAAGGATGTCATAAAGATCACCTGCGAAAAGGATATCTCCCGTTTGCCCTGGAAAGATTGTGAGGTAGATGTAGTTCTGGAATGCAGTGGCTGGTATAGTGACCGCACAGCAGCAGAGCAACACCTGCAAAGCGGGGCCGGCAAGGTTCTGTTTTCCTGCCCTGCCCAAAGTGATGTGGATGCGACCATTGTCTATGGCCTCAACCATGAACTGCTTACCGCCGAAAGCAGGATCGTCTCCAATGCGTCGTGTACAACCAATTGCATTAGCCATGTCATACATCTTCTCGATCAACTCTGTTCCATCGAGAGCGGAGTGATCACCACCACTCATTCGATGATGAATGACCAGCCGGTGATTGATGCCTACCATAATCCAGATTTACGAAAAAGCAGGAGCTCCGGTAATTCAATTATCCCGGTTGACACCGGGTTGGCAAAAGGCATAGACCGCTTGTTTCCGCATCTACAAAATCGGTTTAAAGCGGTTTCTCTGCGAGTGCCGACCATGAATGTCTCTTTAATGCAGCTGACGGCGGCTGTAAGAGAGCAGGCAAGTGTAGAGGCTATAAATGCGGTGTTTAAACAGGCTGCCGATGGAGAGTTGAATCAGGTGCTGGGGTATACGGATTTACCACTGGTATCGTGCGACTTTAATCATGATCCACACTCAGCTGTATTGGACAGTAACCAGACCAGTACCAGTGGCGATACCCTGGTTAACCTCATGGCCTGGTTTGATAATGAGTGGGGGTATGCCAATCGAATGCTGGATACGGTCTTGGTCATGATGCACTGTAAATGATGCTCTATTGTAGCAGTTGATTAAGGCGTGGAACTCGAGAACCACACGATTTTTGAAGGAGAGAGCATATGCGGGTAATTATCTTTGGTGCCGGGGCCATGGGGTGTTTGTTTGGTGCATGGCTGTCGCGTGTGGCGGAGGTCGTGTTGTATGACATTCAATCGGAAACGGTGGAGAGTATCAGCAACAATGGGGTGGTTGTTACTGGTATAGACGGAACTGTGGACAAGGCGAAAGTTGAGGTAATCAATCGGGTAGAACAGTTTCAGGGCAAGGCAGACCTGGCGGTTGTTTTTACCAAGAGCCATGCTACAAAAAGTGCGGCACAGGCTGCAAGGACCGTTTTGAGTCACGATGGTGTGGTCGTTACCCTGCAAAACGGGGTGGGTAATGTGGAACAGATTGATGCTGTTTTCGGATGTCCAACGGGCGTGGCTGGAATTACTGCCCAGGCAGCCAATACTATCGGCCCAGGACATACCCGTCATGCCGGCATTGGGATGACATGGCTTGCAGGTTCACCCGGACTGAAGAAGGTTGAACAGGTGCAACAGCTTTTTCAACAAGCGGGCATTGAATGTGGCTTGAGTGATGATGCTCAGGGGCTGATCTGGGGAAAACTGTTGGTCAATGTGGGGATAAACGCACTGACAGCACTGTTAAGAGTACATAATGGGGTGCTGGCAGAGGTACCTGCCTGCAAAGATATTATGGAACAGGCCGTGTCTGAAGCGGCTGCCGTTGCTGATGCTCTCGGTATCAGGCTGCCTTACCGTGATCCTATGAAAGCCGTGGTCAGTGTGTGTCGGGATACGGCAGCGAACAAAGCCAGTATGCTCCAGGATACCTTGCGGCATACTGTCACTGAAATTGATGTAATTAATGGGGCGATTGTAGCTAAAGGACGAGAGGTCGGGGTGGCAACACCTGTCAATGATCTCCTTACCCGCATGGTTAAGGCGCTGGAAGCAACCTATGAAAGACGTATTGATGAGATAAAACCAGAGGCATGATATGAAAAAGCTGACAATACCGGATATAAAAGCACGCAAAGGTGATGAAGCCAAAATAGCCATGCTCACTGCATATGATTATCCCTGGGCAAGGATGATAGACCAGGCTGGGATTGATATTGCCCTGGTCGGTGATTCCCTGGCCATGGTGGTGCTTGGTCATCCGGATACAGTTTCGGTTACCATGGAGGAAATGTTGCATCATACACGTGCGGTCGTCCGTGGAACGGAGCGTGCCCTGGTTGTTGCTGATATGCCTTTTGGCTCCTACAACAGTTCTATCCCCGGGGCTGTCAAAAATGCGACTCGCTTTTTAAAAGAGGCCGGGGCTGATGCGGTCAAACTCGAAGGTGGGCGTAATGTGGCTGACACCGTGGAAGCCATTGTGAATGGGGGTATCCCGGTTATGGGCCATATTGGCCTCACTCCGCAGACTGCGACCTCGCTCGGCGGATTTAAGGTACAGGGAAAAAGTGCTGAGGCGGCACGCCGTTTAATGGATGATGCTTTGGTCTTGGAGGATGCAGGTTGCTTTTCGCTGGTCCTTGAAGCTATTCCCGCGCCTATTGCCGAGAAAATTACCGATTCCGTCACCATTCCGACCATCGGTATAGGTGCTGGGGTGGACTGTGACGGACAGGTACTGGTCACCCATGACATGGTCGGTCTGTTTGACGGGTTTACCCCGAAATTTGTGAAGCAATATACCCAACTACGTGAGTCGATTATAGAAGCCATCGGCCAGTACAGGCATGAAGTGCAAAGCAGCACTTTTCCCGAGCAGGCCCATAGTTTTGCCATGCGACCTGAGGAAATGGAAAAACTCAAGGACCTTTAATCCGGACTACCTGGGATTTGATCTGACAGGTTGCATAAGCCGGTCTCGACTTTGCCTTGCTGCCCATCATGAAAACGGCTCTCTCGGAAATGTACAGAAGCGTGTTATCTATCGAAAAATGTACGAAATTGATCTCTTGGATTGAGCAATGTTAAGTTCAAAGTTCAGGTGCTGAAATTACCTGAACAGGAACAAGGTCATTTTAGAGTGATTTTTATCAGTAACGTTAACTACATGCTGCTTATATTCTGGACTGCATCAACAACCATTCCTGTTCCTACCGCCATTAGCAGGATGTCGTTCGCCACGCGGACATAGCGATTTCCCTTAGGCGGTTTACCGAGCTGTGCAACAAGAGCAGAAGGAAGATCGTAGTAGACGACATCGCTTGGGAGCGGGTGACCCTTTTTCCATTTTTTTGCCTGACCTGGAGGCATGCAACCATTATTCATTTTGGCGAGGCCAGGTGGACAGTGGCCACGGCGATACCCTTCCAGATAATAATTGCGGATGACCTTCTGCTGCTTGTTATTGAAATAGACATTTAAATTGATAACATCACTGTATTTGTCGTGAGAGAAGCTGTTGCTCTTATCTTTTTTGTTATTTTTCGTACTATTCCCTTTATTATTGCCAGCCCATGAAGGCTTATCAGCCTGGGCGGGCAAGGAAAAAGCAAGCAGCAAGGTAAATACCAGGATAAGGAAAACGCTTGTATTTAAAATATTTTTACTCATAATCAATGACGATTAAAAATTTGATATTTACACACAGGTTTGCTCACGTATGAGGTTCATTCAATTTCCAATACCCCAGTCTATCAAAACAGGGTTTCAAAATGAAGGGTAAAACATATCAATTATTGCTTTTATTGAGAATGTTCGGAGATAGTCGGAAGTAATTTGGCATGCGGAAATGCACAGGAATAACCCTAATCGTACTTATTTTGCTCTATTTTAACCTTTCCACTCGATATGATAGTAACTCGATAAAAGATTGAATAAGTTATATAGTGATATCAAATTTGTTTAGTTTCGAGTTCATTGCTGCTTGATGAATACCTCTTCCTTTATCGTAAAGGACAAACAGATGCCAAAGAAAAAAATATGGGGAAAATTAATCTGTTGCTCTTGCTGTTTATGATGTTCAATGTTCAAGCGTTTGCCCAGGAGGAAGTAATCTGGATGCACAACGATTATCCTCCTAACAGATTTTTGTCTGAGCCGTATTTTGGAGAGGGTGATTGTGACAGTGCAATGCTCAGCGCCCAAGAACATCTCTCAGAAGATCGCCATATTTTACGTAATTATTCCTTTGGACGTTTCCTTAAATTACTCAAATCGAAACCTAACTACTGTACCTCCTGTTTACTGAAAACCCCTCAGCGAGAAGAATTTGTATTATTCTCTAAGCCGTTCAATTATTCTGAAAATAATATGCTCATTACACGAGCCTCAGATGCAAAATTATATAGTCCATACCTCGACAGCGATGGCAAAATTGATCTAGAAGCCCTGTTGCAATCAAAAAAAGTTGTCCTGGCAACTAATCACGGAAGAAGTTACGGGGCTTATATCGACAGTATTCTAGTGCCGTTTAGAGATACCGAAGCAATAACGACTATCAGCAGCCACAGTTCTCTGCAATTGATGTTCAGGCGTCTTGTAACAATGCAGCCGTATGATGCCTTATTAGGGTATTCAACCGAACTTATCTGGCATTCTGGTGAATTAAAAATCCCATTGAAAGAATTTGCTATCTATCAAATTAAAGGAATTGATGACTTCGATAGCAAATCATACGTTTATTTTGCCTGTTCAAAAAGTGAAACAGGAGAAAGAATCATTGCAACCATAGACGCCAATATTAACGATATTCGCAAGACGTCAATGAATAAATACAGGCATTGGCTTGACGAGGAAGCCCGTGAACGACACATCAAATTCGAATCTCTATTTTATAGAAAAAATCCTTAAATTGAGCAGGATTTCTCT
The DNA here is from genome assembly GCA_942492185.1 of uncultured Alphaproteobacteria bacterium. Taxonomy (GTDB): domain Bacteria; phylum Pseudomonadota; class Alphaproteobacteria; order Kiloniellales; family JACOMY01; genus CALOEA01. The sequence goes on from CALOEA010000006.1 coordinate 254,121, forward strand.
GGGGCTTTCCTTTTAACATATCGAAATAGTGTGTAAAAAAGATGTTCAAGACAGCCTGGTTTAAAAATGCGAGATTGCGCAATTTCATAGTAGGTAGCCTGTTCGTAGGCCTGCTTATACCTGTCAGTATTTCCAGCTGCCTAACTATTTATTGGGAATACAAAAAACTAAGTAATAACCTTGAGGAATTCCATTCCCGCAGTGTGGAGATTTTGGCAGCCAACATGCGTGAACCCATCTGGGACGCCAGAGAGGATTTTGCTATGGAGATTGCTGATGCGTTTATGCAAGATCAACGTATTGTTGGGATTACAGTGACTGACCTGGAAACCGGTACACTTTTTTTAGAGGAAATTAGAGAAAATGGGCAAATAGGAAACCTGTTAACAAAAAAGGCTGTTGTTTTGCACGAAAAGCAGGTTGCAATCGGTGAAGTAACCCTGATCGTCACAGATTTTTATATGAAGGAACAACTGCGCGAGTACAGTCAGCAGCTTATCTTCATTTTCGGAACTCAACTGATTCTCGGACTTCTTTTGTTATTGCCCCTGATTTATGAAAAGATACTTCGTCCCCTTTCTCAGCTCAGAGTCCAAGCTGAGAAACTATCCAACAATGAATTAGACACTGCTTTTTGTTGGGAGCAAGGGGACGAATTCGGCTTGGTAGGTAAAACATTTGAACGTGCAAGAACTGTAATCAGCAGCATGATTCATGAGCTTCAATCCGCCAGGATCAAGGCTGAGTCAGCTGGCGAGGAAAAAAGTCTTTTCCTGGCCAACATAAGTCATGAGCTTCGCACTCCTTTAAATGCAATAATTGGTTTAAGCCACCTCACCCTTCAAACATCACTTGCCCGGCAGCAACGTGACTACGTCAATAATATCGACGTATCAGCAAAAAAACTCCTTCGTTTGCTGGGAAATACGCTTGATTTTTCAAAAATAGAAGCGGGAAAACTTGAGTTGGAAGACATATCTTTTTCCCCGCAGGATATTCTGAATAAGTTGAATTCTCTACTTCATCCTCAATGTGAGGCAAAAGAGATTAATTTTTCGCTTGATGTCGCTAAGAAAATTCCGGTTCGTTTGCTCGGCGATGCTCTTCGCCTTGAGCAAATATTGATTAATTTAGGCTCTAATGCCGTAAAATTTACCCATAATGGCAAAATATCCGTTGTTGCTGATATTGAGAAGGAGACAGAACACGATGTAATTCTCAGGTTTAGCTTCATCGACACGGGGGTAGGATTGAGCCAAGATCAGGTTGACGATTTGTTCCAGCCGTTTCATCAGGCCGATGCATCAACGACTCGTAACTATGGTGGCACAGGACTAGGGTTGGCAATTTGTAAACGACTGGTTGAAATGATGGGAGGGGAGATAATTGTTACCAGCGCATTAGGAAAGGGCAGCACGTTCAGCTTCACCGTTCGACTTGATAAGGCAAAGAACGATCATGTAGTAGTACCAAATTTTTCAATGAATCAGGCTAAATCGTTATTGGCAGGGTATCGTATCCTGTTGGTAGAAGATAATGAAATTAATCAGCACGTTGCCTACGAATTACTCCAGAAGGTCGGAATAGAGGTAGTCTCTGTTCGCACGGGTATAGAAGCCATTAATGCAACAACGGAAGGTTCTTTCGACGCCATTCTCATGGACCTGCAAATGCCGGAAATGGACGGTTTCAGGGCAACGGCTGAGATCAGGAAGTACTATTCCTCTTCTGAGCTTCCAATCATGGCCATGACGGCTGATGTGCAGAAAGAAACTCGAGAAAAATGTCTAGCTACAGGCATGAACGATTATATTTCCAAGCCGATTGAGCCTTCGTTTCTGTATGAGAAGTTAATACACCAACTGAGGCCGGATGTCGAACCGGAATTGGTTACAAAAACTACTGACCTCGGAAAACAGGTCTTTGATATTGAAAAAATTCCCAGGTTACACGGGGTGAACCCAAAACTAAGCTTGATTAATATGGATCATAATGCGGAATTGTACCGGAAAATATTGCGGCGAGTATTCAAAGATTATCATGATAGAGGAAAAGATATACACCAAAATTTGCTAATGGGGGATTATAAGACTGCTGGTCAATTAACGCATACCATTAAAGGTGTGTTTGGGACATTGGGTGCAGAGCAGCTTTATGGTGTAGCAGGTGACCTGGAACAGGCAATTATAACTGCAGATATAGAGCGCATTGCTCATCTTATAACCATATTCACCTATAATTTTGAAAAATTTATGTATTCACTTGAAAATTTTATCCTTCAAGAACAAGATTCCTTTACGGATACAGAAGCACTTAAAAACCTAGCGACTGCTCCACAATTTTAAAGCTAAGCCACGAGTCATTTCGATTATCGATTGACCTACTCTGTACATATTTTAACCGCGCGAAGCGCTTGCTTAGATTTAATTTTTTCCTGTCCATGACCGATGCTGACAAGTTGGTCTTCACTCCATATCTTTCCCCAAATGTTACTCCATTTCCATGATCATTGGAGGGGCCACCATCATGCTACCAGCACAAAAACAAGTGGTGAGGCACTATGCGAGGTAATATTACCGTATCACCGAGAATCAGCGTGCCTCAGGATAACCTTACTAACAATTTCGATAGGATTAGCTGACCTGGAAGCATAGGTGGCAGAGTGACGGCGAAGGTCATGGGGAAGTAGTTTAATGCCGACCATCTCACCGGCCTTCCCGACTACTTTCCTTGCACCTGTATAGGTGATTGGAAAAATAAATTGATTAGAAGAAATGGATGTGTCTCGAATGAAATTCTGCAGGCGACTGCTCAGCTTTTCTGGTATGAAGATAATCTCTCGCTCCCGACCACTTTTGGGTGTGTGAAGCAGAAGTTTTTGTCCATCAATATCTTGCGGTTTGAGCCCAGGCGCCTCGCTTATTTTCATGCCGCCTCGGGCCATCAGTTCAAGGCGTAACCTATTTCGGATATTCAGTGTCCTGAAAATTTCCTCATCTATGTTGTCTTTATCAAATATTGTCCAATGATATTTTTTGGGCTTTGGGAAATAGTTTTTAGCAGCAGGAGGCAGGCATGGATTTCTCATCATAGGAAGCAAAGTGGTACCAAGTAAACGGGTTTCGTAAGGTGTGGGAATATCTTGCCGGAAAAGAAGCGGTTTGAGATTGAAGATTTTTGGCCGGGATTTTCAGCTTTTGAAATAAAGCTTCTTGGTGAGCAAAATTAGCCACTAAAGTGGTTAAGAAATCGATCTGATAATAACAAGTCGAGCAGTTTTGTATGCTCAACGTTGGGCTTAATATGTTATCCCAAGACGAAAATGCAACGTTATCCATCGAACCATGGCCGAAAGTTCTGGTCTAGTATATTTTCATCGTTGTAATAATACCCTGTGTATATCTTCCATCTACATCTACCTAGTACCCATATTCACATGCAGAAAGATCACAAGCCCACTTTTTAGAAAAGAGCCATTTTGTTCCTACTGTCAAATGCCAGCGAGTAACACTGTTTATATCCATGGTGTATGCTGCTCCATCATGTGATGAGCATGTGTATTGGGAGTCGGCATCAAACGTACTCGAATAATAGCCGATGCCGACACCGGCAAGGTGAAAGCTTCGTAATGAATTGCTGTGATCTGGTAAGCAGGGAATGAGAGTCGGACGAGAGGCAATAATATCGCCATTCGGTTTTGTCTTGTTGAGTCGAAGTGTTGAAGGCGACGGTTTTTGCTTCTAAATGCGATCATAAGCGAGTTCCAAAGCCAATGTACTTATTATTGATTTAAGTGGCTGATATTGAATAATAATAGGCGATAACATTCTGTTTTTCATCAGAGTATAAATAGTCCCTAGATATGTGCCTGAAGCATACATACTCTCTCCACCGATAATCCGGAATCTTCATCATAAAGTGATCCGCCGTAGCGTTCGGAACGGACCCCTACATGCAAATGATCTTTGATGTATTTATCGTAAAAAGTGATGGTGGTATTTCCCGTCTCCTCTGTTTTTCCGTCAATGGCTATTTCTGTGTTCTCTTTTTTTTAATGGCCCCCCACTGTTGAGTGGATTGTTTTTAACTGATCCAGCAGCGTATGTGGCAACGGTGGTTAAAAGTGTGGTGGCTAGCGCCAAATAATATTTGAATAGATCCTCTATTCATGCTTGATACCTATAACTCCTTTGCAAAATAATTTTTCCAAACCAAAAATACCTTCCCTAGGGTAGACCATCTGCCTGCTACATAGCAGAATGACCGGGAGATGGCAGGAAAGTCACCAGGCACCTTGTGAGAGGTGAAGAGAGAAGAAAGAAAGTACCGAGATACAATCTGATATCTTCACCCGTGGTGTTAATCACATGAAACAGAATAAATGATGAATGTGAAATATGGAAAATATGGATACAAGGGAAGTGCTTAACTTGCCTTGTAGTCGCATTGATGGTCGTTCTTTACGGTACCCTTTCACATATTTGGATTATAGAGCTAAACAAGCACTCAGTTGATTATTTCAATAACAATTTCAGCCACTAAAATGGAATGGATTTTTTTAAAAGCTATTGTGATGGCTCTACAGTTAAATTGCCTAACTTTTCCTGGAATCAGTGAGCATTTTGGGACCTGGAATCGGCAAGGTGACCCCGTTCCTGTGGCTCAATTTCTCAAATGTTTGATCCACTTAATCGGATAACATCCCATGCCCATATCAGCCTAAAGTGTAGGAGAAAAGAGAAATGGCTGCCAGTCATTTTGAACATCTCACAAATCACGATCTTGTCTTGCTTGATCGCGGCTATCCGGCTTTCTGGCTCTTTAAACTCATCCTTTCTTATAATGCACACTTCTGTTTCAGAATTTCCAATAAGAGATGGAAAATTATTCGTGAATTCGTAAAATCAGGTAAACGAGAGCAAGTTGTATCCATGAACTACCTGCCACTTCAATTTCAAGTTGTCTGGATTATCGACTGGACACAACTGATGAAGTTGCGCCTCATACGAAAAGGAGTGAGGTGATTCTGGAGAAACACGGAAGTGCTCATTACATCATTAGCTGATTTAAAAAAATATCCCTCTCATCTTTTTGCCGAGCTGTACCATGACCGCTGGCCAGTGAAAGACTATAAGGTCATAAAATGCCGTATGAATTGGAGAAATTTCTCTGGGAAAAGTGCATTGTCTGTTTACCAAGACTTTCATGCCCGAATCTTCTCAAAAAAACATTACTTCAATGCTGGTCTTTGCTGCTCAATCTACTGTGGAAGAAAAAACAGAGACCAGGGAACACTATAACAGGGTAAATTTCACTCAAAAGCTCTATCGACGATAAGAGATACCATCGTAATCCTTTTCAAAAATCAACAACTGCTAATTAAGGCAGTCCTTCTCAGATGTGATCCAAACGTTTGCCATGGCAATTGAACCTGTCAAAGGCCAGACGAAAATATCCGAGAAACCACAAAAGAGCCCAAAGAAAATACTGCTTCACTTACAAACCGATCCTTTAAGTTAATGACATTGAGTTATAAATATAAAGTTAAGGTGGGTGAATATCTTGCCGGAAAAAGAAGCAGTTTGGGATTGAAGTATTTCGGCCGGGGAATTTAAGCTTTTGAAATAAAGCTTCTTGGGGTGAGCAGTGAGCAGTGAGCAGGCTTGTACAAGAAGAGAAAAAGATTTTGTAAAACAGGCCACTAAAAATTGGACTTAAAAGAAATCAGTCTGATAATAAACAGGATTAGAGTAGAGACCTGCCACCTATTTTTGTGTTTTTTGTGAACCTAATTTTTTTGTAGCGATACTCGAACAGTCGTTTTATGCTTGTTTTTCTTCATGAAAATGGTGACTCCTCATTGCGCTAAGTTGGTTGTTAACACTTTAAAGGCGGGTGCATCCGACGTTTATGGAATGCGTAAGCCGAGCACACTGAGGGGCAATTTAGTTTGTAATTTTAGACAGTTAAGTTAACTTTTTAGTTCAAAAATAAACGCTTTTATGGTATAATACTCTGCAAAATCAGGGGGTTATGCCATGGCGAGAGCGCAAAAAACACAGGTTTGGAAAGAGAGCTATAAAGACATGTACGATACAAGTCTTGATCAAAAAATTGATCATATTATCCAGTGTGTTGATGCGCCTAATAATACCCTTTTTGAGATAATCGAAAAGATTAGAAAAAAGTACCCTGCAATAGACCCGGAACTGGTTCAGATTATTATTCAAGGCGAACTTGGCAGGCATATCACCTCGCCAACGTGTACTGATTGTCGTTCCAGGGTGCATAAGAAATATGACAATAAACGAGAATGCGTTACCACGCTTGGAACAATAACGATTAACTGCCCGTATTATACCTGCCCAAAATGCAAGGCCGTTCATACCCCTTATGAAGATGTTCTTAATCTCAGGGATGGTAAGTACCAGTATGATATACAAAAAATAGCAGCCCTTTTCGGTGCCAAGGAAACTTTTGAGGAAGCTGCAGAGATGATGAACGAAATATACCGTTTTGATATTTCTGCCGATACGGTGCATAAACTTACCAATCAGGTCGCCTCGGAAATCAGCCTTGCCGAGATTACTCCAACTGCCGAGGAAGTTGCTCAGATTATAGAGTGTATCTCTGAAGACAATTACCGTCGACCTGTACTCGTCTTTTCTGCTGACGGTGCCATGGTTCCAATCAGGACTGAAGAAAAAGGGCAGCCTCACTGCTGGCGCGAGGCGAAAGGTATTCGTGGTTATTTGTTGGACAAAGATAAAGTTGTCCATCTTTTAAGCTGGCATCAAATCAGTAACGTCAATGAATTCCGCGAGTTTCTGGCTGACCTGAGGAGGAAGGATATCATTCCACTGGACAAAGTCCGCCTGTGTTTTGTTGGTGATGGAGCGAAGTGGATATGGGACTGTGTCAAAGAGTATTTCCCTGAATGTCGGCAAGTTCTCGATTATTATCACTGCTCGGAACATTTACATGATTTTGCCAAAATTCACTTTCCTGAAACAGAAAAGGCCCGTTCGTGGATAGAACAGACCAAGGTGCGCTTATTTCATAATAATGCTTCTCACGTGATTGCCGGATTGAACCGGATGAAGTGTAAAACTGCAGAGGTAATGGCAGAGCGGGACAACTTGGTCAACTATCTCAAGAATAACAAGGATAGGATTGAGTATGGCCGCTTACGGCGTGGTGGCTATCCGCTTGGCAGTGGCGCAATAGAAAGTGCCAACAAGTTTATCAGCAATATTCGTCTCAAGAGGTCAGGCGCTTGGTGGAAAGTTGATTATGCCAACAACATCTTGAAACTACGCTGCGCCAAGTATAACTCAAAATTTGATTCGTTCTTTGATCAGTATGAGAAAAGTGCGCAGGAAAAAAGGGTCTCACGAGAGAAGAGGATACGGCGTGTTAAATGATTCCATAAACGTCGGAAAAGGATTTGTCAAACCTGAAATACTCCATCACAACCCGTAAGAAGGTTGTTTTAGTATGAAAAGAGCCTGTCATCTTTTGAGTTTACTAAATATTTGTACGGAATTTTTTTTCTTTGTATTACTTGTAAGTAATGTATTAGCAACAACTCCTTATTCCCTCGCCTCGAAAATAATTATAACTCGGATCGAATGTGCCTGTCGCAATGGTAATAAATATCATTACGATCTGTATGTGCCTCATGGCTACAATAAAAATGATGATAAAAATATCCTGTCGTTTTTATATTTTCACCAGCTGGAAATGCAACGATGGGGAACATGGAGAGATGGATTGTAGAGCACAGGTGGCTTGCTGTTATGCTGGTAGAAGGGAATCGAGAAATGGTCATGGGATCCGATTATCGGGAATACCTTGCAAGCGCATGAAGACCTTTCGATATTGTAGCTGTTCAAAATGACATGATGATCTTAACAGGTTTTTCCGGCGGTGCTAGAGCAGCTGCTTTTGGTTTAGAAATTCCAGGCGTCCATGGTGTTTTTTTGCAAGGTGCAGGCTTTTATACTTATAGCGCAGACGCTCCGACGATTACCGGGAAAACTTATATTTATACAGTCTTTGGAAACAGTGATCCCAACCAAAAAGTGAATGGATACACTCTCTTTAAGCATTCCTGAAGAACTTTTTCGATCAGAAATTTTTCCCTGGCGAGCTTAATGGGCACGGAGCTGTTGCTGATCGTGCATTGGGCTGGCTTGTTTCAAGAAAATCACTGTGGCACGATACGACCATCCTCTCCCTCCCATTAGCAACACCTCTTGCTGTAAGATTGACACGGTTGCCTTTTTAAGTTTTTTGCCAGATTATCATACGGTGATGATGTCGAGAATAAGGTAAGCCTGTATCCGTTAATAAATATAAAATTGCTGGAAATAATTAATAATAATTAAGATGAAGTAGGTTCGACTTCTTCGGTCAAGCTTTTAATATGTATCGTATCGTATCGGCAATGGCAGAAACAGGGGCGCAGCACGTTAAAAATAGAAAGCTACAGTGTCTATCGAGAAATACCCGTAACATCTATAAATGGATCGTTCGCCGCCCAGTCCCGTTCTGTAAATAGCTGACTTGGACAAGTGCACCAATTTGACAAGTTGACATAATGTAGATGAGAAATCCGGCCATGTTCATAGGCCTGCGCAGTTGCTTTATCGTGGTAATCCGTAGCTTGAAAGCGTTTTTTAGGGGAAAATATATAGGTATTGTAGCGCCGACTTATTCCCCATTTGGGCATAGGTCTCAACACGAGGTCTTGTGCTTGTCAAGTCACATCACAGTGGATTTAATCACTCCCTCTTTGCACATAGGGCAAGTCTTCTCTATATGTTGCGTGATAATATAAATATCCTCAAGTCAGATGCCATTGAGAGCATTGTGGGCACATCTCTTTTAATGTCTAAGCCGAACTGCGTTTTGCATGCTGCACAAGCCACAGGAATATAAGTAACCAGCCTTTCAGCAAGTGACTTTGGATCATACCCTTCACCCAAAACATCTTCTAATATTTCTCTTTCTCCAGGATGTTTTAAAGGAATATACTTACCGTTGTAAATCGCCAATAACGAAGTCTAGGATAGAGGGGAGGACGGCGGTAAGTTCACAGTGTGTGCAACGTGCTTCTACTATTTGCATGATACGCTCCTTGGAGGAAAGAGGATAGGGGGCTACGCAATAGATGTAAAACCCTCTTTTTGTTTTAATAGGCTTATCTCTTCGATTTCGCGAGTGAATAAAGTACTGACTTCCAGCCAGCCATAGGCCGGTCAAAGCTCACGGCTTATGTGATGGAAAAGTTCTGCAAAAGGAAATCGACAATTACCTCCGGTTGGTTCAGGTCCAGCTGCGGGACATCGACCTGTAGCTCTCTGTCAGTGGCGACGGCGATCAGGTTCGGGTCGTGTTTTTCTCCGCGGCAGAGTAGGCCGCTGGTGTGTTGGTGGCGATGGATTTCAATTTTCGGTAGGCTGACCCGTTTGAACCCTTCGACCAAGATAATGTCGACATCCGGAAAATAGGTGGCCAGTAACTCTTTGAATGTCGGCGGTTGCTCGACTTGCTTGACCAACGCCAGTTTATTGTCAGCGCTTATGAGCATGCTATCTGCACCAGCCTCGGCAAGGCGATGGCTGTCTTTACCGGGGCGATCGATTTCGAAATCAGGAGGGCCATGTTTCATGGCACCTACTGTATAACCACGATTTTTTAACTCGGCGATCAACTTTGTTAACAGTGTTGTTTTGCCTGACCCGGAGGGGGCAATAAAAGAGACGGCTGGTGGATGCTGGCTAACGATAGTCTCTTCAGCCATGGCCTGAATGTTGACGTTGAACCGTGGAATGGTGTCCGTGGCCGACCGAGGAATCGGATTGATGATCGGATTTCTAGCCTGATAATAGTTGAGCATATGTTTTCCTTTTACCAAGAGTTACGAAACACCGCGTTCCGGAGTCAGGACGATAAGTAAAGGTATTTTCGTAGAGCCGTTTACCGTTGCCGGAATAAGTCTACAGATAAAAGGCCCGGCCGTTTCCAGCCAGGCCATTGACTGCTCGCCATGAGGAAGGGGGAACCTGTTAGGCGATACGTTTCAGTGAAATAGTTACTCAGTTCTGAGTCTGTTGGTTTACTAGAATTTTCGTTCAAGGTCAGGTAAGCGTTAGACTCCGAGAGATTGGGCGAAAAGGCAGTAAGTCAACTGGCTCAGTTATTGCCTTGCTTGAGCTGTAACTGTGGTTGCTCCGTTGCAACCACAGTGGCGCGCAAGCGGAAATAATCCTCAGGCGTGTTAATATTTTTAAAACTTTTTTCTTCAGGATCATATTGCCGTATTTTACTTGCAGGCAATTCCACCTGTTTCACCTTTTCAAAGAAAGTTATTATTCGTTTTAAACCGGCGTCAAGCACTTCCTCCATCGCTGGTAAACAGCTTTTGCTGTAAAGCGCGTGATCAGCCCGGCCAGGGTGGCGTTCTTCCTCTCGATGGAGACGAACAGCAGCACCGTTGCGACCAGGCTCGATACGGCGATCGACAGGACCGTCCAGCGCTCCCCGGTACCGAGCTGGGCGAGCGTCCGCGCATCAGCGACAAGAACGTGCCGGTAGAATGGCACCAGCAAAAGCACCGGAATCGCCGTCAACAGCAGAACCGACATCAGCGATACCCGCTTGAGCGCAAAATCGATCAACGGGTAGTGGATACCCCAGACCACTGCTGCGCCGAGCGCGGCGACGTACCAAGGGATCATCAGCGTCATGAAAACCACCTTCATCACAGGAACCAGCTCGGGTCTCGGCCGCGGGCTCGCCGAGTATCTCCGTCGCCAGGGTTGGCGCGTCTACGGCTGCAGCCGGCGCGGCTGCGATCTGCCCGATGTGCGCGACAGGATCTGCGACCTCACCGACTACGACAACCTCCCGGCGGCCCTCGACGCCCTGCTCGGCGATGTCGCCGCGCTGGACCTGGTCGTTCTGAATGCCGGTATCCTCGGCGAGGTCAGGAATCTCACGGAGACACCCCTGGAGGATCTGAAGCAGGTCATGGAGGTCAACCTCTGGGCCAACAAGGCCGTCATGGACTGGCTGCACGGCTGGGGCAGGCCGATCGACCAGATTGTCATGATCTCGTCGGGCGCCGCCGTGCTCGGCAACAAGGGCTGGGGCGGTTATGCCCTGTCCAAGGCCGCGCTGAACATGCTCGCCCGACTTTACGCCCATGAGTTTCCACAGACCCACATCACCGCGGTGGCACCCGGCATCATCGACACGGCGATGATGGATCATCTGTGCGAGGAGGCCGACGCCGAGACCTTTACTGCCCTGAAACGCCTGCGCCAGGCGCGGGGCACCGACGCGATGCCTGGGCCGTTGGCCGCGGCCGAGCGGCTGATCTCGATCCTGCCCCGGCTCAAGGACTGGCCGAGCGGGAGCTTCGTGGACATCCGGGAGATCCTGGACCCGGAGGCCCACGCCAGGCTGTACGGGAACGCCAGCAAATAGAAGGCGCAGGACTTACCCGGCCCGTCTCAGCCGCTTCTCCATCACCGCCTGCTTGAAGGCGCGGTTGCGGTAGATCTTGATCTGCCGTCTGACGACCCGGAAGCCCAGGCGGCGGAAGGAGGGCCCGGCGGTAACGCTCACGTCCGCGAGCAGGCGCGTATTTCCGCGACTATTGGCCCGGCGTTCGACCCGGGCCATGAGGGTGGCCCCAATGCCGCGATGCTGATGGCCGTGGTGCACGTAGAAGCAGTCGATCTCTCCCGCTCGTCCCAGCTCGACGAAGCCAACGATAGCTTCGCCGTCCTCGGCGACGAAGACCTCATACCGCCGGAAGCGCCGCTGCCAGACGGCGTCCGGATAGACCCGTGGCGCCCAGGCCCGGATCTGCTCCGGACTGTAGTCTCGGGCGTTCACCCGATGCACGGTCTCGTAGTAGAGGCGGGCGATCTGGGGGACATCCGCCCGCTTGACGGGACGGACCTGCATCAGCAGGTGAGGTGCAGGGCGGCGACGATACGCGCGCAGTCTCGCTGGAGCCGATTGAACTCCTCGACAGCCGAGCCCGTTTTCTCGACCCTCACATCGATGCCCGCGCCGCGCAGGGCGTCGAGCGTCTCTTCGGGAACCTGCATGCGCCCGTAGTAGCCCGTGCCAACGACGAGCAGCTCGGGCTTCTCGGCCACGACGGTCGCCAGGTCCTCCCGTGCCAGACTGTGTCCCTCCTGGCGCCACCAGCGCTCCTGGACATGGCCCGGAAAGATAATGACATCGGCATCGTAGCTGTGGCCCTCGATGTCGATATAGCCGAAACGGTACTGGTCGATGTGCATGGCTCGATTTCTCTCGGCTACTCGGCAGGTGCAAACCCGACCGGGAAAGGTCTTTGCCTTACGGGTTCATCAGACACTGCAGCCTGAGCGCGTTTCTCTGCGCATTGTCCCGATAGCAGTTGTTGAATAGGACATGCACCTCCCTGGTGTGCTCGCCGAGCCTGTTCACTGAACACGAGAGCTTGCGCAGCTCCTCTTCCGAGTAGAGATAGTTGAAGCGCTCGGCCGCGGAGATGCCCTTCTTGGCCCAGGTCGCACGATTGCGGCCGTGCAGGCGCATGATGGCCAACTCCGGCGAGGTTGACTCCCATATCGCCGGGACGCTGGAGGGGAAACCCTGGGGCTCGTCCACCACCACATGGACCAATCCGTGCTCGAGTTCAAAGGCGATGGTCTCGTCGGCATGCTTCTCCGCGAACCAGGACTTGTTGCGGAACTCCACCGCGATCCGGTCCCCCGGCAGCCGCTCGGCGCAGGCCGAGATCAGCTTCAGGCTCAAGGGACGAAACACAAACCGGGGCGCGAACTGGAACAGCACCACGCCGAGCTTGCCCGAGCGGCGCAGAGGATCCAAGGCCGAGCGAAAGCGCGACCACAGATCGTCCAGAACCTCTGCCGGCATGTCCTTGTAGTAGAGGTTCTTCTTCGCCGTCGGTGCCAGGCTTTCGCGGATGTCCTTCGGAAGCGCGTCCGGCGGCGTCTGGTGCTGCGTGAGCAGACGGAAGGCCTTGACGTCGAACACGAAGCCTTCGGGCGTGCGCTCAGCCCACAGGCTGGCGTTGCGGGAGGAGGGGAGGCCATAGTTAAGAGCTGTCCACCTCCACGACGGGAAACCGGCTCGCGTAGAACCGCACCCGGTCCTTTGCGGTGTGCACACGGACCGGGTAGAAACGCCCGGATTCGACGAGCGTCTTCTCGGTCCAGGATGTCGTGCCGACGAGAATGCGGGCCATGCTGTAAGCGTAGTTTCTGGTGGCGCCCGTGATGCTAATCTGGTCAGCGTCCAACTCAGGTGGGTCAGGAGACGAGTCTGCGGGAAGAATGACCGATAAAGAAGCATTTCTCGACGAGCGCCGCCGTGCGCGGCGCTTCTTCAACCGGATGTCGCCCCTGTACCCCATCGTCGAGCGGCATCTGTTCCCGCAGTACCGGGATGTGCTGATTCGGCTCGCGCTGCCGTCTGAGCTCAGCGTGCTCGACCTGGCCACCGGTACCGGCCTTCTGGCGGGCGCTTTCGCGGAGCGCGGGCATGCGGTGGCGGGGCTCGACTTCGCCGACAAGCTCCTAAGCCGTGCGCGGCGGCGATTTCCGGGGGTCGATTTCCGCAACCTCGATCTCCGGCATCTCGACCGGATCGACTCCGGCGCCTACGACCTGGTGTCCATGGGCTACTTTCTCCACGGTCTGTCGCCGGAGTTTCGCCGCTTCATCGTCCGGGAGACGGCCCGCATAGCCGGGACTCATGTCTTGATCTTCGATTACGGTCGAGACGGGGGCTGGTTTATCCGCTTCATCGAATGGATCGAGGGACCGAACTATCCGTTATTCATCGCCGAGGACCGGCGGCAGGAGTTCGGCAAGGCTGGTCTCCGCATCGATCGGGAGGAGCAGGTATCGGACTTCGGCAGCTACTGGCTCTGCACGCCTTCATCCTGTCGGTCCGCTGGTTCGGCGCATTGCGCCCGGGGAGAAGTCGTGGCACCGGAATGCGTCCATCCGTCCTAACATCATGAAAGATGCAGACTGCACCGGATTCCTTCAGTGGGCCCTGCCGCGGCTCGAGATGCGCTGGCCCGGCTTCCGGCGCGTGCGGGGCCAGGTCTGCAAGCGCCTGGGCAGGCGCTTGGCCGAGCTGGGACTCAAGAACTTGGCGGACTATCGGGCGCTGCTGGAAATGCATCCCGAGGAGTGGAGACGGATGGACGGGCTGTGCCGGATCAGCATCTCGCGCTTCTACCGGGACCAGGGGGTGTGGCGGACGCTGGAGCGCGAAGTCCTCCCCCACTTGGCAGAGAGGGCAAGGACGCGCGGCGAGGGCCACCTGCGGATCTGGAGCGTGGGCTGCGCAAGCGGGGAGGAGCCCTACACCCTGGCCCTGCTATTTGCGTTCAGCCACGCGGGGGTTAAAGAGTCCGCTCCAGAAATCCTGGCAACGGACTCAGACCCCCATCTGATCGAGCGCGCCCGTCGTGCCTGCTACCCTGCAACCAGTCTGCAGGATGTGCCGGACAGCTGGCGCGCCGCGTTCGAGCCGTTCGGCGAAGAGCATTGTCTTCGGGCCGATTACCAGAGACCGGTACGCTTCCTGGAGCAGGACAGCCGCCGTGAATACTCGGAGGGCCGGTTCGATTTGATTCTGTGCCGCAACCTGGCCTTCACCTACTTCGAGACGGCGATGCAGACAGCGATCGCCAGACGCCTGGACGAACGCCTAGTCGCAGGCGGATTCCTTGTGCTCGGGATTCACGAGTCCCTGCCGGCGTCGATCCCGATGCTGGTGCAGGAACGGCCTTGGCTGTACAGCAAGAGAGAACAATAGGAGAGGGCGTACCATGCTCGGCGCGATTGCAGGAGACGTTATCGGATCCGTCTACGAGGCAAGCCCCGTCAAGACGACCGATTTCGAGTTGTTTCCGCCGGCGGCCCGGTTCACCGACGATACCGTGCTGACCGTCGCCGCCGCCGAGGCCCTGCTCGGCGACGGGGATTACGCCACCGCCTACCGCCGCTACGGGAGGGGCTATCCCAACGCCGGCTACGGCGGCAGCTTCTATCGCTGGTTGCTCAGCGACGATGCCGGTCCCTACAACAGCTGGGGCAACGGCGCGGCCATGCGGGTAAGCCCTGTGGGCTTTGCGCTGGATACCGTCGATGAAGTGCTGGCGGAAGCGGCCAGGAGCGCCGCCGTTACGCACAATCACCCCGAGGGCATCAAGGGCGCCCGGGCCACGGCACTCGCGGTCTTCCTCGCCCGCTCTGGAGCAGACAAAGAGAGCATCAGGTCGGAGATTGAGGACCGTTTCGGCTATGACCTCGCGCGCTCGCTCGATGCCATCCGTCCGAGCTACCGCGTCGACGTCTCCTGCCAGGGATCGGTGCCCGAGTCCCTGATCGCCTTCCTGGCGTCCACCGACTACGAGAGCGCGGTGCGGAACGCCATCTCCCTCGGCGGCGATGCCGACACCATGGCCTGCATCGCCGGCGGTATCGCTGAGGCCTTCTACGGCGCTGTCCCCGAGCAGATTGCCCAGAAGGTCCGCTCGCGGCTGCCTGAGGGTTTTCTGAATGTCCTGGATCGCTTCGAGAGCCGTTAAGGATTAGCGAAAGCGAACCCGAGAAGGGCATAGCGCGCCAGGTGCCAAACGTCGTCTTTGATTCGGATCACCGACGAAAGAGCCAGATCAGCAGAGAAACGATGAGGCTAAGGAGAATCCCTGTCGTCAGGGGCAGATAGAAGCGGAAGCCCTCGCGCTCGACGACGATGTCGCCGGGGTAGGCGCCCGAAGGGAAGCTTCGCGAGCCAGGGCCATAGCAGGCCGATGACCAGGATGGTGAGGCCGGTGACGATCAGGGCCTTCTGCATTCAGGACCCGCTCATGCCGATGCCGTCGATCGCGGTGCCGCACCCCGGGCATGCACCGGCGCGGATCCGGTTCTGGCGCACGAAGAAGCCGTGGCGCTCGATCAGCA